>CAJOIP010000001.1 GCA_905234785.1 uncultured Eggerthellaceae bacterium
GGCCACCACCACTACACGATGGACGCCCACGAGCGCGACGTGTGCGTGGCCAAGTGGGGCTGGCGCTACGAGGGCATATCCTGGTACGGCATGAGGTAGCGCGATAGAGTGCCCTGTGCCCCATCTTCGGCTGTAGTATCATTTGAACACATCAAGCTGTTGGAAGGGGTTCGATGATAGGCGAAGCCATGGCAAAGGGTCGTTCGACAGCGGTGCGCTTGTACAGGCGCCTCATTGACGGGGAGCCCGATGGCGCGCAAGACGTTCCCGTTGAACAACGTATCGACGTCAGGTTTGTCGATTGCATTCCAGATGGCGATCAACTCATCATTCGCTCGTCGAGCACGGTCGTTGGGGGCGAAGTTTGCGCAGACTTGTCGTTTGCGACTTCTGACGCACAGGGCGAGCCCGTCGATTCTTCCACGATCGTTTTGGGCCGCACGTTTTTCAGCGCGGACGCCGAAGGTGGTGCTCCGAAGTGGGAGATTATTTCATCGACGCGCGTAGCTCGAGCGAGCGTTCCGTTTCGTTTGCGCGTATCCGACAATTCTCATCAACATGTCGAGGCGACGAGAGTGTTCAACGCCCGACGTATGCACAAGCTTCTGTCCGAACGGAAGCGCCTTATGGCCAATGCTTGGGACAATCCCGCGTATGCGGCATGGTTCAAAGGCCATCGCGTCACAGAAGCGCAATTGTCGAGCCAAGCGATGCGTCGGTTTGAATACGAGCCGCTCATAAGCATTGTTGTG
Source organism: uncultured Eggerthellaceae bacterium (assembly GCA_905234785.1). GTDB lineage: Bacteria > Actinomycetota > Coriobacteriia > Coriobacteriales > Eggerthellaceae > UBA9715. Next base: position 753 of record CAJOIP010000001.1, read on the forward strand.
CCCCTGTACCACACGCCTAAGGGTTATCTCGCGGACATGGTAGATTCCGTTTTGGCCCAAAGCTATACAACATGGGAGCTCGTACTCGTGAACGCCAGCCCACAGGACGAAGAAATGCGCTTCGCGCTGCAGGGCGTTTCTGATGAGCGCGTTCGCGTCATCGACTTGGAAACGAACAAAGGAATCGTCGGCAACACGAATGCGGGTATTGAAGCTGCTCGCGGTGATTACATCGCGTTTCTCGATCATGATGACTTCATCGAGCCCGACGCGCTGTTCTGCTATGTGTCAGCTATCAACGACGCTGGCGAATGCGGCGTGCTGTACTGCGACGAGGACTCGTACACGCCAGGCGGTCGTTTCGTGCATCCCCACTTCAAGCCCGACTTCAACCGCGATTTGCTGTACACGCATAACTACATCACTCATTTCCTCATGATCAAGACAGAGCTCATACGGACGGCAGGTGTTTCTCCCGAGTATGTGGAAGGGGCGCAAGATTACGACCTGACGCTGCGTGCAATCGAACGTACGGATATCGTCGCGCACATTCCGCGTGTGCTCTACCATTGGCGCATACATGCCGAATCGACAAGCGCCAACGCAGCGAGTAAGCAATACGCTCAAACAGCAGGAAAGCGCGCCCTTGAAGACCATTTCAAGCGTCGGGGCATCGCAGTGAACATTGAAGACGGTCAAGACGCTTTCACGTATATCGAGTCGTACCAGCTTGAAAGCGCGCCGCTCGTCTCGATAATCATCCCGTCAAAAGACCATGTCGACGTGCTGTCGCCCTGCCTCGAATCCATTATCGAAAAAGCGACGTATCCGAATTACGAAATCGTGGTTGTCGAGAACAACAGCGAAGATGCGGCGACATTCGAATTCTACGAGACAATCGAGCGGGCGCACGAGCATGTCCGCGTCGTTCGATTCGAAGGCCCGTTTAACTATTCCAAGGTCGTCAATTTCGGCGCAGCCCAAGCACAAGGCGAATATCTCTTATTCCTGAACAACGATACCGAGGTCATAACCCCCGATTTCATCGAGCGCATGCTTGGGTTCTTTGCGAGGCCGGAAGTCGGCGTTGTAGGCGCGAAGCTCCTTCACCTCGACAATACGATTCAACATGCAGGTGTCATCGTCGGTCCTCACGAGGAGCCCTGGCATGTGTTCATGAACGCGCCAGCCGATTATCGCGGTTACATGGGGCGGGCGCATCATACGCAAGATTACTTGGCGGTTACGGGTGCATGCCAACTTGTGAGCCGGCGCGTTTTTGACGAAGTGGGGGGCTACGACGAATCATTCTGCGTTGCCTACAACGACGTCGACTTCTGCCTTCGTGCTCGCGAATCGGGATACCTGACCGTGTACTGTGCTCAGGCGAGGCTCTACCACCGCGAGTTCACCTCGCGCGGCCGCGACGTGTCTCCGCAGGCCCGCACGCGTTTCTATTCCGAAAAGGGCTTGTTGCATCACCGTTGGGCGCGTCTTTTCGTTGAAGGGGATCCGTACTGTAGTCCCAACTGCGACCGCGATAGCCTGTTCTTCTCCCTTTCGCGTTAGGAGCGCTTCATGGCAAACGTGACTGTCGTCATCCCCGTTCACAATGCGGGCAAGTACCTTGCCGAATGCTTGGCCAGCGTCGAATGCCAGAGCCTGCGCGACATCGAGGTATTGTGCCTCGACGACGCGTCAACCGATGAAAGCGCTGCGATGTGCCAGCAGTTCGCGCAAGACGACGAGCGGTTCAAGGTGGTCTCGTTCGACGAAAGCCGCGGTGCTGCGGGGGCGCGCAATGCGGGCATCGCGATGGCGACGGGCGATTACCTCATGTTCATGGACGCCGACGACTGGTACCCGACTGACAAGGTGCTCGAGCGCCTTTACCGGGCTGCCGTGGAACATGATGCGCTCATCGTCGGTGGGTCGTTCAGCGAATACGACGAGAAAACCGGCAAGGTCCGCACCAAGTTCAAAGGGCATCAGGCGTGCTACAGCTTCGATTCCGAGGGTTTCATCGAGTACGCCGACTGGCAGGGCGACATCGGTTTCCATCGTTTCATGTTCAAGCGCGCGTTCCTCGTTGAAAACGACGTGACGTATCCTGCGTTCCTCAGGTACGAAGATCCCGTCTTCCTGGTGAATGCGATGATCGCCGCTGGGCGGTTCTACGCCGTGCCCGACGTCGTGTACCGGTACCGCTTCAATCATAAGGAGCTTGCCCTGCGCGAACGCGCCCTCTCCGACGCCATCGAAGCCCACGCCGAGTTGCTCGTGACCGCTTCGAATAACGACCTCCCACGTTTGAGGGAGTGGGTGATCGAATCTTTGACGTGGCATCTTGCCACCCAAACGCCCGAAGCTCAGGAAGCTCATCGCGAAGCAGAAGCGGTACGTCAGTCGAAGTCGTACCGGTTGGGCAATCTGGTGATGGGGCCGATTCGCGCGCTAACCGACGCGTTGCATGGTCGCTAGGCTTAGGGGCATTAGTTCGGCCCAGCCTGAAGCGCGCGGCTTTTTTCCAAAAGGTAGTCCACGACGCGTGAAGCGGCTTCCCCGGGATGACACCAGCATTCTGAACGCACCCTGTCGCGGCCCTGTTGGAATCGGGGGTTCTCGAGACAGTCGTCGATGAGCTCCTTGAGGTCTTGCTCGTCAATTTCGAGTTTTTGGCCGATCATGGGGAGTCGGGTGAGAGTCCAGGTGGTTTCGTCGAGCCAGCATGCGTCATATGGTGCAAGGTCGAGGTTCGGTTCGGTGTATATAATCGGCCGGTCGAATCCGAGCGCGAAGTCGAAAACGACGCTTGAATAGTCGCTTATGAGGATGTCCGACCTCTCGAGAACTTCGAAGTTGTTGTTGTCACGGTTCCATTCAAGTTGGTCAGATGAAGGGAAGTCTGACATGATCTGCGAAATCAGGTCGGCTTCCGAAACGAAAGACTGCGGGTGTGGGCGCACGATGATGTGGTAACCCGTGTCGAGCAGCTTCTCGATGATGGAGCCGCCATACAAATTGAATATCGAGCTTTCCCCCCACGACGGTGCGAGCAGGACGGTTGGGATGTCGCCACGAACATGCCGGTTCTCAGAAGCGCCGATTTGGCAGGTGAGGTTGTCCATGTATGTCGAGCCGGTCAATATGAGCTCCTTGGCTGGCAATCCCCGAGCTTCCTCGAGTTTCCGAGCTTGGTCGGCGAGGAGCGCTCCGTTTAGCAGCAGCGCGTCGTAGTAGTCCGTTCCGAACATGCGGTACAAGGTGATGTCACCCACCGCATGCGTGATGTGCGCATACCATTTCACATCACGCGAGCGTTTCCACTGGTACACGTCGAGCTCCGGGGTCGTGGCAAGCACAATGTCGGCTTTAAGCAGGTTCATCTTCGCGAAACCTCGGTTCTCCTCGCCGATGAACTCGCATTTCACGTGCTCGTACGTCTTTTTAAGCGCCGGATCGTCAGGTGAGCCGGTGTAGAACAGCAGCGGCTTGCCGCGACGTTCGAACTCGTCGCAAATCGGTTCGAAGACGTTCCAGTAGCGCCTGCTTTCCGAGAGGATCACGATGGAATGCGTTTCGTCAGAACCTTTCTCGCGACCGCCGCTGAGTAGGAAGCGCGCGTTTACGATGGCGTTTCTCGCCGCATAGACGCCTGCGCTTAGCACGCCGATCAGGATGGTGAACAGCATGCTGCCGGTGCCGGGGTCGATGTATTTCACGATCATGCGCGCTCCTCCTCTCGCGTATCCCTAGTACTCGCCCAAGAAGCGCCAGTTATCGTTCACGGTTATGTCGTCATGCACCGCGAACCAGTTGCCGGGCAGGAACGTGTTGCCGTTGTTTTCGTTAACCTGCCAGTACGTTGCGTATTGGAGGTGCAGCTCAGGAGCGTTCTTGTCGGAGCTGTCGATGGTTGCGCCCGTGAAGGGATTGACGGGCGCATTGATAAGGCCTTGCATGGCAAGGACCGGAGTATCGGCGTTGGTCATGAAGGCAGTGTCGGTTTGAAGGGGTCCGGATGCATCGAAGTCCTTTACAAGCAGCATGCAGTTGAACACCGATGCGTCCCAAACGTCCCCCGAGCCTTCGTCGCCGACGATAATCTCGTCGTTTTGGCCGAGCGGCCATGCGTGATCAGATACGATGATGATGCGCGTGTTGTCGAACACGCCGTTCTCGCGCAGGTAATCGAGCCAGGCTCCCAACTTCAAAAACGCGGCCATGTTCGCATGGTAATGAATCATTTGGGTGTCGCTTGCGAGCGTGACAGAGCCGCCGTCAACTTTCTGGCGCACTAAGCGCGTCGCACCGTATTCTGTGTTGTCGACCTTCCAAGCAGGAATGTAGTCCGGCTCGGAGAGCAGTATGGGCTCGTGGGTCGTCTCATTGGCCATCATGAGGAACGTACTCGAGTCGGACTGCGTGATCTCCGTGATGTCTTCCAAGTGCTCGAGGACCCCAAACGAGTTCATGAAGCCGCTTTCGACGCCCGTGCTCATCGAGATGCTGTCGCGGATTTGAATCGGCGGCAGGTTCGTGGAATTATAGGCGCCGTTGTTGTACAGGGCCGGCTGCAACACGAGTGGCGCGATCTTGAAGATGCTGTAGCAGAAGAAATTGCGCATCCATGCGGCATGCTCCTGATCGGAAGTCGACGACAGCTCGAACCCTTCCACGTCGTAGCGTCCGTCTTGCGTGACGAACGCCTTAATGTCAGGGTAGTCGTCGTAGATTCCCAAGTCGGGTATCCAGGAATAGCCGGCATAGCTCGGATCGCATACGGTGACATCGTATCCGTTCTGGTCGAACAAGACCGGCATGACTTTCAAGGCCTCGTCGTGTTTTTCGCTCAAGGGCGTGTCGGCACGCTCGTTCATGCGCTCAGGTGTGTACTCGTAACCTCCGTAGAGCGCTGGCGCACCGACGTTGGTGGCGGATCCAAATGAGACGGTGTTAGGGTAGTAAGTAAACCCGTCGAGTATCTCTTGCAACTCTGGTTTCTCGTACATGAGCGCTGGCAAATAGCACGATGCCGAACGGTCCATCATCAACACGACGACGTTCTTGCCCGTTGCGCTCAACGGAATGCGGGGCTCTTCCTGGGCTGAGGACTCGATGGCTGATTGGGCCGAGGCTATTTCCGCGTTGATTCCCACAACGTTTGCCGCAGACATGCCGACGGCTGCCAGCACATGGCGATGGCTGCCACGCGGACGACGGTGCCGTTCTTGCGCCATATCGCATAGAGCGCGAAGCCGAGGACCGTCAGAACACCAAGGTTCACGAGCTTTTCGAGCGTGGTGATGACGGGCGCGACATCGAACTAGAGCAGCGATGAGAGGTTACCGTATCCTGTCCCGAAGAACATGTAGTCGACGACTGCGATTCCCGCGAATATGAAGATCGCGACTTCAAGCGTGCGCTTGCCAGAGGGCGATGCTAGGTGATAGAAAATCTCGAACCAGATGAGGAACGTGCCGGCAGCGATGAGCAGTGCGTTAAGCACGTACCAGAGCGGTGACTCGAACGCGTTGACGTCAAAGAATTCGAGCGGCGAGGCGTTCACGACCGCCGAAGGGATGAGCAGGCTGGTCAGAAGCGTCAGGAAGATGCAGCAATACAAGAAAGCGCGTCCGTCAGACTTTTGCGGGACGGCACGTTGGCGTTTGCTCGCCGGCTTGAAGCGATACAGCGCAAGGGGGACTTGCAGAAGCACGCTACAGGCGGTGGCGAATGCCTGGAGGCCCGCCGTTGAGAGCGGATGCACGAACAGGACGACAACCGCAAGCGCGATGCCCGCCAGGGAGGCGAGGATGGAAAGAGCGCGTTTCGGGTTCTTGAGCTTGTAGAAGATGTTCTTCACCAGGGAAAACACGTTGTTCAGCGTCCAGTAGAACACCAGACCCGCAGGCGATCCGTATAAGAGGATGAGGAAAATCGCCGCGATACCGTACATCTGAACCTTGCCCTGCAGGGGAAACCCCTTCATGTAAATCGCCGCCGAGACGACGTTGATGGCGGTCATGAGCAAAGGCAGCACGTTGATGGAAACGCTGCCGATGACCAATAGCCCATCGGGGGCGCCGAGGTCGGTGATCGGCCCGAATGGCACTCCGTTGAGCAAGCTGAGGTTCGAGAGGAAATGGTATGCGGCGATGAAGAATGGAATCTCGAGCAGAAGGGATACCGAGCCTTTAAGCGAATCGGTTTACTTGTAGTTGTTCTGCCGGTAGTAGGTTTGCAGCATCATGAAGCGTTCGTCGCCCTTGAAGGTCTTCTTGATGTGGTCGACCCACGGCTTCATCTTCGCGGCGCGGTCGCGCTCCTGCTCTTGCAGGGCGTCAGCGCGTCGGTACAGGGACAGCACCAGGAAGTTCATCGCAAGGCTGAGCGCGATGATCGACAGCCCGGGATTGCCGATGATGCGGTTTGCAAGGGCGAACAGCACTTCGAAGAACAGCTCGAGCGGTCCGATGAACAGTTGGTATAGGGCGCTTAACACGGTCATGCGATACGACCTTCGCCCGAAAGCTTACGGCGCAGAGAGCGAAGGGCAGCCCTTGCCTCGATGGGGACGGCTTGGCGAATCGCGCTCGAAGTGGTTTCGAATGCGCCAATGCGCTGCATGTCGTCATCGGTCCAGATGCGCTGAAGGACCGTGGCGTGCTCGACACGGCTGAACGTGCATACATCGGAGATGCGATCGAGGAAGGTTCCAGGATCCTCGTACTCGCTCGGTTGAATGCCCAGATCGCCGAGGACGAAGCGGGGGAAACACCAGCTAGCGGTAGGCGCCGTTTGGCGTAGGGGCGTTTCGTCGCCGTCTTTGCGGCAGTAGGCAGGGTCGATGGCGTCTGCGCAAAACAGGGCGTGGCCACCGATAATGGGCGCTTCTCCACATTTCCAGAACTGCCGCACGGCGAGGCATCGTATGACGGACCCGGGATGGCTGGCTACGCCCGCTTTGAAAGCCTCGACCCAGTTATCGGATACAAGGTCGCCTTCGTCCATGATCGCGATGTACATGCCGCAAGCTGCAATGCAGGCATCATCGATAGCTGCGCGCAGGTTTCCGACGGGCGGTAGCGTGCGCATGCGGCCCGCTAGCGATTCTGGGAATTCGCGTGCAAGCGCCTCCGCTGCGTGGGCTTGCCCGTTGCCGACGGGGGCGATAAGCACCTCGAAATCAGCTGAGTTTTGGGCCGCCAAGCAGGTGAGCGCTTCGGCAAGTTCGTCGCTGAGTGTTTTCTGGGCAGGAATGACCACGCTGAGGAATGGCTGCTTCGGCGCGCTCGCGTTTGCGGGTTGTGCGCCTGCCTGAATCCTCCGATCTATGGTGGGTGCTGGGCCCCAACTGATTGTGCCTAGTCCCGTTGCGCCGTGATGAAGCGAGCGGTAAGCAGTGTGGTCGATTCCGCGGAACGTTGCTGCTGCGCTTCCTCCTTCGATCTGGTCGGGCAGCTTTCCCGCTTTTTCAAGTTTTTTATAAGCAAGCGTCGCTGATTTGCGGAGCGGGTTGCCGTCCCAGGTGAATTCAGCAAGCATTGTTCTTACAAGATTTGCATCGCCCCATTTTCGCGCGAGCAAGAGCTTTCCAAGCGCATCGTGGTACTGCTCGGTTTCGCCTGCTTCCCAGATTCCGCGCGGCGATAGGCGATGGGGGTGGAAAGCTGCTGCCGCAGGTTGGTACACGACGCGGTGCCCGGCGTTGCGGACGGCCCAAGAAATATCAACGTCTTCGCAGTACATGAAAAACGTTTCGTCATCGAAGCCCTCTGCGGCCTCGAACGCTTCACGGCGTGCGAGCAGGCAAGCACCGCATGCCCAAGCAGCCTCTCCCGAAGCGGGATCGAACCACTTCGCGTTCTCGATTGGCATCTGGCGTGCTTCGACAAGCCCGACCGAGGGATCAGCCAGCGCTGTTTCCACAAGCCGTTTGATGCAACGAGGTGCGAAAACGATGTCGGGGTTGATGAACAGCAGGAAATCGTCTTGCGAGCCTTGCGACAGGAGGTTGTGCCCCTTGCCGTAGCCGGTGTTTTCGTTGAAGAACACGTACTCAACAGCAATGCGATTGCCCGCTACCTCTTTCATTTTCGCGAGCTCATCAGGCGAGAGAACGGGCGCAGGGGAGGCGTCGCCAATCTTCAGCGTGATGATCGGCGCGTTTTCCTCGTCGTGCCAATGCGCCGCGCTAGCGCCAATGCTGGCGACCGTGCGCATGATGGCAGGCAAGTTTTCGTTGTACAGCACCATTTGGATGCGTAATGAGCTGCAAGGCATGGAAACTCCCGTCGGTGCGTTGCAGCAGGATTGTAGCATGTCGGGATTTGCGTTCTGCATGTGCGCTTGCCATCGTTCGTCGATAAGGTGCCAGGCACCTTATCGACGAATGGGAGTTCTGTTTGATAGCGTATAATTTTCAGGCATGCTTTGATGAAATTGAACGCTTGGAGTTGGAAATGCTTACGCGAAACCAGTTTGGAGTCTTGTCCGATGCCGCGGTTCACGGAGCCTGCTCGCAGAGGGCCGTTGCAATTCGGGTTGGCGTCTCGCTTGGCAGCGTGAACACGGCGGTGCGCGAGCTCAAGGAAATGGGGGCTCTTGACGAAAGCGGCGCAATCACGCAAAAGGGCCTCGAATTGCTCGCGCCGCACAAGGTCGACAACGCCATCATCATGGCCGCGGGCATCTCGTCGCGCTTCGCGCCCATCTCGTACGAGCGCCCCAAGGGCCTGCTGCGCGTGAAGGGCGAGGTCCTCATCGAACGGCAAATCGGGCAGCTGCAGGAAGCCGGCATCGACGACATAACCTTGGTCGTCGGTTACATGAAGGAGCAGTTCTTCTACCTTGAAGACAAGTTCGGCGTGAAGATCCGCGTGAACGAGGAATACGCCAACCGCAACAACAACTCCACGCTCATGCTCGTGCGTGAGCAGCTCGGCAACACCTTCATCTGCTCGTCGGACAACTACTTCACGGAAAACGTGTTCGAGCCGTACGTGTACCAGGCGTATTACGCGGCGACGTTCTTCCCGGGACACACCAACGAGTACCTGCTCGACACGGGGGCTGGCAAGCGCATCATAGGCGTGCGCATCGGCGGCGAGGATGCGTTCGGCATGCTGGGGCATGCGTACTTCGACCGCGCGTTCTCCGCGGAGTTCAGGCGCATACTGGAAGAAGAGTACGACCGTCCCGAGACGGCGCCGAAGCTGTGGGAGGACATCTACCGCGAGCACCTCGACACGCTGAAGATGGTCATGCGCCCTTACGGTGCCGGCGTGGTGCACGAGTTCGATTCGCTGACCGAGCTCAGCGAGTTCGACCCATCGTTCATCGAGAACGTCGATTCCAGCATCCTCGACAACATCTGCAAGACGCTCGACGCGAAGCGCGCCGACATAACGGGCATCGCCCCCATCAGCCAGGGCCTCACGAACCTGTCGTTCAAGTTCGACGTGCGCGGCGAGTCGTATGTGTACCGCCATCCCGGTGCTGGCACCGACAAGATCATCAGCCGCGAGGCGGAGGCGTTCTCGCAGGAGGTCGGACGTGACCTCGGTCTCGACGACACGTTCATCTACGAGGACCCGCACGAGGGCTGGAAGATATCGCGCTACCTGCACGATTGCACCGAGCTCGACTACGGGAACTGGGACCAGGTCGCCCAGGCGCTATCGATGGCGCGCACGCTGCATACGAGTGGCGCAGAGTCCCGTTGGTCGTTCGACGTGTACGAGAAGGCGCAGGAGCTGGTCGGGTTGCTCGACGAGCAGCACCGTGCGTCGTTCGCCGATTTCAAAGAGCTGTACGATTTGATTGACGGGCTGGCGAAATGCGTCGCAAGCGACGGCACGCCACTGTGCTTGTGCCACAACGACTTCTATAGTCCTAACTTGCTCGTGGCGCAAGGCAAGATGTACCTCATCGACTGGGAGTACTCTGGCATGTCCGATTACGCGAGCGACCTGGGCACGTTCGTATGCTGCAGCCCCTATGGCTTGGAAGAGGCCGACCGTGTGCTCGAGCTGTACTTCGGGCGCACGCCGACGGAGGCCGAGCGTGCGCACTGCCTTAGCTACATCGCCATTTCCAGCTTCTACTGGTTCGTGTGGGCGCTGTACAAGGACGCCTGCGGCGCGCCTGTGGGCGAATGGCTGTACCTGTGGTATCGCAACGCGAAGACGTTCGGCAAAGCCGCTCGCGAACTCGTGTAAAGGAATGAATCGCGAGGGACGTCCTGCCTCATTCAGCATAAATACTGCACAACCTGGTAGTACAATAATCGCTCCAATTTTGCCAAAGTTAGATGCTGTCAACGGAATTTGAAATGGAGATCGGTATGGCGGCGAGCAAACGAGTTCTTTTATCCCTCCTGTCGTTCGTGCTGGCGTTCGGGCTTATGCCGCTTCCCGCATTTGCAGATGAGGGTGTCGAAGACCCGGAAGATGCGGTTGAGGAAATCGTTGATGACGAGATCGTTGACAACGAAGGCGAGGGCGCAGAGGAAAACGCAGCCGCTTTCGAAGGCGCGGTTGAAGCCGATTTGGCGGAAATCGCGTTCGTGTATATCGAATCGCCGAGCGCGCCTGCTGACTCCGTTCAGAACATTGTCGTGGGCTTTGCTGATGATGCACTTGTGGCTGATGTGGCAGAGCTCGACCTTGTTGGTCCAACTGGCGATGTCGTGACGTTTGAATACAGCGATGTGGTGGAAGGCGCAGTTCTGTTCGCCATCGATGCATCAACGCTTGACCAAGGCGAATACGCCATCATCGAGTTGCGCTATCGCGTTGCCGGAGAAGAGGCGGCGCATATCGTCCCGTTCGCGCAAGACAATACCGTTGAGTACACGTTCGAGGTAAGCGATGAAATCGCTGGTATGGCTGATGAAGAAGGGCCGACAACCGAAGCGTACACCATTAGCCCCGATGGTGAGTACGTTCAGACCGATAGCATCGCTTCCGCAATGGCCGCTGCTGGCGTCGACCCTAATGAAGGACCATCGGCGGCGTATGAGGCAACAGAGGAAGGCGCTCTTACGACTCAGTCCAGCGACGGCTTCGTCATCGTGCTCGATCCGGGCCACGGTGGTTCCGAAGGCGGCGCGACGGGCATCGGCTTCAACGAGAAAGACGTGAATCTGAAAATCGCCCAGTATTGCAAGGCCAAGCTCGAGCAGACGCCGGGTGTCACCGTGTACATGACGCGCACGAGCGACGTAACCGTGTCGCTGCAGGACCGCGTGAGCTTCGCCGTGGCCCACAATGCCGACTTGGTGGTAAGCCTGCATAACAACGCCGGTGGCGGCAAGGGTTCCGAAGTAATCGTGCCGCGCAGCGGGTCGTGGTACTACCAGGAAACGTACGTCACGGGCACCGAGCTCGGCAAGGCGATTTTAAGCAAGCTGAATGCCCTGGGCCTTTCCACGCACATCGGCGTGTATTCGCGCGATTGCACGTCGGGCGAAACGTATCCCGATGGCACGCTGAGCGATTATTACACGCTTATCGACGGCCCCCGTTACGAAGGCATTTTGGGCATCATCGTCGAGCATGCGTTTGTGGACAATGCGAGCGATGCGGCGTTCCTGAACAACGAGGACAATCTGAAACGCCTTGGTGAGGCTGATGCCCAGGCCATCGTTGATTATTACAACACCTCTGATGGTATCGCGCGCCTGTATTGGGGCGTGTACGATTACGACTATTACACGTCGCATTATCCCGATGTGAAAACCCAAACCGGTGGCAGCAAGATTAACACGTTGGCCTACTTTAAGAAGAACGGCATGGCTGCCGGGCAACGCGGTAACGTGCTGTTCGATGTCGAGTATTACAAGTCGCATAATGCCGACTTGCAGAAAGTGTACGGAAACGACCTTGAACGCTATTACACGCACTTCCTTGAAAACGGCATGAGCGAAGGGCGTCAAGGGTCGGCCGATTTCTCGCCAACGTACTATAAGGCAGCGTATTCTGATTTGCAGGCGGCATTTGGCAACGATTGGAAAGCATACTACAACCATTATGTGACGTATGGCCAGAAGGAAGGCCGCGTGGCGGTTGGAAGCACGCCGACACCAGATACGGCAATCACCAAGCAGCCACTGTATCGCCTGTACAAGCCTGCAACAGGCGAGCATCATTATACGCTCGACGCCCATGAGCGCGACGTGTGCGTGGCGCAATGGGGCTGGCGTTACGAGGGCATTGCCTGGTATTGCCCGTCCAGGTCAGCCACGCCGGTTTACCGCCTGTACAATCGCGAAACGGGGCTGCATCACTACACGACCGATGCTTATGAGCGCAGCGTGTGCATAAGCCGCTGGGGTTGGACATCCGAAGGCATTGCCTGGTATTCCGATGATTCGCACAGCGTGCCGTTGTATCGACTGTATCAGCCTTCCTCCGGCCATCATCACTATACGAAGGATGCTCATGAGCGCGACGTGTGCGTGGCGCAGTGGGGCTGGCGCTACGAGGGCTTGTCCTGGTACGGCATGAATTAATCTGGCGAACTATCCTCGGATTTAACAAGGTCCGAGGATAGTTTTAGCTACATATTGCGATAGGCCTCGCACACATCGTCGACATTGCCGACCATACGCATGTGGCCCTTTTCAATCCAGACGGCCTTGTTGCAGACGCGCTCCACCTGATCGATGCTGTGCGAAACGAATAGCAGGGTTGTGCCGTGCTCTTCGACGAGCTCGTTGATGCGCGCTTCGCATTTTTCCTGGAAGAGGAAGTCGCCGACTGAAAGCGCTTCATCGACTATGAGGATGTCTGGGATTGTTGCTGTTGCAACAGCAAATGCAACACGCGCAATCATGCCCGATGAATAGTTTTTCATAGGCATGTCGAGAAAATCATGCACTTCGGCGAAATCGACGATGCTGTCGAATCGTTCTTCGATGAATTGCTTGCTGTAGCCGAGGAGCGCGCCATTTAAGTAGATGTTTTCGCGAGCGGTCAGCTCCATATCGAATCCAGCGCCAAGTTCAATAAGGGGTGCAATGGTGCCGCCGATGGCAACACGTCCCTCTGATGGCTCTAAGACGCCTGCAACAATTTTTAGCAGCGTCGACTTCCCAGACCCATTTGTGCCGACGATGCCATAGCGTTCGCCTTTGCTGACAATAAAGTCAATATCGTCGAGCGCGCGGAAAGGTTTGAAGTGCAGCTGCCGCTTTATTAGCGCCAGGAAATACTCCTTCAGGCTGTTCAGCTGCTCAGATGCGATATTGAACACCATGGAAACATGGTTGATGACGACAATCGGCTCTCTCGTTGTAGGATCTGCAGTCATCTTAGTCCTAGATATACAGAATGAATTTGCTCTCGGTTTTGCGGAACACAATGAAACCGACGAGAAGCGTTATGGCTGCCATGCCAAAGCATATGAGGCACTCCAATCCGCCCGGATTCGTGTTCCACATCATGATGTCGCGGAAGAACGTGACGTAATGGTACATGGGATTGAATTGCATAATCGTCTGCATCCAGCCGGCGAGCATCTCATAGGGGTAAAAAATGGGCGTTGCATAGTTCCAGGCGGTTAAAAGCACCGACCATAAGTGGATGATATCGCGGAAAAACACTGAGAGTGCGGCGACGAGCAAGCCGAGCCCTGCAGTGAAAGCGGTAACGCATACGATGAGGAAAGGCAGGCCCCACAGCGCATGAACTGATGGCGCAATTTGGTAATACACCATGACGATTATGGCCGCAACGAGCGAAATGGCGAAATTCAACAGCTCAAAGGCCGATTTCTCAAGTGGGAAGATCATCTTTTCGATACGGATCTTCTTGATGAGGGCTTGGGCGTTGATAATCGACTCCAAAGCTTCGGATGTTCCGCGCCTCATGAAGTCGAACATGATGGTTCCCAGAATCAGGTACAGCGGGAAATTCTCGATGTTGAAGCGGAACATATACGAGAACACGGCAGCCATGACCACCATCATGAGCAGGGGGTTCAACAAGCTCCAGAGAATGCCGAGTACGCTACGGCGGTATTTCAGCTTGAAATCGCGCGTCACGAGCGAGCGCAGCACGAACATGTTTTGCTTGAACTCGTTTCGCGGGCGGCGTTTGCGAACGAGCTCGTAAGCGGTAGCGGTGTCGAGCGTTTCGGCTTGCACGCCGCTATGTTCTTCTATTTGAGAAGTCATGGCTCTGCATTATAACTGCATAAACGGGGAGTAGAATGCATTCTCCAATATCTCTAGACTAATTGCTGTCAACGGGCTTGAAACGGAGATCATCATGGCGGCAAAGAAGGTGCTATTAGCGTTCCCCTTGCTACTCATTCTCACGTTTGTTTTCGCGTTTGGGATTATGCCATCCCCGGCATTCGCGGATGAAACGCTCATAACTGGTTCAGCCCAGTTCGGTTCGGAAGTGTCGCTTACGACGGCGGCCTCCGATACGTCCGCTTCACGCCAGCCGCTCTATCGGCTGTATCAGCCGAAAACCGGCGAGCACCACTATACGCTCGACGCCTACGAGCGCGACGTTTGCGTAGCCCGTTGGGGTTGGCGCTACGAAGGTGTCGCCTGGCACTGCCCGAGCACGGGCAGTCAACCCGTTTACCGTTTGTATAACCGTTCGAGTGGCTTGCACCACTACACGCTCGACGCTCACGAGCGCGACGTGTGCGTTGCCCAATGGGGTTGGACGTACGAGGGCATTGCCTGGTACTCCGACGATGCGAAGGGCGCGCCGCTTTACAGGCTATACCAGCCCTCGTCAGGTCATCACCACTACACGCTCGACGCTCACGAGCGCGACGTGTGCGTTGCCCAGTGGGGTTGGCGTTACGAAGGGGTCGCATGGTACGGCATGGGCTCCGAAACCGAAGCTTCCGTAACAGGTAGTTATTTCATCATGGGAACGAGCCAGACGTCGGTCGCCCAGATGGTGCGCCGCTACAACGCGACGGGCAAGGCATATCCGAGTAGCGTATATGCGCAATATGGCGCTACCACCATCGAGCAGTTCTGCCAAATACTCTACGAAGAGGCAACGGCCGAAGGAGTGCGTGCCGAAGTCGTGTTCGCGCAGGCCATGCATGAAACCGGTTGGTTGCAGTTCGGCGGCGACGTGAAGGCGAATCAGTGCAACTTCGCGGGTATCGGGGCTACGGGCGGCGGAAACCCAGGCAACAGCTTCAACGATTGGGGAGCCAACTCGGTGCGGAAGGGCCTGCGCGCACAAGTTCAGCATCTGAAGGCGTACGCGTCAAAGGATCCGTGCGTCAACGCCGTTGTAGACCCTCGGTTCACTTACGTCACGCGCGGCTGTGCTCCGACCGTGGAATCGCTCGGTGGCAAATGGGCTACGAGCGCAGCGTATGGGGATGCGCTCGTCAACCAGATCAAAGCGCTTCTTGCGGCGTAAAACAGATTGAAAGGCAATAGCATGAAGGGCATCATCTTGGCAGGAGGCAGCGGCACGCGGCTGTATCCGCTGACGACCGTCACGTCAAAGCAATTGCTTCCCGTGTATGACAAGCCGATGATTTACTATCCTTTGTCGGTGCTGATGATGGCGGGCATCCGCGATATCCTCGTGATTTCGACCCCGACTGACTTGCCCAACTTCGAACGACTTCTTGACGATGGGTCGCAGTTCGGGGTGTCGCTGTCGTATGCGGAGCAGCCATCGCCTGATGGTTTGGCGCAGGCGTTTCTCATAGGCGAAGACTTCATTGCAGGTGAGAGCTGTGCGCTCGTGCTCGGAGACAATATCTTTTACGGTAACGGCCTGAAGAAACACCTTCGCCGTGCCGTGGCCGACGCGGAAGAGCGTGGCGGTGCGACGGTGTTCGGCTACCACGTTGACGATCCGGAGCGTTTCGGTGTGGTCGAGTTCGACGCCGACTACAATGCCATTTCCATCGAAGAGAAGCCTGAACACCCCAAAAGCAGCTATGCCGTTACCGGCCTATACTTCTACGATTCGCGCGTGTGCGAATTCGCGAAGCAAGTGAGGCCTTCTGCGCGTGGCGAGCTTGAAATTACGACGCTGAACCAAATGTACCTCGAGGCGGGCGCGCTGAACGTGGTGACGCTTGGTCGCGGTTATGCGTGGCTCGACACGGGCACGATGGAAAGCCTATTCGAGGCATCGGAGTTCGTGCGGGTGGTTGAGCGCAGCCAGGGCATGCCTGTTTCCATCTTGGAGGAAATCGCATACGAAAACGGTTGGATCGCACATGATGATTTGCTTGCAGCTGCCGAGCGTTACGCTAAAAGTGAGTACGGTAAGCATCTGAAGGAAGTCGCCGAGGGCAAGATTATTCCCCGCAAGGAGCGTGCGTAACATGCGACTGCTCATTACGGGCTCGCGTGGCCAGCTTGGCAACGAGCTGCGCCGCTGCCTGGAAACCATGACCGCGGAAATCGGCCCAATTCCCGAGGAATATCGTGGTGCTGAGGTCGATTATGTCGACTACGATACGCTTGATATCGCTGACGTGCGTGCGGTCAATACATGGTTCGAAGAGCATGGCCCCTACGATGTTGTTGTCAACTGCGCAGCTATCACGAACGTCGACGGTTGTGAAGCCGACGAGCAGGGGGCGTATCGCGTGAATGCCCGTGGCGCTGAGAACGTGGCTCGTGGCGCCGAGGCCTGCGGTGGCAAAATCGTGCACATTTCGACCGATTATGTTTTTCCGGGAGATGATCCCGAACCGCGTGTCGAAACGGATAAGCCGCATCCCATATCCGCGTATGGACGTACGAAAATGACCGGTGAGCTTTTAGTGGCTGACGCATGTGAGCGGTCGTTTATCGTTCGCACTGCGTGGCTGTACGGCTATGTGGGCAAGAACTTCGCTAAGACGATGCTGAGACTCGCGCGCGAACACGGCAAGATTTCTGTGGTGGCTGACCAATACGGAAACCCAACCAGCGCAAACGACCTTGCTTACGAGATATTGAAGCTGGCGTTGACCGAGAAATACGGCGTATACCATTGCACGAATAATGGCACGTGCAGTTGGTTCGACTTCGCAAGTGCCGTCGTCGACTCTGCTGGCGTTCCGTGCGAAAAGAAGCCGCTCTCGTCTGCCGAGTACAAGGAGCGCTTCCCGCAGTCAGCGAATCGTCCGACGTATTCCAGCTTGGACAATGCTCGGCTGCGTGAAGCCATCGGCGACGAGATGAGGCCGTGGCAAGAGGCGCTGGCAACGTATATGGATAATCTCCCAAGGCTTGACGGTTAATACGATAGCCGTTAGCAGTCGACAGCGAGGTACTGTGCCTTCCGATCTACGATTGCGGCGACGATGAAGCAAGTAATTAATCGGGCGTTGGCCCTGAATGGCGAATTGCTTCCTTCCAGGCGCGATACATATCGAGCCTGCGAGGGTGGCTGCCGAAGATTCCCCTATGCAGCTCTTCCAGAATGGTGCGCCGAATAGTGGAGTGCTTTCGAAGGAACTCCAGAGATCGTAGCATGCCGTCCATCTGCCCCCAATGCGCAGCATAAGTGTAATGTCGTTGGCGCAATGTGTCGAGATTGAGAGGTTTGGCGATTATCTCATCGACAAAATCGCAAAAGCCTTCAGTGAAAACATCCCAAGAATCGATATACTCCCCTTTGTGTTCGGGCGTAGAAATCGCCTCCTCAACTAGATCGGGCAAATCGTCAAACAAATCGAAGAAGAGAAGGTTTGTGGCAAAGCCACCCAAGTGTTCTTTAAGTTCGTGGTTTAACTCGTTTTGATTAGCGATAACAGTTTTTCCGCAAGAGAGAGCATTGACTATCGGTAATCCGAAACCTTCGTAAACGCTCGGAAAAATGAAGGCCCTACATTGCCTATACAGCTCGATTAGCTCTCCGTCACTCAACCGGCCGTTTCTTAGGCCATATACATTCGGAAATATAAAACCGTTTTCTTTCCACCCCAAGGCGACGTAGTTTCGTCCGCTATTGTCAAGTGCTTCAACAGCTTCCTTAAGCGCCTTGTGATTGAGGGGGTTTCCGGCAATTAAGACATAATCATTAAACGGAATAAGGTTCTCGAGTGCTTCTGCGTTTACCTGGGAACTGCTAGCGTCGAACTTTGATGCGACATACAATCGTTTAGAAGGTTTGTTGAGGATGGAGGGGTCATCTTGGAAGAAATCAAGATAATCCCGTCTTGAATAATCGCTGATTGCAATAATGCCATCACAATTCTCAAGGCCCAGGCGTACCGCTTCGATGGCTCCATAGACATTCATACTGTCAATGTAGCGGCAACGGAGGAGGATGGTGTCCAGCATGGTGTAAATCATGCGGGCACAGTGTCGGTCAACAATTACTTGGCGAAAAACCTCAGTAGGCTGAAAAGCGTAGAGCCCAATGTCGTATACGCCGAGATCGCTTTCGTCATATACGATTTGCTCGCAATACTGCTTAAGGTTATGGAATTGAGCCCCCTCTTTGTTTGAGAAGACATGGATTTCGTACTTATCAGCGAAATTGCGTTGTAACGAAGAAAGAAGTCCCACTTGGTACTCTGTCAAGCCACAATGGTTCGCAGGCATATTTGAATAGTCGAGAAGAATGGACGGCGTGGTTTTCTCGTTTGAGCAGATAATGTCTTTAAACCGATCGATTGGGTCAATTCCGGTGTGCTTAAACTGCTCAATTGCGTGATCCACAAACTCGTATTCTTCTATTAGCCTGTACCAATCATTGCTGCTGTCATGTGGTATCGGCTGCTTTGAGTAAGAGTCAATTGAAATAAAGGCGTGATTGAGCATGACGCTATCGAACCCGCGTGCATTGACGCGCAATGCATAGTCCCATAGTGCATATTCCAATGAGTCGTAAGAATCGTCAAGAAGGCCAAACATTTTTATTTGGCGACTTTTAAGGTATACGCATGAGCTAGTCGGGAATGGGACTCGGGTGATGCAAGGCAAATTGTCCAAAGCGAATGGCGCTTCATCTTGCTTAAGGAAGAACCATCCAGGGATATCCATGCGCGGAGATCCGAGAGCGTACCGTTCGAATGCGTACATTCCTGCTTGCATGTCGTCGATGACTGATGGCGTAATCTCGCAATCTGCGTCGTTGGTTAACAGGATGTCGTAGTCTTTCCAGTCAAGATGAGCGTTAATAGCTTCGTTAAACGCCCTGATTAAATCTGATGAAAGGTTGTCGTATTCAATTGCAACAACTCCGTATTTCTCGCGCCAGTTTTTAACAAGCTCCCCAGTGCCTCGTGGGCAAAAAATGACCACTCGATGCCCTGCTTTGTAGAGATTCGATAGAAGACTTTCGTTGGAGACGAAAGAGGGAAGTGTGTTGATTGCAATTGCGTATATAACGATGTGTTTCTTTCCCATGATCCCCCCAGGTGCTTATTTGCCACTTTCGGCACGATAGTGTTCGAACATGTTTTGTAATACATCGTTGACGGTGTATTCCGGACGCCATTTAGTTGCTACCGCTAGTTTTGTATAATCACAAACGCTTACCGGGTTATCGCTTGGGCGCAGGCGCTCGGGTGCGACTATCACTTCAATGTCCACGTCTGCAAACGAGATGATGGTGTCGAGCAGCTGTCTGAGCGAGTGGCCTACGCCGCTGCCAACGTTGAACACCTGGCCGGAATAGTCGCCTTCGAGGAGCAGACGGTAGGCGCGCGCGATGTCGCGCACATCGCTGAAGTCGCGTACGACTTCGAGATTGCCCACTTCGATGGTGCCCGGTTTGCCCGTGGCGGCTATTTGCGCCGCCTGCTTGCAGAAGCTCGGGAGTACGAACGTGTCCGTTTGGCCTACGCCCGTGTGATTGAACGAGCGCGTGCGGACGATGTCGAGGCCGAATTTGCTTGCGTATAAATCCGAAAACTGACCCTGCATGACCTTCGAAATCCCATAGGGGCTCAAGGCGGAGACGGGAGACTCCTCGGTGAGAGGCTCTTCGCTCGGGGCATACTCTTCGCCTGACCCGATGAGGAGGATCTTCGCGGGGTAGTCGGCGGCTTTAACGGCTTCGAATACGTTTATGGCTCCCAGCACGTTCACGTTCACGGTTTGCTGCGGGATGGTCCACGACTGGCCGACGCTGCTGATCGCCGCGAGGTTGATGATGGCGTCAGGTCGTATGTCGGCAACAAGCTGCTTCACCGATTCGGCGTCGGTGATGTCAGCCGAACGGTACTCGTCGACTTCTTCAACCGCGCAGCTTTCGGTCCGGTCGGTGCCGGCGACGCTGTATCCGTTGGCGTGGAGCTCGCGCGCAAGGTAAGCGCCAACGAAACCGCTGGCGCCAAAGATGAGGGCGGTCTTCACGCTATTCGCCTTCCGCCTGTTTGAGTGCTGCTTCGCGGGCTGCAAGCTGCATGTCGTGCTTCATCATGATAGAGCACAGTTCGCGCACGGAGGTCTTCGCCGGGTCCCAGCCGAGCAGCTTCTTGGCCTTGGCAGGATTGCCCAATAGGTTAACGACGTCTGTCGGGCGGTAGAATTCGGGGTTCACGCATACGAGCATCTTGCCTGTCGCCTTGTCATAGCCCTTTTCCTCGACGCCTTCGCCTTGCCAATCAAGCTCGATGCCGGCAGCTTCAAATGACCATTCGACGAATTCGCGCACAGTGTGCTGTTCGCCTGTAGCGATGACGAAGTCGTCGGGTTCGCTGTGCTGCAGGATGAGCCACATGCATTCGACATAGTCCTTGGCATAGCCCCAGTCACGCAGAGAGTCGAGGTTGCCGAGCTCGAGGTGGTCCTGGATACCTGCGGCTATGCGGCTTGCAGCCAACGTGATCTTGCGCGTGACGAATGTCTCGCCGCGGCGCTCGGACTCGTGGTTGAACAAGATGCCGTTCGACGCGAACATACCGAACGCATCGCGATACTGGCGCATGATCCAGAAGCCGTACTGTTTGGCCACGGCGTAGGGCGAGTAGGGATGGAATGGCGTTTCCTCGTCCTGCGGGACGGCTTCGACCTTGCCGTATAGCTCGGATGTAGACGCCTGGTAGATTCGGCAGGTATCGCCCAAACCGAGCGTACGCACTGCTTCAAGGATGCGCAGCACGCCGAGCGCGTCGACTTCTCCGGTGTACTCGGCGGCATCGAACGATACGCCAACATGCGATTGGGCGGCCAGGTTGTAAATCTCATCCGGCCTGATCACAGCAATCGCTTTCACAACTGAAGACGAGTCAGCTAAGTCGCCATCATGCAGCTTTATGCTGCCGTCAGCGATGAGATGGTCGATGCGCGAGGTGGTGTGAACCGACGAGCGACGGATAAGGCCGTGAACCTCGTATCCTTTTTCCAGCAGGAATTCTGCAAGGTAAGAGCCGTCTTGACCTGTGATGCCTGTTATGAGTGCTTTCTTCATTTCATTTCCCTTCCCATACAGTAGCTGCGTTGCCAGTTTATTCGTTATCCCAGAAGAAGCCGAACCGTTCGATGTCCTCTTCGATGAGCTCGCTTCCGATTTGCACTTCGATGATGTGAAGGCGCGTGAGGGCGCGCACGGCGTGTTTGCGCCGTACCGGTATTACGATGACCGAACCGGTGGAAACGGGCTGCACTTCGTCGTCGAGTACGACTTCGCCTTCGCCTTCCACAATCGTCCAGACCTCGGTGCGCTTCTGGTGCCGCTGATACGACAGTTGCTTGCCCGCGTTCACGATGAGCATCTTCTCGAGCGACTTGTTCGAAGAGCTGAACGAATTCTGCCCCAAGACGATGTACTCGCCCCATTGGCGCGACTCGTACATCGGTCGCGTTTCAGCTGCTTTGGCGACGAGCGACTTGATGTTCGCACTACGTTCTTTGTCAGACACGAGTATGCCGTCGGGCGTTGCGACCACGACGGCGTCATGCAGACCGGCTACGACCATGGGCAAGCCGGTTTCGTTGACGACGTGCGTGTTTTCGCACATCTCGTCGTATACGACCCGACCCGAGCATGTCTCTTCCATTTCTTCGGTAAGGGTGTTCCACGTGCCGAGGTCTTTCCATGCGCCCGAGAACGGCAGGACGCTAATCGAATCGGCTTTTTCGACCACTTCGTAGTCGAAACTGTTCTTCGGCAGCGTGGTGAATGCGCCACGTACGCCTTCGAATGTGGTTTCCTGGCAGTAGCCGCTCAGCACATCGATGAGGAAACGGAGCTTGAAGCCGAACACACCGCAGTTCCACAGCGCCCCGCGTTTGATCAGTTCGGCTGCGGCAGCCTCTTCTGGCTTCTCGACGAACTTCTCGACCGTCGAAGTGCCGCTGACGGGCACGATGTATCCGTACTTGGCGGAGGGGTATGTAGGCTCGACGCCCAGCAGCACCAAGTCGGATTGCCCCGATTGCACGGTTTCGTCTATGTCGAGGATGCGGTCGTAGTAGTCTTGCTGGGCGTACGTGTCGATCGGCATGACGATGACGGTGTCGTCGTCGGCGCCGTTCTGCTGGTACTTCAGGAATGCCGCCGCGAGCATGATCGCAGGTGCAGTGTCGCGGCGTTCTGGCTCTACGACGATGTCGTACAATCCGTCAACCTGCGCTTCGATGGATGCAACCTGAGAGGCGCATGTCGCGATGACGATGTTAGAGTCGACGTCGAGGTTGCGAATCTTCTCGAACGTGCGCTGTACCATCGACTGGGGCTTGTGTTTCGAATTTCGCAGCACCTTCAAGAACTGCTTCGAACGGGCTTCGTTGGAAAGCGGCCACAAGCGCGATCCCGAACCGCCGGAAAGAAGAACGATGTGTAACATGCGGTGATTCTCCTTTGCTGAGGGTTGCATACTGCAATATATACACAAGCTAATATTGTACGCTACAACCCAATGTGGTTAGCGAACTCACTAAAATCGAACAAGGGACTTTGCGCAGTCTCTCAGAGTGCGGTTTTCTGCTTGACTATTGTCCGTAGCTTTCATGTGCGCTGGCAGTGTGGCCCAGACGGCTTCTTATCAAATACAAAGCCGTCTTCAAACCAATGTAGTAGACATATACGACATGCAGCATGAAGGACGGGTCTTTATGCACGACGGCAAGGCGTATTGCGTCAAACACGACGGGGAGGATGAAGCCAGCGTACGCAACGAAGAGCTTCTTTCTCTTTGCAAGCAAGGGGTTGCTACCTTCACGGGAGGAAAAGCCGCTCTCCTCTTTGTGGAATAGGTTATTGACGATTCGAAAATCGAGTTTCTTCAAATATTGGTGAAAACTCGCGCTCGAATGATGCAGTATGTTGTCACCCTCGATACAAGCGCAGCACTGCGTGAGTTGCACGATTGCGTCGAATGCCGAGCATGCGAACGATATGTCACCTAGGCGGTCTGAGAAGTTCTGGCGGATGAAATCCATGCTTAACGTAGTTGATCCGCCGTCTCCGATGGGTTTGATGTCGTCTGGCTTGAATCTCAAAATGCTGCTGACGGCTCCATTTTCCCCGACGATAATATTATGTGCGAACGTGGTTCTTACCGAGCCTTTGCTGCGGTAGCAAAAGTACGTGAACGGATCGCCTAGAGTATTGACGTAATGTGTAGCGATTCCAGCATGCTGTGGTGTGACCAGCCGATCAGCCAGCAAAGCCTGCACGTCAGGGTTTGCTTCGAGTAGTTCTTTCCTCTTGAGTAGTTGGTCTTGGTAGAGCAACTCCTCGTCGGAGTCGAGGCGCACTATGAATTTACCCGACGCATGTTGTAACCCGATGCTCTTTGCGTATTCGGGAAGCCGTTGAGGGTTTTCGATAACGGTTGCTCCATATCGTTTGGCGATGACCCTGGTATTGTCGGTTGAGCCTCCGTCGATAACGAGCAGTTCCAACTCTGATTGGTCGATGGTCTGATTCCGAAGGGCGTCGAGAACGGTTTCGAGTGTTGCGGCGGAGTTGTATGTCGGCATGACGATGCTGAAATAGGGCGTCATCGTTATTCCTCGACGAGTTTTGATAGCGAATCGGCAATGATAGATGAGGGCGATTGCTCAGGAGAAACGGGGTTTCGTCGCATGCTCTGATACGTGCTGAGGAAATGCTTGATTGAATCTACGCTTCCATCGTAGAGGGTTGCATTTTTGCCGAGACCTTCCTGACGTTCAGTGTGCGTGCGGAGTATGAGCGCGGGGATGCCCATATATGAGAGTTCTTCTTGGTTGCTTCCCCCGTCGGTAAGTACATAGTCTGACGATCCAAGGAGTTTCATGAAATCGCAATACTCGACGCGGGGAAGGAGCGTGACCGTTGGACATGCTTCGAGTTTGTCGAGAAGTCCCATGGCTTGAAGCGTCACGCGTGTTGGCTCGTGCATAATAAAGGCGCATGCCGAGTCGCTAGGCTGACAGGCGATATCCACCATTTCTCTAACCAGTTTCAGATTATTCAGGTTTTCTTGGCGGTGCACTACCATGACCGAATGGGGCTGCGCAATTAGCGGCTCCAAAGCTGCATTCTTGCACGGAATTGTCTGAGCAATGGCGAGGCTGTCGATAAGCGTGTTGTTGTGGGTGTTGATAATTTGGCCTTTAACGCCAGCCCTCTTTAGGTTTTCCATGGCTGCATCGCCTGGAGCGAAGTGAATGTTAGCTCGTTTGCTGACGATTGATCGGTCGATTTCCTCGGGAAATGGGTTGAGCCAGTTGAAACTTCTCAAGCCCGCTTCGACATGCGCAAGTCTGAGTCCAAGCTTCTTCGCGGCGATTGCGCCCATGACGGTCGAGACGGTGTCGCCATGGACGATGAAAACGGTGCTTTTCGAATACGCAATCGAGTTTCGGATAGCGGTTGCTGTAATGCGGTTAGTCTTGATAAACCATGTCAGCAGGCCGCGTGCCGATTTGACAATAGAGTCTTCGCTACTGAGTTCAAGATCGATCGGCTTTTTTACGATTTGATTCAGGATGTAACTGTGATTCAGATCATTTTGCCCGCTACAGACGAGCTTGTAGTCAAGGCCGAGATCGGTGATCTTTAGGAGGATGGGAAACAGCTTGATGAGCTCAGCGTCTGTGCCGACGAAAAAAACGAGCTTATGGGGGTGTTCTCCTTTCACAGTGGTCGCCTCCTTTTGGGCCACGTTTGATCACTGCTTCTTGCCTGTAGCATTATGTGTATGAGATTAGCAATCGCGATAATTGCAATAATACATGCCAAGACAAGTATGACTGACGTTGCATTAGGGTGCCAGATTGTTATGAACCCAGCACTTACTGCAACGCCGATTGCGCCAGATGCGTTAAAAAAACCCATCCTATTAGATGCTGCTGCGAAATTCGCGACGATTGTTACAAGGGTTAGCGATAGCGCGAGTGCGGAGACGGCTGGGAGATATCCAATTGAAGAGGTGTAGCGTTCGCCAAAGAAAAGATCAATCAGCGGTTTTCCGAAGATGCAGAGTGCGAGAGAACATGCAATTGCGATTATGGATCCATAGCCGATTGCCTTCCAGAGCAGTCTGAGTGTGTTTCCCCCGTTTGTTGAAGAAGCTGCAACGAAAGGAAACAAAACGCCGACAAGCGCGCTCGAGGCGAATAACGGAATCTTTCCAAGCACCATGCCAGACGAATACGCGCCGGCAACTTCTGGAGAGAATAATGCTTTGACTAAAAGTATATCGCCATTAGTGAACACAGCAAGTACAACTTGGAGGATGAGCAGATTCCTAAGCGGCTTGAGTAAGCTTAGCGTTTTCGAAATGCCCGTAAATGTAAAGCTGAACGGAAGATGGCGGGCGATGCAAATCGCACAGTATAAACCAGCGAATACCGGTGCGATAACTATCCCTGCCATTGCGCCTATAAGATTCAATCCGGCAATGACGAAAAAGAGCGAGAATGCGAGCTTTGAGAGCATTGATGCAACCTGAGCGCCCCCGTAATGATTGAGCTGGTCGCCTCCTTGTAAGATGCCGCAGAGTGAGTTGAAGACGCAGTTGAACCCGACAAACAAAGTTGCTATTGCGACTACTGAGGTATTGTCAAGTTGTAACCAGGAGGCAATTGACATAGAAAGCGCGAGGCATAAGACGGTCATTGCGAGCCCGAAGAAAACGCTCATTGAGATTATGGGGGATAGTGTGGCGCTGAGCTTGCCACGGTTTTTGCGTATGCTCTCTTGAGCAGTAGCCCTTGATGCAATCATGAGGAAGGCTCCGGCGGGGATCCCCGCAATAGTGATGAATGCTTGAATGGCGTTGAGAGCGCCGAAATCAGTCACGCTCAGCACGTTTCCCATGACAACTTGGTATATATAATTCACAACGTTAGCAGTCATCATCAAGCCGAATAAGCTGATGCTCGCGATTTCAAAACTGGATTTGGGGCGTTCGCTAGACATGGTTACCGTCGATGATGTCGGGCTCCTGATCCGCCGCATTGGTCTGAGTGGCAGTTACTATCACGAGCGTATGATCGTTGGGTTCGGAGACGGCGATTTCCGAATGCTCTGAGTAGTAAGTCATGTTTTCGAGCATAGCGCCATCGACGTTCTTTCCGAGCGCGAGAACAGATGAGTCTGGGTAGTATTTCAACACATAATCATATGCTGTTCCGCTGGCGGGTTTCTCGTTGATGAACGTGTATGTCTTTCCCGTAATAGAGCTTGCATATTCACTGAGGTAGGACATGTCGTGATACAAACCGATGAATCCTGAAGCGTATATCGTTGCTCCGTCTTCAATGTCTGCGAATTGTTTTGAATGAACGACGTCGTCAAACAGTTCGTATTTATTATCCTGCCAATCAAGGATTTCGGCATAAACCCTGTTGTTGTACTCGCTATGCATTCCAATAAGAGAGAATGCCAAGAAGACAATGGCCATAAATATTTTTGCAATGGCAGGTGGGAGGGAATCGCGTTTTAAGATGGAGGATAATCCCGCCAAGAAACATGTTGTAGCGGCGATGAGCAAGAAGAATGCATAATATGATACATCACAGCCCCTCATGCCGTAGTTTAGCGCCCAATCTGAATATTGGACGCTGAGCCCATAAGGTAGGCAGAGTAAAAATGCGCTTACTATAAATACCACTCCAAATCCAAAGAGCTTGCCTGGTTTGCAGTCATGGCGTCGTAGAAGGTATACGGCGTAAAAAGAGAAGGCAATGGATTTTGCCCAGCTAAAACACGTTGCAGGTGAAATAACCAATATGGAACTCGCGAATGCTCGCATGCCGTTTGCGGTTCGAATGAATGGCATGGCACCAGTGAGGTAAATGCTTGTCACTTTGATGACAGTGAAAAATGAACGCTCGAATGATATCTTTGTTCCCTCGTAATGTGCGGGAGCGGTTAATGCCATGAATAGATAAACTGCAAGGTATGCCAATTCGGGTATTGCGTAGTAAAGCGCATACCGCACAATGCGTTGAGCAGTTAACTTTCCAGTTTGTTTGAAGAGGTAGACATACAATGCTGCAATGGGGGCGCATGATGTAACGAAAGCCTCGTATAGTCCCGACACAAAAACATAAAGCAGGATTGAGGCGATGAGATATGAGCGCTTCCCCGTATTAACGTGCCAGATAATAAGTTCAAGCAATAAGAAAAGATACGCTATGTGAATCTTGTACGTCCAGCCAAAAGCGAGAAACGCATTGTAGTCAGCGTCGGAGAACGATGCGCAAATGAAAAACAATATTATGAAAAGACGACCGATTTCCTTCGAAAATAGCATGCGCATGAACCGGTATGCGCAATACATCGCTATGCCTAAGGCGGCGATATCGAACAAACGGTAGGTGACTTCGTCAGTAGCACAGTATTGGGGAAATTGCGCGAAAACGTCGAGAACAAAGAGTCCTCGCGGTGAGGACAGATAGCCGACGATGCCTTTTTCGAAGTAAACCCCTTCCCTTACGTTCATAATTGAATGCAGTTCGTCGTGGGTGAGCACGCCTGCATTGATCATGTAAAAGAAAAAGGTTGCCAACCCGACGGCGAACATCGTGACAAAAAGCCCGTTGCTTTCGAGTAGCGTTTCTGCTTTCAGCTTGAATCTCGAAATATGATTATTCAACATCGTCGGGAGGTGCTCCTGAAGCCTGCTTTGAGATAACTGCTTTCGTAATATATTGGGGACGATGTTTGCCTTCAACATAGCTCAGCCCGATATATTCGCCGATGATACCCATCGAAAAGAGTTGTATACCACTTGTCAACAACAACACGCAAATCAGCGTTGGGTATCCAGGAATCTCGTTTCCGCCGACGATGGTGGAAACGACAGTGATTATGAAATAAGTGAGCGCGCAAAGCGAGATGATCAGCCCCAGCGTCATGGCGATTCTAAGTGGTTTTATTGAAAACGAGGTTATTCCGCTCAGGGCGTATCTGAAAAGGCCCTTGGTTGACCAGGAGCTTTTCCCAGATAGCCTTTTGTTGGCTTGATACGTGATGTAATGAGTATTGAACCCAATCCACGAAAACAAGCCCTTGCTGAATCTATGGTATTCGGGCATGTTCATAAGCGCTTCAGCAACTTGACGCGTAAACACTCGGAAATCGCTCGCATTTGAACGCAAGTCTACATCGGTAAGCGCATTGAAAATACGATAGAAGGCGGTTTTAAGTCCGCTGATAAGCGCTGCTTCTTTTCGCTTTTCTTGAACGGCAGCAACACTGTCGAATTCGGGATGCGATTTTAAAAAGTGGAGCATTTTTACTGCTATTTGTGGGTCTTGTTGCATGTCAGCGTCAATGATCCCGATATACTCGCCGCTTGATTGCTCGAGGCCAGCTAAGATTGCGGCCTCTTTTCCAAAGTTTCTTGAAAACGAGATAACCTTATAGGATACGTTTGCGCTTGTCGTATCAGCGATAAGCGTTTTGAGCTTATTGAAAGTCGAATCAACACTGCCATCGTTGACGAAAATAATTTCGCAGCTTTCGCGTAGAGTTGACAATGTAAGAGTTGCTGATCTGAAAAACGCAGTAATGCATTCTCCCTCGTTGTAGCAAGGCACGATAAGAGAGAAGTTCATGCACGTCCTTTTCATGGTCTTCGGCTTTTAGTTCTGCATGGGAGCGTAATAACTCATTATAGTGGATGAGTTGCGATGGCGGCGGGCGGGATAAGAGAGGCAAGGGATGGTTTGCATGGCTAATTCGAGCAAGCATATCCTGGTGTGCATAGTTGCTGAGCGCGCGCTTCCCAATTTTGTGTTCAATGGTCAGCGCATGACTGATTTAGCTAATGAAGGGCATGAGGTTATTGCCCTCGTGCCAGAGGGGACCAAGGACCTGCTTACAGGCCAAGAAGAGAACGGTCTTCTACAAATAGTCGAAGAGTTCCCCGACTGCGCGTCAGGGGTTATTCAGGCTTTCAATGACGCAATTGAGCGTTATCTAGTTTGGCGGGATTATGATGTACTTGTTGTAGCGGGTGATGATTTCGACATCTCGCCAGATATTCTGAATCAAATGTCTGAAGAAGTGAGGCGATTCGATCGCTATGCAATCGCAACACCTCGCTCGAACGACCATGGTCCATTACATTTGCGTGCCCAAGATGCAGGCTATGCAAGAGAGTCGCTCCAGCGCGTAATGCGCAGCCCTTTTCCGTTAAACGGATGTGTGTATATTCGAGGGGAAATACTCCACTCTTTTGCTCCTCTTGATGAATCGTTGAAGAGTTTTAGGGGAGCCTTAAGAGAGTTTGCATTGCGGATAAATGACTATGGATATGATTGTGTAGTACTGAATCGAGTTTTCGTCAGGCTGCTAGAATGTGATAGGCGCATTGACGCACCAATGTGCGTCAATTCGCAAGATGAGATCTTGCTCGAACAGCGTTATCCTTATCTGCCTTATATCGTTAACGAGTTTCTGCAAAGCGGCATCGATCCTGTTGATCGCTTTATGCCGCTATTGCACGGTGAAAAGCAGATTAAGTCGAAGATCCTGCTAAATCTGATGGAGATGCCGCCATTCTATTGTGGCTCGTCAGAAATGCAACTTGCATTTCTGAAGCACCTTGTAGGTATGTATTCGGATCGCTATGAATTCACCGTGCTTGTAAACCAAGAGAGTTCAGAATTCCATCACCTGGAAGATATTACGCCACAAATCGTATATGACGAAAGAGACTTAGGCATATACGACCTGGGGTTTTGCGCGTTTCATCCAAGAAAGCTGTTAGCGCAGATTGCGATGGTGAATCATTGCGTGCGTTGTATATACATCATGCTTGATGCGATTATGCTTAGGTGCAATAGCATAGGGGCAATTGCCGCCGGTGCTTCGGGCATGATTCGCTTTGCTCTGGAGAACTCTGATGGAATTGTGGCAATCAGCAATTTTTCCCTTCACGATACGCTCGAGTATTACCAAGACGATGATGTCATTTGTTCGAAACCGGCAAAGCGTGTCTATATTGCAACCGACATGGGCGAGCAGCCCGTTGAATGCCCCGAAAGAATCGGCTCATTTGCTCCTTTTGAGGAGTTTGTGCTTGTTGCGGGCAACGGATTTAAGCACAAAGCGCTTCGTGAAACCATCCATGCCCTGAAAAACAGTTCAAGAAACTATATTGTTATAGGTTTTGGCAATAACGATTACCTGTATCCCAATATCTACGGGCTAAGTAATGGTTTCATCAGCGATTCCGATCTTCTTAGTCTGTATCGTGAGTGTTCGGCACTGGTGTTTCCTAGCATGTATGAAGGGTTTGGACTGCCGATCACTATCGCATTAAAGTGCGGCAAAGATGTTGTTGTCTGCAATAATGATCTGAACAACGAGCTTATCGATCATTTTTCGGAACACGCCAGTTCGTTTCACCTTTTCGATTCGTTTGAAGAAATACCTGGTCTTGTTGAGCTGGCTATCGAGGGGTCAAAAACGGGGAAGCCGCCGTTTTCAAATTCATGGAAAGACGCTACTGTGGATTTGGAGTCTTTCTTTGCTGAGATTCTTGCGCAGCCAGTTGATCCGACATCGCTAAGAGCTCGGTGGCATCGATATGCAGCTTTGCAAAGTCATGTGGCTGAAGTCGCAGAAGACCTAGCGTCCGAAAACGCTAAGGTATCTGCGTTGAGAAACGCCACCTTTTTAGAATATGCGCGCCATCGAGGCGCCGTTCAGCATCCTTTGTTGAGTAGTATTTCACATGCGTTGGGCAATCTGAGAAGGCGTATGCACTAAAGCCGATGTTGTTTTTGGCGAAGGATTCTCTACATTAATTGTGCCAAGTATTAATTAGGCGTTGCGGTTCAGCCAAAAGGATGAATTCAAGAAAAGTCTGGAATGGGTGAATATGTACAGTTTGCATCAGCATGGTTCATTATTGTGATGTTCAGCTCCATCTCTTTCCGTGGCTAAGACATATGCGGCCCGAGAGCTTCGATGTCGGGCACGCCAAGCGGAGGGCCGCCGCTGACCCATCTGCAGGGATAAACGGGTTTCATAGCGCTATGCGATAACCTTAATGGAGTAAGTCGTGTGGCTTGGGTTTAATTGCCTCGCGTATTTCCTCAGGGTTGTCACTAGTTTCAATTAAGACCTTCGTTAATGTTTCAATGCTACGATTCAGCTGCTTTAAAGATTCGGCAATTGATGACAAACAGTTCATATTCGCGAGACTTATTGTTTCCATTGCTTTTCGATGGCTCAAATTGCGTTTCCTTGTTTGGCTTTCTCCTATAGCGTTATACAGACTCGCAGTATTGCTGGCGATTTCCGCAAAACCTGACAAAGGGTCCATTTTGCTCCTTATTACAGTTCAACATGCTTTGTTATGGTCTCGTTGGTGAGCATTATATGATTTGATCTTCAGATGACGCGAAAGAAGATAGATGGCTTTTGTCGCAGATCATTGGAAGATCGATGCGATTCCTCTGTTACTCAAGCAAGCTGGCCTAGATGAGCTCTACATACCCAATCGAAAGATTCGATAAGTAAAACTCGCTTTGCATGCGAGCCATGGGATACGTGCCTGTTGATGTTCTGGACGTGCTTCACAGGTGCGGAATGAGGTTCCCTCACGAGGAAGTGCGCTAATGGAGGTCGTTCACGCGCTTCACGATAAATGTTGTCAGATGATAGATGCCGATATTCAGTGCGATGCGGAAAGAGTCTTGGCGCTTCCGCTCAAGCTGGTCGATGATGAAATTCCGACAGCTCGAACCCCACGGTGTTCCTGTCAGATCCGTTGATGACGCCCTGCCTAAGTAGACGCTCGCGGTACGTGTTCGCGTAACTGCTTGCATTGCCCATACGTGAAACTACGCCTTTAATCAGCGTACCGTTTTAGCCGCCGGCGCGAGTTCATAATATTCGTTGCGTTTCGGTTGTCGGCCTGCTCATTAATAACGGATGCATGTGGGCTGAGGTCGAGCTGTTCGGGATTCACTACCTTATCGTGAAGCTCTTCGCTACGGCGGTCGTGGCAATGTGGAATTTCTTCACGCGTCGGCATTTTCTTGATGCAGGAGCTGCATAGAGGATGGCGATAGCCCGATAGCGCCAAAATATCGTGGTCACTCGCAACGCTAGCCAGCGTCGCCATTTCGTCGAATGATACGGCAGAATATTATCGTAACTCAGATATATTCGTATGAGTTGTGCGGCTTTTTACGAACGAGCGCCGCTTGGTAGGAGCCGCCGAATCGAGCAAGCAAGCAGATTCCCGTTAATCCAGTGAGTCTCTCAGATAGTCTGCCAGAAACGGCACTGCAATCGACACATAACCGCGGCGCGGCGCCTCGATGATGCCGGAGCTGATAAGGCGCTTGCGGTACTTTTGGGCATAGTCGCCCGTCACGCCCATGCGTCGGGCGATGTCCGATATGTTGCTTTGCTCATCGTCTATCAGCATGGCGCGCAGGAAATCGACATCCTTGTCAGACAAGGCGGCGACGGTCGTCGAGCAGACGTCTTCTTTGAAGGAAGACGCCGCCGTTGAAAGCGCATCGCTGAAGCCACCGTTGCTGATATGGCCGTTATCGTCAGCATATTCGACGATGTAGTGGCCAACGAGTTGAAGCATGTAAGGCGAACCCTCGGTATGCAGCGCGGCTTCGCGGCGCATCTCCCGGTCGAGCATGACGCCCGCCTTGGGGAAAGCCTGCGCGAAGAACGCATCGACGTCGCCAATGGCAAGAGGGCCAAGTTGAATCTTGTGAGCCCGATTAAGGAATGTGAGCACCCGTTCGTTGAGGACCGCAGAAACGGCGCCGGGAAGGCCGGCGAGCACCAGCGCAACGTTTCGCCGTTCCCCGACTAGCTCTAGATACGAAGTCACAAGTTGCTTGAGCTCGGGTGAGCTTGCCTGCACTTCGTCGACGAGAACGAGGATGCCCCGGTCTTGCTCTTCGAGCCGCTCGCTGAGCTTTGCGAGCTTGTAACCGAAGCTCTTGGTTTCTTGCACTGCGTCGCTGAACTGCAGGCCAACGGTGAATCCGAGCGCCCCGACCGTTCCTCCTACGAGACGCCCTCGTTTGTCTTTCATGAACCGTTCGCCGTCATCTTGGATTTTCTCGATGATTCTCTCGGGCATGTTGTCGGAAACGACGGTGGGCGACGCGACGACGAAGCCGCGCTCTCGTGCGAGATCCGCAATCTCCCATAACAAGACAGTCTTGCCAAAGCCCCTCTGCCCAAGCAGGAGCGTTGCGCGTTCCTTGCTTCCCGGTTCGCTTTCAAGGCCTTCGAGTATGTCGTTAGTTATTTTGCTTCTGCCGACAAGCTGGTTCGGTCGGTTTCCGAATGCTGGGGAGAATACGGTGTCTTTCATGATAGATTCCTCGTTTCCTTTATTTCCTATTTTTTCCTTTTTTTCCTAATAGTCAAGCGTCCAGTATCGTTTTTCATCTCAGTGGGGCAGGTGCTTCACGGCGATTACGTCGCCGTTGCTACGCGCATGAATGTCGTGTAGTCGCTAGTTGTCGGCGGAGGGGCTTTCTGACGGTTCGCTATAATGATTTCAGAAACATTCGAGGGGGCTGTGGCTCCTGAGATTGAAAGGACAACATGGTAAGCGAGTTTCAACCCAAGAACATTATCGTGACCGGCGCAGCCGGGTTCATCGGCAGCAACTTCGCGCACTGGGTGGTGAACAACCAGCCCGATGTGCACGTCACGGTGCTCGATGCGCTGACGTACGCCGGCAATCGCGAGAATCTGGCGGGTATTCCGGACGATCGCATGACGTTCGTGCACGGCGACATTTGCGATGCGGCGCTCGTCGACGAGTTGTTTGCGGAAACCGATGCGGTCGTGCATTTCGCGGCCGAGTCGCACAACGACAATTCCATCGCCGACCCGGCGCCGTTCGTGCGCACCAACGTCGAGGGCACGTTCACGCTGCTCGAGGCGGCGCGCAAGCACGACGTTCGCTTCCATCACATCTCGACCGACGAGGTGTACGGCGATTTGGCGCTCGACGACCCGGCTCGCTTCACCGAGGAGACGCCGTACCATCCGTCGAGCCCCTACTCGTCGACCAAGGCCTCTTCCGATCTGCTCGTGCGCGCGTGGCATCGCACGTACGGCGTGCGCGCCACCATTTCGAACTGCTCGAACAACTACGGGCCGCGCCAGCATATCGAGAAGTTCATCCCGCGCCAGATCACGAACATTCTGTGCGGCATCCGCCCGAAGTTGTACGGCGACGGTCTGAACGTCCGCGACTGGATTCACACGGAAGACCACAGCTCGGCTGTGTGGTGCATTCTGACCAAGGGCCGTATCGGCGAGACGTACCTCATCGGCGCCGATGGCGAGCGTAACAACATCGACGTGCTGCGCGCCATCCTGTCCGAAATGGGGCAGGGGCCCGACGACTTCGACTGGGTGCGCGACCGCCCTGGGCACGATCGCCGCTACGCCATCGACTCCACGAAGCTGCGCACCGAACTTGGGTGGCAGCCTTCGCACACCGACTTCGCGGAGGGCTTGCGTGCGACCATCGACTGGTACCGAGAAAACGAGCAATGGTGGCGCGGCGCCAAAGAGGCGACCGAAGCCAAGTACGCCAAACAAGGACAGTAAAGGGGGCGTCATGGCTGCTGAAACCATCCAATCCGGCAACTTCACCTTCACGCCGACCTCGATCGACGGCGTCATCATCGTCGATGTGAAGTCGTATGGCGACGAGCGCGGTTACTTCATGGAAACGTACAAGCGCCCTGATTTCGTAGCGGGTGGCATCGACGTCGAGTTTGTGCAGGACAACCAGTCGGCATCGACCAAGGGCGTGTTGCGCGGCTTGCATTTCCAGATTAACCACCCGCAGAGCAAGCTTGTGCGCGTCGTGAAAGGCGAGGTGTTCGACGTGTGCGTCGACCTGCGCGAAGGCAGCCCGACGTACGGCAAGTGGGAAGGGGTCGTGCTGTCGGCCGAGAACCGTCGCCAGTTCTTCATCCCGCGCGGGTTCGCCCACGGGT
This sequence comes from uncultured Eggerthellaceae bacterium, assembly GCA_905234785.1. Taxonomy (GTDB): domain Bacteria; phylum Actinomycetota; class Coriobacteriia; order Coriobacteriales; family Eggerthellaceae; genus UBA9715. The sequence goes on from CAJOIP010000001.1 coordinate 36,109, forward strand.
TCCTCGTGCTTTCCGACACGGCAGAGTTCTGCTACAAGTGCGATGACGTGTACCATCCGAATGACGAGGGCGGACTCATGTGGAACGATCCCGCGATTGGGATCGACTGGCCGCCGTTGCAGGGCGATGACGCGCTTGACGCATCGAAGGTCATTCTGAGTGAAAAGGACAAGCAGCACCCGGCGTTCTCGTAGCGCCCGGTTGCGAAGCGAAGGGGAGGGCATGCGCCGGTTCAAGCTTGCGAACGTGTTGCTCGGCTTGGAGGATTTCCTGGCCGAGATTCCCGAGGTGCTATACCAGGTAGAAGACGGGTCATCGTGCGAATACGATGATCGCTCGGGCGAGCTCGCCGTTTCGGGGCTCGTCGATTTCTGCACGTACTTCAACGGAGCATCGGTTGCCAAGTGGCGTCGCTACACGGTGGCCAAGCGCATCTTCCTGCACCTCGAGCTCGCGGGAGACGCCTGCACGGTGGCATTGCGCACACTCGATGCGCCCGATGCGAGCTCGCCGGCTTTGTCGGAAGTTGTTGAAGCGCTGGAAGTCGAGCCTGCTGCATCCTTCCGCGAAATCGAACTCGAGATGCCCGAGGATGTCGTCATCGCGGGATTCGCGCTCATGACGGCTGGTACGGTGAAGGTGCGTAACGCGTACTACTACACCGAGGTCGACGAAGAAAGCGTGCGTGATATCCGCGTTGCGGTTTGCACTACGACGTTCCAAAAAGAGGAGTTCATCGTTCCCAACATCGCCCGCATCCGGAAGGGCGTGTTGGAAAGCGCCGACGAAATAGCCGATCGCTTTCACATGTTCGTGGTTGACAACGGGCGCACACTCGACGCCGCAGGACTTTCTGGCGGTGGCGTCACGGTTATCCCGAACCCTAACGCCGGCGGCGCTGGCGGCTTTGCGCGTGGCATGATGGAGGCGCTTGATGCGCCTGATGGCTTTACGCACGTCATTCTCATGGACGATGATGTTCGCATGTCAGTTGAAAGCTTCCATCGCACGTTCGCGCTGTTGTCGCTTGCTTGCGAAGAATATGCGCTTGCCTGCCTGAACGGCGCGATGCTGGAACTCGAGCGACCGTGGTTGCAATACGAAGACGTCGCCTTCGCCCGCGAAATGGGCGGATACGATCGCCTGAAGCACGACTACCGCATCACGAACCAGACAGAGATTGTGCAAAACGAGCTCTTCGACGTGGAAGTGCCGCATGCGTACGGAGCTTGGTGGTACAGCTGCGTTCCTCTTGCGCTCGTGCGTGAAAAAGGCCTGCCGATGCCGTTCTTCGTGCGGTGCGACGATGCTGAATTCGGCGTGCGCCTTGGCGCGAAATACATGACCATGAACGGCATCTGCGTATGGCACGCTCGGTTCGACACGCGTTTCAACGCTGCCGTCGACTTGTACCAGTACGCGCGTAATGTCATGGCGATGATGGCGTTGCACGACGACTTCTTCGACCAGGATAAGTTCATGATGCTGTATTGGCGCATCTTCCATTTCCGCATGCGCAAGATGGAATATGACGCGATTGAATTGTGGCTCGACGGGCTTGAGGACTACCTCAAAGGCCCTGAATTCCTCATGGAGGTTGACGGGGCGGCGTTGCTGAAGCAGAACAACGAACGGAAAGAGCGGCTCGTGCCCGTTGACGAGCTCGACCCGGCGATTATGGCCGAATTGGAATACGATCCGGCATGGCTGTCTCGCCCGGAAGATCCCGTGCGCGACAACGCTCTTGCAAATGCGGCGTTTCATGTATCCGATCGGGCAAAAAAGCTGTTCATGACGATACCGTACGATCGGCACCTGCTTCCCGATTTCATGCTCAGCCCGAAACCCGGCGTGGTGACTGGCGTCGACTCGTTTTCGCCGTGGTGGACGATCGTCGCGCGCAGCAACCTCGTTGTTTTGAACTCCGACGCCACGATGGGCCATGTGCGCACGCTCGACCGCGAGCGTTATAAGCAGTTGACCGAGCGCTTCAAGGACCTGATGAAGCGCTATCGTGAAGAGGGCGCCGCCATCGCCGCGCGGTGGCGCGAGAAGATGCCCGAAATGACGTCCGAGGAATTCTGGCGCGCGTATTTGGAACGGTTGAGCTAGGAGAGGCTGGGTACGTATCCCACTGTCATCCCGAGCGAAGCGAGGGATCTCCGCGAAGCGGCGGGCAGAGCCCGAGATACCTCGCTTCGCTCGGGATGACAAAACAGCTTTATAGTTGGTTGTCCGAGGAGGGACGTTGGAAGGCAAAGTCGCCATCGTGGTGGTCACCTACAAGCGCCAGCGCTTGCTGGCCGACTTGCTGGGCTCCTACCTTTCGCTGACTGTCGCGCCGTGGCGCGTGGTCATCGTCGACAACGAGAACTCGCCCGCAACCGAGCGCGTCATCGAGGTCGCACGGCGCGAAATCGCCGAGGGCAACACGCACGTGCCTTGGCCCGAAGGCGGCGATACGTTCGTGTACGCCCCGCAGCCGGAAAACACCGGCGGATCGGGCGGTTTTTCCATGGGCGTGCGCATCGCCTACGATTTGGGCGCCGACTGGTTCTGGCTCATGGACGACGACGTGGAGGTTCTGCCCGATTCGCTCGCAGGGCTTTCCGCGTGGACAGATGGCCATGACGTCGTGCAGGGCAGCCGCCTCGATTACGACGGCGGCCCGTTCTACTGGCAGTACCATTTCATCGCGCCGCTCGGCATTTACGACCCGCTGGCAACGGCGAAATTCGGCGAAGCGGGCTTCAAGCACACGAACACGATGTGCTTCGAAGGCGGGTTGTTCTCGCGCAGCATCGTCGAGCAAATCGGTTTTCCCGACGATCGGTTCTTCATATACTGGGACGATTGCGTGTACGGTTATCTGGCCAGCAAGGTCACGGATTCCGTGGTCGTTTCCGATTTCATCCTCAAGCGCACGCGTGAAGTGGTGAATTGGGAGGTCACGGGCACGCGTCAGCTAAGCTCTTCGTCGAACATGGTGCGGTATTACAACATGCGCAACCGCGGGCATATGGCGCGCTATCTGCAACTGCACGGTGACTACAACCCGGTGCTGTTCGGAGCGGGCACGGTGCTCAGCTTCGCGAAGGAGTTCGTGCGGCTGGCTGTGGTTGACCGCGAGCTATTCGCAAGCGGCGCAAAGCGGCTCGTCGACGGGTGGCTCGATTCGCGGCGCATCATACACGACCCGAGCTGGCAGCCAATGGAAAAGCCGGCGTTCACGGGCGATGCGCCAGCGAAACCCGTCGTTTCGGTCATCGTTCCGATTTACAACGTCGAACGCTATCTCGACCAGGCGCTTTCGAGCTTGGAAAACCAGACGCTGCGCGATATCGAGATCATCTGCGTGAACGATGGCTCGACCGATGGCTCACTTGCCATCATGCAAGCCCACGCTGCGCGCGATGCCCGCGTGCGCATCATCGACAAACCCAACGGCGGGTACGGTTCGGCCATGAACTGCGGCCTTGATGCGGTGCGCGGCGAGTGGATCGCCATCTTGGAACCCGACGACTACATCGACGAGGGCATGTTCAAGGATCTGACCGAGTTCGCGGCTTCGTTCGACCAGCCGATCGACATCGTGCGCGCGCCGTACTGGAGCATCTGGATGCCCGACACGCCACAGCAGCGTCGCATGCACTGCACGTACAAGGGCATGATCCGCCCTGCGGCTCAGCCGTTCACGGTGTTCGAGCCGGCGGGCGCCGAGCTCATGGCGCACCATCCTTCCATCTGGTCGGCGTTGTACCGCCGCGCGTTCCTGGAAGAGCACGGCATCCGCTTCCACGAGATTCCCGGTGCCGGATGGGCCGACAACCCGTTTTTGTACGACACGCATTGCCGCGCGAAGGCCATCGCGTACTGGGACAAGCCGTACTACAACTACCGCGAGGAGACGCCCGAGAAGCAGGCGGCGTTCGCGCATCGCAGCACGCTGCTGCCAATCGAGCGCTGGAACGACATCCAGGACATCGTGGACGAGCTCGGCATCACCGAGGAATGCGTGCTGCGCACCCAGGTGAAGCGCGCGTTCCTATATGCGAGCGGCATCGTGGAGGAGGTCGGAACCGAGCGGCCCGATGTGCATGAGGCGCTTATGGGCATGTTCAACCGGCTCGACGACGAGCTCGTGTTCTCCGATTCCGCCGTGTCGCCCGCGTGGAAGGCACGCTATGCCGAGATGAAGGGCGTTGCCATGCCCGAAGTCTCGCCGGTTCCCTACGCGCTGAACCTTGCCGAGCGCGGCATTCACACCCTGCGCTACTCCGGCCCTGCTCATGCCGCGTACATGGTCCGCGGCTTCCTCACCCGCCACAAGTCCCGCACCGGCAACTAGTTTGATTGATGCACCGGAGGGGAGCTGGTGCATCGTTTCGCAAGAAAGGCTCCGGGCTCCCTTGCACTCGCTGCAAAATGATGCACCAGCTCCCCTCCGGTGCATCGTTGTTTTGCGCATATTCGCACTAAGGTATAGACTGGTAAATTCCACGCTTTAGAAAGGAACCACACCATGACCGTCCTCGAATCGAACACCCTCCGCGAGACTCCTTCGTTGTCGCAGACCGACGTGAACGCGGGCTTCACGCTGCGCGAGTATGACGATAAGAACGAGATTCAGCGCTTCATCATGAGCGACGCCGTGAACCTGCGCCTACGCACGCACGGCATCAAGCTCGTCGAGATGGACCATCCCTACGAGATCCCCGAGAAGTTCCGCGAGTACTCGAAGATCATGCTCGAGCACCAGCTCGGCCGGGTCGACCCCGGCCAGTTCGAGAACCACCGCATCTGCGGTTTGTACAGCGACCTGAAGCCCGACACCGAAACTGCCACCATCGGGCTGGTCGAGTACTACGACCTGCTGGCCACGTTCTACTCGTTCCCGTTCGTGTACAAAAACGACAACGACGCCATCGAATTCAAGGGCTCGAGCTACATCTACAACGACTTCGGCGTGCTGTATCCGCTGTCGCTGATGCTCGGCGCGAACCCTATCGGCGCTAACACGCTTGCCATCACCAAAGACTTCCGCATTCTCGTTTACAAGCAGCCTGAAGACGCGCACATCAACCCCGGCCGCCTCATGCCGTCGGGCTCGGGTTCCGCCAGCTGGCACGACTACATCGATATCGACGCCGAGACGCTGCAGGACATCGTGAAGCACGGCGCCGAATGGAAGATGCGCAACGAATGCAAGATTCCCGAGAGCTGCGGCACGTCGACGCACATTTTGGGCATGGCCCGCGTGCCCATCGGCATGAAGCCCGACTTCTACTGCTTCACCATGCTCGACGCCACGTGGGACGAGCTTCAGGCCGCAGGCGTCACGCCGTACGAGGTGGTGGAGGCGCGCGACGCCGAGCACATGTCCGACGCCCTGTTCGCCTACATCGACGCGAAGAACGCCGAGAAGCCGGGCAGCGTTTCCATCCAGCTGTACCTGCAAGCCAAGCTCCTCTCGGAAGTCTGCCGCTAAACGTAAAACGAGGGCTCCCCTCCCGCTGCATCGTGTGCGATGTAGCGGGAGGGGTTTTTCTGTGCACATTGTCATCCCGAGCAAAGCGCGAGTGCATCCCCATGACAACCCGAGCAAGGCGCGAGTGCATCCCCATGTCAACCCGAGCAAAGCGCGAGTGCATCCCCATGACAACCCGAGCAAGGCGCGAGTGCATCCCCATGTCAACCCGAGCAAGGCGCGAGTGCATCCCCATGTCATCCCGAGCGGAGCGCGAGTGCATCCCCATGTCAACCCGAGCAAGGCGCGAGTGCATCCCCATGTCATCCCGAGCGGAGCGCGAAGCGCGGAGTCGAGGGATCTCCCCCGTCACAACGGAGTAAACCCTCGCTTACGCCCGGTATGACATATGTGGGTCAATTCCATCGTTAAAACTTCGTGAACAGGCTGCGGATGCGGCGTCGTTGGGCCTCGTGGTAAGGTATTACCATTCTGGAAGAGATTGCGCCATCGACGTTAGGGGCTAGCGCCATGAATCCGGAGCTCGATTTCGTGCTGAAGACCATCAAGAGCCGCGACGTGCACTTCGTGCGCCTGTGGTTCACCGACGTGCTGGGAACGTGCAAGTCGTTTGCCGTGTCGCCGTCGGAAATCGAGGATGCGTTCGTCGACGGCATGGGCTTCGACGGCAGCTGCGTGGCGGGCTTCAGCCCGGCCGAGGAATCGGACATGCTGGCGTTTCCCGACCCCGAGACGTTCCAAGTGCTGCCGTGGCGCCCCTCGCAGGACGCCGTGGCGCGCATGTTCTGCGATATTCGCACGCCCGACGGCTCCGCATTCGAAGGCGACCCGCGCCAGGTGCTGCGCCGCATGGTGAACAAGGCGGCCGACGCCGGCTACATCTTCAACGTCGGCCCCGAGCTCGAGTACTACTACTTCAAGGACTCCACGACGCCCGCGGTGCTCGACCATGGCGGCTACTTCGACCTGACGAGCCTCGATTACGCGTCTGACCTGCGCCGCGATACGGTGCTATCGCTCGAGAAGATGGGCATTCCCATCGAGTACTCGCACCACGAGAACGGCCCATCCCAGCACGAGATCGACCTGCGCTACACCGACGCGCTTTCCATGGCCGATGCTGTCATGACGTACAAGCTGGTCGTGAAGGAAATCGCGCGCGTGCACGGCGTGTATGCGTCGTTCATGCCCAAGCCGCTCGTCGACGCGCCGGGCAGCGGCATGCACGTGCACCAAAGCCTCGTCGATTTCGACGGGAACAACCTGTTCTACGACGAGTCCGACCCGCTGGGCTACAACCTCTCCGAGCTCGCGAAGCACTACATTGCGGGCATTTTGAAGTATGCGCCCGAGTTCAGCCTGGTCACGAACCAGTACGTGAATTCGTACAAGCGCCTCATCGGCAACGGCGACGTGCCGGCGTGCCTGTCGTGGGCGCGCACGAACCGCTCGACCTTGTTGCGCGTGCCGGGCTATCGCCCGCATCGCCCGGATGCCTGCCGCATCGAACTGCGCAGCCCCGACCCGGCGGCCAACCCGTACCTTGCGTTCGCCGTCATGCTGGCGGCCGGTATGGCGGGCATCGAAGAGGGGCTGGAACCGCCCGCGCCCGTCGAGGACAAAAACCTGTTCTCGTACTCCACGCACGCCGCCGAGGAAGCGGGGCTTGCCTTGCTGCCGGCGAACCTGGGCGAGGCAGTCGATTTGTTCGAGTCGTCGCAACTCATGAAGGACACGCTTGGCGAGCACATTCACTCGTACCTGGTGAAAACGAAGCGCGCCGAGTGGATGGACTACCTGCGTCACGTCAGCTCGTGGGAGCTCGACCGCAACCTGGCGGTGCTGTAATGCGAAGGCGAGCTAATACCCGTAGATGCGCAAATCTCTGCGCCACCGTTGCGCAGGTTGGCGGTGGTGCCCGATGAGGAAGACGGTCGTCTTCATCGCCGACTCGCTCGACAACGCCTACAAGTTCCAGCAGGTGCTGAGCGGCTTCGACGTGGACATTTCGGCCGGGTCGACGGTGCAGATTAAGAAGCTGCTCGCGCCGGGTGCCAGCCACGACCTCATCGTGTTCGAGGCACGCGGCTCGGCCAGCGCGAACCTGCCAGAAATCGTGCAGCTCTCCGAAGACCGCACGTGTCCGCTGCTCGTCATCGTGGACGAGTCGGAAGCGGGGCGCCTGAAGTTGCCCGGCCTCGTGCCGAGCGACTTCATCGTGCACGGCGCCAGCTTGGAAGAGTGCTCGGCTCGCGTGCGGCGCCTGCTGCAAGACGATGGCGCGGCGGGAAACGGGGAGGTCATTTCCATCGACGCCATGACCATAAACCTGGCGACGTACCAGGTGACGGTTGCCGACGAACCGGTCGACTTCACGTATTTGGAATACGCGTTGCTGTCGTTCTTGGTGCGCCATCCGGGCCACACGTTCTCGCGCGACGCGCTGCTGCAGCACGTGTGGGGCTTCGACTACTACGGCGGCTCGCGCACCGTCGACGTGCACGTACGCCGCATCCGCGCCAAACTCGGCCCCGAACTTGCCCAACGCCTCGAAACCGTCCGCGGCGTCGGCTACCTCTGGAGCAACTAACTCATCCAAACAGCCTTAGGCCGTTTGGATGAAAGTCAACCAAACGGCTTCAGGCCACATGGTTGGCTCCGATTTGCCTTTATACTTTCCCCTAACGGAAAGGATTCCCCATGCCCAAAAAGATTGCAGTCATCGACGGAAACTCGCTCATGCACCGCGCTTATCATGCGGTGCCGCCGACCATGAACGCACCCGACGGCACGCCGACCAACGCCGTGTTTGGGTTCTGCTCGATGCTGTTCAAGTTCATCGAAATCGCCCAGCCCGACGGCATCGTCTGCGCGTTCGACGCGGGCAAGCCGAAGTTCCGCATGGAAGCGCTCGAGCAGTACAAGGCCCAGCGCCCGCCGATGGACGACGAGCTGCGCGTGCAATTCCCGATCATGGAAAGCCTGCTGGAATCGATGAACATCCCGGTCGTGAAGGTGCCGGGTTGGGAAGGCGACGACATCCTGGGCACGGTGGCCGCCCGCGACGAGGCGCGCGGCTACGAGACGCTGCTCGTGTCGGGCGACAAGGACGTGAACCAGCTGGTCACCGAGCTCACGCACGTGGTCACCACGAAGAAGGGCATTACCGACGTGGTGATTTACGACCCCGAAACCGTCGAGGAGAAGTACGGCATCACGCCCGCGCAATTCCCCGACTACCTGGGCTTCATGGGCGACGCGTCCGACAACATCCCCGGCGTGCCCGGCATCGGCCCCAAATCGGCGCAGAAGCTGTTGGCGCAGTTCGGCTCGATGGAAGGCGTCTACGAGAACCTCGACAGACTGAAGGGCAAGCAGCTGGAAAACATCCGCGACAACAAGGACCTCGCGTTCCTGTCGCGCAAGATCGCCACGATCGTGACCGACCTCGATTTCGAGCTCGACGTCGACGAGGTGGCGTGGCCGTCGTTCGACGCGGAAACGGTGGCGCAGGCGTTCGGCGCCATCCGCTTCAACGCGCACCTCGACAAGCTCATGCGCCTAGCCGGGCAAGAGGGCGCCGTTTCGGCCGTCGACGCCTTCGAAGTGCAAGAGCCGGTGGAAGGCTCCGAGGCGGCGGTACTCGTGGAAGCGGCGCTGCAGCGCGGCGAACGTGTGAGCGTGGCGTTCACGCGGCCGGCGCAGGAGTCGCTGTTCGATTCGGGCGTCACGATGGCCGTATCCACGTCAGAGGGCGCGGGCCTGTTCGAAGGTGACGAGGCGGTCAGCCTGTTCGCGCGCATTGTCAAGGAGGGATCGTTCGCAGCGCACGATGCGAAGGCGGCGCTTCACGAGGCGTATCCGGTCGATTCAGCCGCCGCCGCCGACCTGACCGACGCCGAGGTGCTGGCCGCCGACCTGTTCGATGTGGCCCTTGCCGCCTATGTGCTCGACTCGTCGGCGGGCAAGTACCCGCTCGACGCGTTGGTCGAAACGCATCTGGGCGCAGCGCTACCCGACGCGCAAGACGACCGCATCCGCGTTTCTGCGGAAGCCCAGGCTGTTCGCGCTCTCGCCGAGGCGCTGGCCAAGAAGCTGGAAGACGACGGCACGGCGAACGTGTACTACGACATAGACTTGCCGCTCGTCGGGCCGCTGACGGTGATCGAGCGCAACGGCGCGCCCATCGACACCTGTGCGCTCGCCGACCTCGGCGCCAGCACGCAGGAGGAAATCGACGGCTTGAAGGCGCGCATCTACGAGCTCGCCGGCGAGGAGTTCAACATCGATTCGCCCAAGCAGCTCGGCCACATCCTCTTCGAGGTGCTGGGCATGCCGCACGGCAAGAAGAACCAGCGCGGCTACTCGACCGATGCCCAGGTGCTGAAGAAGCTCGCGGCCGAATACGAGCTGCCGGCCGTCGTGCTGCACTACCGCGAGTTCGCGAAGATTAAATCGACCTATATCGACGCGCTGCCGCAAATCGCGCGCCGCTACGACGACGGCCGCGTGCACACGTCGTTCAACGAGACGGTCACGGCCACCGGGCGCCTGTCGTCTTCCGACCCGAACCTGCAGAACATTCCCGTGCGCACCGATTTCGGGCGCAAGATCCGCGGATGCTTCGGGCCGCTGAACCCGGCTGCGGGCGATGTGTTCCTGTCAGCCGACTACTCGCAAATCGAGCTGCGCCTGCTCGCGCACTTGTCGGGCGATGAGCATCTGGTTGCCGCGTTCAATTCCGGCGCCGATTTCCACGCCTCCACGGCGGCACGTGTGTTCGGCGTGCCGGTCGAAGAGGTCACGCCGCAAATGCGCAGCCGCGCGAAGGCCGTGAACTTCGGCATCGTGTACGGCCAGCAGGCGTTCGGCCTGTCGCAGAGCCTCGAGATTCCCATGGCCGAGGCCAAGGAGATGATCGACCGCTACTTCGAGGCGTACCCCGGCGTGCGCGCATACCTCGACCGCACGGTCGACGAGGCGCGGAGCGCGGGCTATGCCGAGACCATGTTCGGCCGCCGGCGCCACATTCCCGAGCTGACGGCGCGTAACGCGGTGCAGCGCGGCTTCGGCGAGCGCACGGCCATGAACCACCCGATGCAGGGCACGGCCGCCGACATCATCAAGCTCGCCATGAACGAGGTGTCGCGCCGCCTGGTCAGCGACGGCTTCGAGGCGCGCCTGCTCATCCAGGTGCACGACGAGCTCGACTTCTCGGTTCCCGCCGACGAGATCGAGCGCCTCAGCGCCATGGTGAAAGAGGTCATGGAAGGCGCCGCCGAGCTTTCGGTGCCGCTCATTGCCGACGTCAGCTACGGCCCAACCTGGGCAGAAGCGCACTAAACCAACACATTCCGCAGTTGACTCTGCAGTTCACGGCTGATAAAGTATCGGTTTGCGTCTTTGCACGCAAACGCACAGATGGCGCGTCCCACCCATACGTGTCGTCGTGTTAGAAATGCTTTAGGCACAGCTAAGGAGAAAGCATATGTACGCAGTAGTTAAAACGGGTGGCAAGCAGTACAAGGTCGCTCCGGGCGACGTCATCGAGATCGAGAAGCTCGATGTCGAGGAAGGCGCCGAAGTCGAACTGCCGGTCATTTTCGTGGCCGACGGCGACAAGATCGAGGCCGACCCCGAGAAGGCTGCAGCCACGAAGGTAACCGCCAAGGTTCTCGCCCAGTTCAAGGGTAAGAAGCAGCTCGTCTTCAAGTTCAAGAAGCGCAAGGGCTACAAGAAGCTGAACGGCCATCGCCAGCAGCTCACCCGCGTCCGCATCATGTCCGTGGGCGGCGAGAAGTGGTCCAAGCCGGCCAAGAAGGCCGAAAAGGCCGATGAGGAATAGGAGGGGAGAAACATGGCACATAAGAAGGGTCTTGGTTCATCCCGTAACGGCCGCGATTCCCACGCACAGCGACTGGGCGTGAAGAAGTTCGCCGGCGAGTACGTGAAGGCTGGCAACATCATCGTGCGCCAGCGCGGCACGAAGTTCCATCCCGGCGAGAATGTCGGCCGCGGCAAGGACGACACGCTGTTCGCGAAGTGCGACGGCCACCTGGTGTTCACCAAGGGCATGAAGCGCCGCATCCACGTTCGCCCGCTCGAGGTGGATTAGGCATAAAGCCTAACGGCGACAACATCGTACGTTACCGGGCGCCCTCTGCTAGCCAGGGGGCGCTTTCGTTTAGAATTGAGCCACTATGTTCATCGATAAAGTCAACATACACGTGAAGGGCGGCGACGGCGGCGCAGGATGCATGTCGTTTAGGCGCGAGGCGCACGTGCCCAAAGGCGGGCCGGACGGCGGCGACGGCGGGCACGGCGGCGACGTCATCGTGCGCGCTGACGCCAGCGTGTCGTCGCTCATCGACTACCGCTTCAAGCACCATTTCAAAGCGCAGCGCGGCACGCACGGCAAGGGCAGCCGCATGCACGGCGCCCGCGGCGAGGACCTCGTCTTGAAAGTGCCGGTCGGCACGGTCGTGCGCGAATACGACGAGGAGACGAAGGAAGCCGGCGAGCTCATCGCCGACCTGACGCACGACGGCGAGCAGGTCATCGTCATGTCGGGCGGCGTCGGAGGGCGCGGCAACATCCACTTCGTCACGTCGACACGCCGCGCGCCGGCGTTCGCCGAGCTGGGCGAGCCGGCCGGCGAGGGCTGGATTCAGCTGGAAATGAAGCTCATGGCCGATGCCGCGCTCGTGGGCATGCCGTCGGCGGGCAAGTCGTCGCTCATCGCGAAGATCTCCGCCGCGCGCCCGAAGATTGCCGACTACCCGTTCACCACGCTCGTTCCCAACCTCGGCGTGGCGCTTACCGCCGACGATTACAGCTTCGTCGTGGCTGACGTGCCGGGCCTTATCGAAGGTGCGCACGAAGGCCGCGGCTTGGGGCACGAGTTCCTGCGCCACATCGAGCGCACGGCGCTCATCGTTCACGTCGTCGACCTGACGGGCGACTGGGAAGGGCGCGACCCGCTGAACGATTACGACATCATCAACCGCGAGCTCGAGCTGTACGCCGACGAGCTGGGACGGCGCCCGCGCATCGTCGTGGCCAACAAGATAGACGTTCCCGGCACCGAGGACGTTTGCGACAAGCTGGCCGAACGCGTGAAGGCCGATTCCATTGCCGCAGCCGGCGGCGACGAGTTCGCGGATAGCCCCATCGACCCGAAGCTCTACCGCATCAGCGCGCTGACGGGCGAGGGGGTCGAAAGCCTGAAGAACGCCATCGGCAGCAAGGTGCGCGAGCTGCGCGAAACCGCGCGCGAGCAGGCCGAACGCGATACGCGCTACGACATGGTGTGGGAGCACAAGCGCGAGGCGCGCGACGCGGCGTACCAGGTGGTGCAGCTGGCCGAGCATGTGTTCCGCGTGTCGGGCCCGCGCGTCGAGCGCATGGTCGTGCAGACCGACTGGGAAAACGAGGAGGCCATCGCCTTCTTGCAGCATCGCATGAAGCGCATGGGCGTCGATAAGGCGCTCGAAGACGCCGGCGCGCGCGATGGCGACGAGGTGCGCATCGTGGGCTACTCGTTCGACTTCGAGTCGGCGCTCGCTCACGAGGATATGTTCGCCGAACTGGAAGATTAAATGTGCCATGAGGGTACCCTTCGTGGCACATTTGCAGGACTGGAGGAACGATGAAACGCTTGGTGGTGAAAATCGGTTCGTCGACGCTGACGACGGGCGAGGGGCGCATCGACCATGAGTACCTCGAGTCGTTCGCGCAGCAGGTGGAAGCCGTGCGCGCACAGGGGTGGCAGGTCGTCATCGTGTCGTCGGGCGCCATCGCGTGCGGGCTCGAGCGGCTCGGCATGTCGGGCAAACGCCCCGACGATATGCCCACGCTGCAGGCTGCGGCGTCGGTGGGCCAAGGGCTGTTCGCCAGCGCCTGGGGCGATGCGTTCGCCAACCACGGCATGGTCACGTCGCTCGTGCTGCTGACGCGGCGTGACACGGCCGACCGCACGGCGTACCTGCACGCGCGCGACACGCTCGAGCGCTTGCTCAGCTTGGGCGTGGTTCCCATCGTGAACGAGAACGACACGGTGTCGGTCGAGCAGATCCGCTTCGGCGACAACGACACGCTCGGCGCGCTCGTGGCATGCCTCATCAGCGCCGACCTCGCCATCATCCTTTCCGATATCGACGGTTTGTACGACGCAAATCCGGCGAAGGACCCGAACGCGAAGCTCATCCGGCGCATCGACCACATTAGCCAGGAGATCGTCGGCGCCGCGGGCGACGCGGGTTCGGCCATGGGGTCGGGCGGAATGGTCACCAAGGTGAAGGCGGCGCGCGTGCTCGGCGTGGCGGGAATTCCGCTCGTCATCTGCGCGGGCAGGCGCGAGAACGCCATTGTCGACGCGGCAGCCGGCAACGAGGTCGGTAGCCTGTTCACGGCGGAAGGCGTCGCGCACGAAATCACCCCGCGCAAGCTGTGGATAGCGCTCGGCGACTCGTCGCGCGGTTCCATCACGGTCGACGCTGGCGCCAAGCAGGCGCTGCAGCGCAAGGGCAGCTCGCTTCTGGTCGTGGGCGTCGCCGCGGTCGACGGCGATTTCGAGAACGGCGACATCGTCGATATCCTCGACGAATCAGGTTACCTGTTCGCACGCGGCCGGGCGGCATTCAGCCGCGACGAGGCCGAGCTGGCGCTGGGCCGCACGCGCGACGAGCTTTCCCGCAACCGCCTGCTGGCGGAAATGGCCGAAAAGCCGCTCGTTCACCGCGACGACCTCGTGATATTCGAATAGAAGAAGGCCGCAGGTTTCGTTAACCCCGCAAGGGCGCATGCGCGGCAGCGCACAATTTCGAACAGAAGAAGGCTGCGGGTCCCGACAACCCCGTAGGGGCGCACTCCGTGCGCCCGCGCCCGAAGGGCGCATGCGCGACAGCGCATAATTTCGAATTGAAACGTGCCACCTTCGGCGGCGGGCGCACGGAGTGCGCCCCTACGGCTAACCTAAAGCGTTACAGATCGCGGTGGGTGAAGGTGCGCTTGCCGGTGGCGTAATCGCCGACGATGTGCCCGTGGCCTTCGAGCAGGTACTTGTACGTGACCAGGCCCTCCAAGCCCACAGGCCCGCGGGCGTGCACCTTCGCGGTGGAAATGCCCACCTCGGCGCCGAAGCCGTAGCGGAACCCATCGGCGAAGCGCGTCGAGCAATTGCGGTACACGCCGGCTGAATCGACCAAGCGCATGAACAGAGCCGCAGCCTCGTCGTCCTCGGTGATGATGCAGTCGGTGTGGTGCGAGCCATGCGCGTTCACGAATGCGCACGCTTGCGCCAAGTCGTCGACGAGGGCGACGGAAAGGGTGCATTCCAGGTACTCGCGGAAGTCGGCGACTTCAACGGCTTCCCATGGGCAGCTGTCCCCGAACAGCGCGCCCGCCTCGTCCGTTGCGCGGACGCCCACGCCTGCCGCGGCAAGCGCCGCTCCCAGCTCGGGCAAGAACGCCGGCGCCGCCGCGCGCGCCACCAGGATGGTTTCCACCGCATTGCATGCCGCCGGGTACTGGGTCTTGGCGTCCACGATGACGCGGCATGCCAAATCGAAGTCGGCGGCGGCGTCCACGTAGATGTGGCAGATGCCGTCCGCATGCCCCATGACGGGGATCTTCGTGTGGTCCATGATGTAGCGCACGAACGCGTTCGACCCGCGTGGGATGAGCAAGTCGACGCAGTCGTCGCAGGACAAAAGCTCGTCGATTTCGGCATGCGCTTCGACTTGCAGGAGGCAGGCCTCGGGCAACCCGGCTTCGACGGCGGCATCGTGAATGATCCCGAACAGCGCGCGGTTCGTCTCGGCCGTCTCGCTGCCGCCCTTCAGCACTGCGCAATTGCCGCTCTTCAGGCACAGCGTGGAAATCTGCACGAGCGCATCGGGCCGCGCCTCGAAGATGACGCCGATCACGCCGATGGGGCACGTCACGCGCCGAAGCACCAGGCCCTCGTCGAGCTCGCGCAAAAGCGTCGTTCGGCCGGTGGGGTCGGGCAGGCCCACAAGCTGGCGGATGCCCGCCAGCACGTCTTCGAGCTTGTGCTCGTCGAAGCGCAGGCGCTGCACGATGCTTTGCGCCACGCCCGATTCCTCGGCGGCGGCCAGGTCGCGCGCGTTCGCCTCGAACACCTCGTCGGCTTTGGCGGCCAGCGCCTGGGCTACCGCCTCGAGCGCCGCATCGCGCTTCTCGCGCGGCGCGGACGCCAGGTACGGCGCCGCCATCTTCATCTTCAGGACGTCTTCTCGCACGGTCATGGCCGGTCCTTTCGTTTGGCATTTCGGTCATTCTACCGCACGCATCATGGACTTCGGGTGGTGGCCGGTTTTTCGCGGCGCCCATCTCTGCGATAATCACTACAGCTCATAGTATCTGTCATCCTGAGCGAAGCGCCAAAGGCGCGTAGTCGAAGGATCCCGGGCTCTGCCCGCTCAACCCGGGTAGCACGGGCAGAGCCCGAGATCCTTCGACTCCGGCGGCTGCGCCGCCTTCGCTCAGGATGACATTGAAATTGATTATCAGGAAACGAGGCAAGGGCTTTTGGCGGTTATCAGCGAGCGATTCGACAGCTTGGGGGCAGGCGGCGCCCCGGCGAAGCTCGGGCTCATGGGCGGCACGTTCGACCCGATTCACAACGGGCACTTGCGCGTGGCCGAGGAAATGCGAGAGGCGCTCGACCTCGACGCCGTGCTGTTCATCCCCACGGGTGCGCCGGTGTTCAAGCGCGACCAAAACGTGACCGACCCCGAGGTGCGCTTCGCGAACGTGCGCGCGGCGGTGGCGGGCAACCCGCATTTCGACGTCAGCCGCATCGAGATCGACCGCGAAGGTGACACGTTCACGGTCGACACGCTGCGCCAACTGCGCGAGCACTACCCCGAAAACGTCGAGTTCTACTTCATCGTCGGCTCCGACACGGCGGCGACGGTGGGGAAGTGGAAGGGCCGCGAGGAAATCGCGCAACTGGCGCACCTCGCCGTGGCGGTGGGCAGGCCCGGATCGGCCGACGCCGACGCGCTGCGCGAGGCGGTCATGGCTGCCGGCCCCTTCCAGTTGCACCTCGTGCGCGTGAGCGTCCTGGAAATCTCCTCAACCGACATCCGCGAGCGCCTGGCGCAGGGAAAGTCGATTCGCTATTTCGTACCGGAGTCCATTGGAAAGAATCTTGCAGGTTATCCCGTAGGGGCGCACTCCGGGCGCCCGGAGTGCGCCGCTTCGGGAAAACCAGAGTCAGAAGACCCGCTTTCCAAGGCCTTCTTCAACGCGCGCAAAGCCGAGCTTGAGAAGCGCGTGTCCCCGAAGCGCTTCCAGCACAGCCTGGGCGTGTCGGACACGTGCGTTCAGCTGGCGAAGGAATACGGCCTCGACGTGAAGAAGGCGCGCTTGGCCGGCTTGCTTCACGATTGGGACAAAGGCTACGACGACGACCAGGCGCGCGCCCGCGTGCGCGAGCTTCACATGGAAGACGAGATCGACCCGTACATCGTCGAGCAGATGCCCGGCGTGCTTCATGGCATTACGGCGGCCCGCGCACTGGGGCAGGAGCTCCCGGGCATCCCCGCCGACATCTTGCAGGCCATCAGCCGCCACACCACGGCGGCGCCCGACATGTCGCCGCTCGACATGGCGCTGTACATCGCCGACGCCATCGAACCGAACCGCCAGTTCGGGCGCATCGACGAGCTGCGGGCGGCCGTGGGTAGGGAAACGCTCGAGGAGCTGTACTTCCAAACCTATGAATATTGGGTTTTTCTGCTGTTCGAGCGCCGCAAGCCCTTGCACCCCGATACGATAGCCATCTGGAACGCCTACACCGCGCGGCACCCCCGCAAGGGCAAGCGCGGCAACGGCGACGGCTCGGTTTCGGGCAAGAAGCACAAAGGAAAGAAATAAGACATGACCGAAAACGCAACATCGAAAGACATGGCAATCGTCGCGGCCCGCGCGGCCGACGAGAAGAAGGCGACCGACATCGTCGTGCAGAACGTCGGCGAGCTTATCAGCGTGACCGAGTACTTCGTCATCGTGACCGCCGCCAACAGCCGACAGGTCAGCGCCATCATCGACGAGATCGAGGAACAGGAACGCGAGCAGCTCGGCATGAAGCCGCTGCACCGCGAGGAGACGCGCGACGGCTCGTGGGAGCTGCTCGACTACGGCAGCGTCGTCGTGCACGTGTTCCAGCCCGAAACGCGCGAGTTCTATCGCCTGGAAGCCTTGTGGAACGATGCCCCGGTCATGGATCTGGCTGCCGAGGCGGGCATCACCGACGCCGTGTACTCCGACCGCATCGCCGCGCTGCTCGGCGACCGCGAGGCAGGCGCCGAGCTGGAAGAGAGCCGCCAAGAACAACCGGAAGAATAACGCACGGGAGCGATGCACGGGAGGGGGGCTACTGCATCATTTTGCAGGGAGGCTTCCATATGCCAAAATGATGCAGTAGCCCCCCTCCCGTGCATCATTCCGCAAGCAGTTGTGGGTGTTCGGCTGCGAATCGCATATCTGGCAGCTTGCGCAGCGCGCGTTTCGTCCGTTACGATTAAGCTGACCAAAGCCTGAGTATTCCGCAAAAAGGAACGCTCATGCAAAAATCAGGATTCATCTCCAAAGCCGCGTGTCACGGCTATCGTCCGCGACGCCTCACCTCCTACAACGTCATTCAGCGCGACCGGCTCATAACCCGTCTGGCGCGCGACCGCCTCGTTTCCCGTTTCATCGTCGCGCCCGCTGGCTACGGGAAAACAAGCCTTGCGATCGATTATGCCGAGACGATGTTCTCGTGGGGGCATGTGTTCTGGCTGAACGCGAAAAGCCCGTGCTTCATCCGCGATTTGGACGATGGCGACATCGCAAGCGAATGCCTATCCGTCGACCCCGAGGCGAAGCTCGTCATCATCGAGGACGTTCCCCAGCTTGACGCGCAGCGGGTCCAGCAGTTCTCGCTCGAAATCGACACGCTCCTCGCGCATGGGTGCGAAGTCATCGTCACGTGCGTTCCCTCGTGCGACTTGGTGGGCGGGCTGCAGCTCGACCGGCTTCGCCTGGGAGCGGCGGAGCTTCTGCTCGACGACGACGAGGTGGAAGCTGCGCAGGACGACGAAGCGGGTCGCGCCGCCTCTTCTTCGGTACCGCCCGCATATCGCGTTCCAGCGCTCATGTGGGGGAAGTCGCCCGAATCGGAGCAGCGTTTCGTCGCGGGGGTCCTCGACGAGGACCTTCCCGCCGATTTGCAGCTTGTCACCGCCACGGTTCTCGTGCTTCATCGGGGATCGTTCGAACGGCTGGCTGGCATATGCCCGATCAGCGGGATGGCTGCAGATGAGACGCCTGCCGATTACCCGCACCTGGGCCTCGACTTCGAAGAGCGCCGTTTCGAGGCCGCGCCCCTCGATGCCGAGGTGGTGTCGCATGCCCTTAAAGGGGACCTGGACAGCATGGTCGGCCGTTCGCAGTTTTCGACGCGCGTTGAGCTGGTGCGCGCCTGGGCCGAAGCGGCGCTTGCCTCGCGCCGCACTGCCGGTAGGGCGTGCGACGTGGTTCGCGTGCTGCTTCCCGCGAAGGACCGGGCCCAATGGCTCGTTGAAAACGGGCGCGTCCTCGTGCGCAGGGGCTGCTTCCATGCCATGCAGCGATTGGCGAGCGGCCTGTACAGGGCCCCTTTCGACGCGAAGGACCGCATTCGCATTCTCGAAGCGCTCAGCTGCCGGATGCTCGGGAACGAAGAGCATGCGCTCCTGCTGGCGAAGCGCTGCGCGTTCGACGGGACGGCGCACGACGACGCTCGGGCAATCGGGCTCATGATGACGGCGCGACTTGGGAAAGGGGTCTTGCGGGACAATGCGGCCGATGCATTGGAAACGTGGCGTTTGTCAATCAACGCTCGCGGCGGCGCTTTGGCATGGCACGAAGCGCTCGTTCTCGCGTGGGCTGCGCGAGACGAGGGGGTCGCTGGCCTGGCCAATGCGTGGCAGGCGTTTCGCGAGCAAGGCGCCGACGATGACGTGCTGTGCGTCGTCGCATCGTGGATGTACGGGCTTGTGCAGGGCAACGATGGCGCTGCCGTGGCCATTGACGCAGCGGCCGAGCCCGTCGAACGGTACGTTCGGGCGCGTTTAGCCGAAGAGGAGCCAGGAGCGGCCGACTTCCTCGCTGCTTCTGCGGGCCTTTCCATGGAGCATGCGCACATGCAGGGCATGCCGTATTTCGGCGGCCCTCTTCCTGCCGCTACGCTGTTCGAGCTCAGGCGCACGGAAGCTTCGATCCTTCGCCAGCGCCACCAATACGGGCAAGACCTGCGCCGTGAAAGCTCGCTGCAACCGCGCATGCCGAAAGACATGCCCGTCGCGCAGCTTTCCCGCGCCAAATCGAAGGATGCGCGCATGGCGCAAGTTCCCATATTGGAGGTGAGGGCGTTCGGTAGGTTCGACGTGAGCTTGGACGGCGTTCCCATCGAGCTTTCGCGGATGAGGCGCAAGCACACGCGCGAATTGCTCGTCCTGCTTGCGGCGAATTGGGGGCGCGAGGTTTCCATCGACTCGCTAGCGGCCGCGATGTGGCCGACAAGCGACTTCTCCATCGCGCGGAAGAACTTCTACACCACATGGTCGCAGCTCAAGCGGTCGCTCACGCTTCCCGATGGCACCTGCCCGTATCTTGTGCGCACCCGGTACGGCTGCAGGTTGAACGACCTGTACGCGCGAAGTGACCTGGCGCATCTCGGCGACATGTGCCGCGAGCTGGTGTTAGGGCGCATCGATTTCGACGCGTGGCTCGAAATATACAACGAGATTGAACGCGAGTATTCCGGCGAGCTGCTTCCCGTCGACTCGCGCAACCACCTCATCGAGAAAGCACGCAAGGAATACGGGGAGCGGCTCGTCGACGCGCTTTCGACGGCATCGCAGCGGCTGGTTGATGCGGGGAATGCCCAATGGGGGATATGGTTCGCGCGCTTGGCGCTTTCGCATGGGCCGACGCGCGAAGACGTGTACGTGACGCTCATGCGCGCGCAAATCGCGCATGGCCAGCGCACGGCTGCCATGATGACGTACCTAAACTGCCGACGCATGCTCAACGATGAACTCGGCATCGACCCTTCGCCCGAAACCCAGTCGCTCTACGACGGCCTCCTCGACAGCTGAGCGTGTCCTATCTGCTCATTGTCTGCAGCATGGCAACAGGTTGGTGGCGGCTGCATCGGGGTATGGTAGAGTTGACAAGATTGTACAAATGACGTGCGAAAAGAGGACGCATTCCATGGCAGGGTTTTTCTCGAAACTGTTGAGGGCCGGCGAAGGGCGCCAGGTGAAGGGCTACGAGAAGGTCGTCACCCAAATCGGCGCGCTCGAGCCTTCGATGCAGGCGCTTTCCGACGAAGAGCTGGCGGCCAAGACCGTCGAGTTCCGCGAGCGCATCGACCGGGGCGAAAGCATCGACGACCTGCTGCCCGAGGCGTTCGCCGCCGTGCGCGAGGCAAGCCTGCGCGTGCTGGGCATGCGCCACTTCGACGTGCAGCTCATCGGCGGCATGGCGCTTCACGACGGCCACATCGCCGAAATGAAGACCGGCGAAGGCAAGACGCTCGTGTCCACGCTGGCCGGCTACCTGAACGCGCTGCCCGGGCACAACGTGCACATCGTCACGGTCAACGACTACCTGGCCAAGCGCGACAGCGAGTGGATGGGCCGCATCTACCAGTTCATGGGCATGAACGTGGGCCTCATCCAGAACGGCATGCGCCCCGAGCGCAAGAAGCCGGCGTACCTGGCCGACGTCACCTACGGCACCAACTCCGAGTTCGGCTTCGACTACCTGCGCGACAACATGGTCGCCCGCGCCGAGAACCGCGTGCAGCGCGGCCACCACTTCGCCGTGGTCGACGAGGTCGACTCCATCCTCATCGACGAGGCGCGCACCCCGCTCATCATCTCGGGTGCGGGCTCGGCGGCGGCCGACACGTACAACCAGTTCGCACGCGCGGTCGTCGGCCTCGAGCGCGACGTCGACTACCAGATGGACGAAGCCAAGCGCACGATCAACGCCACCGAGGTCGGCCTCGAGCGCATCGAGGCGAACCTGGGCATCGACGACATCTACGCCGACCCGTCGGGCCAACTCGCGAACCACCTGCAGCAATCGCTGCGCGCGCAGTACCTGTTCCACCGCGACATCGACTACGTCGTCGTGAACGGCGAAGTGAAGATCGTTGACGAGTTCACCGGCCGCATCATGGAAGGCCGCCGCTGGTCCGAGGGCCTGCACCAGGCGGTCGAGGCCAAGGAACACGTGAAGGTGAAGGAAGAGAACCAGACGCTGGCCACCATCACGCTGCAGAACTACTTCCGCCTGTACGAGAAGCTGTCGGGCATGACGGGCACCGCCATGACCGAGGACTCCGAGTTCCGCGAGATCTACAAGCTGGAAGTCACGGCCATTCCGCCCAACAAGCCGGTCATACGCGACGACCGCAACGACCAGGTGTACCGCACGATCGACGCGA
The DNA here is from genome assembly GCA_905234785.1 of uncultured Eggerthellaceae bacterium. Lineage (GTDB taxonomy): Bacteria > Actinomycetota > Coriobacteriia > Coriobacteriales > Eggerthellaceae > UBA9715. The sequence continues at coordinate 58,107 of CAJOIP010000001.1, forward strand.
AGTTCAACGCCGTCGCCGACGAGATCGCCGCGCGCAACGCCGCTGGCCAGCCGTGCCTGGTGGGCACCGTTTCCATCGAAAGCTCCGAGCGACTCAGCCGCCTGCTCGACAAGCGCGGCATCAAGCACGAAACGCTGAACGCGAAGAACCACGAGCGCGAGGCGCACATCGTGGCGCAGGCGGGCCGCGTGGGCGCCGTCACCATCGCCACCAACATGGCAGGCCGCGGCACCGACATCTTGCTCGGTGGCAACCCCGAGGTGCTCGCCGAGGATCTGCTGCGCAACCGCGGGTTCGACCCCGACGCCGACCCCGCGCGCCTCGAAGAGGTGAAGGTGGCGGCCGAGGAAGCGCAGGGCAGCGACGACCCGCGCATCCGCGCCAAGGCGAAGGAGATCCTCGACCAGCTGGCCAGCGCCCTTCCCGCGCCGACGGCTGAAGCGTACGAGCAGGCCATGGCCGAAGCGCGCGAAGTCACCAACGCCGAGCGCGAGCGCGTGCGCGCAGCCGGCGGCCTTCTGGTCATCGGCACCGAGCGCCACGAGTCGCGCCGTATCGACAACCAGCTGCGCGGCCGTTCCGGCCGTCAGGGCGACCCGGGCGAGTCGCAGTTCTACCTGTCGCTCGAAGACGACCTCATGCGCCGGTTCGGCGGCGACCGCATGGACGGCATCTCGCGCATGATGGAGCGCACGCAGCTGCCCGACGATCAGCCCATTCAAGCCGGCATGGTGTCGAAGGCCATCGAAAGCGCCCAGCACTCGGTCGAGAGCATGCACTTCGCCGCCCGTAAGAACGTGCTCGAATACGACGATGTCATGAACCTGCAGCGCCAGGCCATCTACGAGGAACGCAACGCCATCCTCGACGGCAAGGACATGACCGAGCGCATTCCCGAGATCATCTCGGACTGCGCCCGCAGCATCGTCGACGAGAACTGCCCGAACCGCAACGTCGCCGACGAATGGGATGTCGCATCCATCGACGCATGGCTGACCAGCATGACCGGCCGTGAGGACTTCCGCGTGGAAGACGTCGACCATGGCGAGGACGCCGACACGCTCACTGAGCTCATCGAGGAATACCTGACTAGCGTGTACGAGGAGAAGTCGCAGCTGGTGGGCGAACAGGTCATGCGCACGCTCGAAGCGCAGGTCATGCTGCGCATCATGGACACGCGCTGGATGGCCCACCTGCAAGACATGGACTACCTGCGCACGGGCATCGGCCTGCGCGCGTACGGCCAGCGCGACCCGCTGACCGAGTACCGCGAGGAAGCCTACAACGCGTTTTCCGCCATGACCGCTTCCATGTACGAGGACTACCTGCGCACGCTGCTGCGCCTGCAAGTCGCCAAGCAGCCGCAGGTCGCAGAGCAGGCGCCCGAACAGGACGACCCGCTGGCGGGCCGCAAGGTCAGCTATTCCAACCCCGAAGAGGCTTTGGCAGCCCCGAGTGGCGCGAACGCTCCCGCACCGCGTCCTCAGCAAGTTGGCGGCATGCCCGCCGAGGCGCCCAAGCCCACCACCAAGGCGAAGACCTACGTGAAGGACAAGGACGATCCCTACGCCAACGTCGGCCGCAACGACCCATGCCCCTGCGGTAGCGGCAAGAAGTTCAAGAAGTGCCACGGAACGTACCAAGACTAGATTCTGCGGCGGCGGGTGCAAAACCTCGAATCTCGAGCACTTAATGTTCCAGATTTAAGGTTTTGCACCCGAGCGCTCGACTCCCGGATTCCGCGACCTGCGGAAACACCAAGCACATATGCGTTTCAAGCGACATTTCAGGTGCAAAACCCTGAATCTCGTGCATTCGATGTTCCAGATTGCAGGTTCTGCACCCCAGGATGTTCCAGATTGCGGGTTTTGCACCTCAGGATGTTCCAGATTGCGGGTTTTGCACCCCGCGAAGCGCATGTGTTCCAGCTTGCTTGTGCAGCTAGCCGATCGGGCTGTTGCTGATTGGGCGTTACTGCGAGGCGCGCCATTTGTGGTAGGCGATCACGAAGTCGTCGATGTCGCCCGCCAAGACCGCATCGACGTTGCCGGTTTCGTGGTTGCTGCGCAGGTCCTTCACCATCTGGTAGGGATACAGCACGTAGTTGCGTATCTGGCTGCCGAACGAGTTTTCCATGCGCTCGCCGCGCAGCTCGTCGATTTCGGCCTGGCGCTTCTGCTCTTCGAGCTCGTATAGCTTGGCCTTCAGCACGCGGAAGGCGGCTTCCTTGTTCTGCAGCTGCGACTTCTGGTTCTGGCACGTTACGACGATGCCGGTGGGAATGTGCGTCAGTCGCACGGCCGAGTCGGTGGTGTTCACGCATTGGCCGCCGGGGCCGCTGGCGCGGAACACGTCGACGCGCACGTCGTTGGGGTCGAGGTCGACTTCGATGTCCTCGGGAAGCACCGGCAGAAGCTCGACGCTGGCGAACGTGGTGTGGCGGCGCGCCTTGGCGTCGGTCGGCGAGATGCGCACCAGGCGGTGCACGCCGATTTCCGAGCGCAGCATACCGTAAGCGTTGCGGCCTTCGAACTGGATGGTGGCGCGGTCGATGCCGATGCCCTCGGCGTACGTGATGTCGAGTACGTGAACCTTCCAGCCCTTCGACTCGCCGTAGTGCGAGTACATCTTGAAGAGCATGTCGGCCCAGTCGTTGGCCTCAAGGCCGCCCTGGCCGGGGTTCACCGTGAGGATGGCGTCGCCTTCGTCGAACTGGCCTGTGAACCACGACGACAGCTCGAGCGCATCGAGCATGCCCGACAGCCGCTCGCACGCATCGGCGGCTTCCTCGGCGAAGGCCTCGTCCTCGCCCGCCAGCTCGAAGGCCGTTTGGGCGTCGGAAAAGAGCTGTGCCGCCTCGTCGTATTCGCGAATGGTGTCGCGCAGGTTGCCCGCCCGCTTCGAGACGGCCTGCGCATGCGCCGTGTCGTCCCAGAAGCCGGGACGGGCCGTTTCCTCGTCGAGCTTCGCCAGCTCGGCCGTTTTCTCGTCGAGGTGCAGGTAGGCGCGCGCGTCGGTTACGCGTTGTCCCAGCTGCTCGATTGTCTTCGCGTCGATTTCCACAGAGAACTATGATAACGCAGAATGCGGGTTTGGAATCGAAACAGGAAGTTTGGCCCGCATCGCGATTTCTCTGCGAGAAAAGGGGTCTCGCCCATTGCTCGTTTCGAACCTGCGAAAAGAACGCGAAGCACCACACACGCACACTATTCCTTGGTACAATGGGCATCCTGAGAGAAAGGTGCTCCATGAGCGTGGAAATGCTGACAAAAACTGCCAATGACCTGCGGATAAGCATCGTGAAGATGATTGCCGAGGCAGGCAGCGGACATCCGGGTGGTTCCCTTTCATGCGCCGACATCATGACGGCGCTTTATTTTGGGGGCGTGCTGGAACACGACCCCGCCAACGCCGAGTCTCCGCGCGACCGTTTCATCCTGGCGAAGGGCCATGCGGCGCCGGCTCTGTACGCCGCGCTCGCGCATGCGGGCTACTTCCCGGTCGATGAGCTCATGACGCTGCGCAAGTTCGGCTCGCGACTGCAGGGCCATCCCGATTGCAACTTGCTGCCGGGCGTCGAGGTTTCCACCGGCTCGCTCGGCCAGGGCCTTTCCATCGCGTCGGGCTTAGCTGCGGGCTTGCGCCTGGAAGGCGACGATCACACGGTGTTCGCGCTTCTGGGCGACGGCGAATGCCAGGAAGGCCAGGTGTGGGAGGCGGCCATGTTCGCCGCGCACCAGGGCCTCGACAACCTGGTTGCCATCGTCGACCGCAACTGCCTGCAGATCGACGGCAACACGGCCGACGTGTGCGACCCGGGCGATTTGGGCGCGAAGTTCGCCGCGTTCGGGTGGGAAACCTCCGAGGTCGACGGCCACGACATCACCGCCGTCATCGAAACGCTGAACGCTGCGAAGGCCGCCCGCACGGGCAAGCCCCAGGCCATCATCGCCCGCACCGTGAAGGGCAAGGGCGTCTCGTTCATGGAAGACCAAGCTGGCTGGCACGGCAAGGCGCCGAACGCCGAGCAGCTCGCCCAGGCGTTGGAAGATCTGGGCTGCAAGCCGGATAATGACGGAGATGGTTTGGCCGTTTCCGCAGGGGCGCACTCCGAGCGCCCGGTGAGCGAAGCGAGTTTCGATAAGGCTGCGACTGATTCGCTGTCGCAGCCATCTGCGAGCGCGGCAAGCAGCGCCGGGCGCACGGTGTGTGCCCCTACGGGCGATTCTTCCAAGAAGGCCACCCGCGCAGCATACGGCGTCACCCTTGCCGAGCTTGCCGACGAAGGTCTTCCCATCGTAGCGGTCGAAGCCGATCTGTCCGGCTCCACCACGACCGCAAAGTTCGCGTCAGCAAAGCCCGAATACGCCAAGCGGCTGTTCAACTGCGGCATCGCCGAGCAGAACATGACCGATGTGGCGGCGGGCTTGGCACTCGCGGGCAACATCGCCTTCACCGGCAGCTTCGCCGTGTTCGGCACGGGCCGCGCGTACGACCAGATCCGCAATACGGTGTGCTATTCCAACCTGAACGTGAAAATCGCCCCGACGCACGCGGGCATCTCGGTCGGTCCCGACGGCGGCAGCCACCAAATGCTCGAGGACATCTCGCTCATGCGCGGGCTTCCCAACATGCGCGTGCTCGTGCCCGCCGATTATGCGTCGGCTGCGGGCGCCATCCGCTTGGCGGCCACCACGCCGGGCCCGGTGTACGTGCGCATGGGCCGCGAATCGGTGCCCTGCGTGTATGCCGACGGTACCGAGCTTCAGCTCGGCGGCTCCTTCCAGTTGCGCGAAGGCGCCGACGCCACCATCGTCGCCTGCGGTCTCGAGGTGCGTGAAGCGCTCATTGCCGCCGACCAGCTTGCCGAAGAGGGCATCTCGGTCGACCTCATCGACGCCTACAGCGTGAAACCGCTCGACGCGCAGGCCATCGTCGCCTCGGTTGCCAAGACCGGTTGCGCCGTCACGGCCGAAGAGCACAGCGTGTACGGCGGCCTGGGTTCCGCCGTCGCCGAGCTGTTGTCTGCCGAGCACCCGGCGCCTGTCGAGTTCGTCGGCATGCACGACAAGTTCGGCAAGTCCGGCGGATATGCCGAGCTATCTGCGCACTTCAAGATGGATGCGGCTGCGATTGCTGATGCTGTGAAGAGGGTTATCGCCCGTAAATAGGTCTGGTAGAATCAGCTTCGTCTCAGTAAACGACTATTTGAACGGAGCATTCTGTGACAGAAGCCACCAACCAGGGGGCTCGGCAGCCGTATCAGGCGGCTGCAACTCAGACGATGCGATCGGCTCCCGACCTTTCAACGGCGCTGCCTTCGCTGGAAGTCGACGATATCCCCCAGCAGGGAACCCCCGTCATTGCGTTCGACCGCGTGTCGAAGGTGTATCCGGCCCAGCCTAACCGCCCGGCGCTCGAGAACATCTCGCTGCAGATTTACCCTGGCGAGTTCGTGTTCCTCGTCGGCCATTCCGGTTCGGGCAAATCAACGCTTGTGCGCCTGATCATCCGCGAGCTGCGCCCCAGCTCGGGCACCATCACCATCGCCAACGAAGACCTGGGCAGCATGCGCAACTGGCGCGTGCCGTACCTGCGCCGCAACATCGGCTGCGTGTTCCAGGACTTCAAGCTGCTGCCGAACAAGACGGTCTACGAGAACGTCGCGTTCGCGCTCGAGGTAATCGGCAAGAACCGCAACGTCATCCGCACGCAGGTGCCCGAGGTCCTGCGCCTGGTCGGCCTGCAGGACAAGCTCGACAAGCTGCCCGACCAGCTGTCCGGCGGCGAGGCCCAGCGCGTTTCCATCGCGCGTGCCATCGTCAACCGCCCGCCGCTGCTCGTGTGCGACGAGCCCACCGGCAACCTCGACCCGCAGACGTCGCGCGGCATCATGGACTTGCTCGAGCGCATCAACCGCACGGGCACCACGGTGCTCGTGGCCACGCACGACCGCGAAATGGTCGACAACATGCGCCGTCGCGTCATCGCGCTCGAACGTGGTCACCTGACCCGCGACCAGCAGAGGGGGGTGTACGGTTTCGATGTCTAGTTTCGCTTACTTCATCAAGCAGGCCTTCCAGGGCTTTGCGCGCAACCTGTCCACCACGCTGGGCTCGATTGTCACCATTTTCCTGTCGCTGTTCATCATCGGCGTGTTTTTGGTGGGTGCCATCGTCATCGACAACATCGTGAAGTCGGTCGAAAGCGAAGTGTCCATCACCGCCTACATTTCCGACGACGCGAAGCAGTCTGACATCAATTCCATGGAATCCTATATCGAGGGTCTCGATGGCGTGGCAAGCGTGTCCTTCACCACGAAGGAGCAGGCGCTCGAGGACTTCCGCAACATGTCGTCGAACGCCGACATCGTCGACGAGCTGGGCGGCAACCCGCTGCCGGCTTCCATCAACATCGAGCTGTCCGACCCGCAGAAGGTGCAGACGGTCGCCGACGAAATCGAAACCAGCGACCTGTTCGCCAAGATCGCCGACGAGGACAACCCGGCCGACTCGCTGAAGTACGGCCAGCGCACGGTCGAGCGCCTGTTCTCGGTCACGAACTACGTGCGTTACATCGGCATCGCGCTCATCATTTTGCTGGTGTTCATCTCGCTCGTGTTCATCAACAACACCATCCGCCTGGCCATCATGGCGCGCCGCAAGGAAATTGCCATCATGCGCCTGGTCGGCGCCTCGAACGGCTTCATCCGCGGGCCCTTCCTCATGGAAGGCGCGCTGCATGCGGTCATCGGCGCCCTGCTGGCGTCGGGCTGCCTCGAGCTGCTGCGACGTCTGGCGCTGCCGCGCTTGCAGGAATCGCTCGCGTTCTTGCCGATCGGCATCGAGGGCAACACGTTCTTGCTGATTTACCTAATCCTGCTCGTCGCCGGCCTCATCATCGGCCTCATCGGTTCGGCGTTCGCCATGCGCCGTTACCTGAAGGTGTAACCTAGATTGGCGGTCTGCGCCCATGGGCGAACGTGGCAATAACCAACGAACGGCTGCGCGCACGCGGAAAAGGCGTGCGCGCAGTTACCGTCTTATCAGGGTGTTTCTCGTCATCATCCTGGCCGTTGCGGCATTTGCCATAGGCTTCATGGTGCGCGGCCAAAGCACGTTTTTGCAGTCGCTCGGCTTCCCGTCTTCCATAACGGGAATCGTGCAAAGCGATATAACCGACCAGAACGCCGCGAAGAAAGACGTGTACAACTCGCTTTCGATGCGCGTTGCGGAAGTGGAAGACATCCTGGCCGCCGACAGCCTCGATTCGTACAACCTCGACGAGGTGACCGAAAGCACGTTGCAGGCGTTCAGCACGGCTTCCGACGACCCGTATTTGCGTTATTACTCGGCCGATCGGTACAACGCGCTGCTGAACACGCAGAACGAAGGCTATGCGGGCGTGGGCGTGCTGTTCTCGGAATACAACGGCCAGGCATACGTGGTCGACGTGTTCGAGGGGTCGCCCGCGCAGCTGGAAGGCGTGCAGGAGGGCGATTACGTCGTGGCGATCAACGGCGACCGCTCGCAGACGTGGTCGCGTAGCGAGGTCGCCGCAGTGCTCAGCCAGTCCGAGGGCATGACGGTCGTCATCACCTGGCGCCGCCCCGAGTCGCTCGAGTCCGACGGCGGCACCGAGTTCACCACCACGCTCGAATGCGCCGAGTACGACGAGGCAAACGTCACGACCGAATACAACGACGACCGCAAGGTCGGTTACGTGAAGCTGAAGCAGCTGACGCAGAACTCGGCGTCGCTCGTGCAGGCGGCCCTTGCCGATTTGGGGGGGCAGGGCGCACGCGCCTTCGTGCTCGACCTGCGCGACAACCCCGGCGGCTACCTCAGCCAGGCTGTCGATCTGGCCAGCCTGTTCATGAGCAGCGGCACGGTCGTGGAAGTGCAGACGGTCGACGGCCAGTCGGCGAAGACCGCATCGGGCCAGCCTGTCACGGACTTGCCGCTCGTCGTGCTGACCAACAAAAACACGGCTGCAGCTGCCGAGGTCGTGGCGGCGGCGTTGAAGGAAAGCCAGCGCGCCGTTCTGGTGGGCACGAACACGCTCGGCAAGGGCTCGGTGCAGGTTTTGCACGAGCTTTCGTTCGGCGGCGCCATGCGTTACACGGCCGCGTACTACCTGACGCCCGAAGGCCACGCCATCGACCAGGTAGGCGTCACGCCGACGGTCTCGCTCGACAACTCTGGCGAAGGCGACGCTCAAAAGGACTACGCCGTCGAGCTCGCCGCTTCCCGCATCACCGCGGAATAATGATGCGCGGGAGGGGAGCTGGTGCATCATTTTGCAACGGGGCAAGGGTATTAATGATGCACCAGCTCCCCTCCCGTGCATCATTCTAGAAAGTTGCTATGTCTCGTAACCGTTCGCATACCCGCCGCACGCCGCGCAGCAACCCGCGCGGGCGGCTTGACGTGCGTCGAGGCGGATACGGGTTCGTGCAGACGGCGGAAGGCGAGTATTTCATCCCGCACAAGAAGATGCGCGGTGCGTTTCCCGATGACATCGTGGAAATCGCGCCGGTGAACGATGGCGGGCGATACGGCCGCACGCCGGGCAAGGGCGAACGCAAGCGGGTTGCGCGCGTCGTGCGCGTCGTCGAGCGGGCGCACGACCAGCTTGTCGGGTATTTCCACCGCGCCGAGCCGTTCGGCGTCGTCGAGCCGGTCGATCCGCGCGTGCAGCATGACATCTTCACGCAGCTCGCCGAGCACCCCGAGATTCCCGATGGGGCGGTGGTTCGCGTTTCCATAACGACATGGCCCGACCGCAATACGGCGGCGACGGGAACGGTCGTCGAGGTCATCGGCGACGAAGACGACGAGCGCGTGCCCATCGACCTCATCGTGGCGCGCCACAAGTTGGAAACGTCGTTTTCCGAAGCCGCGATGGCGCAAGCCGATGCGGCAGAGGTCGACGCGGAAGGCGCGCTTGCAGAAGGCTACCGCGATTTGCGCGACCGCTTCATCTTCACCATCGACCCCGCCGATGCGCGCGACTTCGACGACGCGGTATCGGTTGAGCCCATAAAGCCCGATTCCTGGCGGGTGGGCGTTCATATCGCCGACGTGTCGCACTACGTGCCGTGGGGCTCCGCTATCGACCTTGACGCGCGCAAGCGTGCCACCAGCACGTACTTGGTCGACCGCGTCATTCCGATGCTTCCCGAGAAGCTGTCGAACGACGTGTGCTCGCTTCGGCCCGACGAAGAACGCCGCACGATGACGGTCGACATGGTTGTCGACAAGCGGGGCAAGGTCGTAAGCGCAGAAGCGTATCCCGCGCTCATCCGCTCGCGTGCACGCCTGACATACGATGAAGCGCAGCAGCTCCTAAATGCTGGCAGCGAAACCGACGCCGGGAACGAGTTTCTACAGTCAAAACGCATTCCCGATATCGATTCCACCGAGCTCCAATCGCGCATTCTGCGGCTTTCCCGCATCGCCAAGCAACGCGAGGCCCTGCGCAGGGAGGCGGGCGGCCTCGACTTCGACACGGTGGAGGCGAAGGTGCGGCTCGACGCCGAAGGGCATCCCACGGGCATCGACCTGCGCGAGAAAACCGACGCCACGCAGCTCATCGAAGAGGCCATGATCATGGCGAACGAAGCGGTCGCCCGTATGCTTCGCGATGCCGGTTTCCCCTGCCTGTACCGCGTGCACGAGAAGCCGGCCCACGACAGCCTTGAAGGGCTCGTCCCCGTGCTGCAGGAATTCGACTGGTTCAAGCGCGTCGATGCGGCGCGGTTCATGGCGGGCAACCCGCATGCAGTCGGCGCCGTGCTCGACGCGTGCAAGAACCGGCCCGAGGCGGCGCTCGTCACCACGCTCGTGCTGCGGTCGATGAAGCGCGCCGTGTACAGCCCCGACCTATCGGAGCATTATGGCCTGGCGAGTTCCGCATACGCGCACTTCACATCGCCCATCAGGCGATACCCTGACCTGGTGGTGCACCGCATGCTGCGCGCGCTTCTGACGAAACGCCCCGAGAAGTTCGACCAAGAAGTCGCGAACCTGGCGTTTCTGGCCGAACATTCGTCGGAAATGGAGCGCGTCGCCGAGCAAGCTGCCCGCGAGTCGCAGGAAGTGAAGATCGTCGAGCTCATGGAAGAGCACATCGGCGAGACGTTTTCCGCCCTGATATCGGGCGTGGCGACGTTCGGCCTGTTCGTGCGCTTGGACAACACCGCCGAGGGCGTGGTGGAAATGGCCGACCTGGGGCACGAGTACTTCATCCTCGATCCCGTGCGCCACATGCTGACCGGCTCGGATACCGGCAAGCAGTTCCGCCTGGGCCGCCGCATCGCCGTCCGCCTCGTCGAAGCCGATCGCCGCACCCGCCAACTCCGCTTCCGCCTTACCAAGTAAGCGGCGCAAAAAAGCCGCGTTGAACTGGTCAGACGCGGCTTATCACACGTGGTGGAGGCACGGAGAATCGAACTCCGGTCCATGGCGAATCCCTGGTCAGGCTCTACAAGCTTAGTCGGTGCTCAAGTTTGAAGGCCGCTTGGCGCAACGACGGGCGTTGCGGCCTCGAGTCGGTTCAGTCTTAGCTTCGGCCATACCGGCTACGTGCCGAAGAGCATATCCCTAACATGACACCGCATCCAGGGCGGGAAAGAACCTGGAATAGGCGTGCCGACTTATGTTATGCGGCAAGGGCGAGTTGACGCCCAGAAGTTTGAGTCTTGCCAATTAATTTTGACAGTACCCCTGTTTAACGTGGCGAGGAGACCACGACCTGCTCCTCACCTCAGACCCACCATGTCGAAACCAGTTGCCCCCATAAGCGGGGAGCTGCGATGCAAGCGCATCGGCCCGGCTCCACCTTGTCAATGTGCGCAAGCAAGTCTAGCACATAAGCACGTGCTGTTTACTACGGAAGGCGGCGGCGCACCTTTTTGGGAACCAGGAAGCCGAAGTTGTCCATGATGTCGTCGTAGGCTTCCTTCAGCTCCTTGGCGGTTTCGGCGCCCTCTTTGGCGATGGCGTTCAGGTCAGACGTCATCTCGGCCACGCCTTCGCGCGTGATGCCGAGGTCCATGTCGTCGGCTTTGGCCTTCGCCTTTCCGGCTTGCTCGGTTGCGACCTTCTTGGCCTTGCCGTATTGTTCCTCGGCCTTCCCGCGCGCCACGTCGAGCTTCTCTTCGGCCAGCTTGCGCGTCTTGTTGCCCTCGTGGCCTACGATGGACGCCATCTTGTACAAGTAGCCGCGCTCTTTCGGCTCGGCTGCTTCGGAAGTTTCGGCTTTCGCGCCAGGCGAAGCGGGTGCTTCTTCGACGACCTCTTCGACCACGCTCACGGTCTCGTAGTCGTCGGCCTCGAAGCTCTCGTAGTAGTACTCGACCTCGACCCCGTCCTCTTCCAGCGCGAAGCCGATCTCGGTGCCGTCCTCGTCCTCGATGTAATACAGGATGTCGTCTTCGGAGTATTCCAGCTCGACGGTTTCGAATTCTTCAGCCATGGGGAACCTTTCCTGTCCGAATGTGTCGCAGCGACCTGGTCAGAATGACGCAATTAGTAACGACTTCGTTCCTTCAACGCGCGGTCGATGTCGCGCTTGGCATCGCGCTCGGCCATGGCCTGACGCTTGTCGTGCAGCTTCTTGCCGCGGGCCAACGCGATTTCGATCTTCACGCGCGAATCCTCGTTGAAGTACATGGAAATGGGCACGAGGGCCAGGCCCTTCTCGCGCGTCTTCTGCTCGAGCAGGCGGATTTCGCGGCGATGCAGCAGCAGCTTGCGCTTGCGGTCGGGGTCGACGTTGTCCCATCCGCCGTTTCGGTAGGGCGCGATGTGCACGCCGTGCAGCCACGCCTCGCCATCGCGGATGAGCGCATAGCAATCGGTGAGCTGGCAGTTGTTCTCGCGCAGCGAACGCACTTCGGTTCCGGTCAGCACCAAGCCCGCCTCGTACGTTTCCAGGATCTCGTACTCGTGGAACGCACGGCGGTTCTTCGCGATTTGCTTCTTCTCGCGGCGTTCCATCTACCAGTACTCCTTCGTGCGCCGCTTCCGGCGCTTCTTCACAGGGCGGAAATCGAGCTGCAGCTGTCCGTCGAGCACGTCGCTTTTCTTGGTCTTGCGCTCGACGCTCTTGATCTGCCACGACGCCGCGTCCTTGCCGAACGTTTCGAGCATCTTCATGCGCGCGTCGTGCAGGTTCTCCTTCGAGCCCGCGCGCGCGTCGCTTTCGAACTCGAACGAGCCCACGCCGTGCACGTCGGCGGCGGCGGGGGACTGGTAATGGGCGAGGTACGTCGTCATGGGGCTGCGTTTCCGTTTCGTTCCATCGATTAGGGGAATGATACCACGTGGCATGTGGTACGTAATGCCCCGCTATGCGGCACTCTTGCCAAAAGCAGACGTAGTTACTGTGAAATTAGGTTACAAAACCGATAGGGATTGCCGTTTTCAGAAAATTGTGCAGTCAGATTGATACAATGTGGCACTACATCGAAACGAATCGTGTCCTTTAGGATTGAAGCGCGTCATGGGATTGTTCAGCAAGCCAAAGGGCAAGCACGCTCAGAAGCCGGGTGTGCAGCCTACGATCATACGGCCCGAAGGGGCTGGCGAAGACGGGGAGGCCGCCAAGGCGGTTGCGCCCGCCGAAGCTGCTGCGCTTGAAAACGCACCTGCGCCCGTTGCCGAGGATTCGACGATCCGCATCGAAGATTACGTCCAGGGCGCGACGGTTTCCGACGCGACTCCTATGGCAACGCCTGCGCCCGCGGCTGCTCCCGGCAACGATTTCAACGCGTATTCGGAACCTGGCTACGATGTCATGTCTCCCACGCCGGTGATGCCGGAAGGGTTTGCGGTGCGCAAGGAACGCCATGTGGGCAAGGTCGTCGGCATCGTGTTCGGCGTCATCATCGGCATTTTGCTCATCGCCTACATTGCCGGCGCCATCGTGTTCATGAACGTGTTCTTCCCGCGCACGACCATCGTCGGCGAGGATATCTCCATGATGGGCAACGACGAGGTCGCTCAGCTCATCGACGACAAGGTGGCCAGCTATAGCATCGACATCATCGGAAACGGCGGGTTCTCGTACCGCACGACTGCCGAGGACGTCGGCATGGAAGTCGATGCGCAGGCGATCGTCGACGCCATGCACGCCGACCTGAACGCATGGACGTGGCCGGTTCTGCTGTTCCAAGACGAGCACGACGAAAGCAGCGCGTTCGCCGTCACGTACAAGAAGCAGAACTACGACTACCAGGTGGTGAACTCCATAGTGTCGTACAACAAGGACGCAACGCCGCCCGTCGACGCCACCATCGCCTATGACGAAACGTCAAAGAAGTTCAAGATCGTGCCCGAAGTTGCCGGCACGCAATACGACTCGCATACCGTTCTTGCCGCCATGGAAGACGCGTTTGCCACGCTCGAGCCGAAAATCAAGCTGACGAGCGATTACCTGATTCAGCCGAACGTGTTCTCGACCGACGAGCGGCTCGTGAACTCCGCCGAGTTGGCGACCGGCCTGGTTTCCGCACACGTCACGCTGACGATGGGCGGGCAGAACGTCTCGGAGATCAGCGGCGACAACCTGTCGGCGTTCATCCGCATGGACGAGAACCTCGGCGTCACGCTCGACGAGGCGGCGCTCGACCAGTGGATCACCGACCTGTCGAACAGCTTCGACACGGTGGGAACCGAGCGCACGTACACGCGCCCCGACGGCAAGGTCGTCACCATCAGCGGCGGCGCGTACGGTTGGTCCACCGATGCGCCAGGGCTGAAGGACCAAGTGGTGGCTGCCGTGAAGGCGGGGGAGACGACGACGATCGACATTCCCTGCGAGCAGATCGGGTTCGCGTATAACGGCCCGGGCCAGAAAGACTGGGGCAACCGCTACATCGATGTCGACCTGTCCGAGCAGTACGTTCGCTTCTATGGCGACGATGGCTCGATCATCTGGGAAAGCGCATGCATCTCGGGTTCGCCCGATGGCAAGCACAATACGTGGCCCGGTGTGTGGTACATCACGAACAAGGAAAGCCCGTCGAAGCTCATCGGCTACAAGGACAACGGCGAAAAGGAATACGAGACCACCGTTTCGTTCTGGATGGCGTTCGAGGGCAACGGCATCGGCTTGCATGACGCCACGTGGCAGCCGTCGTTCGGCGGTTCGATGTACGCCAACGGCTATGGCAGCCACGGCTGCGTGAACTTGCCCTACGGTGCCGCTGAGTCGTTGTACGGCATCTGCAACCTCGGAGACGTAGTCGTCGCGCACTACTAGAATGATGCGCGGGAGGGGGGCAAGTGCATCATCGTCAGAATGATGCACTTGCCCCCCTCCTGCGCATCATTCCTAAATGGTTAAGTCGGCGAACGTCAGGCCGATGAGGGAATCCAGGTCGTCGGGGCTCATTTCCACCTGGCAGCCGATGCGGCCGCCCGAGAACATGATCGTGTCGTACAGCTGCGCCGTTTCGTCAATAGCCGTGGGAAATTGCGTCTTCATGCCGACGGGCGAGCAGCCGCCGTGCACGTAACCGGTAAGCGGCAGCAGGTCGCGCGCCTTTATCATGGCGATGGCCTTCTCGCCGACGGCGGCAGCGGCCTTCTTCAAGTCGAGTTCGCAGGCGACGGGGACCATGAACACGTAGTGCTGCCCCGATTTCGCCTGCGTTACAAGCGTCTTGAACACGCGGTCGGGGTCTTCGCCGAGCTTGGCGGCAACGTCGACGCCCGAAAGCGCCTCTTCGCATTCGAACGTGATGAAGCGATGCTCGATACCCGCCGCTTCGATTTCGCGCAGGGCGTTGGTCTTCCCGGCCTTGTCTTTCTGTTTCGCCATGTGCGCTTACATCTCTTCGCGCTTGGCTTGGGCGATCTGCAGCTTGAACTTCAGCGCGCGCAGGGCGTTGCCGCGGTGCGACACCTCGTTCTTGCGGGCTTGCGGCACTTCGGCGAGCGTGCATGCGCCGTCGAACACGTCGGGCCAGAACAGCGGGTCATAGCCGAAACCGCCGTCGCCCTGCGGCTCGTGTCCGATGCGGCCTTCCACCGTGCCGCGCGAGGTCGTCTCCGACCCGTCTTCGTCGATGAACACGAGCGTGCAGACGAACCGTGCCGTGCGCTCGTCGTCGGGCACGTCGGCCAGGTCGGCCAGCAGCTTGTCGTTGTTGTCGGCATCGGTGGCGTCTTCGCCAGCGAACCGCGACGAGTACACGCCGGGAGCCCCGTTCAAAGCGTCCACTTCCAAACCCGAGTCGTCGGCGAGCGCCGCCATGCCACCCGAAGCCTCGTGCGCGGCGAGCGCCTTTATGCGCGCGTTGCCCAAGAACGTGTCGGCGTCCTCTTCCGGGTCCGATTCGATGCCCGCCTCGCGCAGCGTCAGGAACTGCCAGCCGGGGAAGTCGAGCGCGTTGGAAATTTCGGATACCTTGTGGGCGTTGTTCGTGGCCAGAATGACCGTTTTCATGGTTCCTTCTCTCTATTCGGAAGGTGCGTTTCTGAGTGCTATAATCCGTAAACGCTGCTAGCGTCGGGGTGTGGCGCAGCTTGGTAGCGCGCTTGCTTTGGGAGCAAGATGTCGCAGGTTCGAATCCTGTCACCCCGACCATTCTAGCGCATGGTTGGGGTACAATAACCCAACGCGGCAAGCGGGTGTAGTTCAATGGTAGAACCGGAGCCTTCCAAGCTCCTGACGCGGGTTCGATTCCCGTCACCCGCTCCAAATTCCCCAAGCAAGCAAATCTCCGCATCACCTCCTGTAACAGGTTGTTCATCGTTTTGCCGTACAATGTGAAAGTTCGATTTCTCGCAGGTTGCAAGGAGCGTTTTATGTGCGGAATCGTGGGATACACGGGCAAGAATCCGGCCGCGCCGGTGTTGCTGGACGGTCTGTTGAAGCTGGAATACCGCGGCTACGATTCGGCGGGCATCGCCGTGTTGCAGGATGGCGCGCTGCAGGTCGTGCGGCGCAAGGGCAAGGTCGCCGAGCTGGCGCACACCGTCGGCCATTTCGACCTTACCGGCACGTGCGGCATCGGGCATACGCGTTGGGCAACGCACGGGCGTCCCTCCGAGGCCAACGCGCACCCGCACGCGTCGTGCGCAGGCGACATCGCCGTCGTGCACAACGGCATCATCGAGAACTTCGCCGAGCTGCGCGAAGAGCTGGAAGCCCGCGGCCACGTGTTCCGCAGCGAGACCGACACCGAGGTCGTGGCGCATTTGGTGGAAGAGGCCTTCAAGGAGGGCCTCGATTTGCTCGCCGCCGTGCGCACCGCCAGCGAGCGGCTTTCCGGCTCGTACGGTTTGGCCGTCACGTGCGTTGAAGAGCCGGGCGTCATCGTGGTCACGCGCCAGGATTCGCCCATCATCGTGGGGCGCGGCGAAGACGGGTCGTACGTCGCCTCCGACGCCATCGCCGTTCTGGCAGCCACGCGCGACGTCGTCGTGCTGGCCGATCGGCAGTTCGCCAAGCTCACGCCGGAAAGCGTCGAGTATTTCGATACGGAAGGCAACGCGATCGAGCCCGAAATCACGCACATCACGTGGGATACCGACGTTGCCGAAAAGGGCGGTTACCCCGATTTCATGCTGAAGGAGATCAACGAGCAACCCCGCGTCATCCGCGATACGCTGGCTGGCCGGCTTGTGGGCGGTCGTTTGGAAATCGACGAGCTCGACATGTCGCCCGAGGAGCTGAACCTCATCGACCGCGTGTACGTCATCGCCTGCGGCACGAGCTACCATGCAGGGCTTATCGCGAAGGAGCTCATCGAAGGGTGGGCGCGCATTCCCACCGAGGTGGAAGTGGCAAGCGAGTTCCGCTATCGCAACCCCATCATCACGCCGACGACGCTGGTGGTGGCGGTGTCGCAGTCGGGCGAGACGGCCGACACGCTTGCTGCTATCCGCGATGCGCGCATCAAGGGCGCGCGCGTGTTCGGCATCACCAACGTGCTCGGAAGCCCGGTGGCGCGCGAATCGGACGGCGTCATCTACACGAAGGCCAACAAGGAAATCGCCGTCGCGTCGACGAAGTCGTTCTTGGGGCAGGTGGTCAGCCTCACGCTTCTGGCAATGCTGCTCGCGCAGGCCAAGGGCAAGCTGCGCATGAACCAGATTCGCCTGCTGTTCCGCGAGCTCGCCGACACGGCGGGCCAGGTCGAGGAGATTTTGGCGGACACGACGGCCATCGACGAGGCGGCGTGGGCGTGCGTGGGCGCGTCGAGCGCGATGTTCATCGGGCGCGGCATGGGCGCGGCCATCGCCAGGGAAGGCGCGCTGAAGCTGAAGGAGATCAGCTACCTGCACGCCGAGGCGTATCCGGCCGGCGAGATGAAGCACGGCCCGATCGCGCTCATCGACGGAGGCTTCCCGGTCATCGCCATCGCGACGGAAAGCCCGGTGTATGACAAGGTCGTGTCGAACCTGCAGGAGAGCAAGGCCCGCGGCGCGCGCATCGTCGTCGTGGCGACCGAAGGCGACGAGGCCATCCGCGCGTATGCCGACCACGTCATTTACATCCCGAAGGTGCGCGATGCGTTCTCGGCCATCACGGCCAGCGTGCCGCTGCAGCTGCTCGCCCGCAGCATCGCCGTCATGCGCGGCTGCGACGTCGACCAGCCCCGCAACCTGGCGAAGTCTGTTACGGTAGAATAAGCGGCCTGTCCTCCTGTTCGCCCCAGTGGTGGGAAGGGGGTCTCGGGCTTGTCCTCGCTCGCATGATTGGTGTGGGTTGATGCAGTATCCGGCTGCGGAATCGCCCTCGACCCCCTTCACACCACTGGGGGGCTATGCGCTTCCCCTGAAGCGCATTGAGGGTTGTGCGCTTGTCGTACAATATGGTGAAGCATGCATCTAAATTCGAAGGGGAATATGGAAGACCTTACTGTCGAGGCGGCGCGCGATTTGCTGATGGAGGCGGATATCCCGCCTATGTCGGCAGTTGACGAGCCGGAACAAGAAGAAAAAGCTGCGGCTGAAGAGCCTGCCGAGGTCCGCGCATACGACGAAAACACGGTCGGCTTGGGCGTCGACATCGTGGAAATCGACCGCATGAAGCGCATATTGGTGCGCACGCCGGCGTTCTCCGAGCGCGTGTTTTCACCCGACGAGCGTGTCTATTGCGAGAAGATGGCCAATCCGGCAACGCATTACGCTTTGCGGTTCGCCGCGAAAGAGGCGGTCGTGAAGGCGCTGGGCACGGGCTTTTCCGATGGCATCGGCGTGCGCGACATCGAGGTGCAGCGCGCCAAGAACGGCCGTCCCATCGCCAAGCTGTCGGGTCGTGCGCTCGAAATCGCCGAAGAGCAGGGCGTGCGCGAGCTTTCCATTTCGCTTTCCTACACGCACACCGATGCGGTGGCGTGCGCCATGGCCGTGACCGACGCGTCGGTGCGCGCAAGCGAGAAACGCAAAGACCCGATGGAAGAGCTCGCCAAGCAGTTCAAGGAAGTGCGGGGGATGCTCGATGAGCTTTGATGTCTCGAAGATTCGCCCGGTTGCCGACGCTACCAAGTACACGCGCGGCAAGCTGACCGTCGTGGCCGGCAGCGTGCGCTACCCCGGCGCTGCGGCGTTGGCTGCGCGTGCGAGCCAGCGCATGGGCGCCGGCTACACGGAGGTCGTGACGGCGCGCAAGGCCGTCGACATCGTGCGGTTGGCCTCGCCTTCTCTCGTCGTGCGTTCATTCGACGAGTGGGGTTTCGAAGAGCTGCCCGCCAGCAGGGAAGGGAAGCCCTGCGCCGTGTGCGTCGGCCCTGGCTTTGCGGGAGCCGACGATGAAGCCGCCCTGGTGACGGGCGTGCTGAAGCAGGCGAAGTGCCCCGTGCTCGTCGATGGCGGCGGCCTTGCGGGGCTGACCTCGAAGAAGGCGCTGAAGCGTCTCGCGAAGCGCGCCGAGAAGGGGCTTCCCACGGTGCTGACGCCCCATGGTGGCGAGGCGGCGCGGCTCGCCAAGCCGTTCAGCCTTCCGACCGACGACCCCGAGCAGCTGGCTGCCGGCCTTTCGCTTGCGCTGCATGCCATCGTGGTGCTGAAGGGCCCCGATACCTATATCGCTGACGGCAAGCATGTCGAGGCAATGCGCGAAGGCACGCCCGCGCTTGCGAAAGCGGGAACGGGCGATGTACTCGCCGGCATGATCGGCGCGCTGCTCGCGCAGGGCATCGAGCCCTTTGAAGCCGCATGCGCCGGCGCCGAGCTGCATGCCCGCGCGGGCGTTGCCGCCGCATCGCGCCTGACCGACATCGCGGTCTGCGCCGAAGACGTGATCGAGTCTATTCCGGAAGCTTTACGGGAATGATGCGCGGGAGGGGAGCAAGCGCATCATTTCAAAGAAAGGTTGCACATGTCTGATACGCTGAGTTTGTTCGACGACGATGCGCGCGAGCGCATCGAGGCGCTGCGCAAGGAAATAGAGCATCACACGTACCTGTACTACGTGAAGGACGCGCCCGAAATCTCGGACGGCGCGTTCGACTCGCTCATGCGCGAGCTGCGCAACCTCGAGCAGGAACACCCCGAGTTCGCGGACCCCAACTCGCCCACGCAGCGCGTCGGCGGGGCGGTGGGCGACCAGTTCGCGCCCGTACGGCATGAGCGGCGCATGTACTCCATCGACGACGCGATGGACGCCGCCGAGCTCGACGCGTGGATGGACCGCGTGGAAGAAGCGCTCGGCACGCTGCCCGAGATGGTCTGCGAGCTGAAGATCGACGGAAGCGGCATCGCGCTCACCTACGAGGCCGGCACGCTCGTGCGCGCGGCCACGCGCGGCGACGGCACGACCGGCGAGGACGTGACGGCCAACATCCGCGCGATCAAGGATGTGCCGCTGCATCTACGCGAAGAGGGCATGCCCGGCATCGTGCGCGACGGCTCGGTCGAGCTGCGCGGCGAGGTGTACATGCCCAAGTCGAGCTTCGAGGCGTTGAACAAAGCCGCCGAAGCCAACGGCAAGCAGGGCTTCGCCAATCCGCGCAACGCCGCCGCGGGCTCGCTGCGCCAGAAAGACCCGACCATCACGGCGGGGCGCGACCTCTCGACGTTCATCTACGCCGTGGCCGACGAACAGGCGCTTGCCGCCGATGGGCAGTTCGAGCTGCTGCAGTGGCTCGGGCAAGCCGGCTTCCACGTGAACCCCGACGTGAAGCGCGTGAAGACGCGCGCCGAAGTGCACGAGTTCTGCGAGCGCGCCGTCGAGAACCGCGACTCGCTGCCGTACGAGATCGACGGCGTGGTGGTGAAGGTGAACTCGTTCGCCCGCCAGGCCGCCATGGGCTACACCGCCCGCGCGCCGCGTTGGGCGATTGCGTTCAAGTTCCCGCCGGAAGAGAAGGCGACGCTGCTGCGCGACATCACCGTGCAGGTGGGGCGCACGGGTGCTCTCACGCCTGTCGCCGAGCTCGAGCCCGTGCGCGTGGCCGGCTCGGTCGTGGCGCGGGCGACGCTGCACAACGAAGACGAGGTGCGTCGCAAGGACGTGCGCATCGGCGACACGGTCATCATCCGCAAGGCGGGCGACGTCATTCCCGAGGTGCTCGGGCCGGTGGAGTCGCTGCGTCCGGCTGACGCCCAAGTGTGGAGCATGCCGGAAACGTGCCCGAGCTGCGGTTCTCCTGTCATCCGCGAGGAAGGCGAGGTCGCGTACCGTTGCATTTCCATCGACTGCCCGGCGCAGGCGCAGGAGCGCTTGGTGCACTGGGCCAGCCGCGGCGCCATGGACATCGACGGCATGGGCGACGAGATCGTCGGGCGCCTGGTGGAATCGGGCCGCGTGACCGATGTGGCCGACTATTACTCGCTTGACGAGGTTGAACTGTCGCTGCTCGACATGGGCCGTGTGAACAAGGAAGGCAACCCCATCCGCCTGGGCGAGACCGTGGCCAAGAAGCTCGTTGCGCAAATCCAGGAAAGCAAGGGCCGCCCGTTCGCGCGGGTGCTGTTCGGCATCGGCATCCGCCACGTCGGCAAGACCATGGCCGAGGCCATCGCGGCGGCGTATCCGAGCATCGACGTGCTTATGGGCGCGAGCGAAGAAGAGCTTGCCGCCGTGGAAGGCATCGGGCCCAAGATCGCCCACAGCATCTACGTGTTTTTGCGCACGCCGCAGAACGTCGAGGTCATCGAGCGGTTGCGCCGCGCAGGCGTGAACCTGGCCAACGAACCGGGCGAAGCCGGCGAGCAGCTGCCGCAGACGCTCGAGGGGCTCACTTTCGTGCTGACCGGCGCGCTCGTGCAGTCGGGCATGACGCGCGACGAGGCCGGTGCGGCCCTGAAGGCGCGCGGCGCCAAGGTCAGCGGCAGCGTGTCGAAGAAGACGAGCTACGTCGTGGCTGGCGAGGCCGCCGGCTCGAAGTACGACAAAGCCATCTCCCTCGGCGTCCCCATCCTCGACGAGAGCCAGCTGCTGCAAATCCTCGAAACCGGCGAGATTCCCGAATAGGAATGCGACAAGAGCTCCCCTCTTCCCGCACATGTTGCGACAAGAGAGTCGCTCTGCCTGCATATTATCTTGTCTCGAAAATTATTCTTGACAGAAAATAATTATTGGGCTAGAGTGCATATCGGCAAGAGAAAGGAAAGCGTTACTCCTCCACTCCATCCTCTCTTTCTCGCCTCACTCGTCTGGTCGGAGCCATTCTCCCCCTCAATGGCTCCGACCGAATCCTTCCACCCGACTCGTATGCCGCCGGCGGGCGGCATACGAGCGTTCAAGCTTCTGAGCAGGACTTTATCGGCATTTGACAAGCCTGGTTTCACAGGGGGTAACGAATAACTTACGCCGTTCGGTCGCTGGTTGATTGTTTTCGGCTGACGAAAGTTATAGGCTAGCCTTAGGCAAAATCGGTTTGACCGATTGTCAAATGACGAGATAAGGAGTACATCATGGCAGAACTCGATCCCAAGAAGTATGAAGAGGCTACGCGCGCGGCCGTGAAGGAATCCACCGATCGTTGCATCGGCGAGAAGACCCTGAACGTTGGCGCCGAGAACACCGGTTTCCGTTCGGGCACCAACCGCCTGTCCCTCTAAACCGTCAGCTCATAGCATCGTGCTAAGCGTGAAGCGCGTTCCTTGCGAACGCGCTTCTTTTTTGCCCTTCAACTAGCTGTTTTCAAGAGAATAATATGTAGTAAAGTATAAAGAGTTGATCAGAGTCAGGAGGGTTCATGATTCGCATTCCAGACAGCCGGCTCGATTACTTCGTATCGGAAGACGTGCCGTACATCGACCTTACGACGATGATGCTCGGCATCGGCGAAACGCGTGGCGAGATGGAATACTTCACGCGCGAGCGATGCGTGGTTGCGGGCGTCGAAGAAGTCGCGCGCATTGCCAAGAACCTCGGGTGCGAAGTGGAACTGCTGGCTCGCACGGGCGACCGCATCGATCCCGAGGGCATCATCATGCGCGTGAACGGATCTGCCGCCCAACTGCACCAGGTGTGGAAGGTGGGCTTGAACATCCTCGACCATCTGTCGGCCGTGGCGACCAAAACGCGCAAGATGGTGCGCGCGGTGCAGGCCGCCAACCCCCTGTGCGAAGTGCTGACGACGCGCAAGTCCATGCCGGGGTGCAAGGACCTGCTTGCCGAGGCCGTCATGGCGGGCGGCGCCTATCCGCACCGTCTCGGCCTTTCCGAAACCGTGCTCGTATTCGAGCATCACTGGGAGTTCATGGGCGGTTTCGACGCGTTCGTCGACCAGCTGCCGCGCATCCGGCACCGTTGCGTCGAGAAGAAGCTGTTCGTGGAAGCGAACGCCCAGCAAGCGCGCATTCTGGCCGATATCGGCGTCGACGGCATCCAGCTCGACAAGATTCCGCCCGAGCAGCTGGAAACGCTCGTTCCCGAGCTTCGCGATATCAATCCCCGTGTGACGCTTGTCGCGACGGGCGGCATTAATCCCGACAACGCCGCCGAATATGCCGCTACTGGCGTCGACGGCATCGCGACCACATCGCTGTTCACGGCCAAGCCGCTCGACATGTCCGTCCGCATGTTTGCGCTTGACTAGACGTCCTTCTGCTCGCCCCGGCGGCTATGCGCTTGCGTTTGGGCCGGTTCTACGTGCGGCAAAAGAAGAACCCCGCAAGCGCGGGGTTCTTTCTCGTGTCTGTATCGGTTCTGGACTAGTCAACGGCGACCATGACATCGGTGGCCTTGATGATGGCGACCGCAGTGCCGCCCTCGGCCAAGCCGAGGTTCTGGATGGCTTCGTTGGTGATGGAGCCGGAAACCTTCACGCCATCGGCGTCTTCGATTGTGACATGGCCGTTCACGGCGCCTTCCTTCACGCTGACGATCTTGCCCTCGATTTGGTTGCGCGCGGAGATGTTCTCGATTTTGCTGGTGGCGAACATCACGTTCGTTGCCTTGATGACGGCGTAGCATTCCTTGCCCTCTTCAAGGCCCAGCTCCTTCACGGATTCCATGGTGATGTCGGCCTTGATGGGATTGTGGTTGCCGCGGCAGATGACCACGACGGCGTTGACGGCGCCTTCCTTGACGGATTTGACGGTGCCCTTGATCTGATTACGAGCGCTGATTTGCATGATGGTATCCTTTCTTCCGACGGATGTATGCATGCTTCGGGTCGCCGCCGCATTCCTGGAAAGGGAAGGGGAGGAAAGGCAGCTCAGGAACCTGCTAGTACGACGGCGACCATAAAGCAATCGAGAACCTTCAAACTGGCAATGCCAGTTGAAAATCTCTCCGTAGCAAAATATACTAAAAGAAGAATAAATATACAAGAGGATAAGTAGATAAGAGGAACTAAATGCGCTCCGACGAATTCATGAACGCCGAAGACGTTGCCCGCTACCTGAACCTGGGAAAGAACACGGTGTACCAGCTTGCGAAATCGGGCAAGCTCGCGTCGTACCACGTGGGGCGAAAGCTGAAGTTCACGCTAGACGATGTCGAGGCATATGTGGCGTCGACGCATCACGCGCCGGGCGAGGCGCCGGTCGCCCATGCTGCAATTGATGCTGCGGGCGTTGGCGAAGAGAGCCTTGTCGAAGCCGCTTCCTTCGGCGAGCTTCAGGGCACGCCGTTCGTCATTGCCGGAGGCGACGCTGCAGCCGACATGCTCGCCGGGGCGCTGAACGAAGCGGGCATATTGGCGACGCGCAAGGTGTGCGGAAGCTACACGGCGCTCGTGAACCTGTACGCGGGCGATGCCGACGCGGCGGTCGTGCATCTGTACGACCAGGCTTCCAACTCGTGCAACGTGCCGTACGTGCGCAATTTGGCCCCGGGCGCGTCGGTGGTCGTTATCCGGTTGTACGGCTGCGAGCAGGGATTCATCGTGCAGGTGGGCAATCCCAAGAAGCTGACGACGTGGGGTTCGCTTCTGCGCGAAGGCGTGCGGCTTGCCAACCGCTCGAAGGGCAGCGGCTCGCGCGTGCTGCTCGACGAGAAGCTGCGTTCCATGGAAGCGCGCGCCGAATCGATCGAAGGCTACGATTCCCATTACAAGGTCGGAAGCGACGCTGCGCGAAGGGTCGCAGGCGGCGTCGCCGATGTGGCCATTGGCACCGAGCGCGATATCCGCGGAATTTCCGGCGTGCAGTTCGTGCCCATGCAGATGGAATGGATCGACCTCGTCGTTCGCAAGACGCCCGAATCGCGTAACGTCATCAGGCGCATCAAGGAGCTCGTGGAATTAGACCGCTTCCAGCGCGACATCAACACGCTGCAACCCTGCGACACCAGCAGGCTCGGCGTCATCGTGTACGAGTCGTAACGAATAAGTCCGGCAGCTGTGGGGGGCATGCGGGGGTCCACGCTCGCCCCACCTGCCGCCACAGCTGCTTGCTTCACGTTATAGCGACGTGTAGGGGTAGCGCAGTTCGATGACCACTTCGTCGCCGGCTGAAAGCTCGCGGAAGGCGAAGGGGTGCATTTCGATGTAGCCGTCGGCATCGTCGAGCTTCAACAAGTCGGGATGCATGCCGTTTGCGACGGGCGTTGCCACCATGCCGTCGTCGGTGCGCGTTAACGTTACAGGGCGGATGGCGAAGAAATCCTCGTCCAGCCCCTTCCCCTTGCCGGGGCCGCCTGGGCCGCCGGAGCCACCGGGGCCACCCTTCTTGTCCATGCCGCTGAACGCGGCCTTCACGCGCTCGAAGGCGATGACGTTCCCGTACAGGTAGCTGTCGACGAGCGGCTTCAGGTACCAGTCGGCCGTTATCTCGCAGCCCGAGGGCGGGCCCGACAGCCCCAGCACCGGCGTGCCGTTCACCACCGAGGCGCTCGTGTGGCGGCCGGGGCCGTGGTTCGTCTCGTGGCAGATCACCGTGCCGATCTCTTCCAGTATCTCCATCGTGAAGTCCTTGGAACCCTTCGACGACCCGGCGTTGATCGCAACGATGTCGGCTTCCTCGCACGCGCGCAGGATGGCCGCTTTGATGGTGCCCCAATCGTCGGGGATGCAGTCGTAGACAAGGGGCTCGGCGCCCCACATGAGAAGCTTGCCTTCCAGCAGCACGCCGTTGCTGTCGTACGCTTTCCCCTGCGGAAGCTCGTTGCCGGGCGCCACCAGCTCGTCGCCCGTCGGGATGAACGCGACGCGCGGCTTGGACACGACTTCGATTTCGGAATAGCCGCACATGGCGAGGGCCGAAAGCTTCGTCGGCGTCAGGCGCGTGCCGGCCGGAATCAGCAGCTGGTCAGCTTGGAAGTCCGTACCCTTCTGGCGGCAGTTCGCGAAGCGCTGGCCGGGCGCGCTTTGGATGCGCAGCTTGCCGGGGTGCTCCGTTCCCACGCCCACGACTCCGATGCCGCCGTCGAATTCCACGTCCTCGATGCGGATAGAGCAATCGAAGCCATCGGGCAGCGCCGTGCCGGTGTTGGCCCAGTCGTATTCGCGTCCGAGCTGCCATGCGCTCGTGTCGGGCATGCCGTCGGCGAAGTCGTCGAAACGCACTGCGATGCCGTCCATCTGCGAGCACAGCGCGTTGGGCACGTCGACGCGCGAGCGGCATTCGGCCGCGGTCACGCGCATGTGCGCGTCGTGCAACCCGACGGTTTCGGTGCGGGGCGCGAAATCAGCAGCGTCGATGAGCTTCTTGATCGCCGCCTCGCGAGCCAGTTTCACATGGTTCGAATGGTCGCGCATGCGAGCTCCTCTCAGTTATTCCTGAGAATGAATAGTATCACTCGCAGACATAATAGTTGGAAAGAAACAAGGCATTCCAAAGCAAACGGCCATGCGTCGATTACGCCGCTTCGTGGTGCTTGCGCTTCTGCTCGTACATGTGCTCGTCGGCGCGGCGCAGGAAGTCGTCGGTCGTGTCGACTCCGGGATTAAACGAGCTGACGCCCATCGAAAGCGACAGCGTGTAGGGCTTGTCGGCCGTGGCGTTGAACTGGTCGACTGCCCGTTCGATCGCACGGCATGTTTGCGCGGCCTCATCCTCGTCAGACCCGGACATCAGCACGATGAACTCGTCGCCCGCGAAACGCAGGACCAGCGCGTTATCGGGCGCGTTCTCGGAAATCAGCTGCGCAGCTTGGCGCAGCGCCTCGTCGCCAACCGAATGGCCGAACGTGTCGTTGATGTTCTTGAACAGGTCGAGGTCGATCATGATGCCGCTGAACTTCGTGCCGTCGCGCTCGTACGCGCTCAGCGTGCCGTCGAGGTACGTGCGGTTGTACAGGTTGGTGAGCGGGTCGATGTAAGAAAGCTCGTTTTGCAGGCTCATGTGAATGCTGACCAAGCCGATTGCCACGCTAGGCCACGCCAGCGACACGCCGAACATGAGGGCCTGCACCACGGCGCCTGCGATAATGGGCACGAGGAACATGGCCATGGGGAAGAACCTCACGCTGCCGTGCTTGCGCTGGTACCTGTGCTTCAGCCAAATGCTGTAGAAGAACTGCACGAACATCATGACGTAGTTGATGTACGAGAGCGGCAGCCGCGAATACACGTTGGCGTCGCTGATGGTGAACATGTAGTGCCCGAACAGGTTGCCGATGTTCAACAGGACGACAATCGCCACGGGAATGCCCATGACAGGGTGCCAGCTGCGGATGTGCGTCGTTCCCTTATGCAGGCGCGTGTCGACGTACAGAATCCATAAGAAGGGCGTTATGCATGAGGCGATGTAGCAGTAGGCGTTGCCGAGGTAATTCAAGAAGAACGCCCCTGGTTCGGGATTCCCGTCGGCAAACCACGAAAGGGGCTCGAAGATGCACGAACCCGCGCATGCGATTGTCATAATCGTGAACAGGCGGTCGTCGAGTCCGCGGCGCTCGCGTGTTAGGTAACTGGAAACAAGCAGGCTTGCCAGCAGTGCCAACCCTATGGCGTTCGTGATGACGATCGATTCGTAGTTCGGTTCCAACAAAGCGCTCAGACCCCTCTTCGCAAGTTCATGCGCGTGTGCACATTGTACAGCAACGGCCATTGGGTGCGAAGCGTATCTGCGGCTTAATCAGGGGTTATGGGCCGTTCAATGGACAGAATGACAAACAGCGCCCCGCAGCTCACGCGAGCGGGGCGCTGGGATGACGCTTTGTGCCAGCTGGCTGTTAGTCGACGGCGACCATGACGTCGGTGGCCTTGATGATGGCGACGGCCTTGCCGCCTTCCTTCAGGCCCAGGCTCTCGATGGACTCGTTGGTGATCGAGCCGGACACGCGCACGCCGTACTCGTCCTCGATCGTCACGTGGCCGTTCACGGCGCCTTCCTGCAGCTTCACGATCGTGCCCTCGATCTGGTTGCGGGCGGAGATGCCCTCGATCTTCTGCGTCGCGAACATGACGTTGGTGGCCTTGATGACGGCGTAGCACTCCTTGCCCTCTTCCAGGCCGAGCTCCTTGACGCTCTCCATGGTGATGTCGGCCTTGATGGGGTTGTGGTTGCCGCGGCAGATGACCACGACGGCGTTCACGGCGCCCTCGCGGATGGTCTTGACGGTGCCCTTGATCTGGTTGCGTGCGCTGATCTTCATGATGTGCTTCCTTTCATTTGCGGCCGGCTATCCGGCCGGTCTGTCTTGGGTGACTCATCCGCTCCTGCGGACATGTGCATTTTCCTACCCTCGCCGCCTTCGAAACGCGCTTGCCTGTCCATATTCACAAATGCCATCCCGTTTCGTCACGGTTGGTTGCGATGGGACGGACGCGCTCCGAAAACTGAAGCGCCCTTCTGCGATTAGGGGTCGCAGAAGGGCGCTCGGTGTATTCCTGCCGTGTTAAGAAGCTAGTCTTCCAACCACCTCCTCGGCTCGGTGCGGGTCATTAGACGAGCAACGTGCCCTCGTCGGTGCGAATGGAGCACGTGCAGCGGGCGTAGAAACCCCACTGGTTGTGCTTCGAGATGTCGAAACGCGAAGCCTGCGCCGTGCCGCCGTTGTTGAAATCGTCCAGATGGCGCGGGTCGTTGAACGTGCGGGTGTAGTGCTCGTTGAACAGGATGACCGGCTTGTTGTTCGAGCTCAGGCCGATGGAAAGGAAGTAGAAGTCGAACGTCAGCTCCTTTGCCTTCAGCGTGCCGCCCGTGCGCTTCACGGCCATGTCGCCCGACCACTGCTTGCGCTCGGCATGCCAGCGGCTGACGACTTCCACGGTGCCGGTCTTCTCGACTTCGATACCGCAGCCCGAAGCCGTGTTCTTCACGACGTCCTTGCCCTGTAGCGAACCGTTGTCGTCCTGAGTCGCCTCGGCGCAGCCGATGGCGGGCAGGTAGGCGCGCAGCACGGCGAAGTCCTCGTCGGAAAGCTCGGTGCTCGAGGGGCAGCGGTCCATGATCTCGAGGATCTTCGCATGAACCTCGGATTCATCGGCGGGCACGTCGATGAGCTGGGCGTCCTCGCTGTTGTAGAAGTTGCCGATGGCGGCGATGAACTTGTCCATTGGAGTTTCCTTTCTCGCAACGCGTTGCAAATTCCCTGTTTTACAGGGCCGATGTCACAAATTATAATAATCAGGAATAATACGTAAACCAGGATAATTATAACAAGATGTTATAGGCATGAACGAAGACTTCAAGTACATAACGGCCATCGCCGAACACGGGTCGATCAGCAAGGCCGCACGTGAAGTGCACATTTCCCAACCGGGCCTTTCGCAGCGGCTGAGGCGGCTCGAAGCCGCAATTGGCGCCGACCTGTTCGACCGGTCGCATGCGCCCCTGCAGCCGACCGAGGTGGGGAAGGTGTACTTGAAGCACGCGTATCGCGCGTTGGCGTCCGAAGAGGCCATGCGCCGCGAAGTCAGCAGCGCGGCGCATTCGCGAAGGCGGAGGTTGCGCATCGGCGTGTCGATGCCGCGGGCAAACGCCCTGCTCGCCGATCCGATCGTTTCGTTTTACGCCACGAACCACGGGTGTGCGGTCGATTTGGTCGAGATGGTCAACATCGACCAGATGCACCGCCTGTTCTTGGGGGACGAAGTCGATTTCGCCGTGCTGACGCCCATCTCGCCTGATCCCTCGTCGTACGAGTTGGGCGTGCTGTGCCATGAGCGCTTGGTGGTCATTGCGTCGGATGAGCTTCGCGCGCCGCAGCTTGCGCGCATCCGCGGCGGGCACGTCGGCATTGCCCAGCTCGAGGGCCTGCCGTTCGTGCTGCCTTCGTGCGGCGATTACTACGACCCGATCATCAGCCATATCATCGAATCGTCGAACGCCCAGCTGGAAACGGTCGTGCGCGACTGCAGCGCCGAGCTTGCGCTGCAGCTGGTGAGCGACGGGCTGGGGGCTTCCATCGTGCCATCGACGTGGGTCGTCGGAGCGGAAGGGTTGCGCACGTTCGAGGTCACGGGCGTGAAGGCAGGCGCTGTGCTGCGCTACATCCGCCGCCACGACCGCCCCGCGTCAGAGGAAGAACGCCACTTCATGGCCATCCTCCGCAAGCACCTGTCGGAGTGTTTGGGGAGCTAATCCGCAGCGACGATGACGTCGGTCGCCTTGATGCAGGCGTAGGCGGTGTCGCCGACTTTCAGGCCGAGCTTCTGAAGCGATCCCATCGTGATGCTCGAGGTGATGACGTCGCCCGTCGCCAGCTCGATGCCAAGCGAGCAGTTCACAGCGCCCTCGCGGATGAAGACGACCTTGCCCTTGAGTTCGTTGCTGATTCCATATCTCATCCGTGCGCCTCCGTTTGGCGTGCTTTATCTGACAATAATTATAGTGAAATAAGAATAACACGACGAAGAATAATACGTAACCAGATATAATATATTCTTAATACCCGACTAGCAAAGGAGGCGGCATGGACCCTGAAGAGGTGCTTTCCCATTGCACGCCCCGGTTTGCCGACAGCTGGCGGCATATCGACATGGCGCGTCCTTTGCTCGGAGGGTTCATCGACGCTATGGCCCTTGTCGAGTTCCAGCGCAATGGCGAGGCGCGCCTGATGTTGGAAGGGCCGGGGTTCGCCTCGCTATTCGGAGAGGGCGTTTCCGCAGAGACTCCCAACTTCATCATCCGCGCCGATCGGCAAGACCGTGAGAACCTCGTCAGCGCGTGCCGCTCTGCCGTCATGCGTGGTTCGTCGGTTCACGTCGACGTGGCTTGGAACGTGGGGACGGGCTGCCACGCAGACGATGATGACAACTTCTTCAAGACCATCACGAGCGTCGAGCACGTCGGCCATACCGACGATGCGAAGCTGCTCTACTTCGCCTTCCGCGACGTCAGCGCACGGCGCACGGCCGAACACGGGCTGGCGCGTTCGCGCTTCTCGTCGGCTTTGCGCGCGCTGTTCGACGAGATCTTCCTGTTGAACCTCGACACGGGCGCCAACGAGCCGGTGTATGCAGGCGGCAAGCCGCTCGTGAAGGAGGACGGCACCCCCGTCGACTGCGGGTTCCATGCCATGTTCAACACGGTGCACCACGATGACGTCCAGCTGTTCTGGAAGTTCTCCAACTACACGTTCGTCGAACGCGAGCTGTTCGGCGAGGAACCAGTCGACGCCATCATGTTCGACTTGCGTCGTGGCGACGACGACGGCAACTACCACTGGACGCGCATCTACATCAGCCGCGTGGCAAGCGCTGACGGTCGCAAGCACGTGCTGGTGTGCAGCCAGAACATCGACGAGCAGAAAGACGCCCAGCGCCGCGAGCGCGAGCTGCGCAGCAAGGCGCAGACCGACGGCCTGACCGGCGTGTACAACCACGTCACGAGCGAAGAGCTCATCCGCGCGAAGTTGCAGGGGCTAGCCGGTGACGATTCGGCGGTGTTCGCGATCTTCGACGTCGACGACTTCAAGCGCGTGAACGATACGTACGGCCATTCCATGGGCGACGATGTGCTGAAAGTGGTGGCCAGCGCGGTGCGCGACGTGTGCCGCGAGGACGATGTCGTGGGCCGTATGGGCGGCGACGAGTTCGTGGCGCTGTTCGGCGGCGAGGGCGTGCCCAGCAAGACGTGCGTGCAGGCGCGCCTCGAGCGCTGCAAGGAGCAGGTGCGCGACCAGTCGACGGCGTTGGGAATCGACCCGCCCGTCACGCTGAGCATCGGCGTGGTGTCGGTCGAGGCGGGTACCGATTACGGCGATATGTTCGACCGCGCCGATCGGTTGCTGTACGAAGCCAAGCGCGGCGGCAAGGATGCTTTGAGATTCGGTTAGCCCAAAGAGGGGATACCCTCCTTTGGGCTCATGGGGTGAAATGAGAGAGGTTTTGCGATGGTGAATTCGGTTGACGCGAAGGTTGCGGATGACGTCAAATGCCCTGGGTGCCATTTCGAGTGCAGGCTCGCGAGGTACCAGTGCGGACGCGGCCTGGAATTCTTTGAAATGGCAGTTGCCGGTGAGGAGGTCCCCATTCGCCGCGGTCCCATGATGACGCCAAGCGAACGCGCCGCATGCGGGGGAGACGGCAAGCCGCCGTTGAACGACCGCGTCATGCACGGGTTCAACATCCTAGCCAACAGGCTTCAGAAACGCCATGTCGAAGCCGGCGCGCGCAAAGTAGTGTCGACGCTGTCTCGCACGGGGCAGTTCATGTCGCTGCCGTTTTTGGCGAAGCGCATGCTGATGGACATCGACGAGACCGACGAGGCGTTGGATGAGGCGCGGCGGGCCGGCTACATCGTCATCGAGACCGATTTCCACGCTGGGCGCATCGCGCGCCTGACCGATGCCGGCCGCGAGCAAGCTGCTGCCTGGAAGCAAGAGCGCGACGACAGCACTGCAGTGTTCCTCTTGCCGCTTTCCGATGAGGAGAAGGAAACGCTCGAAACCCTCGTCCGCAAATTGCTCGTCATGGGGTAGTAAAGCTGGATAAGCGATTGCCGCTTGTCAGGATTCGGATGGTGCGAAACGGAGAAGCGCCCCGCAATCGCGGGGCGCTTCTCGTGGTGCTTGCTCGTGGTTTGCGCTCGCCAGCTTACGCAGCGGTGTGCCAGGCCTTGACGGCCTTCTCCATGAGGCCGTGGAGCTGCTTCTGCTCCTCCTCGGTCAGCGCGCCGAACAGGTTGGCGGCGTTGGCGTGCATGCGCTCCTCGATCATCTTGCGGTGTTCCACGCCCTTCTCGGTCAGCGTGTAGCCGCCTTCTTCGCGCACGGCCAGCTCGTGCTCGACCAGGCGCTTGGCGACCTTGTTCCAGGCGATGGAGCCCTTCTTCACCTTGAGGGACTTGCGCAGCGCCTCCTCCTTGATGCCCGGCTCCTTGCCGATGACCAGCAGAGCCTTGGCCACGGGACGCGGTTGGCGCTTGCCGCCGTTCTTGCCCTCGCCGCGGCCCTCGAGGTCGCGGTCGGAGCGCAGGATGGCCCCGCAGTTGCGGACGTCGTGGGCGATGCGCTCGCTCATGGGCTTGGTGCTGAAGAATTCCTTGCGTTGTGCGTCGTTCATTTCTCTTTCCTTTCGTTCGGGTCCCGGGGCCTTTCCGCCCGGGCTGTTTCCTTTGCTTTCGTGTTCGTCTCACGAACGGTTCGTGAAGCGAACAGTTATAAATATAACGGGTTCCGAACGATTGTCAAGGGAAATTTTAAAATTTTTTTCCTGCGTCAAGTCGGGCGGCAGTTTGGGGTCTGTCGGCGCCGACAGAAAGGGGAGTCCCCCCAAACTGCCGCCCGTTAAACGGGGAGGGAATGCTATTCGCGGTAGAACGATGCTTGCAACTTTAGCTCCTGCACTATATACTGAAAATGAAATCTGTGAATACTAATTCAGTAAAGGACCAATATGTTTATAGGCAGGGAGAAGGAGCTCGCTTCGCTCGAGGGCCAGTTTTCGTCTCGCGACAGGACTGCTGTTCTTGTGTACGGGAAGCGCAGAGTGGGAAAATCGACGCTCATCTCGCAAGCTGCAAAGAGATTCGACGGAGTCGTGGTAGAGCACCTCTGCGCCCAAACGTCGTTCTCGGGCAATCTCGAGCTGCTTTGTCGAAGCATCGGCGTGTCCCTCGGGATTTCGGGTCTGCGCTTCGGCCATCTCCTAGACCTGTTCGATTTTCTGAAAAATCGAAATGAGCCGATTCTGCTCGTCATCGATGAGTACCAGTACCTGAAGGAATCATTGTCGGGAAACGAGGTGGACTCGCTTTTCCAGGGCATCATCGACTCGCTTCCTGTGAACGTCAAGCTGGTGCTTTGCGGGTCGTACGTCACCGTCATGCGTGAGCTGCTTGAAGAGGGCAATCCGCTTTTCGGGCGCTTCACGGCCATACTGCATGTTGAGGAATTTGACTATTACGACGCCGCGCGCTTCTATTCCGATAAGAGCCCCTATGACAAGGCGGCGTATTATGGCCTGTTTGGCGGATCTCCGTTTGTGCTTTCGTCGCTCGACTACGGGCTGACGCCAGGCGAAAACATGGTGAACCTCCTGCTGCCCGAAACGGGTGTTTTGCGTACGCATGTGGAAAGCGTCATGCTCAAAGAAGTACAGCGTGCGTTCGATGTGCGTATACTGGACGCGCTTGGAAACGGTAAGAAGCGGTATTCCGAGATTCAGTCGGTGGTCGGCGCTCAGAGTAGCGGCCTTCTCGACAAGCAGCTGAAGAATCTCATGAACATGGAGACGATTCGGAAGGTCTCGCCAGTCAATCGGCGCAGCGATAAGAAGAAACAGTTCTACGAAATCAGCGACAACCTAATGCGGCTTTATTTCGCTTACATATTCGGCAACTCAGCCTCGCTGGCGAACTTGGGCGAGGCGGCATTTTACGACAGTCAGGTCGCGCCCTCTATCGAGCAGTTTGCGGATCGGC
Source organism: uncultured Eggerthellaceae bacterium (assembly GCA_905234785.1). Classification (GTDB taxonomy): domain Bacteria; phylum Actinomycetota; class Coriobacteriia; order Coriobacteriales; family Eggerthellaceae; genus UBA9715. Next base: position 92,276 of record CAJOIP010000001.1, read on the forward strand.
GTTTTGAAGAGGTTGCCTTGCAGTACTTCAAGCGCCTGGCACGTGCAGGCAAGCTTCCAGGCGTGCTCGACTTCGGGACGTATTGGTACGATGACCCAGTGGCCAAGATGAACGGCGAATTCGACTGCGTTCTCAGCAAGGGAGATGCGCTCGACTTTTACGAATGCAAGCGCTTCGATCGACCCATGACAAAGGCGGAATGTCAGGTCGAGGAGGGGCAAGTCCGCTCGAAACCTGGCGTCATGGCGAACAAAGTCGGTTTCATCTGCACGGGCGGTTTTGACTTCTCCTCGCGCAAGTACCCCCTGGTTACAGGCGGCGATCTCTATTTGTAAGAGTATTCTCCCTATGCTAAACCGGGCGGCGCTCAGGGGGGCGAACGCTTCGTCGGCGATGCCCGATTCGATGTCGACGACCTTCTTAGCGGCCGTCTTGCCCTTCTTGGTCAGGGAAATGATGATCACGCGGCGATCGGCCTTCGAGCGCACGCGTTCGATGAGGCCCTTCTCCTCGAGCCTGGTGAGCAGCTCCGAGAGCGTTGCGCGCGCCAAGCCCATCTCCTCGAGCAGGTCGCGCTGCGACATGGAGTCGTGGCGCGAGAGGATGGTGAGGACCCGCTGCTGGCCGGGGGCCATCTTCAGCTCGGGTTCCCCATGACCGTGCCTCAGCAGGTGCGAGACGCGCAGGAGAGCGCGGTACAGTTCGAAGTCATCTGCCATGATGGCCCGCTTTCCACGTAGGGTCGATAATTCGTCATGCGAATCATAGCATGAGCGGAAAAGACCGAGGCCACCTGAAGGGCGTCAATCCTCCAGGTGGCCTCGATGCGGGAAGGGCTGCGCCACGAAACCTCAAATGGCGGACATCCTGTACTGCAAGTCGTCACTGCTTCTTCGGCTGCTTCGTGAAGAGCTTCACCAGAAGGCGGAGCAGTTCGTCCTGCTCCTCGTCCGACAGGACGTTGAGGAACTCGATGTGAATCTTGGGGCGCTCTTCGAGGCGATGCTCGCCGATCTTGCGGCCTTCCTCGGTGGCCACGACCATCTGCTTGCCGTTCACCTCCTCAATGGTGACGACGCCGTCTTCGAGGGCTTGGTCGAGCAACCATTTATAGCCGCCCTCGTTCGTGCCCAAATCGAGCGTGGTGACCCAGGGCTCTGCCATGCCCCTGCGGCGGCAAATCGAGTACAGCAGCTGTTCGTCGGGCGTTTCCGCATAGCGTTTGCGAAGCACCCTGAAGCCGACCATCAGGAAGTGGGCGATCTTCTCGCTGCGGGTCTTGTTGCCGACCGGTTTGTCGGGGCCGAAGCGGTTCGGAATCTCCTCGCCGGCTTGGTCGCGCTCCCAGAACATCTTGCCGCGGCCGCACGAGTAGTTGTCGAGCTGGCACACGCGCAGGCACCCCGGGCAGTGGAACGGTCTCGTGGTCTGTGCGTCCATAGAATTACCTCTCTCTCAGAATAATCACTGGCAAGATTATATATGTTTTCCAATAATCTATATGCTTGAATCAAGGAGAGGTTTGAGGCCGACTTGGCTCGCTGATAGGCTCGTATGTAGATTATCAGAACTGAGAATAAATATGACATGCAGTTATGCATGTTCTGATAATCTATCCTCAAGACAGAATAATCATCCCTCCATTAACGATGCTCCTCTGTCTTGCGAGGGCGCCTCCTCCCCAAGCGCTCTCTCCTCACTCCGAGGCGGGGCCTTATCTTCCCCCTCAGACGGTTTTTGCCGGCAGGCCCCGCCTTCTCGTTTTCCGAACGTTGTTGGATGCTTGTTAAGCCCGAAGGAGATACTCCCCACTGGGCTCCTTCGGGCTACAGCTTCGAGGACACGCAAGCCACGCGGTCGACTTCGTCGACGTAGACCAGGTGCAGCTCGGTGCCGTACAGCTCGCTTAAACGCTCGCTCGTCAGGGTGGTGTCGGCGTCGCCCACGGCCAGGGTACCGTCGGCATTCAGCATGGCCACCTTGCCGCCGAGCAGGATGGGTTGGTCGGGGTTGTGCGTCGTCATGACCACGGCGTAGCCGCGTTCGGTCAGCTGCTTGCAGGTGCGCATGACGCGGATCTGGTTGCCGAAGTCGAGTGCGCTCGTGGGCTCGTCGAACAGGATGACCTCGGGGTCCTGCACGATGGCGCGCGCCACGGCCACGCGCTGGCGCTCGCCGCCGGAAAGGTGCGACACCGTGCGGTCGGCGAGCTTTTGCAGCTCTAAGTCGGCAATGGCCTGCTCGACGCGCTCGTAGTCTTCCTCTTTCGGCGTCGCGAACATGCCGATGCGCGGCGCCGCGCCCATGACCAGGTACTCGCGCACGGTGTAGCCGTATGTCACCGAGATGTGTTGGCGCACGTAGCCGATGTGCTTGGCAAGCTCGCGCGTCGAATAGCTCTCGACGGGCTCGCCGTTCACGTGCACGAAGCCTTCTGCCGGCGCCGCCAGGCCGGCGATGCAGTTCAAAAGCGTCGACTTGCCCGCTCCGTTCGGGCCGAGCAGCGTGAACATCTCGCCGCGTTCCACCGTGAACGAAACGTGCTCGAACACGTTGCCCCGATCGCGCGAATAGCGGAACGCCAGGTCGTTAACTTCCAGAAGCGATGCCATGTGAAACCCCCTGCCTTAATCCGCGTCGCGCTGCTTGATCAGGATGTAGCCGAATATCGGCGCGCCGACGAGGCCGGTCAGGATGCCGAGCGGAATCTCGTAGCCCGATATGTTGCGCGCGCAGAAGTCGACGAGCATCATGAACGCCGCCGCGACGAGGATGACCGTGGGCAGCAGCCGCTTGTTGTCGGAGCCCACGATGCGCCGCGTGACATGCGGGATGATGAGGCCCACCCAGCCGATGGTGCCCGCAATGGAAACCGCGCTGGCCGTGAGCAGGGTCGACGCGATGATTATGATGTTGCGCTCGCGCTTCAGGTCGACGCCGAGCGAACGGGCCTCCTCCTCGCCGAGCGAGATGAGGTTCAGCCGCCAGCGCATGGCCACGAGCACGATGGCGGCTATGATCATGACCGGAGCCGTGTAGCTGAGCGTGCCGAAATTAACCTTCGCGATGGAGCCGAGCTGCCAGTACGTGATCGACGCCAGCTGCGTTTCGGGGTCGGCGACGTACTTCATGAGGCCGAGGATCGACGACATGAAGCCGCCGACGATAACGCCCGACAAGACCATCATCACGTTGGAATGGCGATGCATGAACTTGGGGATGGAAACCGTGATGAACACGGTGATGAGGCCGCCCACGAACGCGAACAGCTGCGTCTGCCACGTGTTCATGTACAGCAGGATGGAAAGCGCCGCGCCGACGCATGCGCCGTACGACACGCCCAGGATGTCGGGCGAGACGAGCGGGTTTTGGAACACGCCCTGGTACGAGGCGCCCGAAAGCGCCAGCGCCGCGCCCACGAGGAACGCCGCCACCACGCGCGGCAGGCGGATGTTCATGATGACGTTGTAGTCGTTGGTCGTCCAGGTGGCGTCGGCGTTCGTGAAGGGCGAGGAAAGAATCGCCAGCGTCGTCTGGATGTCGACCGAATAGCGCCCGATGCACAGCGACGCGATCGCGAACACGACGACCACGATGCCGCACACGATGAGGATGATGCCGAGGGGCACTTGCCGCTTTCCCTCGATCGTCGCGTCTTCTGCTGCGAACTTGCGTTTCCTTTCGGGTTCGCTCGCGGGTTTCTCTTCGGCCATCCTGCCCTCCTAATTGTGGTCGAAATGCTCAAAAAACCAGTTCAAAACTATTCTAAGAAAGAAATATACGCTTGCCAATATAAAACAGGTTCACTATTATGTTCAAGTCGGTTTATTGTCAAACAGCAATAAACATTTAGTACAGCAACGTGAATGCGAGGAAGGGAATCACATGACACTGCACGATGGCATCTCAAGAAGGCAATTCGTGAAAATCGGCTCGGCGACGGCTGCGGTCGGCGCCCTTGCGGGGCTCGCGGGCTGCGCGGGCGGATCTGGCTCGGGTTCGGCTTCTGCAAGCGCATCGGCAAGCGCCAGCGCGTCGGCCAGCGCGTCATCGGGTTCCGCCACCACGCAGACGCTCACCGACAATGCGGGCGACACCGTCGAGGTTCCCCTGGAAATCAACAAGATCGTCGATTTGTGGCATGCCCACAACCAGGTCGTCCTCATGCTCGGCGCGGGCGACAAGCTCGTCGGCACGACGGAGAACTTCAAGAAGCGCGCCTGGGCCAACAAGGTGTATCCCGGCCTGGCGAACGTCGAGGCCCTCGTCACGGGCCAGGGCGCAGGCGAGGTTAACTACGAGGAAGCGCTCAAGCTCGAGCCCGATGTCGTGTTCACGTCCGACAAGGACGTCACCGCCAGCTGCCGCGACCAGGGCATGTGCACGGTCAACGTCATGTTCTCGGACTTCGACGGCCTGCGCCGCGACGTCGAGCTGACCGGCACGATCCTCGGCGGCGATGCCGCGGATATCGCAGCCGAGTGGGCTGACCTGCTCGACGCGAACATCGCGCGGGTCGACAAGGTCATGGGCAGCGTCGCCGATTCCGACAGGGTGAAGGTGCTGCACATCCAGAGCATCGACAAGAAGCAGTACGACGGCGTGAACACCATCGTCGACGAGTGGATCAAGCTGGCCGGCGGCGTGAACGCGCTTACGATCGAGGGCAACATGAAGGAAGTCCCGATGGAGGACATCGTTTCCGCCGACCCCGAGGTCATCATCATCGGCGGCGGCACCGAGGAAATGGTGAACACCCTCATGAACGACGCGGCCTGGAGCGGCATCACCGCCGTGAAGAACGGCGCCGTGTACGGCAACCCGTCTGGCGTGTTCGCGTGGGACCGCTACTCCGGCGAGGAAGCGCTGCAGGTGCTGTGGGCCGCGCAGAAGCTGAACCCCGACAAGTTCGCCGACATCGACATGGTGAAGGAGACGCAGGACTTCTACAAGCAGTTCTACGGCTACACGCTTTCCGCCGACGACGCCAACCGCATCCTGAACGGCGAGAACCCGGCGTAAGGTTCCCAGGCCCTTCGGCTTTCCCTTTCCGCATGCGGGCGTCCGTGCGCCGGGCGGCCCGCATGTCGTTGTAGGGGCTCGATCGGCTCGCCTTAACCCGGTTTACCCAGATGTTCGGCGGCGTTAAGGCAACCGGCGGCGCGGCGTGTCTTGCGGCCTGGGCGGACCGAACCGTTAATGTAGTAGTTATTTATGAGTTAGAATAGTATAATTACATCGCAGGCGAACAACCCCGCTACGAGGAGTTGCGATGACATCGGGCTTGTCCGACATAGTCACTGACGAGCGCACTGGCCTTATCGGCGAGCGGGCTTTTCTGGCGAAAGTCAACGGCATCGTCAGCGAATCGCCGTCGGGGCAGTGGTGCCTCATCGCCATCGACCTCGACCATTTCAGGCTGTTCAACGACTGGTACGGTCGCGAAGAAGGCGATTTCCTCCTGGCCGAGATCGGCGCGCGCCTCGTCGAAGAGGAGGCGCTGACAGGCGGGCTCGCCGGTTATCGGGGGCAGGATGATTTCTGCCTGCTCGCGCCGTTCGACAAGGCGCGAATCGACGCGTTGTTCGACGATATAAGCGCATTCGTCGCGAAACGGGGAACAGCCGGGGGGTTCATGCCGGTTTTCGGCATCGGCCTGGTCGACGGCCCGTCGACGAGCATGGACCTACTCGACCGCGCCCTCGTTGCCGCGCGCAACGCCAAGGGCGATTTCCGCAAGCGCATCTGCGTGTTCCGCCAGCCCATGATCGATCAGATCGAGCGGGAGTACCGCCTTTTATCGGATTTCCTGCATGGGCTGGAAAACGGCGAGATCATCTTCTATCTGCAGCCGCAATGCCGCATGTCGACCGGCAAGATCATCGGGGTCGAGGCGCTGGCGCGCTGGCGCAGGGCCGACGGCACGATGGTGCCGCCCGACGAGTTCGTTCCCGTCCTGGAAAAGCACGGTTTCATCACCAACCTCGATTGCTTCATCTGGGAAGACGTCTGCGCTCACCTGCAAGCGTGGACCAGCTTGGGCCATGCGGCCATTCCCGTTTCCGTGAACGTGTCGCAAGTAGATTTCTTCCTTGTCGACATACCGGACCATTTCCAGCAACTCGTGGAAAAATACGGGCTCGATCCGTCGCTGCTGAAAATCGAGATCACCGAATCGGCCTACATGGAAAGCATGGCGATCGTCAACGACGCGGCCTCGCGCTTGCGCAAGCTGGGCTTTCTCGTGTTCATGGACGACTTCGGCAGCGGCTATTCGTCGCTCAACATGCTGCGCGATATCGAGCTCGATGCCATAAAGCTCGACGCCCAGTTCTTGCGCATGGGCAGCGACGGCGGTCATAAGGGCATTCATATCTTGGAGTCGGTCATCAACATGGCCAAGTCGCTGAACCTGCCCATAATCTGCGAAGGCGTGGAAACCGAGGAACAGGTTCGCTTCCTGAAAGGGCAGGGGTGCCGCTACGTGCAAGGTTACCGGTTTTATCGCCCAATGCCCGCCGACGAGTTCGAACGCATAATCGACGACGGCGCGCTTCTCGACATGCGGGGGCTTGTCGTGAAGGCCAACGAGCAGATTCGCACGCGCGAGCTGCTCGACGAGAACGTGTACAGCGATTCCATGCTGAACAACATCCTGGGGCCGGTCGCCATGTACTCATGGCGGGGCGGGGACATCGACATCGTCCGGTTCAACGAGCAGTTCTACGAGCTGATCGACTCGCCCGCGTTCCACGATCTTCGTCGCGGCATACAAAGGCTCATGCCCCGCGACGAGCGCCCGAAGCTGTTCCACTTGCTCTCGCAGGCCGAAGACAACGAGCTGAACGGCTCTGCGGGCATGTTGCGCTTCCTGAGGTACGGCGGGGCGGTGCGCCGGTATTTTTTCCGCTTCTATTATCTGGGAAAACGCGATGGGGGGCGGCTGTTCTACGGGTCGGTGCGCGACGTCACCGAGCTCACTGCGCTTCAAGCTCAGATGAAGCTGATTTCCCGCTTCTCGTCCGACAGCATGGTGTTCGTGCGCAAGCTTGGCAGCGGCATCGTGTACACGGTTGTCGCGCATGGCCTCGAACGCGCTATGGGGCTTTCCGTCGAGGAGTTTCAGAACGAGCTCGCGTCCGGTGCGTTCATCAATCGCATCGTGGAAGACGATGTGCGCGCCATGTTGAGCGACCAGGACGTTTTCTCGGTGAAGGAGATGCTGGCGCGGTTCCGCATCCGCACCGATTCAGGCGAGCTATTCGACCTCAGCGTGAAGTCTGACGCCGTCGATGACGAGGCGACCGACGTAGTGGCCATCCTCGTGTTCCGCGCGCACTAGCAGCCCGCCACCCCGGGCGGAGCGCCGGGCAAAGCCCGAGATTCCTCGCTTCGCTCGGAATGACACATCCCTTGCCACCCCGGGCGGAGCGCGAAGCGCCGCCCCAGCCTGCCACCCCGGTCGGAGCGCGAAGCGCCGCCCCAACCTGTCATCCTGAGCGGAGCGCCGAAGGCGCGGAGTCGAAGGATCCCCGACGTCTCAGCGGGGGAGACCCTTCGACTCCGCTTGGAATGACGCTTACGGCCTATCGGCCGCGTTTAATGCATGCGGCGCGCGTGCTTGTGGCCCTTGCGGTGATGCTTGCGGCCCTTCTTCTTGCCGTCGATGCCGGCTTCTTTCAGGCTGACGATCAGCTTCTCGCTGATGGCGTCGAGCTGTGCGCGCTCGTCGGCGGAAAGGGCGGCCAGGATTTTCTCGGCAGCTTTGTCTTGCGCATCTTCGTGCTTTTTGGCGAGCTTGCGGCCGTCGTCGGTCAGCTTCACGGCGTACAGCTTCTTCTCGCCGGCCTTCTCGATGGTGACGTAGCCGTTGCGGCTGGCCTTGCGCACGATGTCCTTCAGGGCGGCGCGGTTCATCCCGAGCTTCGATACAAGCTCGCGCTGCGTGGCGCCGTCGTTTTCCAGCAAGACGCGCAGCAGGGCGCCCTGCCCGCGCTTGTAGCTCTTGGGGCCGTTCTTGCGCTGGGAAAGGCGGACGAGCTTGCCGGCCTTCTTCATCTTCGCGAGCGTTTTTGCGGAATCGTTCATATTTGCCACCTCGTTTTCTCGTGGGTTGTACAGGGCTCTCTGCGATGGGCCCTGCGACGTGCTGCGATACTATACCGCTCGAGGGAACGGGTGCTCTATTATTCATAGAACATTCAACAAGTTTATGTATTAGCAGGTCAAAAGCGAGAATCGATTATTCATGAATGAAGTGAAAGATAATAAATTCGTCACGTTTCGTACTTCTTCGTCACATGTCCGCTCGGTTTTCCGCTCTGTTTCGCGTGTGCAGCCCCTACTGAAAATAGCGGGTTAACCAGGCCGCTTATGAAGGGGAAATGTGCTGTTTGACACATTCACCTCGGTTTCTGCTAGTATTCGTTAGGCAGTATTAACCAATAGCAAAGGAGTTCTGAACATGGCATTGCCTCAGATGACCGAAGAGCAGCGCGCTGCCGCTCTCGAGAAGGCCAAGGAAACCCGTCGTAAGCGCGCCAAGGTCCGCGAGGACATCAAGGCTGGCAAGCTGACCGCCAAGAAGGCCCTCGCCAAGCGCGACGATCCCATCTACGGCAAGATCAAGGTTTCTCAGTTCATCGAGTCGTTCCCGGGCTATGGCAAGGCCAAGGCCGAGAAGCTCATGGCCGAGATCGGCATCGCCGAAGGCCGCCGTCTGTCCGGCCTGGGCGAGAAGCAGGTCACCGCTCTGATCGAGGCGCTCGACTAGTTCTTCGCGAACATAGAAGCACGAAAGCCCTTCCACCCGGAAGGGCTTTTTTGTTGCGCCGATGTGCAGGGAGAGTGCCTCTTCCTGCACATGTAGATTCAATATCACGTTTCGTACCTGTTCGTACCATATTATTCACAGAGAAAAATTATCGGGAATTAGGATATTCAAGATTGACCCTAATCTAAGAAAAGAATAATATAGACAAATCAATCCGACACCTGTGAGAGAAGGCGTCGGGAAGGGAAAGCAACAGGAAGGAAAGTACATGAAGCGCATGAAATTGATTCTTGCAGCCGTGTGCGCCGTTGCCCTCGTGGCGGCGTTCGCGCTCGTCGGCTGCAGCTCGAGCTCCAGCTCGTCGGCTGCCAGCTCGAGTGCTGCTAGCTCCGAGGCCAGCTCGAGCGCCAGCGCCAGCAGCGCTGCCGCCTCCGCCGAGGCCGTCGAGCTGCAGATCTTCGCGGCTAACTCGCTGACGAAGGCCCTCGCCGAGGCTCAGGACCTCTACACCCAGCAGAACCCGAACGTCACGTTTGCCGACACGCAGTATAAGAGCTCCGGCGAGCTGAACTCCATGCTCGAGGCCGGCTCTTACGCCGACATCGAGATCACCGCCTCCAAGGGCACGATGGACACGGCTGAGGAAAAGGGCTACATCGACCCCGCCACCCGCGTCACGATGTTCAAGAACGACCTGGTCATCGTCACCAAGGCTGACAACGCCGACATCACCGCGGTCACCCTCGACGACGTCGCCACCGGCAAGTACACCGTGTGCGTGGGCGACGACTCCGTGCCTGCTGGCAACTACGCCAACCAGTCGCTGAGCACGGTCGGCTGCTTCAATGACCCGGACGGCAAGGTCGGCTCCGAGAGCGCCGGCAAGGCCAACGGCACCGACGCATACGCCGGCACCCCGCTTGACGGCAAGGTCGTCACCGACACCTCCGTCGGCAATGTTTGCCAGCATGCCGCTTCTGGCGACGTCGACATCGCCTTCGTGTACACCTCCGACGTCGAGCGCTTCGCTGAGAAGTCGCCGGTCAAGGTCGTCGGCACGGTTCCGGCTGACACCCACAAGAACATCACCTATCCGGGCGCTGTAACCGCTCAGTCCAAGAACGCTGAAGCGGCCGCCGCCTTCCTCGATTGGTGCATGACCGACAAGGACGTCGCCGAGATTTGGCAGAAGTGGGGCTTCGAGCTCGCTGCCTAAAGCTGATTGATCGCATTTGACCAATAGCTGTTCGAGGGGGAGCCGGCTTTGCGCTGGCTCCCCCCTTGCGTGTTACCGTAGGGGCGCTCCCCGAGCGCCCACGAACCGCGTGACGGGCGCGCGGGGTGCGCCCCTACGGTTAACATGTACTATGTTTCCACGATGTAAGGAAGGCACCATGCGAAAACGCGCTCTCTTGCTTGCGGCTGCGCTTGCGCTTGCCATGGCCACTATGGTCGCACCGGCGGCGTTTGCGGCTGACATCGAATCAGCCGCAACGACGAAAGCCGATGTGAGCACCGAAGACGTGGTCGTGTCGGCCGACTCCGACGACCTGACCGCCATCGCCGGCGGATGCGATTTCGCCGTGGGCGATTTCGAGCGGGCGAGCAAGGGCTCGAACCGCAACATCGCCGACGCCTATTACGGCTATGCGTACTACATCGGCAACAAGTCCGATACGCTCATGTACCTGGTGACAAGCGACAGCGTGATCGTGTACGTCGACCCGAAGGCCGCGGATGCGGCGGGCTTCGACCTGGCCTCAGACGACGATTTGGCGCAAATCCAGCAGCTCATCGTGAAGCTCGACGCGCAAGCGGGCGGCGGCGGTGCGCTCATCGGCAACTCTGCCACGTGGTACTTCACGTCCGAGCAGGAAAACGAGCTGAACGGCGTCTTGTACAAGTTCAACCAAATCATCGACGGCAGCGCATACAACCTCGTGGTTGGCAAGGACGGAAGCGACGTCACCGATACGTCGAACCCGCATTACGTGCAGACGTCGTTTGCCTGCTTCGCCTCGCTCATACCTGCAAGCGAGGCGGTCATCGCGGCTGAGCCGTCGTGGTTCGAGTCGCTCGGCGCGTTCATGTCGGTGCTCGACTGGTCGCCGCTGTTCGTAACGCTGCGAACCACGTTCACGGCGATTGTCTTCATCTTCATCTTGGGCTTGGCGGCGGCGTATTTCTGCCGGCAGCGCTCGCCGAAGGTCCGCAACATCTTCGACACCATCTTCACCATCCCCATGGTGCTGCCGCCGACGGTCTGCGGCTTCTTGCTGCTGCTGGCGTTGGGCAGCAACACGCCCGTGGGCCAGTGGTTCATCGACATCGGCTTCCCGCTCATCTTCAGCTGGCCGGCGACGGTCATCGCCGCCGTGGTCGTGGCGTTCCCGCTTATGTACCGCGGCGCGCTCGGCGCGTTCGACAACCTCGACCCGAACATGCTCGACGCGGCGCGCACGCTCGGCTGGTCCGAGGGCAAGATTTTCTTCAAGATCATGCTGCCGTTGTCGTGGTCGTCCATCGCGGCTTCCACGGTGCTCGCCTTCGCCCGCGCGCTCGGCGAATTCGGCGCGACGCTGTTCTTGGCGGGCAACTACCTGGGCATCACGCGCACTATCCCGATTGCCATTTACTTCGAGTGGATGAACGGCAACACTGACATCGCCATCTTCTGGACGATCATCCTCATCATCTTCAGCTTCCTGGTCATCATGTTCATCAACCTGTGGTCGCAGCATACGACGCGCTACCGGAAGGGGGCAGTCGAAGAATGAGTCTGGAAGTCGATATTAGGAAAACGTTCGGGTCGTATTCGCTCGACGTAAGATTCAAGGCGGAAGACGAGGTCTTCGGCTTGCTCGGCGCATCGGGTTGCGGCAAGTCGCTGACCATGCGCAGCATCGCCGGCATCGAGACGCCCGACGAGGGGCGCATCGTCGTGAACGGCAAGGTGTTCTTCGACAGCGAGCAGGGCATCAACTTGAAGCCTCAGGAGCGCAAGACGGCGTTGCTGTTCCAAAACTACATGCTGTTCCCGAACCTGACGGTTGAAGACAATGTGGCTGCGGGCATTCCGAAGGACACGCCCAAAGACGAACGCGACAAGATCGTCGCCGAGGAGCTTCAGCGCTTCGACGTGGCGGCGTTCGGCAAGCGCTACCCGGCTCAGCTTTCGGGCGGCCAGCAACAGCGCGTGGCGTTGGCCCGCATGTTGGCGGCGCGGCCGGGCATCCTCATGCTCGACGAGCCGTTCTCGGCGCTCGATTCGCACCTGAAGAGCGTGCTCGAACAGAACCTCACGGGCCTGTTCGAAGTGTTCGACGGCACCATCTTGTACGTGAGCCACGACATCGACGAGGCCGTGCGCTTCTGCGACACCATCGCCGTCATGGAGCAGGGCAAGCTGATGGAAATCGACAAGGGCCGCGAGCTTATTCAGAATCCGAAGAGCCTGGCGGGCATCAAGCTTGGCGGTTGCAAGAACGCGCCGTTTGCCGAGTA
>CAJOIP010000002.1:0-130877 GCA_905234785.1 uncultured Eggerthellaceae bacterium
CATGGCCGATGACTACAAGTACAAGCGCGTGTTGCTGAAGCTTTCAGGCGAGGCGCTTGCCGGCGATTTGGGGTACGGCATCGACCCGAAAGTCGTCGATGACCTCGCCGAGCAGATAGCCGAAGTCGTGAACGACGGCGTGCAGGTGGCGGTCGTGGTCGGCGGCGGCAACATCTTCCGCGGCTTGGCGGGTTCGGCCGAGGGCATGGACCGCGCGCAGGCCGACTACATCGGCATGCTCGCCACGGTCATGAACTCGCTCGCCCTGCAAGACGCGTTCGAGCGCCACGGCATCGCGAGCCGCGTGCAGTCGGCCATCAACATGCTGCAGGTCTCCGAGCCCTACATCCGCCGCCGCGCCGAACGGCACCTCGAGAAGGGGCGCGTCGTCATCCTGGCGGCCGGCACGGGCAACCCCTACTTCACGACCGACACCACGGCGGCGCTGCGCGCGTGCGAGCTGAACGTCGATTGCCTTATGAAGGCGACGAAGGTCGACGGCGTGTACGATTCCGACCCGAAGAAGAACCCCGACGCTAAGAAGTTCGACAACATCTCGTACATGGAAGTGCTGAACAGGGGCCTGAACGTCATGGACGCCACGGCCACGTCGCTGTGCATGGACAACAACATGCCCATGATCGTGTTCGACCTCACGGTCAGCGGGAACATCGCCCGAGCCCTGAAGGGCGAGAACGTCGGCACCACGGTGGAATAGGAGACGAGGATGGATTACGAAGAGATCATGATGACCGCCGAGGAGCGCATGGAAAACGCCCTCGATGCCCTCGGGTCCGCGTTTGCGGCCGTGCGCACGGGCCGAGCGAACGCGCGCGTGCTCGACCGCATCAAAGTCGACTACTACGGCGCTATGACGCCGATTAACCAGCTCGCAGGCGTGAAGACGCCCGATGCGCGCCTGCTCGTCATCGAGCCGTGGGACAAAAGCGCGCTCAAGGCCATCGAGAAGGCCATCCAGGAAAGCGACCTGGGCGTGACGCCCAGCAACGACGGGGCCGTCATCCGCCTGCCGTTCCCCGAGCTCACCGAGGAGCGCCGTCGGGAACTCGCCAAGCAGTGCAAGGGTTATGCGGAAGATGCCCGCGTGTCGGTGCGCAACGCCCGCCGCGATGCCAACACCGCGCTTTCCAAGGCCGAGAAGGCAGCTGAGATCACCGAAGACGACTTGCGCGGCGGGGAGGCCGATGTGCAGAAGCTCACCGACAAGTACATCGCCAAGATCGACGACGCCTACAAGGCCAAAGAAGCCGAGCTGATGGAAGTGTAAGGGGTTTCGCATGTTCGCGAAACCGATTCAGGACATATACCCGAACCCGCCGGCTGGGCTCGACCCGCGCGCGCTCGACGAGGCGCGCGTGCCCAAGCACGTCGCCGTCATCATGGACGGAAACGGCCGTTGGGCGAAGAAGCGCGCGCTCAACCGCCTTCGCGGCCACAAGGCCGGCATCGAGGCCGTGCGCGAGACCATCCGCGCGGCCAGCGATTCGGGTGTGCGGTACCTGACGATCTACTCGTTTTCAACCGAGAACTGGAAGCGCCCCGACGACGAGGTCGAGGGCCTGATGGAGCTCTTCGCGAAGACCATGCTCGCCGAGGTCGACGGCCTTCACGAAGAGCACGTCCGCGTGAAGACGATCGGTGACATGTCGCGGCTTCCGGCAGACACGCGCGAGGCGTTCGAGGAAGCATGGGAGAAGACGCGCGACAACGACGGCATGACGCTCGTCGTGGCCGTCAACTACGGCTCGCGCCAGGAAATCCTGCATGCTGTCGAGCGCATTGCCGAGAAGGCGGCGGCCGACGGGGCCGTTCCCGCCATCACCGAGGAAGCGTTCGAACGTGGGCTCTACACCGCCGACATTCCCGACCCCGAGCTGCTCATCCGCACGTCGGGCGAGATGCGCGTGTCGAATTTCCTGCTCTGGCAACTCGCGTACACCGAGTTCTACTGCACCGACGTGCTCTGGCCCGATTTCGACCGCTACGAGTTTCTGCGGGCGCTGCTAACCTATCAGCAGCGCGACCGCCGTTTCGGGGCGGTGTAGCGCATGGCCGAGCGGTTCGACGAAGAGCTTGAGGAGCGCCAAACGGTTCGCAGGCGCCGGAGGGCGGCCGAGCAGGCCGAGCCTCAATTCGCGCCCGAGCCGCTGAAGACGACGCGCACGGGCGAGCCGAAGGAAACGAAGCACCGCGCCCGCAAGGTGAAGGAGAAGGCGTACGAGAAGACGCCCGAGCGCTTCAAGAACGCAAGCTCCTTCCAGGTGAGGTTGCGCACGGGCATCGTGTACGTGGGCCTCAACGTCATCTGCATCCTGCTCAGCGACATCACGACCATGCTCATCCTGGCGGCGACGGCGGGCGTGTGCGCGGGCGAGTTCTATTACATGCTGCGCTCCGACGCGAAGATGCCCAACGAGTTCATCGGCGTCATCGCCGCCGTGATGTATCCCGTTTCCGCGTACTTCCTCGGGGTGATCGGCTTGCTGTACGTCACGCTCGCGTTCCTGCTGGCCGTCACCATATGGTACGTGTACTGGCTGCGCGCCCGCGTGTCAGACGTGGGCGTGTGCCTGTTCGGCGCCATGTACACGGGCTTGCAGCTGTCGGGCCTGCTGTTCATCCGCATGGCCGTCGGCGGCATTTGGAGCGGCGTACTCGTGCTCGTCATCTTCGCGAGCATCTGGTTCAACGACGCCGGGGCTTACCTCGTCGGCTCCCGCATCGGCAAGCACAAGCTCGCGCCGCGCACGTCTCCCAACAAGAGCTGGGAGGGCTTCATCTTCGGGCTCATCGTGTCGATGGGGTTCTGGTGCATCCTGCTGGTTATCCCAGGCGTACATATCGAGCTGTGGCAATGCCTCGTCTTCGGGTTGGTCTGCGGCCTCACGAGCGTGCTCGGCGACTTGTGCGAGAGCCGCATCAAGCGCTCGGTTGGCTTCAAGGATTCCGGCACCATCATGCCCGGCCACGGCGGCCTGTTCGACCGCTGCGATTCGCTCATGCCCACGGCTGTGGCTTCCGCCCTCCTCCTGTTCGGAGCCGGCTGCCTGCCGATGCCGTTCTAAGCGCGGCGTAGCTTACAGGTTGTCGTGGAATATGTGGCAAGCCTTGCCGGCGCGCTTGGCTTCGTACAGAGCGTCATCGGCATGCTTCACTGCCTCGTCGACGTCCAATCCATCCTTCTGAGACGAAACGCCGATGCTCGCCGTCAGCATGATGGGGCACTTCTCGTCCGTCCATTCCTGAAGCGTGCGCTGGAACTCGTGCAGGTTGTCGTCTTCGACGAGCTCGCTTGCCTTGTTCGAGACCACGACGATGAACTCGTCGCCGCCCCAGCGGATGACCGGGCAGTTAGGGAAGCACTTGTGAAGCGCGCCGGTCGTGACGAGCAGCGCGTTGTCGCCTTCGTCGTGGCCGCTGCCGTCGTTGATGTCCTTGAAGTTGTCGAGGTCGACGAGCACGAACGACACCGGGCCTTCGTCTTTGTGCTCCTCGAGGTACTCGTAGAAATAGCGGCGGTTGTACAGGCCGGTGAGGTAGTCGGTGCGGGCGTTCAGCCATGCCAGGTGCTTCAGCTCGCGCTCGACTGTGACATCGTGCGCGAAACCTGACGTGCCCAGGATCGTGCCGTCTTCGTCGTAGATGGGCGTCTTGTACGTGTCGAACGTGCGGATCTCGCCATGCGTGCTGACGAGCTCGTCGCATCGCGTCGTGGTGCCGGCGTTGATGGCCACGTTGTCGGATTCCTGGCACGTGAGCTCCGCCTTGTCCCAGTCTTCCTTGGGAACGCTCCAAATGTAGTTGTGGAATTGGCCGGTCACGTCTTCGCGGGTCTTGCCGACGATGTCGCAGAAATACGAGTTCACCTTCACGTGCTCGCCGTCGATGGCTTTGAACCAGATCATCTCGGGGGCGGAGTCGATCAGCGTGTCGAGGTACGCGCCCGTGATGTACGAATCGGCTTGATCCTTCGCGAGCTTCACGACGTTGCCGAACTCGAATTCAGCGCAAGAGGGGGAAAGCGGGGCAGGCCAGAGCGCGTCGACGAGCGCGAATTGCCCGGGCGTCCAGCCGGCGATGTCGCCGTGCGATACGACGAGCGCGAGTCCGCGGTAGCCGTGCTTGCCCTCGTGCGTGGCAGCGGAGAGCTCTTCGAGCGAAACGCCTCCGAGCGCATCGAACGCGGCGATGACGACGGAGCACGACCGCGCGACCTCGAGGTCGACTGCGTCTGCGCGTTCGAATTCGAACGTGAAGCGATGTGGCGCCGCCTGCGACTCGATGGCGCTTGCGACGGAGTCCTCGAGCCCGAATAACGCGATTCTGAGCGTGCGGTTGTACATGGAACACCCCTCGTCGGTTCTGTAGTTTATGCAGGAAACCATCATACACTTATATTCTGAAAAGTAGTCGAGTGCGCAGCCGATGCCCTCAAGTGTTTCGTTTCTGATGATTTCAGGTTGGCTGTTCGTAGGCTGCCATTTTTTAAAAGCACGTGGGCGATATACAATGCGCATGGCTGCGCATTGCGCATGCGCAGCGCTCAGGCGTAAATCGGAGGTGTTCTCATGGTGCGCAACATCGCGCTTCTCGGCTCAACGGGCTCGATTGGCACGCAAACCCTCGACGTCGCGCGACGCCATTCCGACAAGGTGAAGGTCGTCGCATTGGCGGCCGGCCGGCGCGGTGCAGAGGCATTTGCGCAGGCGGAGGAATTCGGCGCGCGTTTCGTGGCGCTCGGGCACGAGGCGCCCGGGTTGGAGGTTCCCGCCGGTGTGGACGTCGCGTATGGCGCGCAGGCGGTCGCGGACCTCGTCGCGCTTCCCGAGGTCGACGTCGTCGTGAACGCGCTTGTGGGCGCGGCGGGCTTGCGGGCCAGCTACGAGACGCTGCGCGCAGGCAAGGTAC
Source organism: uncultured Eggerthellaceae bacterium (assembly GCA_905234785.1). Classification (GTDB taxonomy): domain Bacteria; phylum Actinomycetota; class Coriobacteriia; order Coriobacteriales; family Eggerthellaceae; genus UBA9715. The sequence goes on from CAJOIP010000002.1 coordinate 4,930, forward strand.
TGGCGCTCGCCAACAAGGAATCGCTCGTGGTGGGCGGCGACCTCATCATGCCGCTTGCAGCACAGGTCGACGAGCAGCGCCGAGCAGCCGGGCTCGCGCCTGCCCATGGGCCTGCCGGCGCGCTCATGCCCATCGACTCGGAGCACGGCGCGATTTACCAGTGCCTCATCGGCGAGGCGAGGCGGGAAGTGTCGCGGTTGTGGGTGACGGCATCGGGCGGCCCGTTCAGGGGGCGCACGCGCGACGAGCTGCGCGACATCACGGCGGCGCAGGCGCTCGCTCACCCCACGTGGAACATGGGGCCGAAGATCACGATCGACTCGTCAACGCTCATGAACAAGGGGCTCGAGGTCATCGAGGCTCATCACCTGTTCGACATGCCCTACGACCGCATCAGCGTCGTCGTGCAGCCGCAAAGCGCCATCCATTCCATGGTGGAGTTCTCCGACGGCTCGGTGAAGGCTCATTTGGGGACGACGGACATGCGCATCCCCATCCAGTACGCGCTGTCGTACCCCGAGCGCTGGGACGCGCCCGTCGAGCCGCTCGATTTCACGGCGCTGGGAAGCTTGGGGTTCGCCGCTCCCGACATCGAGACGTTCAAGTGCTTGGCGCTTGCGCGTGCGGCAGGCGAGCGCGGCGGCACGCTGCCCTGCGCTATGAACGCCGCCAACGAGGTTGCGGTTGCCGCGTTCCTCGAGGGGAAGGGCTCGTATCTGGGCATTGCCGAATGCGTCGAGGCGGTCATGGAAGCGCACGACGTGCAGGCGGTCGAGTCAATCGAGCAGCTTCTCGAAATCGACGCCTGGGCCCGCCGCGCAGCGTCCGAGAACGTAAGTTAAGTGGCGTTTTCCAACCGTTGAGTTTCGCCTGAAGCGCTCGCTTATAATGGAGCGCATGGATATCCTGCTCACAGTGCTTTCGGCGGTCGTCGTGCTCGCGTTCCTCGTGTTCATTCACGAGGGCGGGCATTTCGTGGCAGCGCGCGCGTTCGGCGTGCGCGTCACCGAGTTCATGATCGGCCTTCCCGGCCCGAGCGCCGGCGTGAAGCGCGGCGAGACCACATTCGGGGTCACGGCCGTTCCCCTTGGCGGATATGCGCGCGTATGCGGTATGGAGCCGGGCGAGATGAGCCCGTATTTGCAGGCTGTCATGACAAGCGTGTACGCCCGCGGAACGGCGCTCATGGAAGACGTCGCGCGCGATTGCGGCATTTCCGATGACGAGGCGTACGAAGCGCTCGAGGAGCTAGTCGAATGGGGCACGGTCACCGGGCCCAAGAAAACCGACGAGTACAACATGTACCGCACGCCTGGCTTCAAGCCGACAGGGCGCATGCGCCGCAAGGCCCTTCAGGCCGGAATCGAGGCGCCCGTGTACGCCGAAGGCCAGCCGCGCCCGCTGGACGATCCGGTCGAGGCGTTCAAGCGGGAGTATTCCCAGCAGTACCGCTCGCTTCCGTTCTGGAAGCGCACGGTCATCCTCGTGGCGGGGCCTGGCGTGAACCTGTTGTTCGCCATTTTGGCGTTCGTGCTCATCTACTCCGTCATCGGGTTCGACTACCAAGACGCCGCGACGGGCGACGTTTCGCACATCACCGTATCGCCCTTGCGCGCCGTCCAAGCCGGGTTCATGTACATCGGCATGGTCGTGCAGGCCGTTGCGGGCCTGTTCAACCCCCAAACCGCCGCCGAGACGGTCTCGCAATCGACGAGCGTCGTCGGCATCGCCGTCATGTCGCGCAACGCGTTCGAGGCGGGCCTCACCGACGCGCTGTTCTTCACGGCGATGCTCTCGGTATCGCTCGGCGTCATGAACATGCTGCCCATTCCACCGCTCGATGGCGGCAAGTTCGTCATCGAGGTGTACCAGCGCATCCGCCGCAAGGTCGTGTCGCTGCGCGTCGTGAACTACGTATCGTGGGCGGGTGTGGCCCTGTTCACGCTGTTCTTCATCGTCATGATGAACCAGGACATTCAACGATTCGTTTTCGGAAACTGGGGTTAGCGCTGTCCTGGCATTCCGCCTCGGCTTTCAAGCATCGCTCGCGGTGCGAAGGCCGCTACGCTTAAGCTTTCAAGCCGGTTCGGGGCACCAGGACAACGCTAACCGATACAATGGGCCCATGAGATTGGCTCTTGCGGGAGGAGATGCTTTGAAGCCGAACGAGCATACGCGCCAAGTGCGGGTCGGGTCGGTGCCGATGGGCGGAGGCGCGCCCGTCGTCGTGCAGTCGATGCTGAACATGCCGCCAGACGATGTCGAGGCGAACCTGCGCCAAATCGAGGCGCTTGCGGAAGCAGGCTGCGAGATCGTGCGCATGGCCATTCCGAACCGCGCGAGCCTCGGCACGTTCGAGGCGGTTTGCGCGCGCTCGCCGCTTCCCGTGGTGGCCGACGTGCATTTCGACCCCGTCATCGCCATCGAGGCTGCACGGCGCGGCGCCGCGAAGCTGCGCATAAACCCCGGAAACGTCGGCGGCCTCGAAGCGACCGAGCCCATCCTCGACGCGGCAGGCGAAGCGGGCATTCCCATCCGCATCGGCGTGAACGCAGGGTCGCTCGACCAGGAGCTTGCCGCGCGCGCCGACCTTTCGCTTCCCGAGAAGCTGGCGGCATCGGCGGCGCAATATGCCAGCTTCTGCGAGGAATACGGGTTCTGCGACCTCGTCATTTCCGCGAAGGCGCACGACGTCATGACCACGGTGAGCACGTACCGGCTGCTCGCTCGCGAACTTCCGCACATTCCGCTGCACATCGGCATAACCGAGGCGGGCACGCAGTTCCAGGGCATCGTGAAGTCTGCGAGCGGTTTGGGCATCCTGCTCGAAGAGGGCATCGGCGACACCATGCGCATATCGCTGACCGACGACCCCGTGAACGAGATCCGCGCCTGCTGGGCGCTTCTGGCCGCACTCGATTTGCGTCGCCGCGGCCCGGAAATCATAAGCTGCCCGACGTGCGGACGTTGCCAGGTGAACCTGATAGAATTGGCCGGGCAGGTGGAAGAGCGCCTGCGCGCCGTGAAGGCGCCCGTGAAGGTCGCCGTCATGGGCTGCGTGGTGAACGGGCCAGGCGAAGCGCGCGATGCCGATATCGGCGTTGCGTGCGGAGCGGGCTCGGGCGCCGTGTTCGCAAAGGGAGAAGTCGTCCGCAAGGTCGCCGAAGCCGACATCGTGGACGCGTTGATGGAAGAGATTGGAAAACTGCAATGAACATACTACGCATGAGCAAATGGTACGCACCGACGCTCAAGGAAGATCCGTCCGACGCCGAGCTCGCGAGCCATCGCCTGTTGCTGCGCGCCGGCATGATGCGCAAGCAGGCAAGCGGCCTGTATGCGTTCTTGCCGCTTGGCATGCGCGTGCTGAACAAGGTCGAGCGCATCGTGAACGAGGAAGTCGAATCGACCGGGGCCCAGCAGATCCTCATGCCGTTCGTGCAGCCTGCCGACTTGTGGCACGAGTCGGGGCGTTGGGACGACTACGGGCCCGAGCTGCAGCGTGTGGTCGACCGTCATGGCAACGAGTTTTGCCTCGGACCCACCCACGAGGAGCTCATCACGGCGCTCGTGCGCAACGAGCTGCGCTCTTACAAGGATCTTCCGGTGTCTCTCTACCAGTCGCAGATCAAGTTCCGCGACGAGATTCGCCCGCGCTTCGGGCTCATGCGCAGCCGCGAGTTCATCATGAACGACACGTACAGCTTCCATGCCACGCAGGAATCGCTGCAGGAAACCTATGACGACCTGAGCGCCGCATACGGGCGCATGTGCGACCGCATGGGTCTGGAATGGCGCGCCGTCGAGGCCGATTCCGGCCAGATCGGCGGCAAGGTGACCACCGAGTTCATGGCGCTCGCCGAATACGGTGAGGCGGAAATCGTGCATTGCACGTGCGGTTACGCGGCCGATGCCGAGGCGGGGGAGTGCATCTGCGAGGTCACGCAATACGAGCGCGACGCCATGGAGAAGATCTCGACCCCGGGCGTCCACACCATCGAGGAGCTCGCCGAGTTCCTGGGCATCCCGAACACGTCGTGCGTGAAGGCGCTTTCGGGCAAGGACGCCGACGGCAACATCGTCGTGTTCTTCATCCCGGGCGACCACGAGCTCAACGACATCAAGGCCAACCGCGCCGTGCCGGGCTTCGAGCTTTTGACCGACGAGGAAATGGTCAATGCTGGCTTGTTCAAGGGCTCGATGGGTCCGGTCGGGCTGCCCGCCGGCACGCGCGTCATCGCCGACGCGAACCTGAAGGACGTCGCCCAGTGGGTGGTCGGCGCCAACGAGGACGGCTTCCACTACGTGGGCGCGCGCCTCGGGCAGGACTTCCAGGTAGACGATTGGGCTGACCTCTGCCAGGTGAAGCCGGGCGACACGTGCCCGCGCTGCGGCCAGGCGCTTTCGGGCGCCCGCGGCATCGAGGTGTCGCAGGTCTTCCAGCTGGGCACGAAGTACTCCGAGAGCATGGGCGCCACGTTCATGGACGAAGACGGCACCGAGAAGCCGTTCATCATGGGCTGCTACGGTGTGGGCGTCACGCGCTCGATGGCCGCCATCGTCGAGCAGCATCACGACGAGAACGGCATCTGCTGGCCGCTTTCCGTGGCCCCGGCGCACGTGTGCGTCATCCCGCTGACGGTTGGCGACGACGTGGTGCAGCCCGCAGCCGAGAAGCTTGCGAAGGAACTTGCCGACCTCGGCATCGAAGTGGCCATCGACGACCGCTCCGAGCGTGCGGGCGTGAAGTTCGCCGACGCCGACCTCATCGGCTGGCCGCTGCAGGTGGTCATCGGCAAGCGCGGCCTGGCCGAGGGCAACGTGGAGGTGAAGCTGCGCCGCACGGGCCAGAAGCGCGACGTCAGCCTCGACGCCGTGGCCGAGATGCTGAGCTTCGCCCACCGCGTCGACTTCAAGACCGGTGCCGGCCGCGGCGCGTTCGACTCCATCTTCGAATAGGTTACGTTAGACCGTAGGGGCGCTCTCCGAGCGCCCGCCTGCCATGGTTGACGGGCGCTCGGAGAGCGCCCCTACGGAGATAATGGTAGAGGAAGGTTCAATGGCAGATTACGTAGAGGGCAAGCGCCCGGTCATCGAGGCGCTCAAGACCGATGTTCCGTTGAAGAAGATCCTGCTCGCCGACAACGCCAAGCGCGATCCCATGATCGAGGACATCCTGCGCAAGGCCCGCCAGCGCGGCTTATCCGTTATCGAGGTGCCCCGCGCCGAGCTCGACCAGAAGTCGGCACGGGGAAGCCACCAAGGCGTCATGGCCGAGACGAAGCCGTTTCCCTACAAGGGCATCGGCGACATCGTGGGCGCAGCCGAGGAATACGCCGCCGAGCACGACGGCCGCGCGCTCGTCGTGGTGTGCGACCACCTCACCGATGCCGGCAACCTGGGCGCGATCATCCGCAGCGCAGAGTCGGTGGGCGCATCGGGCCTGATCATCCCCAACAAGCGCAGCGCGCGCGTCGAGGCTTCCACCTACAAGAGCTCGGCGGGCGCCGTGGCGCACCTGCCCATCGCGCAGACGTCGAACATCGCGAACGCCCTGAACCGCTTCCAGAAGGAGGGCTTCTGGGTGTGCGCCGCCACCGAGCATTCCTCCAACGAGATGTGGGACGTGAACCTGAAGGGCAAGATCGTGCTCGTGCTCGGCAACGAGAGCGAGGGCGTATCGCATCTCGTGCTCGAGAACTGCGACATGGCCGGCCGTCTCCCCATGCTCGGCAACGTGGAGTCGCTCAACGTCGCCCAATCTGCGACTGCCTGCATGTACGAGTGGCTGCGGCAGAACTGGTAGCCATGCCGAAGGACCGCAAGCGCATACTCATCGTGGATGGCTTCAACGTGCTGCGTTCGGGCAGCCGTTACAAGAACATATCGCTGAACATGCCCGACTACGACCACGATTGGTTCAACCGGGCGCGCGAGATGCTCATCAACGACGTCGTGCACTACGCCGGACGCGAGTACCGCGCCACGGTGGTGTTCGACGGCGGCGGCAACGTGGAATCGACGGGCGAGGAGCAGAAGGTCGGCGGCGTGAGCGTCGTGTTCTCGCCGGCGGGCAGCTCTGCCGACAAGGTCATCGAGAAGCTCGCGCACGAAGGTCGCGAAAACGGCTACGAAGTGCTCGTCGTCACGAGCGACGCCACCATCCAAGACACCGTGTTCGGCTTGGGTGTCGACCGCATGTCGGCCGAGGGCTTCAGCATCGAGCTTGACCGGTACTACCACGATGCCGTCCTCGACGAGACCCCGAAGGTCGCCGAGAAGCGCACCATCGCCGGCCGCATCGATTCCGAAACGCTCGCCAAGCTCAAGGCCCTGCGCGATAACGGCTGAACAACATTCGCCGACAATCAAACGCGGGAAGAGTACAATAGCCCCGATGAACGTATTGGCAACGACGGCAAGGAGACTGTCATGACGAATATCGGCGATGGGTTCAAGAACATCTTCCTGGCAGGCATCGGCGCTATGGCCTATACCGGCGAGAAGGGCAAGGAAATCATCGACCAGCTCGTCGAGAAGGGCGAGCTGACGCTCGACCAGGGCAAGGAACTCAACGAGGAGCTGAAGCGCAAGGCCGAGGACGCTACGACAAGCATGCGCGAAAGCGCGCTCGAAGCGCGTATGAAGGCCATGTCGCCCGACGAGCGCGAGGCGTTCGCCGCCAAGGCCGCCGAGATCGCCGCCGCGCAGAACGCCGCCGACGCCGAATGCGCCGCCACGGTGGAAGCCGAGGTCGTGGAAGCCGAAGAAGCGGCTGAAGAGCCTGCCGAGTAATCTCCCGTAGGGGCGCGATTCATCGCGCCCGCCGCCGAAGGCGGGTATATCGGCGAATGCTGATATGCCGTCATTTGGGGCGCGGGCGCAATGAATTACGCCCCTACGGCAAATCGAAGGCACCATCGTCATGGCCCGCAATTCGCTGTACAAGCACTTCTTCGGGCATAGCGCCGAGGTCGATCCGGAGGACCAGTTCGACCTCAGCCGCAAGTCGCGCTCGCGGCGCCTGAGGGAGATATACTCCGTCCTCTCCAAGCACCATGTGCTCTCTGGCTTCACACCCGCGGAGTTCCGCATGGTGCTCGAAGACCTCGGGCCGAGCTTCGTGAAGATTGGCCAAACGCTTTCCACGCGCTCGGAAATCCTGCCCGAAGCGTATTGCGCCGAGCTCGCGAAGCTGCAAACCGAATGCGACCCGCTGCCGTTCGATCAAGTCAAAGACGCCCTGAAGGACATCTTCGGCCCGAACCTCGATTCCGTGTTCGCGGACATCGACGAGCATCCGCTCGGCAGCGCCTCGCTTGCGCAGGTGCACAAGGCGCGCCTCGTGAACGGCGACGTCGTGGCCGTGAAGGTGCAGCGTCCGGGCGTGAAGGGCACCATGGCGCAGGACATCGACATCATGCGGCTCATGGCCAGGCGCGCCACGCGGTTCGTCAAGGGCGAGCAGATGCTCGACTTCGACGACGTCATCGAGGAGATGTGGCGCACGTTCCTCGTGGAGACCGATTTCGCGCGCGAGGCGGAGAACCTCGCCCTGTTCCGCGAGCAGAACGCGAACACCGCGTTCATCGACTGCCCGCGCGTGTACCCGGAGTACTGCAGCGAGTACTGCCTCGTCATGGAGTACATCGAGGGCATTCCCATCTACAAACATGACGAGCTGGTCAAGGCGGGATACGACCTCGCCGAAATCGGCGAGAAGATGATCGACAACTACGCGACCCAGATCCTCGAGCACGGGTTCTTCCACGCCGACCCGCATCCGGGCAACATCATGGTGCGCGAGGGCAAGGTCGTCTACATCGACCTGGGCATCATGGGCCGCCTCACGCCTGCCGAGCGCGCGACGTTCGGCACGATGATCGAGGCCGTCGGCCTGCAGGACACGGGCAAGCTGAAAGAGGCGCTGCTGTCGTTCGCGGTCGTGAAGGACAACGCGCTCATCGACCATGCGAAGATGCTCGCCGACCTGGATTTGCTGCTCGCCAGCTACGCGTCGGTCGATGTGGCCGACCTCGACATCGGCCAGATGCTCGCCGATGTCATGGCGCTCATGCGCTCGAGCCGCGTCACGTTGCCCACGGCCGTCACGAACGTGTCGCGCGGCATCGTCACCATCGAGGGCACCATCGAGGACTTCATCCCCAACGAGAGCATCATGCACATCATCAACGCCCACATCATGCGCTCGGGCGACCCCATCGAACGCGCGAAAGACGAGCTTGCCGGCATAGCCCTCGACGTGCGCAAGGCTGCCGAGGGGGCGGGGCAGGCCGCGGCGTATTCCGGCGAGGCGCTGCGCATGCTCACGCGCGGGCAGATAAAGGTGAACATGGAAATGCTCGGCTCCGACGCCCCGATGGCCGGCCTGTCGAAGATCATGAACCGGCTCACTATCGGCATCATCATCGCCGGCCTCTTCATCGGCTCGAGCATGTTCGCGCAAATCGAGGGGCAGGTGCTCGTCCTGGGCGTCCCCATACTCTCGTTCTTCGGCTTCCTCGGCGCGTTCATCCTCTCCGCCTGGGTCATCATCGACATCTGGCGAAGAAAGTAGCAAAACGCATACCCTGGTTCCGTTCTGCGCCCGGTTCAATCAAACGCATCGGAACCAAGGATAATCTCCTGCAAAGCGCCTGATAAAACAGCGAATTACCACATCTGCTAAAAAAAGTTCTTGACGCTGCCCCTACGGGGCAGTATTTTAAGAAACTGTGCATTTTTGCGGAAAAACGCGTGTTACGTGAGGAGGAGCAAGCTCGTGGCTAAAAGCAAAAAAACAGCTTCCACCAGCACTTATAGGGAAAGGCGGTCGTTCGCCAAGATCCCGGACGTCATGGATGTCCCGAAACTGATCGGCATCCAGATCGACAGCTTCGAGTGGTTCAAGACCGAGGGCCTGTCGCAGGCGTTTGCCGACATCAGCCCCATCGAGAACTCGACGAAGGACATGGCGGTCGAGTTCGGCGCGCATCATTTCGGCGAGCCGAAGTACTCGGTCGACGAATGCAAGGAAAAGGACGTCAGCTACCAGGCGCCCCTGTTCGTCGAGATCCGCTTCATCAACAAGGAAACCGGCGAGATCAAGGAGCAGGAGGTGTTCGTGGGCGACTTCCCGCTCATGACGCCGCGCGGCACCTTCATCATCAACGGCACCGAGCGCGTCGTCGTCTCCCAGCTCGTCCGTTCGCCCGGCGTGTACTTCGCCTCCGAGCCGGACAAGACGTCCGACCGCACTATATATAATGCCAAGGTCATCCCGAGCCGCGGCGCATGGCTCGAATTCGAGACCGACAAGCGCGACGTGCTGCACGTGCGCATCGACCGCAAGCGCAAGCAGCCCGCGACGCTGCTCGTTCGCGCGCTCGGCCTGGCCGAAACCCGCGACGAGATCATCGACCTGCTCGGTTCATCCGACATGATCCTGCGCACGCTCGACCGCGACCCCGCCACCACGCGCGAGGAATCGCTCATCGAGCTGTACAAGCGCTTCCGTCCGGGCGAGCCACCTACGCTCGATTCCGCCCGCACGCTCCTCGACGGCCTGTTCTTCAACCCGCAGCGCTACGACTTGGCGAAGGTCGGCCGTTACAAGATCAACAAGAAGCTCGGCGAAGATCCCGAGAACGACTCCTCCACGCTCACCGATGACGACATCGTGCGCACCATGCGCTACATCACGGCGCTGCACAACGGCGAAGAGGGCGTGTCGGTCGACGACATCGACCACTTCGGCAACCGCCGCATCCGCACGGTCGGCGAGCTCATCCAGAACCAGTTCCGCATCGGCCTGTCGCGCATGGAGCGCGTCGTGCGCGAGCGCATGAGCATGCAGGAGCCCGACGACATCACGCCGCAGAGCCTCGTGAACATCCGCCCGATCGTGGCTTCCATCAAGGAGTTCTTCGGCAGCTCGCAGCTCTCGCAGTTCATGGACCAGACCAACCCCGCCGCGGGCATCACGCACAAGCGCCGTCTGTCGGCCCTCGGCCCCGGCGGCCTGTCGCGCGAGCGCGCAGGCTTCGAGGTCCGCGACGTCCACACCTCGCACTACGGCCGCATGTGCCCCATCGAGACGCCTGAAGGCCCGAACATCGGCCTGATCGGCTCGCTGGCCACGTATGCGCGCGTGAACCCGTACGGCTTCATCGAGACGCCGTACCGCCGCGTCGTCGACGGCAAGGTCACCGACGACATCGACTACCTGACGGCCGACGAGGAAGAAAACTACACCATCGCCCAGGCCAACGAGGAATTCGACCTGAAGACCCGCGTGTTCGGCCATACGGTCGACGGGAAGTTCGTTCCGAGTGCGCGCGTGCTCTGCCGCACGAAGGACCCGAACACGGGCGCCTTCGGCGAGCCCGACGAGGTCGCGCCCGAGAACGTCCAGTACATGGACGTGTCCCCGCGCCAGATGACCTCTGTGGCCACCTCGCTCATCCCGTTCCTCGAGCACGACGACGCGAACCGCGCCCTCATGGGCTCGAACATGCAGCGCCAGGCCGTGCCGCTGCTGCGCCCGACGGCGCCGCTGGTGGGCACCGGCATCGAGCACCGCATCGCGGTCGATAGCGGCGAGATCCTCGTCGCCCAGAACGCCGGCGTGGTCGACTACGTCGACGGCCAGACCATCATCATCCTGAACGACGACGGCGAGTACGACGAGTACCTCGTGCCGAAGTTCCAGCGCTCGAACCAGAGCGGCTGCATCAACCACCGCCCGATCGTCCGCAAGGACGACCGCGTGGAAGCCGGCGACGTGCTGGCTGACGGCCCGAGCTGCGATCACGGCGAGCTCGCCCTCGGCCAGAACCTCATGATCGCCTACATGCCGTGGGAAGGCTACAACTACGAGGACGCCATCGTCATCTCCGAGCGCGTCGTCGCCGAGGACCTGCTCACGTCCATCCACATCGCCGAGTACGAGGTCGACGCGCGCGACACGAAGCTCGGCCCCGAGGAGATCACCCGCGAGATCCCGAACATCTCCGAGGACCTCATCAGCGACCTCGATGCCGACGGCATCATCCGCATCGGCGCCGAGGTGTTCCCAGGCGACGTGCTCGTCGGCAAGGTCACCCCGAAGGGCGAAACCGAGCAGACCGCCGAAGAGCGCCTGCTGCGCGCCATCTTCGGCGAGAAGGCCCGCGAGGTTCGCGACACGTCCCTGAAGGTGCCGCACGGCGCGGGCGGCCGCGTCATCGGCGTCATCCGCTTCAGCCGCGATGCCGGCGACGAGCTGGCGCCGGGCGTCAACGAGCTCGTCCGCATCTACGTCGCCCAGAAGCGCAAGGTGCAGCAGGGCGACAAGCTCTCCGGCCGTCACGGCAACAAGGGCGTCATCTCCCGCGTGCTGCCGGTCGAGGACATGCCGTACCTCGCTGACGGCACGCCGATCGACGTCATCCTGAACCCGCTGGGCGTCCCGTCCCGTATGAACGTCGGCCAGCTGCTCGAGAACCACCTCGGCTGGGCCGCCAAATGGGGCTGGGACGACAAGGACGATTCCGACGAGGTCGTGGAAGGTCCGTTCTTCGTGGCCACGCCGGTCTTCGACGGCGCGCACGAGGACGAGATCTCCGACTGCATCGAGCGCGCCAACCGCAACCTCATCAACATGAACCACGCCAAGTACGGCGACCTCGCGCGTGACGAGTTCGTGCCGCAGCTGTCCCGCACGGGCAAGACGTGGCTCTACGACGGCCGCACGGGCGAGATGTTCCGCGAGCCCATCACGGTCGGCCAGACCTACATGCTGAAACTCGGCCACATGGTCGACGACAAGATCCACGCGCGTTCGACCGGCCCGTACAGCCTCATCACGCAGCAGCCCCTCGGCGGCAAGGCCCAGTTCGGCGGCCAGCGCTTCGGCGAGATGGAAGTGTGGGCGCTCTACGCCTACGGCGCTTCCAACGTGCTGCAGGAGATCCTCACCGTGAAGTCCGACGACACGTCGGGCCGCGTGAAGTCCTACGAGTCCATCGTGAAGGGCGAGAACATCCCGGCAGCCGAGGTGCCCGAGTCCTTCAAGGTGCTCGTCAAGGAAATGCGCTCGCTGTGCCTGAACATCGAGCTCGAAGGCCATGACATGAAGCCGGTCGACATGGACGCCGACATCGAGTCCGACGAGGACGCCACGCTGTACGAGGCGCTCGCCGGCGATGCGGCCAAGACCGAGCAGGAAGAGCACGACGACATCCTCGACAGCATCGCTGCCGAGCTTGGCGACCTGATCGGCGGTCTCGATCCCATCGGGGCCGGCGTAACCGACAACGAACCGACGGTTGAGGGGGAGGAGAACTAATGACGACTGAATTCGACGTCACGAATTTCGACGCAATCCGCATTTCCCTCGCGTCCGCCGAGGATATCCGCAGCTGGTCGCGCGGCGAGGTCAAGAAGCCCGAGACCATCAACTACCGCACGCTCAAGCCCGAGAAGGACGGCCTGTTCTGCGAGAAGATCTTCGGCCCGACGAAGGACTGGGAGTGCGCCTGCGGCAAGTACAAGCGCATCCGCTTCAAGGGCATCGTGTGCGAGCGCTGCGGTGTCGAGGTCACGCGCGCCAAGGTGCGCCGCGAGCGCATGGGCCACATCGAGCTGGCGGCCCCCGTCAGCCACATCTGGTACTTCAAGGGCTCCCCGAGCCGCTTGGGCTACCTGCTCGACATCTCCCCGAAGGACCTCGAGAAGGTGCTGTACTTCGCGAGCTCCATCATCACGTCGGTCGACACGCAGGCCCGCGAGGAAGACCTCGACGAGCTGCGTGACGAGCTGGCCGCCGACCTCGAGGAACTCGACGCCGAGCGCGATCGCATCATCGAGTCGACGCGCCGTTTGTCCACGGCCTACGTGCCTGAGGAAGACGAGTTCGTCGACGACATCGACGACGACGAGCGCATGAGCCCCGAAGAGGTCGAAGAGGAAATCGCCGACATCTACGAGGAGTTCAACGAGCGCAAGGCGCTGCGCGCCGACGCGTTCGAGGCGTTCCAGAAGATCGAGGCCAAGCAGCTCGTCTCCGACGAGGCGCTCTACCGCGAGATGCGCCTGAACTATCGCGATTACTTCACGGGCGGCATGGGCGCCGAGGCCGTGCGCGACCTCCTGTCCGCCATCGACCTCGAGGCCACGGCCGAAGAGCTCTCCGACATCATCGAGAACGGCAAGGGCCAGAAGCGCGCCAAGGCCATCAAGCGCCTGAAGGTCGTCGACGCGTTCTTGAAGTCGGAAAACAAGCCGACCGACATGATCTTGGACGTCATCCCGGTCATCCCGCCCGACCTGCGCCCGATGGTGCAGCTCGACGGCGGCCGCTTCGCCACGAGCGACCTGAACGACCTGTACCGCCGCGTCATCAACCGCAACAACCGCCTGAAGCGCCTGCTCGACCTCGGTGCTCCTGAAATCATCGTGAACAACGAGAAGCGCATGCTGCAGGAAGCCGTCGACAGCCTGTTCGACAACGGCCGCCGCGGCCGCCCCGTCACGGGCCCGGGCAACCGTTCCCTGAAGTCGCTGTCCGACATGCTGAAGGGCAAGCAGGGCCGCTTCCGCCAGAACCTGCTCGGCAAGCGCGTCGACTACTCCGGCCGCTCGGTCATCGTCGTCGGCCCGGAGCTGAAGATGCACCAGTGCGGCCTGCCGAACAACATGGCGCTCGAGCTGTTCAAGCCGTTCGTCATGAAGCGCCTGGTCGAGCTGGAATACTCGGCCAACATCAAGGCCGCCAAGCGCGCCGTCGACCGTGGCGCCAGCTACGTGTGGGACGTGCTCGAGGAAGTCATCACCGAGCATCCGGTGCTGCTCAACCGCGCACCCACCCTGCACCGCCTGGGCATCCAGGCCTTCGAGCCGGTGCTGGTCGAGGGCAAGGCCATCAAGCTGCATCCGCTGGTCTGCACCGCGTTCAACGCCGACTTCGACGGCGACCAGATGGCCGTGCACGTGCCGCTGTCCGGCGCCGCGCAGGCCGAGGCCCGCGTGCTCATGCTGTCCACCAACAACATCAAGTCGCCGGCCCACGGCCGTCCGCTCACCATCCCGACGCAGGACATGATCATCGGCCTGTACTACCTCACCGCCGCCCGCGACGGGTTCCCGGGCGAGGGCAGGGCGTTCATCGACTTCAAAGACGCGCTCAACGCCTACGACGCGCGCGCCGACGTCGACCTGCAGGCCAAGATCGAGGTGCGCCTGACGCGCGACACCATGGTCGCCACGGCGTTCAACGAGATGACCGAGTACAAGGCCGGCTCGCGCCTTGAAACGACCATCGGCCGCATCACGTTCAACGAGGTGCTGCCCGACGATTACCCGTTTTTGAACTACGGCATGAACAAGTCCGAGATTAGCCGCCTGGTCGAGGACATCACGAACCGCTACGCCACCTCCGAGGTGCCGCCGATCCTCGACGGCCTGAAGGCCGCCGGCTTCCATTACGCCACGCGCGCCGGCGTCACCGTGTCGGTGTACGACGCCACCATCCCGCCTTCCAAGGGCGAGATCCTAGCCGCCGCCGACGAGAAGGTCGCGGCCATCGACGAGGACTACGAGATGGGCCTCATGAGCCCCGAAGAGCGCCATCGCCAGGTCGTCGACATTTGGAACGAGGCCAATGAGGAGGTCGGCGACGCCATGGCCGACAACTTCGACCGCTTCAACCCGATTTACATGATGGCCTTCTCCGGCGCCCGCGGCAACATCAAGCAGATCCGCCAGCTCGCCGGCATGCGCGGCCTGATGTCCGACCCGAAGGGCGAGATCATCGACCGTCCCATCAAGGCGAACTTCCGCGAGGGCCTGTCCGTCCTCGAGTACTTCATCTCGACGCACGGCGCCCGCAAGGGCTTGGCCGACACCGCCCTGCGCACGGCCGACTCCGGTTACCTGACCCGTCGTCTGGTCGACGTCGCGCAAGACGTCATCATCCGCGAGATCGACTGCGGCACCACCGACGGCGTGCCCTACGCGTTGCGCAACGAGAAGGGCGACCTCGACGAGAACCTCATCGGCCGCTGCCTGCTCGAAGCTGCCGTCGACGGGAATGGCGAGATCCTGCTCGACGCCGAGGAGTACATCGACTCCATGGCCACGCTGCGCAAGCTCGACGCTGCGGGCATCACCGAGGTCATCGTCCGCACCATCATGACGTGCCATGCCCACGAGGGCGTGTGCCAGAAGTGCTATGGCTGGGACCTCGCAACCTCGCGTCCGGTCAACATCGGCACCGCGGTCGGCATCATCGCCGCCCAGTCGATCGGCGAGCCCGGCACGCAGCTGACGATGCGCACGTTCCACACCGGCGGCGTAGCCGGCGACGACATCACGCACGGCCTGCCGCGTGTCCAGGAGCTGTTCGAGGCCCGCAAGCCGAAGGGCTTGGCGGTCCTGGCCGAAATCGCAGGCACCCTGCAGATTTCCGGCGACAAGCAGCAGAAGATCCTCACCATCCACGACGAAGAGGGCAACATCCGCGAATACGCCGTTTCGGCGCGCGCCCAGATGCAGCCCGGCGTCGTCGACGGTTGCCAGGTCACCGTGGGCCAGCAGCTGACCAAGGGCTCCGTGAACCCGCACGACCTGCTGCGCCTGACCGACCCGAACACCACGCTGCGCTACATCGTGCAGCAGGTCCAGGGCGTGTACGTGTCCCAGGGCGTCGACATCAACGACAAGCACATCGAGGTCATCGCGCGTCAGATGCTGCGCAAGGTCACGGTGCTCGACGCGGGCGATTCCGACTACCTGCCGGGCCGCCAGGTGAACCGCTACGAGTTCCAGGACACCGCCAACGCGCTCATCGCCGAGGGCAAGAAGCCGCCCGTGGGCCAGCCGCTGCTGCTCGGCATCACCAAGGCGTCGCTGGCAACCGACTCGTGGATGTCCGCCGCATCGTTCCAGGAGACCACCAAGGTCCTCACCGATGCCGCCATCGAAGGCAAGACGGACAACCTGAACGGCCTGAAGGAAAACGTCATCATCGGCAAGCCGATTCCGGCCGGCACGGGCCTGAAGCGCTACCGCAACGTGAGGCTGACGTACAAGGGCGAGCCCATCGAGCCCACGACGGGCGACGCGTTGCCGGATTACGCGCCCGAGTTCCTGAAGGACGTCGAGGACCTGCTTCCGCAGCCGCAGGATTGGTCGCTCGACGGCGACGGGTACTTCAACATGCCCGGTTACAGCAACTACAACTACCCGTTCAGCCATCGCACGAGCATGCTGTCCGACGAGGATGCTCGCCTGTACATCTACGACGACCTGGGCGTGTCCCAGCGTTGGGCCAACAAGTTCTCCGAGGCGGGCATCGAGACGGTCGCCGACCTGCTCGGCCACACCGAGGACGACCTGCTGCGCATCGAGGGCATCAGGAGCTGAAGGCCGGCCTCGAGGAGCGCAACCTGCTCTCCGTCATCGAGGACGACCTTGTGGCTTCGAGCGACGACATGTCCCAGTTGCTCGACATGGTGTTCTCGCCCGATGACAACATCCTCATCGGCGGCGACGAGCCGCCCACCTTCAACACCGAAGGCGAGGACATGCTCGGCGAGGCCCTGCCGCCGCGTTCGTACCAGCGCAACCTCGAAGAGCTCGACGCGCTGCTCGGCTCCATTGATTCGTTCGGCTTCGGCCTGACGAGCCGTGAGGAGGAAGCCGCCTCGAACGACGAGCAGTCCTCCGGCGAGGAGCTGCTCGGCGAGTAATCGCTTCCCCATAGCGAGTAAACGAAACGGCCGGAGATGCATTCTCCGGCCGTTTCATGTTACCGCCCCGTTCCCGCAGGCGCGATGAATCGCGCCCCTACAGGGACGGAAAAACCAACCGCATATCCGGTATCGGTTCCGCAAAAAAATGGCCAGGGCTCGAACCAGCCCTGGCCGTTCGTTGATGGGCAACCGCATTACTTGCGGAAACGCGCGAAGAAGCCCTGCTTCTTATCGGGCGGCATCTCGATTTCGCGGTGACCGGCCTCGAAGAACCCCTGAACCTCGTCCTCGTCGGCCTCGTTCGATTGCTTATCAGCCGTTTCCGCTTCGGCTGGGGCGGCCTCGTCGACGACGGTCTGAGCGGGCTGCTCCTCCTGAACCACCGGCTGTTCGGGCGTTTGCGTTTCCACCACGAGGCCTGCGAGATGAGCGGACAAGTCATCGGACGACATCGGGGCTTCAGGCTGCAGCGCGGCCTCGTCGGCCTCATCGGCTTCAAATGCCTGCGGCTCGCCGACGCCTTCGATAGCCGGCTTCGGTGCGAGGATGTCATCGAGCGTCATCTCCGTCAGCGGCTCGACAGGCTCTGGCTCATCCGGCTCGGCTTCCCCGACGCCCTCGATCGCTTCGCTCGAAGGCTCGGCAACATCGTCGAAGACCTCGGTTTCGGTGATGTCTGCGAAAGCCTCGGGTTCGGCAGCCTCTGCAATGGGCTCGGGCTCGAACGTCGGCTCTTCCTGGATGATGGCGGGGGCTTCTTGCAGCGGGACGGATTGTCCCGGCGTAGCGCTCAGCTGGGCGATGAGCTCGGAAACGCGATCGGATGACGCGGCGGGCTCGGGCTCTTGGGCCACGTTGCCGGACACGATCTCGTCAAGCGTCATGTCGTGGATGGCGAAGTCGGCCGCGTCTGCGCTCTCCGTGGTTTCAAAAGCCGTTTCCGCAACCTCGTCATACGGGTTGGTTGCGAGCGCGGCGCCGAGTTCCGCGTCGAGGGCGGAAAGGTCGACCGAGGCGATGGGCAGCGGCTCGATGGCCGGTTCTTGTTCGGGCTCGAGCGCAGACTCGGGCTCAGCGGGCTGCTCTTCGGCGGTTTCGGCGGCAGGTTCTTCAACCGTTTCGTCGGCAGGTTCAGGAATGGCTTCGGGTTCGACCTCGACCTCAGCTTCGGGTTCGGGTTCGGGCTCAGGCTCAGGTTCGGCCTCGGGTTCGACCTCGACCTCGGGCTCGGGTTCGGGTTCGAGGTCGAGGTCGGTCTTGGCCTCAGGTTCGGGTTCAACCTCGGCCTCGGCGACCGGCTCGATTGCGTCTGCGCTGAAACCGGGAATCGGCTCGGCGATGATCGGGGCGGAGGAGAGGATCTCCTCGATTGTGAGGTCGGTTAGCGCTGCCGCAGGCTCTTCCGCCACGGTCTCTTCTGCGGCAGGTTCCTCGAAGTCGACCTCGGGAAGGGGCTCGTCATCGAATTCAGGCTCGTCGGCGAGCTCGTCATCGATGACGATGACCGGGATCCTCTCGGTGATCGAATTCGATTCGCCGATAGAGCTCATCGTGGCTTCCTCGGCGGCGTCGGCGGCGCGCTTGATCAGCGTTGCCTGGGCGTCGAACGGAGGCTTGGGGTTGCCGTCCTCGTCGAGGTCGCAGAAGGCGCCGAGCGGCGTGTACGTGGCGTTCGGGCGCAGCTCGCGCAGTTTGGCGGTGTCGCGCATGCATACGTCGATGTAGGAAAGCACCTTGTTGCGGATCTCGCCGCCGGGAAGCGGCCAGGCGATTTCCACGCGCTTGTTCAGGTTGCGCGTCATGAGGTCGGCGCTCGAAAGGTAGATGACGCAGTCGTCGGCGGGGCCGAAGCAGTAGATGCGGCTATGCTCGAGCAAGCGGCCGACGATCGACACGACGCGCACGTTTTCGGTGGCGCCCTTCACCTGCGGGATGAGGCAGCAGATGCCGCGTATGAACAGCGTGATGCGCACGCCCGCGCACGACGCCTCGGAAATCTTCTCGAGGATGTCCTTGTCGGTGATGGAATTGGCCTTCATGAACGCGCTGGCGGGCAGGCCCATGCGGGCGCGCTCGATCTGCTTGTCGAGGTTGTCGATGAGCATCGTCTTTATCTGCAGCGGCGCGACGCGCAGGATGTCGTAGTTGTCCGACACGTTTTCCAGCTGCATGTTGCGGAAGAACTCGACGGCGTCGCGGCCGAACGCCTCGTCGGTCGTGATGAACGAGAAGTCGGTGTAGAGCTTGGCCGTCTTCTCGTTGTAATTGCCGGTGCCGAGCTGCGTGATGTGCTGGATCGCGCCATCGGGCGTGCGACGCGTGATGCAGCAGATCTTCGAATGCACCTTGTAATCGCGGAAGCCGTACAAAACGTTGCAGCCGGCTTGCTCGAAGCGCTGCGACCATTCGATGTTGTTGTTCTCGTCGAACCGCGCGCGCAGCTCGAAGAGCGCCGTGACCTCCTTGCCGGCGTCGGCGGCGGCGATGAGCGCCTCGGCCAGATGCGACTGGCTTGCCAGGCGGTACAGCGTGATCTTGATCGAGATGACGTCGGGGTCGTTCGCGGCTTCGCGCAGAAGCTGCACGAACGGGTCCATGCTCTCGTACGGGTAGGACATGAGCACGTCGTGTTCGGCCACCTGGTCGATGATGCGGCGCTTGCGGTCGAAGCACGTGGGCCATGCGGGCGTGAACGGAGGGTTCGACAGGCGCTCGCGCTTCTTGTCGGAAAGCCGGTTGCCCAGGCCCCACGTGAAGCTGAGGTCGAGCGGCACGATGGTGTCGTACATCTGGTAGCGCTTCAAATCGAGCTTCTTCAGCATGAGCTTTTCCATGACCGGCGACAGCGGCCGTTCGCATTCCAGGCGCACCGGAGCCAGGCGCGCGCGCTGCTTCAGCAGGCGCTTCATGTGCTCGCGGTAATCTTCGTCCTGCTCGTCGAAGCCCTGGTTGGCGTCGATGTCGGCGTTGCGCGTGACGCAGATGACGTTGGTGTGCTTGATCTTGTACATGCTGAAGATCTCGGGCACGAACATCTCGATGGCATGCTCGAGCAATATGAACTGGAAGCCGCGCCCGGGCAGCTTGATGACGCGCTCGCACTGGTGCGGCAGCGGGATGAGCCCGAGCACCACGCCCTCGGCGCCGCCCTTGTCCTTCTTGGACTTCTCCTTGTCCTTCTTCTTTTTCTTCTTGCCGCGCTCTGCCTCGGCCGCCTCGTCGTCGAGGCGCACGAGGATGTAAAGCTTGCCGTTTTCCAAATGGGGGAACGGGTGGCGCGAGTTGATGATCTGCGGCGAGAGGAACGGCTCGATGTTGTGTTTCACGAGCCCGAACAGGTAGTTGCGCTGCTCGTCGGACAAATCGTCGGGGCGCAGGTGGCGCACGCCTTCCTTGGCGAGCTGCCCGCGCACGTGCTCGTAGGTCGATTCGTGGATAGGGTACAGTTCGTGACAGCGCTCGTGGATGGCGCGGATCTGCTCTTTGGCCGTCATGCCCGTCTTCGAGTCGATGACGGGCGGGTCGATGAACGACAGGTCGGTGAGGCTGCCGACGCGCACCATGAAGAACTCCTGGAGGTTGCTCCAGAAGATCGAGATGAAGTTCAGGCGCTCGAGCAGCGGCACCGACTCGTCGGCGCCTTGGTCGAGCACGCGCTCGTCGAACGTCAGCCAGGACAGTTCGCGGTTCTGCATGAAGACGTTCGAGCCGCCGTCCTCGTCCTCGCTCCCGTCGTCCCCGTCGTCGTATTCGTCGTAGGCATCGGCGTCTTCGGAGGCGTCCGCAAGGACCGCTTCGTCGGATGCGGGTGCCAGAGGCTTGAACGCTGAAACGGCGCCGAACTCGCCGAGGGTTGCGTCGTCGATGATGCTCTCTTCGCTCATACGGTTTCCTCTGTTCACGATGGAATTAAAACAACTCTACACTATACCTCATCAGGGTGCATATTTGGTGTATCATCGAGGCATCTTAGAGAAAGGAAACCGCAT
Organism: uncultured Eggerthellaceae bacterium; assembly: GCA_905234785.1. Taxonomy (GTDB): domain Bacteria; phylum Actinomycetota; class Coriobacteriia; order Coriobacteriales; family Eggerthellaceae; genus UBA9715. The sequence goes on from CAJOIP010000002.1 coordinate 25,652, forward strand.
GCTCGAGCAGGTCGATTTCACGGTCGAGAAAATCTCGAAGGAAGACTACAAGCCGCACCACAAAGAGCTCATCAACAAGCTCGTCGTGCTGCAACAGCAGGCGCGCGCCAAGGGAATCGGCCTTGTGGTGCTGTTCGAGGGCTGGGGCGGCGCCGGCAAGGGCAGCCGCATTTCCGACCTCATGTACGAGCTCGACGCCCGCGCCACTACGGTGCATGTGACGGAGGACTTCGACGTCGAGGCGGCGCGCAAGTTCGTGGGCTCCGAATGGGGCGTTTCCGATTTCAAGCCCGTCATGCAGGAATTCTGGCAGGCGCTCGGCGAGCGCGGGACCATCACGTTCTACGACCGCGGCTGGTACACGGCCGCCATCGACCAGGCGCTGTTCGAGCTGACGGGCGACAAGCCCAAGGTCGCGAAGAAGCTCGACAAGAAATCGAAGGAGCATCCGCTTCTGGAAGACGGCGCCTCGAAGGCGCGCGGCGAGTTCCACGGCGACGTCGTCGCCAGCTACCAGCGCATCGCGCACAACTTCGAGCGGATGCTCGTCGACGACGGCTACATCGTCATCAAGCTGTTCGTGCACGTGTCGAAGGAAGCCCAGAAAAAGCGCCTCGAGCGCCTGCATGACAATCCGAACACGACGTGGCGCGTGAGCCCTGAGAAGCTCGCCCAGGTGAAGCATTACGACAAGGCCTACCAGCTGTACGACCGCCTGCTCGAGACGAGCAACTTCGCGTTCGCCCCTTGGACGCTCGTCAACGGCGAGGACAAGCGCGCCGCGAACCTGCAGGTCGCCCAAGCGCTCGTCGACGCCATCGAGCACGCGCTCGCGGCCAGGCCCGACGAAGCGGCCGAGGCCGCCAAGAAGAAGGCGGCGGAAAACTCCGCCCGCGCGGCTGCCGCCATCGGCGACGGCGGTGCCGAGGGAACTGAAGTCGACGATGCCGAGGCCGTGCGCAAAGCCGCCGAGGCGGAAGCGGCGCTTCAGCACTCGCAGGCCCCGCGCGGTTCCAACTACATCATCATGGCCGGCTACCCGCAAATCGACCACGCGAAACCGAAGCCGGTCATCGAAACCGACGAGGAGTACAAAGCGCAGCTCAAGGCCGAGCAGGCGCGCTTCGCCGAACTCGAGCTGGAAATGTACCAGAAGCGCGTGCCGCTCATGCTCATGTACGAAGGCTGGGATGCAGCGGGCAAGGGCGGCAACATCAAGCGCGTGTGCCAGGCCATCGACGCGCGCGCCTACACCATCTTCCCGTCGCCTGCGCCGACGAAGCCCGAGCTCATGCACCCGCACCTGTGGCGCTACTGGATACGCCTCCCGAAGGCCGGCCACGTCGGCATCTACGACCGCAGCTGGTACGGCCGCGTGCTCGTCGAGCGCATCGAGGGCTTCTCGTCGACCGACCAATGGTCCCGCGCGTACGACGAGATCAACGCGTTCGAATACGAGCTCGTGCAATGGGGCGCCATCCTGCTGAAGTTCTGGGTCGACATTACGCCCGAAGAGCAACTGCGCCGCTTCGAGGCGCGTCAGGCCGACCCCAACAAGATTTGGAAGATCACCGACGAGGATTGGCGCAACCGCGACAAGTATCCGCAGTACAAGCAGGCGGTCGACGACATGTTCCGCCTGACGTCCACCACGTTCGCGCCGTGGATCGTGCTCGAGAGCGACGACAAGCGCTATGCCCGCGTCCAGGCGCTGCGCGCCATCAACGAGGCGCTCGAAGAGCGCATGCACAAGTAGACCATGGCCGATTACAGCAACGCACATAGTCGGAAGAAGGGCGGACGCGGATGGCGCGCGGTCTTCGTCATCGCGCTCATCGTGCTCATCGCATCGCTTGTGGCGCTCGGCGTCATCGCGTTCAGCTACTTCCAAGGGCAATGGAAATACGGGAAGGTGGCCGACGATTCGGGCTTCGACCCCAATGACAACGCGGGAGTTGCCGAGCTGAACGTCGACTGGGACGCGCTGCTCGCCGTGAACGGCGATACGGTCGCATGGCTGTACGTTCCGAACACCAACATCAACTACCCCGTGGTGCGCGGAGAAGACAACGAGTACTACCTCACGCACGATTTCGACGGAACGGCGGGCTGGCTTGCGAACTACGGCTCGGTGTTCATGGACTACCGCAACAACCCCGACTGGTCGGACGAGTTGTATTTCCTCTACGGCCATCATATGAACGACGGGTCGATGTTCACCGACGTGGCTGCCATGACCGATCAGGCGCGGTTCGACGAATGCCGCACGGTATACGTGCTCAGCCCGAAGGGCAACTTCAAGCTGAGGACGTTCGCCATGGTGCATGTGGCCGCCGACGACCCGCTCGTGCAACCCGGTTTCGCCACGCCCGAGGACATGGCGGCGTATGTGCAGGACAAGGTCAACCGCTCGGTCGTCGAGCCCGGCAAGCTGCCGGACGTGTCGAAGATAAAGAAGGCGTTCGCGTTCGCCACATGCGATAACCTGTACAGCGACGGCCGATACGTGCTGTACGCGTATGTCGAGGAGACGTCTGCCGAGGGGCTGTCGGGCGATTTGGGCATCACGGCCGATGACGGGCAGGCGAACGGCTTTGTTAACGATTTGATGGTCGAAGACGAGGAACAGGAGATGCCATGACCGAAGGCAAGCAGGTGACGTACGCTCAGGCAGGCGTCGATATCGAAGAGGGCGCACGCGCCGTCGACGCCATCAAGGGCATCGTCCATTCAACGTACCGCGCCGAGGTCGTGGGCGATATCGGCGGGTTCGGCGGCCTGTTTTCCATAGCGGCCGCCAAGGACATGGAAGACCCGCTGCTCGTGTCGGGCACCGACGGCGTGGGTACGAAGCTGAAGATCGCCCAGATGCTCGGCAAGCACGACACGGTGGGCATCGACTTGGTCGCCATGTGCGCGAACGACATCCTGGCAACCGGCGCCGAGCCGCTGTTCTTCCTCGACTACGTCGCGGTGGGGAAGCTCGATTCCAAGGCCATGGCGGAAATCGTGTCGGGCATCGGCGAAGGGTGCCGTCAGGCCGGCTGCTCCCTCATCGGCGGCGAGATGGCCGAGCACCCCGGCGTCATGGACCCGTCCGACTACGACCTGTCGGGCTTCTGCGTCGGCATCGTCGACCGTCCCCGCATGCTGAATCCCGAATCGGTGAAGCCGGGCGATTTGCTCGTGGGCCTCATGTCGAGCGGCCTTCATTCCAACGGCTATTCGCTGGCGCGCAAGGTGTGTTTGGAGGGCAAGACGCTCGAAGAGGTCACCGCGCCGGTCGACGCGCTCGGCGGCAAGGGCGTCGCCGAGGCGTTGCTCGAACCCACGCGCATTTACGTGAACGGGGTGCGCCACGTCATGGAGAAGTGCCCCGATGCGATTCGCGCGCTGGCGCACATAACGGGCGGCGGCATCACCGAGAACCTCAACCGCGCGTTGAACGACCAGGTCGATGCCGTGGTCGAGCTCGGTAGCTGGGCTGTGCCGCCCATCGTGCGGTACACGTGCGAGGCGGCGAGCCTTTCCGAAGAGGAAGCGCTCAAGACGTTCAACATGGGCGTCGGCATGGTGCTCATCATCGACCCGTCGACGTTCGGCGCCGTGCGACGCGCCTGCGAGCAGGCCGGCGAAGTCACGCGCCTCATCGGTCGCGTGGAAGAGGGCACCGGCATCGTCCGCTACACGAACCAAGGCAGCCTGCTGTAGTAAGTTCGGAACGGCCCCGTAGGGGCGCGATTCATCGCGCCCGCCGCCGAAGGCGGATTCATCAGAAGCGCGAAGCGCTTACACGTGCAAGAAAGGGCATCGCAACATGACGGATAAGCTGAAAATCGGCGTGCTCATATCAGGCAGCGGAACCAACTTGCAGGCCATCATCGACGCCGCGGACGAGGGCCTGCCGATTGAGATCGTCCACGTGGTGTCCTCGCGTCCCGATGCATATGGAATCGAGCGCGCGAAGGCGGCGGGCATTCCCGTGCTCGTCATGAACCGCGAGGTGTACTCCGACGCGCGCGCGGCGGACACGATGATCGCCGACACGCTGAAGGCGTCCGGTGCCGAATACGTCGTCATGGCCGGTTACATGCGCATGGTCACGGGCGTCTTGCTCGATGCGTACCCTAACCGCATCCTGAACCTGCATCCCGCGCTGCTGCCCTCCTTCAAGGGCGCGCATGCCATACAAGACGCATTCGACGCGGGCGTGAAGGTCACGGGCGTCACCGTCCATTTCGCGAACGCCGAATACGACAAGGGCCCGATCGTCGCCCAGCGTGCCGTCACCGTGCGCGAGGACGACACGGTCGACACGCTCGAAGCGCGCATCCACGCTGCTGAATACGAGATATACCCCCAGGTCCTGGGTTGGCTTGCCGACGGCCGCGTCACCGTGTCGGAAGACGGCAAGGTCCACATAAGCGAGTAGGAAGCGATGGTGAACATGAACAAGGAGACGCTCGAAGCGATAATCGAAGACCTGAAGGCGGGGCGCACGCCGACGATCACGACGGCAGACGTGCCGGCGTTCAGCGAGGAAGCCACGGCTGGGAACGACCACCTGTCACCGACTGACCTCGACATCATCGCGCAAAGCCTTGCCGAAGCGGACATTCCCACCTTCGAGCGAGCGCTCAAGGCCGTCGAAGAAGGCGAGCTCGCATGGCTCGGGTTCAAGGTCGTGTACGACCCCGCCGTCGCGCAGGCGAAATCGGGCATCGGATTCACGAAGGATTACGGCGAGGTCGGTTCGGCCGACGGCGAGCCGCTCGTGTTCTTCTGCAACGATGCCAAGGAAATCGTGAGCTCGCGCGAACCCTCCAAGCGCGACTTGTTCCAAATGAAGGACGTCACGCGCGGGCCTTCCATGCATAACGAGCAGTTCGAGGGCCTCACCTGGGCAAGCGTCGCCCTGTTCGACCCCATCCGCGTGTGGTTGCTCGGCGCTTCCGACGTCGCCGTCGAGCTCGTGCCGCTCGCGCGCAAGGTCGGCTTCGACGTGCTGGCAGTCGACTATGACACGGCGTACCTCAATGCCGACAGGTTCCCCGACGCGCATCGCATCTTGCTCGACGGGGAAGGATTCGACGCCTTGTTCGACCTGCACGCGAAGCCCGAAGACTACGTTTGCGTGCTCACGCGCGGCCACATGCACGATCCGGACGGCTGCATCTGGGCTTCGCGCGAAGGCGTGCACTACATCGGCATGATGGGGTGCAAGGGCAAGAACGACGGCATTCACGACCTCGTCATCGAAGGCGGCGTCACCGAGGAGCAGTGGAACGCCATCAAGCGGCCGATCGGCCTGAAGTTCGGCGCGAAGACGCCGGCGGAACTCGCGATCGCCATCGTGGCCGAGCTCATCGACGTGCGCTACCAGCAACGGTATCCGGAAGACGCGCGCAAGAAGCATGAGGATTCGCTGGGTCGATAACGCCATAGAACACATCATGTTGCGTTTTATGTTTGTCATGACCACATAAAGCTGGTAACATGCATATGAAGGCCGTCTAATCACGGAGAAAAGGAAGCAAGGGCGGCGATACCGGAAGGATTACCTCATGGACGAAACTGGAGTTTTGGGTCTGCTCGACGAGCTCTCCATCCTGCTCGAAGATTCTAAGCCGGTCGGGTTCGGCCGTAACAACAATTTGCGCCAGGTCGACATCGCCGCCGCGTTCGAGATCATGGACGACATCCGCGACACGTTCCCGAGCGAGTTCGCCCAGGCGCGCCAGATCGTGCGCGAGCGCCAGGGCCTGCTCGACGACGCCGACGCCGAGGCCAACCGCATGGTGGAAGACGCCCGTTCCCAGGCCATGACCATCGCCAGCGAGCAGGAAATCGTGCGCATCTCCCAGCAGCAGGCCGACCAGATCATGGCCGATGCCCGCGAGCTCGAGCGTCAGACGCGCGCTGGTGCCGAAGATTACGCCGACGAGGTCTTCAGCCATGTCGAGCAGAGCCTCGACACGCTGCTGAACAACGTGCGCCGCTGCCGCGATCGCCTGAACGCGACGTCGCAGCTCCGCTAAAGTGATTCATGGCCGACACCATCATCAAGATTCCAGCGGAACTCTTCGCTTTGGCGGAGAGTTCCCATTTTGAGGGCGCATACGACTTGCCCGAGCTTGCAATCGGTCCCGACGATTACGTGTTCGACGAGCCCCTCGCCTGGCAGGTCGACATCACGAACACCGGCTCGGCGCTTCTCGTGGAAGGAACTGTCGAGGGCACGGGCACGTGCGCTTGCTCGCGCTGCCTCGAAGACGTTGCCCACGGTTTCCAAGGTACGGTCGAAGGCTATTTCCTCATCGGCGACGCGTCCGCGGCGCACGACGAAGACGACGAGGAAATCGGGGAAGACGAGTTCGAGGTCCTGCCCGACGACCACATGCTCGACCTCGCGCCGCTGTTGCAGGCAGCGCTCGTCATCGACGCGCCCGACATGCCCCTGTGCCGTGAAGACTGCGCGGGCCTGTGCCCCCAGTGCGGCGCGAACCTCAACGAAGGCGACTGCGGTTGCGGTGAAGACCCCGAATTGGCGGCGTTCGAACAAGTCGCCAACCCCTTCTCGGCTCTTGCGGACTTCAAGTTCGAATAATCTCTTTGAGAAGTTTTGATGGGGAAGAAATACCTGCTTGAACAGTGGTGGGCTGTTTGCTACTATACCGTTTTGCGTGTTTGCAACGTGAACGCCGTATTTCGATACGAAAACATAGAAGGAGCTTGAGGAACATGGCAGTACCTAAACAACGAATGGGTCGTATCCGCACTCATACCCGCCGCAGCACCCACGACCGCATCGACGCTCCTGCGCGCAGCGTGTGCCCGCAGTGCGGCGAGGCGAAGCTTCCGCATCGCGTGTGCCCGAACTGCGGCTACTACAAGAACCGCGAGATCGTCGAGACCGAATAACGCGACGTTTACAAGGTAAGCCAAGAGCCTTCCGTTTTCGCGGAGGGCTCTTTTATTAGAATGAAGGCCCCGTCGGGGATTTCAATCGAGGAGGCAGGCATGGCAGATAAAGTCACGATTTCCGTAGACGCCCTAGGCGGCGACAACGCGCCCGCCGTGGTGCTCGACGGCGTCGAGCAGGCGCTCGCCGAAGACGGCGACCTGTCTGTCATCCTGTGCGGCCCCGCCGAGGTCGTCGAGCCGTTCGCCGCGGCGCATGACCGATGCGTCGCACGCGCCACGACCGAGGAGATCTCGATGGCTGAGCATCCGGCCAACGCGGTCCGCAAGAAGAAGGACTCGTCCATCGTGGTGGGCTGCCGCCTCGTCAAGGAAGGGGAGGCGCAGGGCTTCTTCTCCGCCGGCTCCACGGGCGCTTGCCTTGCTGCGGGCACGCTCGTCATAGGGCGCATCAAGGGGGTCGCCCGTCCCGCGCTCGCCACGCTCGTTCCGTCGCCGGCGAAGCCCGTCGTGCTGTGCGACGTCGGGGCCAACGCCGACTGCAAGCCCGAATACCTCGTGCAGTTCGCTGAAATGGCCAGCATCTACGCCCGCAAGATCCTAGGCGTCGCCGACCCCAAGGTCGGCTTGCTGAACATCGGCGAAGAAGAGGAGAAGGGCTCGCAGTTCGCCCAAGAGGCCCATGCGCTGCTGAAGGAAAAGGTCGCGAATTTCGGCGGAAACGCTGAAGGACGCGATGTCATGGACGGGCCGTTCGACGTCGTGGTGTGCGACGGCTTCACCGGCAACGTGTGCCTGAAGACCATCGAGGGAACCGCCAAGGTGCTGTTCGGCGAGCTGAAGTCGGTCATGATGTCGTCGCTCAAGACGAAGCTCGGCGCCATGGCGCTGAAGGGCGGCCTGAAGGAGCTCATGGGCAGGATCGACCCCGACGCCATGGGCGGCGCGCCGCTTCTGGGCTGCAAAGGCGCCTGCATCGTGGGGCATGGGTCCTCGAACGCGCGGGCAATCAAGAACGGCGTGCTTGCGTCTGCCGCATACGTGCGCTCGGGCGTTTCTGAAATAATCGCGGAAGCCGTGCAAAAGTAAGACCGCCCCCTCACTTTCAAGTACAATACGAGATTGCGCTACCGGCATTCCCGGTGGCGTAAGCATGCACGAAATCGCGAGTAGCATGGCCGAAGCGCACGCATGGTGCGCGCCCTTCGTCCAGGTTGATTCGCGAGCACTATGCTCGAATCGAGGGTAAGAGAACTTGAACGAAGAACAGCGACAGAAATTCGAGAAGGCCCAGGCCATCATCGGACACGAATTCAAAGACCCGCAGTACCTGCTTTCCGCCATCACGCATCCGTCCGCCAACGAGGGCCGTTCCATCAGGTTCTCGTACGAGCGCCTGGAATTCCTCGGCGACAGCGTTTTGGGCGGCATCGTGGCGTCTGCGGCGTTCAACCGCTTCCATCAGCTCGACGAAGGCGGGCTCACGCGCATCAAGGTGGCGCTCGTGTCGGGCTCGAGCCTGGCCGACGTGGCCGCGGGGCTCGGGTTCGCCGACGTCATCGTGTTCGGATCGTCCGAGCAGGGAACGGGTCGGCGCGGCCTGCACTCCGCGCTCGAGAACGTGTACGAGGCGGTTGTGGCCGCCTTGTACCTCGACGGCGGGCTCGAGGCGGCCGAGCGCTTCGTGGAGAGCACGCTGATCAAGCGCATGTCCATCGACTTGGCGCGCGAGCCGGAAAACCCCAAGAGCGCGCTGCAGGAAAAGCTGCAGGAAGACGGCATCACCCCCACGTACAAGCTCGTGGAAACGCAGGGCCCGCCGCATGACCGCACGTTCGTTGCGCAGGTGTTCGCGGGTGACCAGGGCCTAGCCCAGGGCACGGGCCGCACGAAGAAGGAAGCCGAGAGCCAGGCGGCGAAGAGCACGCTGGCGCGCCTGGGCGAGTTCTTCGGATTGGGCCTTTCCGACGACGAGCGCCTCGAGCGCGTCACGGCGCAACAGCAGGCCAAGGCCGAGAAGGTCATCTCGCAGGCCCAGGCCACCATCGACAAGGTTTCCGCGCAGCAGCAGGCCAAGGCCGAGAAGGCCGCGGCACGCGCTGCAGAGCGCATCCAAGCCGAGCGCAAGAAGTCCGAACGCCGCCAGCGCGGCGCCGACGACGAGGGCTAAGGTGGCGCCGTGTATCTGAAGTCGCTCGTCCTGAAGGGGTTCAAGTCGTTTGCCGACCGCAGCGTGCTGTCGCTCGAGCCGGGCATCACGGCCATCGTCGGCCCCAACGGGTCGGGCAAGTCGAACATCTCGGACGCAGTGCTGTGGGTGCTCGGCGAGCGCAACGCGCGCAACCTGCGCGGGCAGGCCATGGAAGACATCATCTTCTCGGGTTCGGCGGCCCGCAAGGCGGTTTCGGTCGCCGAGGTCGATTTGGTGCTCGACAACTCGGACCACACGCTGCCGGTGGAATTCGACGAGGTCGTCATAACGCGCCGCATGTTCAGGTCGGGCGAGTCCGAGTACCTCGTGAACGGCGTGGTGTCGCGGCGCCTCGACGTGCTCGACATCCTGCATGACACCGGTTTGGGAACGGGGACGCACTCGATCATCTCGCAGGGCAGCCTCGATTCCATCTTGCAATCGAAACCCGAAGACCGCCGCGCGCTCATCGAGGAAGCGGCCGGCGTGCTGAAACACAAGCAGCGCAAGGAGAAATCGGCGCGCAAGTTGGCGACGATGGACAACCACCTTGCGCGCGTCCGCGACGTGGCCGGCGAGGTCGCCCGCCAACTCGGGCCCCTCGAGCGCAAGGCGAAGCGCGCCGCAGCCTACCAGGAAGCGCACGCCTCCCTCATCGAGCTGAAGCTCGCGCTGGCCGTCGACGACCTGCGGAGGCTGCAACGCGAATGGGATGCCGTGTGCGCCGCCGAGCAGCAGGCCACGGCCGAGATCGAGGCATGCCGCGCGAATGTGACAGCGGCCGAGCAGAAGGTGAACGACCTACAAGAGCTCATCAGGCGCGAATCGGAAGACGCGGGCGAGTTGTCGCGCAAGCACCGTCGCGCCGAAAACCTCGCCGAGCGGCTCGATAGCGCCGACATGCTCGTGCGCGAGCGCCGCCGTGCGGCAATCGGCTACGAAGCCGACATGCGCACGTCGCTCGACGGTTCCCAAACGCGCAGGGCCGATGCGCTGCACGAGCTGGAAAGCGCCCAAGCGCAGCTGGCCGAGGTTTCCGAGGCATGCGCCCAAGCCGACCGGAAAGCCGGGGCGCTTGCCGAGGAGCGCGCGTCGATCGACGAGAGGCGCCGTGCCGTGGAAGCGCGCGTGGAAGAGCTCGTTTCCGCCGTGCGCGCCTGCGAGCAAGCTGCTGACGAGGCCAAGAGGAACAAGGCGTTTCTGCAAGAGAGCCTTTCCAACGGCTTGGCGCACGTGAAGCTCGTGGAAGCGCGAAACGCCGAGCTGAGCGCCGACGTCGAGCGCGCCCGCGAAGAATACGAGAAACGCGCGGCCGAGTCAAAGGCCGCGAAAGACGCGCTCGACGATTTGGAGAAGCGGGAATCCGCGGCCCAGGAAAACGTGGTGGCGCGGTTTGCGGAACGCGAGCAGGCCCGCGAGGCCCGCGAGCGCGCCGAAGAGGCCGTGCGCCTCGTGGAATCGGAGATGCGCGTGCTCGAGCAGGCACGCCGTGCCGCAAGCGAAGGCGATCCCGCGCTGGTGTGGCTCATGGACAACGCCGAGCAATTCGGCGGAACGCCCATCGCGCAAACGATAAAGGCCGCAACGGGCATCGAAGGGCTTGTCGAGCGCCTGTTCGGCGACGACGTCGCAGCCATGGCCGTCGAAGACCCGCAGCGCGCCGCCGAAGTCGCGGCCGCCATCATCGGCGGCGGATTGGCCGGCGATGTCACCATGGTCGCGCGTTCGGACGCAGCGGCCAAACGCGACGTCATCGCCCGGAAGGCGAAGGCGGGGCATCCCCTTGTCGACGACCTTGCGTATTCCGACCAGGCGGCACCCGTCGTCGAGGCGCTTTTGGGAGACGTCGTCGTGTGCGCGACGCGCGACGAGGCGTTTGCCGCCCATGCAGCCGACGATGCCGGCCTGCGGTTCGTCTCGGTTGACGGGTGCGCCATCTGGCCGTCCGGCAAGGTGCGCGTGTACGGCGCCGACGATGCCGGCGACGAGGGCGTGCTCGCACGCGAGAGGCGCATCGACGAATTGAATGAACGCCTTGCGAAGGCCGTCGACGAGCGCGCTACCGCAACGGGCGTCTCCGAGAAGGCCGAGGAGGCCTATCGGGAAGCGCAAGCCGCCGGCTTGAAGCTCAGCCAGGAACTTGCCAACGGCAAGGGCGCCTATGCGGCTGCCTCTGCCGAGGAAGAGCGCGCGAAGGCGCGCATGTCGGCGGTCGCGAACGAATTGGAAGACCTGACGTACCAGCTCGACACGGCGCGCAAGTCGGTCGAGGACCTCCGCCCCGATTTGGAGGCGTGCACGAAGCAGCTCGAAGAGCACGAGGCCAAGCATGCCGAGCTCGTGAAAGAGCGCGACGAGCGCACGGGCGAGGCCGAACCGCTTCGCGAGGAAGCGGCCCGCATCGCCGAGCAGCTCGCCGAAGCGAAGCTCGCTGCGGCCACCTATGCCGAGCGCCGCACGTACGCCGAGCGCATCGTCGTCGCGCGGCAGCGCGATATCGAGACGATCGACGCCGCCGCCGTCGATGCGCGCAGGTCGCTCGCCGTGAAGGCGGTTGCCGTGCGCCGGGGCGAAGAGCTGCTCGAGCTGTTCGCGCGACTGTCCGCGGGTATGCAGCGCCGCGTGAAGGTGCTCGACGAAGCCGTGAGCGCATCTGAATCGTCGACGAGCACGGTTCATTCCGATGCCGCCGAAGCGCGCGACGCCGCCCGCAAGGCGCATGACGACTACGATGCCGCCAGCGAGAAGGCCACGCAGGTCCGCGTGGAGAAGAGCCGTTTGGAAGTCCAGGTGGAGGCGGCCGTCAACGCCGTCGTCGTCGACCTGAACACGCCGCTCGACCGCGTGGAAGACCTGCCCGCAATCGAAGACCGCACCGCCGTCGAGGACGAGGTGTTCAAACTGCAGCGCCGCATCAAGTCGATGGGCACCATCAATCCCGATGCGGCCGAGGAATACGCCGCGCTGAAAGAGCGCTACGATTACCTCGCCGGGCAGCTTGCCGACGTCGAGGCTGCGCGCCGGTCGCTCGCCCGCATCGTGCGCGTCATCGACAACCGCATGAAAGACGATTTCGCCCGCACGTTCGAAGAGGTCAACGAGAACTTCAACGAGATCTTCGGCGTGCTGTTCCCCGGCGGTTCGGCGTACCTGTCGCTCGTCGACCCGGACGACATCGACAATTCGGGCGTCGAGGTGACGGCCCAGCCGCGCGGCAAGCGCATCACCAAGATGATGCTCATGAGCGGCGGCGAGAAGTCGCTCACGGCGCTGGCCCTGCTGTTCGCCGTGTACAAGACGCGCACGACGCCGTTCTACATCCTCGACGAGGTCGAGGCGGCGCTCGACGACACGAACCTGCGCCGTCTCGTGTCCTACATCGACACGCTGCGCGAAACGACGCAGCTCATCATGATCACGCACCAGAGGCGCACGATGGAGATGGCTGACGTGCTGTTCGGCGTTTCCATGCAAGCCGACGGCGTCACGCAAGTCATCAGCCAGAAACTCGAGCGCGCGCTCGAGCACGCGGAGTAGAGGAGGGCGCATGGGCCTGTTCAACCGGTTCAAGGAAGGGCTTTCGCGCACGCGCGAAGCGTTCCAGGAAGACGTCAACCTGCTGCTCGATCGCAGCCCCGACGTCGACGACGAGTTTTGGGACGGTCTCGAAGAGGCGCTCATCATGTCCGACATGGGCGGGTATTCGGCTTCGACCATCGTCGACAAGCTGCGCAGTGAGGCCACGCGCAAGGGTTACCGTAGCGCGCGCGACGTGCTCGGCGCGCTGAACGATGAAATCGCGGCCGAGTTCGTGGAAGGCGGCGAGGACATCCTCGGCGGAGCGCCTTCCATCGTGCTGTTCGTCGGCGTGAACGGCTCGGGCAAGACCACGACGACCGGCAAGATCGCGAAAGAGGCGAAGGATGCCGGCCGCACGGTCATCCTCGGCTGCGGCGACACGTTCCGCGCGGCTGCCATCGAACAACTCGAGGTGTGGTCGAAGCGCGCCGACGTCGAGATCTGCGCACGCGAGCGCGGAAGCGACCCTGCCAGCGTGTGCTACGAGACGATCGAGCGCGGCGAGGAAATCGGCGCCGACCTCGTGCTCATCGACACCGCTGGGCGTCTTCACACGTCTGCCGACCTCATGCGCGAGCTCGAGAAGGTGGTCGCCGTCGTGCGCAAACGCGCGAACCTGCCCGTTCACCTCGTGCTCGTCATCGACGCCACGACGGGCCAAAACGGCCTGCAGCAGGCGCGCGAGTTCAACGACGCGCTCGACTTGGACGGCGTCATCATCACGAAGCTCGACGGCACCGCGAAGGGCGGCATCGCCGTCGCCGTGGCGCATTACCTGAAGCTGCCCATCATCAAGCTGGGCGTGGGCGAGGGGCTCGAGGACCTGAAGGACTTCGACGCCCGCGAATACGCCGCCAGCCTCGTCGGCGATTTCGGACAGGAGTAGAACATGTTCGACAACCTGCAAGACCAACTGCAAGAGGTATTCGACGACCTTAAGGGCAAGGGCCGCCTGACGGAAGGCGACATCCAGGCCGCGATGCGCCGCGTGCGCATGGCGCTGCTCGAGGCAGACGTCAGCTACAAGGTCGTGAAGTCGTTCGTCACCAAGACGAGCGAGCGGTGCATGCAAGCCGACGTGCTGGAATCGCTGACGCCCGCCCAAAACGTCATCAAGATCGTGCTCGACGAGCTGACGACCCTGCTCGGCGAGACCGACGCGAACATCGAGCTTTCGCCCAACAAGCACCCGAACGTCATCATGCTCGTGGGCCTTCAGGGCTCCGGCAAGACGACGGCTGCGGCCAAGCTCGCCTACCTGCTGAAGCGCGAGGGGCACAACCCGCTGCTCGTGGCGTGCGACGTGTACCGTCCCGCCGCGGCCGACCAGCTGCAGACGCTCGGCGGCGAAATCGGCGTGCGCGTGTACCGCGAGGGCGAGGACAGCAAAGACCCGGTGGCCATCGCGAAGGCCGGCATCCGCAACGCCGTCGACAACCTGTGCGATGTGGCCATCATCGACACGGCGGGCCGTTTGCACGTCGACGAGGAGATGATGGAGGAAGCCGAGTCCATCAAGGCGGCGGTCGATCCCGACGAGGTGCTCATGGTGGTCGACGCCATGACCGGCCAGGACGTCGTGAACGTGGTCGAGACGTTCAGCCAACGCGTTGAATTCGACGGCGTCATCATGTCGAAGATGGACGGCGATGCCCGCGGCGGCGGCGCGCTTTCCATCCGCGAGTCCACGGGCAAGCCCATCAAGTTCATCAGCTCGGGCGAGAAGCCCGATTCGCTCGAGGTGTTCCACCCCGACCGCATGGCGCGCCGCATCCTGGGGATGGGCGACGTCGTCAGCCTCATCGAGAGCGCCGTGAAGGTGCAGCAGGAAGAAGAGGAGCGCGAGGCGAGCGAGCGCCTGCGGCGCATGGACCTGAACCTCAACGACTTTTTGGACATGAACCGCCAGATCCGCAAGATGGGCGGCGTGGGCAAGCTCGTCAGCGCCTTGCCCGGCGGCGACAAGATGATGGCGCAAGGCCAGGTCGACGAGCATGCGCTCGACAAGATGGAGACCATCATCAATTCCATGACGAAGACCGAGCGCGAGAAGCCCGACATCATCAACGGAAGCCGCCGCGCCCGCATCGCCGCAGGCGCCGGCGTGACGGTTCAGGCCGTGAACCAGCTGCTGAAGCAATACTCCGACACGCGCAAGCAGGTGAAGAAGATGATGGCCGCCTACGGTTTGGACGAAGTGCCCGTGAAGAAGGGGCGTCCGAAGAAGGGCGGCAACAAGAAGGGCAAGAACAAGAAGCATCGCGGCGGGCGCATGGGCATGCCCGGCATGGGCTCCATGAGCATGGCGGACTTGAAGAAGATCCAGGACATGCTGGAATAGCGCCGTGGCCGGGGACTTTACGATAGCGCTTGAATCGTACGACGGCACCGACAAGGACGTCGTCGTCGATTCCGGCATCGACAAAATCGGGCATCGCGCCTTCACGAACAACCGGTACGTGCATTCGGTCGTGCTTCCCGAGGGGATCGTCGAAATCGAGGACGAGGCGTTCTCCGCATGCGTGAACCTGCGCTCGGTCAACATTCCCTCGACGGTGCGCGTCATCGGCGCTGGCGCGTTCAAGGGCTGCTGGCGGCTCGAGGAGGCGATCGTCCCCGAGGGCGTCGAGGAGCTCGGCTTGAAGACGTTCGCGCGTTGCCGTTCGCTCAAAGCGCTTACGCTCCCATCCACGTTGCGCAGCATCGGCGATGCCTGTTTCCAGCATTGCGGCGACCTGAAGGCGCTCGTGCTGCCCGAATCGCTCGAGAGCATCGGGGCGAGCGCGTTCTACAACTGCAAGGCGCTGAAGGACCTGACGTGGCCCGGGCATCTTGAAACCATCGAGAACGAGGCGTTCCGCGGATGCGTAGCCCTCGAAGACGTCGAGCTGCCGGAGTCGGTTGGCTGGGTGGGGCAGCGCTGCTTCAAGGATTGCGCGTCGCTTGCCTCCGTTGCGTTGCCTTCGCACATCGAGTTCATCGAGGAGGGCGTGTTCGAGGGATGCTCGTCGCTCGATGCCGTCGTGGTGCCCAACGACTTGTCCCACGTCGAGTCGCGCGCGTTCGCCGACACGGGTTTATCGCAAGACGACATGGCGTTTCCCGAAGGCTGCCACATCGCCTCCGACGCATTCGCGCAATCTGCTCCGAAACCCGTCACCGGTCGCGCCGAGTGGGATCCGGAATCATAGGTTGTGCGGTTTGGTTGAAGTGCTTTTCCAGGCTTGTCAAACGCTGATTCGGGACATATCATACTGTGTTGCTGTTTTTGAAGCGTGATTGAAGTAAAAGGAGTTCATCTACATGGCAGTCAAGATTCGCCTCGCCCGTCACGGCGCCAAGAAGCGTCCGTATTACCGCATCGTCGTCGCCGATTCCCGCAAGCAGCGCGATGGCCGCTTCATCGAGGAAGTCGGCCGTTACAATCCGTGCGTGTCCCCGTCGTTCGTGTCCTTCGACAAGGAGCGCGTCGACTACTGGCTGAGCGTCGGCGCCCAGCCCACCGACACGGTTGCCCGTCTGCTCAAGACCGAGCAGGAATAACGCGATGTCGGAAACCAACGACATCACGGGCCTGGTCGACTGCATCGTCCGACCTCTCGTCGACTTCGAAGACGACCTTGAAATCACCTCGCACGAGGAAGACGGGGCCGTTCTCATCGAGATCAGCGTCAACGAGGAGGACACGGGCAAGATCATCGGCCGTCAAGGTCGTGTCATCAAGGCGATCCGCACGCTCGTGCGCGCGGCTGCGTCGCGCAACGACATGCGCGTCGAAGTCGAGATCCTCGACTAAATGCGCGCCTGGGCCGACGTAGCGGTTCTCGCCAAAACAAAGAACCTGAAGGGGAGGTTCGTCGCGCATGCCGCGGCGGGCCTTCCTTTTTTGCTCGAAGTCGGCGACGAGGTGGCGTTCGTGCCGCCCCAGCTCGACGTTGTGAGGAACGCCGTCGTGTCAGATGTGCGCCTCCTCGATGACCGCACGGCGGAAATCGAGTTCGAGGGCGTGGACGGAGACGCTGCAAGCGTACTCGAGGGCTCGCATTGCCTCATCATGCGCGAGACGATCGACGAATCCGTGTTCGAGGACGCACCGGGCGCATGGGAAGGCTGGACGGTCGTGGACGAAACCGCCGGGACGATCGGCATCGTGGCCAGCTTCATAGACAATCCCGGTCAAGCGCTCATCGAAGTCGAGCGCGAAGGCGGCGCAACGGTTCTCGTGCCGGTCGTCGACGAGATTATCCGCAATGTCGATATCGAGAATGGTATAGTGCACGTCGACCTGCCGAACGGCCTTCTCGAACTGTAACTGCGCCGTTCCCGACCGGCCGCTTCGACGCGAGCGCGCCATGGCGCCCGAGCGAGAACGACGCAATGTGAGGAACCGCATGATAATAGAGACGCTTTCCACGTTCCCGCATATGTACGATTCCGTCATGGGGTCCTCGATGATGCGCATCGCGCAAGACAAGGGCCTGCTCGATTTCTGCGCATACGACCTGCGCGACTGGACGCACGACCGGCATCGCACGACCGATGACGACCCGTACGGCGGCGGTGCCGGCCTCGTCATGAAATGCGAGCCCATCTTCGAGGCGTATCAAGCCATAACGGGAATCGACGTGGGCTTGGAGGTTTCGGAAACGGGCAACGAGCAGCCCCTCACGGGCCCGGCGCCCAAGCATGCTGACGGGCGCCGTCCCGCGACCGTGTTCCTCACGCCCTGCGGCAGGCGCTTCGACGACGCGATGGCCCTCGAGCTGTCGGCGAAAGACAGGCTGCTGTTCATATGCGGCCACTACGAGGGCATCGACGAGCGCGCATACAGCCTGGCCGACTACCAGGTATCGCTCGGCGATTACGTGCTCACGAGCGGCGAGCTGGCGTCGATGGTCGTGATCGACGCCGTGGTGCGCAAGATCGACGGCGTGTTGGGGGCCGAAGACGGGGCATCTGACGAGAGCTTCGCCAAGGGGCTTCTGGAACACCCCCAGTACACGCGCCCGAGCGAGTTTCTCGGGAACCGCGTCCCCGACGTCCTGCTTTCAGGCGATCATGGCGCCGTTGCGAAGTGGAAGCGCGAGCAGAGCCTCAAGCGCACCGCGCTTCTCAGGCCCGAGCTGCTCGAAACGGTGGAATTGTCCGAAAGCGATTTGAAATTTCTGAAAAGTTTAACCGCGTAACTGCACTTCATACGCAGAGCGGTATCATGTGAGTTCGCGTGTCGCATACCGTATCGCCCAAGGCGCAGGACAGAGGAAAACGTGCAGGTCGTGGATTCCGGACAACATGCCGCTGAAAAGCCGCACAGCGCTGTGCGGTCGTTCTTCAGCATCGTCATCATGGTCGCCGTCGTGGCGGCCATCACGGTGCTGCTGCGCATGTTCGTGTTCGTGCCGTACGAGATCCCGTCGGGTTCGATGGAGGAAACCATCATGACCGGCGACATGGTGTTCTCGGAAAAGGTGAGCTACTACTTCCGCGATCCCGAACGGGGCGATATCGTGACGTTCGACGATCCTGAAGTCGACGGCCGCACGCTGATAAAGCGCGTCATCGCAGTCGGTGGGCAAACGGTCGATCTCGTCGACGGGAAGGTCGTCGTCGACGGCGTCGCCCTCGACGAGCCGTACACCAACGGCAAGGAGTCGTATCCGCTCAGCAGAACCGCGACCGGCGTCGTCGTCGAATTCCCGTACACCGTGCCCCAAGGCTACGTATGGGTGATGGGCGATAACCGCACGAGCTCGCAGGACTCGCGGTATTTCGGCGCGATACCCGAAAGCTCGATTACCGGCCGCGCTGCGATGGTGTATTGGCCGTTCAGCGATTTCGGCTTGCTAGCGTAACTGACCGTTGCCGCGCGAAGGCGCGCGGCGCGTCGAGTGAGGAGATGAAGGAGAACATGGCAAACAGGACAGAGACGGCCCCCACGTTCCAGGACGTCATCATGAACCTGCAACGGTATTGGGCTGACCAGGGTTGCGTGGTCCTGCAGCCCTACGACAACGAAGTCGGCGCCGGCACGTTCCACACGGCCACCACGCTCCGCTCGCTGGGGCCGGGAGTGTGGCGCACGGCCTACGTGCAGCCGTCCCGTCGTCCGACCGACGGGCGCTACGGCGAGAACCCCAACCGCCTGCAGCACTACTACCAGTTTCAGGTCATCCTGAAGCCGTCGCCTGACGACGTGCAGCAGCTTTACCTCGACTCGCTGCGCGCCATCGGCATCGACATCGACGAGCATGACGTGCGCTTCGTCGAGGACGACTGGGAGTCCCCGACGCTCGGCGCCTGGGGCCTTGGCTGGGAAGTGTGGATCGACGGCATGGAAGTCACGCAGTTCACGTACTTCCAGCAGGTCGGCGGTTTCGAATGCAGCCCGGTTCCCGCGGAGATCACGTACGGCCTCGAGCGCCTGACCATGTACATCCAGGGCGTCGACAGCGTCTACGACATCATCTGGTCGCGCGGCGACGACGGCACCGTGTTCACGTACGGCGACGTGTTCCTCGAAAACGAGCGCGAGTTCTCGGCGTACAACTTCGAAGTAGCCGACACCGATTTCCTGTTCGGCGAGTTCGACCGCTACGAGCGCGAATGCAACCGCGTGCTGGAAGCGGGCCTTCCGCTGCCGGCGTACGACTACGTGCTGAAGTGCAGCCATGCGTTCAACCTGCTCGACGCCCGCGGCGTCATCTCGCAGACCGAGCGCATGGGCTACATCCTGCGCGTGCGCACCATCGCCAAGGCGTGCTGCGCGAGCTATCTCGAGCATGTCGTGGGCGAGAGTACCTCGACCGAGGGGAAGGGGGCCAACGATGGCGAATAAGACGCTTGCCTTCGAAATCGGCACCGAGGAGCTGCCCGCATTCGACCTGCATGCCGCGACCGAGAAGCTCGGCGGTTTGGCCGCCACCGCGCTCGACGGCGCGAAGATTCCGCATGGCGATATCTCCGTGTACACCACGCCGCGCCGCCTCATCGTCATCGTCGCCGACGTTCCCGAGGCAACCGAAGCCGCCGTCGAAGAGTTCCGCGGCCCTGCCGCCAAGATCGCGTTCGACGAGAGCGGCGCGCCGACGAAGGCCGCCATCGGCTTCGCGCGCGGCAAGGGCGTCGACCCTGCCAACCTCGAGCGCCGCGACGAGAACGGCACCGAGTACGTGTACGCCGTGAAGGAGACGCCCTCGCTCGACGTGGCCGCATTGCTGCCCGAGTTGCTCGGCAACCTCATCACGGCCATTTCGTGGCCGAAGTCGCAGCGGTGGGGAAATCGCCGCGAGCAGTTCAGCCGCCCGGTGCGCTGGATTCTCGCCATGCTGGGCGAGACGGTCGTGCCCGTCGAGTTCGCGGGCTTGGTGGCCGGCAACACGACGCGCGGACACAGGTTCCTCAATCCCGGCCCGCATGCCGTCGCCTCTGCCGATGCGCTCATCGACGTGCTGCGTTCCGCCAACGTCGTTCCGAGCGAGGCGGAGCGCGAGAGCTCGATTCGCGAGCAGGTGAAAGCCATCGAAGCCGAGACGGGCCTCGTCGCCGAGCTGCCCGCGAAGACGATGGAAGAAGTCGTGAACCTGACCGAGTTCCCGACCGTCATGGTCGGCGAGTTCGACGAGCTGTTCCTGGCCGTGCCGAAGGAGATCACGGTCGACGCCATGCTCGTGCATCAGCGCTACTTCCCGCTGTTCAACGCCGACGGCTCGCTTTCCAACAAGTTCCTCATCACCTCGAACGGCAACCCCGAGTTCCGCGAGAACATCGTGGACGGCAACCAGCGCGTGGTCGCCGCGCGCCTGTACGACGCGAAGTTCTTCTACGACGAGGACCTGAAGAAGCCGCTCGAGGCATATGTCGAGCGCTTGGGCGAGGTCGTGTTCCAGGAGTCCCTCGGCACGACGCGCGCCAAGACCGACCGCATCGTCGAGCTTGCGAAGCGACTCGGCGCCGATGCGGGGCTTTCCGGGCAAGACGCCGCCGATGCCGAGCGCGCCGCCTATCTGTGCAAGGCCGACTTGGTCACCGGCGCGGTCGTCGAGTTCACGAGCGTACAGGGCATCATGGGCCGCTACTACGCGAAGGCCGCAGGCGAGACCGACCAGGTCGCCGAGGCCATCGCCGACCACTACCGCCCGCGCTTCGCGGGTGACGACACGCCGACGAGCATGGTCGGCAAGGTCGTCGCGACGGCCGATAAGCTCGACACGATATGCGGCCTGTTCGCCGTGGGGCAAGGCCCGACCGGCTCGTCCGACCCGTTCGCGCTGCGCCGTTCCGCCATCGGCATCTTGGCGATGCTCGAGGACGGGCTGAGCGTCTCGCTTGTCGACGCCATCGATTCGGCGCTCGACATTTACCGGCAGGGCGGGTTGGAGTTCGATCGCGAAGCCGTCCGCGCCGAGGTCATCGACTTCTTCGTCACGCGCACCAAGGTCATGTTGCGCGATTCCGGCATCGCCGCCGACACGGTCGACGCCGTGCTCGCTGCTGATGTTGTCGAGCCCATGGTCATCATGGGCCGTGCCCGCGCGCTCGAAAGCGCCCGCGCCAACGACAAGGACACCTTCGACGATTTGGCCACCGCCTATGCGCGCGCGAACAACCTGCGCGACGCCGAGCTTGGCTCCGATGTTGACGAATCGCTGTTCGGCGACGAGGAAAAGGCGCTGAACGCCGCCGTGGCGAACGCCGAATCGGCCGTTGCCGATGCGCTCGCAGCCGACGATTACCCGCAGGCGCTGTCCGTGCTCGCCGGTTTGCGCGGGCCGATCGACGCGTTTTTCGAGAACGTCATGGTGATGGACGAGGACGACAAGGTGCGCGCCAACCGCCTGAAGCTCCTCAACCGTTTCGTCGGCGTGTTCGGAAACGTCGCCGACTTCGGAAAAATGTCGAAGGGCAAGTAGCAACGCTATTGGCCCTTGCGGTAGGTGGGGATTCGCGCTTGTACTCGCTCGCATGGTTGGTGTAGGTCGAAGCCAACCGCTGCTGCGGAATCGCGCTCACCCCACCTACCGCAAGGGATAACGATCGGCTGCTCGACGGACAAACTCTTTTACATCCCGAATTCAACGACCGTCTGCGCAAGCGGCGGATACCCCGCCCCCTACTGCCCGGCTCGCGCTAATTATAAAAAGCGAAGTGACCGTCTGCGCAAGCGGTTCGTGCCCTTACGAGGCTTGCCGTAAGTCCTCTATGCCAAAGCCGGGCGATGGTTGGATGAGGGGTTCGGCATTCGCGGCGTGCTCCTTGCCGGTGGGGATGCGGTAGATGGAGAGCTTGCCCGAATCGGATTTGCGCACTTGGACGGCGCCTCGTTCGGCCAGCACGCGCTTGTAGGCGTTTCCGTATTTAGAAAAGGAGCGCGGGTAGGCGCCGACTGACGACAGCAGCTCGCAGAGCCACACGGGGTAGCCGCCTGCGCACTTGATTTCCATTATCACCTGGTCAGGCGCCGTGACGGGGTGGCGCTGCACCGAGTTTTCCTCCATGAGGTCGATGTAGCAGATGTCCTCGTCGAACGTGATGCGGTCGACGCAGTCTTCGTCTTCCGGGTCGACCTTGCACCATGCCTCGCGCAAACAGCTGATGAGCATCGAGGGCGCCAGGCCCTCGTAGCGGTTGAAGAACGCATCGAGCTCGCGTGCGATCTGCACTTTGCCGGGAAGCAGCTCCTTGCTGCCATCAGTCCCGGGTATCGGCAGCTGCACCTGTGCTTGCTCGTACGGCATGCCGTTCATGTAGGCGCGCGCGCCCTCGGCGCTCATGCGCACGCGGCGCTTGTACACGATGCCCTTGTATTTCTTCTTTATCTCGACGAACACCGATTCCGCCTCGGAAAACGGGCCGTAGCTGCGGATGCGCAGCTTCTCCTTGTAAAGCGGCTTCTCGAGGGAACGGCAGATGAGCGAGCGGTCAGGCGTGTCCAAATACAGGCTGTCGATGCGCGTCGCGCCGTAGTCGTCTAAGCGCATGTGGGCGGCGAGTCCTGCTTTGATGGCCTCGCACTGGCCCGTCGTGATGAGGTACTTCTTCTCTTTGCGCTCGAACGTGTCTGCTGCAGTCGCCATGTTGGGTTTCCTTTCCCTTGTGCCATCTGCATGGTACGCGCCGCACCTGAATCGAATCTGAAAGCGCGCTTTCAGGCAGGTTTCAGCTTCTCGGCTAGAATGTGCTTGTACGCGGAAAGGCGGAACCAATGCAGATACTCATCGTTGAAGACGACATTAGGCTGGCCCAGGCGGTCGGGAAGATCCTCGAGGAGAACGACTATCAGGTCGACATGGTGCACGACGGGCAATCGGGCCTCGACTACGCCGAGTCGGGCATCTACGACGTCGTGATCCTCGACGTCATGTTGCCGAAGATGGACGGGTTCGTGGTATCGAAGCAACTGCGCCGCAAGGGCGTCGACACGCCGGTGCTCATGCTGACGGCGCGCTCCCAGATTCCCGACAAGATAGAAGGGCTCGATTCGGGCGCTGACGATTACATGACCAAGCCGTTCTCGCCGGCGGAGCTGCTCGCGCATCTGCGCGCCCTCACGCGCCGCACGGGCCAGGTCGTGTTCGAGACGCTCGCGTTTTCCGACCTCGAGCTGAACCTGGAAAGCCACGACTTGAAATGCGGCAGCAAGTCCATCAACTTGTCGTACAAGGAGTTCTCGCTCATAAACATCCTCATGGCCAACCACGGCCAGATCGTGTCGAAAGACACCCTGATATCGAAAGTCTGGGGCGTCGAGTCGACCGCAGTCGATAATAATGTCGAGGCGTACGTCTCGTTCTTGCGCAAGAAGCTGAAGTTCCTGGGCTCGAAGGCTCAGATCGAGACGATTCGGAAAGTGGGATACCGCCTGACCGACGAGGGTTAGCATGCTCAAAAAACTACGCATCAAGTTCGTGGCGATCATCATGGCCTCGGTGGCCGTGGTGCTCGCCATCGTGTTCACGGGAATCTGCATATCCGAATACCAGCGCAGCATGTCGACGGTGAACGAGGCGCTGAGCTCGTCGATCGACCGGGCGAGCAACGACGTCCTCAACGCACCCGATCCGTTCATGCGGGGCGGCGGCATGCGCTTCGACATCGAGGGCGTTTTCGACGACTTCGATGATTACGACGAGCTATCCGAGATGCTGGACGAGTTCATCGAGGATGGGGGATTCGGCGGCCCGCGCATCGGCGGCGGGCGCGAGGAAGAGCGATCGCTCGTGCCCGTGGCTGTGTACGTTCAAGATTCCTCCGGGTCGTACACCGCCGTTTCCCGCTATGCCACCGCTTACATCGAAGAGGATGTGCTCGCCACCGCTTCAAGCCAGCTTGCAGGCGTCGGGGAAGGGAGCGGCGAGCTTTCGGGCTTGGGGCTCGTGTACGAGAAGCGCTCAGTCGAAGGGCTTACCTACGTCGCCTTCGCCGACGCGTCGTATGCGTCGAGCTGGCAGGCGCTCGCGGTCTCGCTTTTGATTGCCGGGCTGCTCACCCTTGCCGTGTTCTTCGTGATCGCGTTGCTGCTGTCGAAGTGGGCGCTCAAACCAGTCGAAGAGGCGTGGACCGCTCAGCGCCAATTCGTGGCCGACGCATCGCATGAGCTGAAAACGCCGCTGACGGTCGTGCTGGCGAACACGTCTATTCTTTTGAAGCATCCCGAGGCGACCATTGCGAACCAAAGCCAATGGATCGAGAGCACTCAAGTGGAAGCCGAGAGCATGCAGGGCCTCGTGAACGAGATGCTCGAATTGGCCCAAGTCGAATCGCGCGCCAACGTGCAGCATGAGCCGCTCGATTTTAGCGACATGGTTGCAGGCGAGACGCTGCAGTTCGAATCGGTGGCCTTCGAGCGCGGCTGCCGGTTCGAGGAATCGGTTGCCGAGGGCATCACGGTTTCCGGCGATGCGCAACGCCTGCGCAAGATGACGTCGACGCTCATCGAGAACGCGTTGAAGTACGTCGACGATGGCGGCCTCGTGGAAGTAAGGCTCGAAGCCAAGGGCAACGTCGCGCACATGACCATCCACAACACCGGCTCGACCATCTCGCCCGAAGACCTTCCGCACATCTTCGACCGCTTCTACCGCACCGACAAGGCGCGCACGTCCGGTACCGGCGGCTTCGGCCTCGGCCTCGCCATCGCCCGCGAAACCGCCCGCGAGCACGCCGGCGACATCACCTGCAGCAGCAGCGGCTCCGGCACCACCTTCACCGTAACGCTCCCAACAGCATAGGACCTCAAGCGGAAGGGCGTAGCCTCTGGCTGCGGAAGGGGGCCGAGGGCGATTCCGCAGCCGGATGCGGCATCGATCGGTAAAGCCATGCGAGCGAGGACAAGCCCGAACCCCCTTCCAACCGCAGAGGACGGACGGTTGCGCCCTTTCAGCATCTTTTAAGCTTCCTTTCTTACCATGACCTCATCATCCGAAAGGTCTTGGGAAAGGAATCAACCATGGATGCATTGTTCACTTCGGTGCTCGGCACGACCGAGTCGGCCATGACGACGGTGACAACCGCGGGGTTCATGTGGTGCACGCTCGCATCGATCGTCCTCGGCTTGGCGTGCGCGCTCATCTACATGTACAAGCACGACTACTCGAAGAACTTCGTCGTGACGCTGGCGCTCATGCCCGTCATCGTGCAGATGGTCATCACGCTCGTCAACGGCAACCTCGGCGCGGGCGTGGCCGTCATGGGCGTGTTCAACCTCGTGCGCTTCCGCTCGATAGCGGGCACGGCGAAGGACATCGGAAGCGTGTTCTTGGCGATGGCCATCGGCCTTGCCACCGGCATGGGCTACATCGGCGTCGCCGCCATCCTCACGGTCGTCGTGGGCGTGTTCAACATCATCTACGTCACGACGCCGTTCGGAAGCCCGCGCGAGTCTGCCAAGAAGAAGCAGCTTAAGATCACGGTACCCGAAGACCTCGAGTTCGAAGGCGCGTTCGACGAGGTGCTCGCGAACTACACGGCGACGTGCGAGCTGCAAAACGTCTCGACGAGCAACATGGGCAGCCTGTACCAGCTCGAGTACCTGGTGTCCATGAAGGCCGACGGCCTCGAGAAGCGCATGATCGACGAGCTGCGCTGCCTGAACGGCAACCTGAAGATCTCGCTTGGATCTCCGCAGGTGAAACGCGAAGTCCTGTAAGGCGCCGATGCGGGGTTGGCGGACGGTTCCAAGGCGCAACGATTCAAGGCGGCAAAAGCATCGTCCATCCGCGGAAAAACGACCCAGATGATTATCCATCTGGGTCGTTTTGCGTTACTATTGTCTGCGTAACAAGCGAGTGTCCTTCCGGCGCTCGTTTCCGTGTTGGTTTCAGCATAAACGCAGCATCGAGTGGAGGAGTGCAAAGTGGCTGAGGCAGTCAAGCGCGTCTACAAATTCGGCAAGGACGCACAGGGCAACAATGTAACCGAAGGCAATACCGACATGAAGTACGTGCTCGGCGGCAAGGGCGCGAACCTCGCCGAGATGGCCAACATCGGCTTGCCGGTGCCTCCGGGATTCACCATCACGTGCCAGACGTGTATGGAATACGCAAATGCCGACAACACGTGGCCGGAAGGCGCTCTCGACGAAATCGCCGAGTACCGCGCCGACCTGGAAGAGCGCATGGGCAAGCGCATCGGCGACGATGCCGACCCGCTGCTCGTGTCCGTCCGCTCGGGCGCTCCCATGTCGATGCCCGGCATGATGGACACCGTCCTCAACCTCGGCCTGAACGACCGCTCCATCAACGGCCTCATCGCCCAGACCGAGAACCCCCGCTTCGCGTGGGATAGCTACCGCCGTTTCATCCAGATGTTCTCCAACGTGGTCATGGGCATCGACGGCGACAAGTTCGAGCATGCCATCACGGCCGCCAAGGACGCCAAGGGCGTCAAGGAAGACACCGAACTCGATGCGGCTGACCTCCAGGAACTCGTCTCCACCTTCAAGGGCATCTTCTCCGACAGCGTCGACGCGGCCGAGTACCCCGAGCTCGTCGTCGACGGCAAGGTCGCCTTCCCGCAGGACCCGATGGTCCAGCTGAAGCTCGCCATCGAGGCCGTGTTCGGTTCGTGGAACAACCCGCGCGCCACGCTGTACCGCAAGCAGAACAAGATCGCCGACGACCTCGGCACCGCCGTCAACGTGCAGTGCATGGTGTTCGGCAACAAGGGCGACACGTCGGCCACCGGCGTCGCCTTCACGCGCAACGCCGCCGACGGCACGAAGGAATACTACGGCGACTACCTGGTCAACGCCCAGGGCGAAGACGTCGTGGCGGGCATCCGCAACACGTCTCCCATCGCCGAGCTGAAGCACGTCGACGGCCTGCAGGAAGCCGGCCAGCAGCTCGAGGACATCTTCGTGCTTCTGGAAAACCACTTCCGCGACATGATGGACATCGAGTTCACCATCGAGCAGGGCAAGCTGTTCATGCTGCAGACCCGCGTGGGCAAGCGCACCGCCGCCGCCGCTCTGAAGATCGCCATCGACATGGAAAAGGAAGGCCTCATCACCAAGGAAGAGGCCGTCATGCGCGTGGCGCCCGAGCAGCTCGACCAGCTGCTGCACCCGCAGTTCGACAAGAACGCCAAGTACGACGTCGTGGCCCGCGGCCTGAACGCCTCGCCCGGCGCCGCCGTCGGCGCTGCCGTGTTCTCGGCTGAAGCCGCCGTTGCGGCCGCCGAGGAAGGCAAGAAGACCGTGCTCGTGCGCTGGGAGACCACGCCCGACGACCTCGCCGGCATGATCGCCGCCGAGGGCATTCTCACGTCGCACGGTGGCAAGACCTCGCACGCAGCCGTCATCGCCCGCGGCATGGGCGCTCCGTGCGTCTGCGGCGTCGAGGCCCTCAAGATCGACGCCGAGAAGAAGGAAGCGGCCATCGCCGGCACCGACATCGTCATCCGCGAGGGCGACATGATCTCGCTCGACGGCACCACGGGCATCGTGGTCCTGGGCGCGGTCGACCTGGTGCAGCCCGAGCTCACCGGCGACCTCGACACCATCCTCGAGTGGGCCGACGAGTTCCGCACGCTCGGCGTTCGCGCCAACGCCGACAACCCGGCCGACGCGCAGCTC
This sequence comes from uncultured Eggerthellaceae bacterium, assembly GCA_905234785.1. GTDB lineage: Bacteria > Actinomycetota > Coriobacteriia > Coriobacteriales > Eggerthellaceae > UBA9715. The sequence continues at coordinate 53,413 of CAJOIP010000002.1, forward strand.
TCGCGCGACTTCGGCGCGCAGGGCATCGGCCTGTGCCGCACCGAGCACATGTTCCTGGGCGACCGCAAGCAGATCGTCGCCGACATGATCCTCGCCGAGAAGGGCGGCGCCGAGTACCAGGCGGCCCTCGACAAGCTCTACGAGGCACAGCAGGGCGACTACTACGAGATGCTCAAGGCCATGGACGGCCTGCCCGTCATCGTGCGCCTGCTCGACCCGCCGCTGCACGAGTTCCTGCCCGCTCCGCGCGACCTGGCCATCGAAGTGGCCGTCGCCGAGGCCAAGGGCGAGGATTGCGCCGAGGCCAAGAAGCTGCTGGCCGCCGCTGACGGCATGGCCGAGATGAACCCGATGCTGGGCCTGCGCGGCTGCCGCTTGGGCATCACCATGCCGGGCCTCACGCAGATGCAGGTGCGTGCCATCGCCACCGCCACGGCGAAGCTGATCAAGGAAGGCTTCGACCCGAAGCCCGAGGTCATGATTCCGCTCGTGTCCATGGAAAACGAGCTCGTCTACGCCCGCGAGGAAGCCGAGAAGGCCATCAAGGAAGTCGAGGAGCGCGACGGCGTCGACCTGTCCTTCATCGAAATCGGCACCATGATCGAGCTGCCGCGTGCGGCCATCACCGCCGACGAGATCGCCGAGAAGGCCGACTTCTTCTCCTTCGGCACCAACGACCTCACCCAGACGACGTTCGGCTTCAGCCGCGACGACGTCGAGGGCAAGTTCTTCAAGGACTACGAGAGCCTGGGCATCATGAAGGTGAACCCGTTCGCCACGGTCGACGACGGCGTCGTGAAGCTGATCGACATCGCCGTCAAGGGCGGCCGCTCCACGAACCCCGACCTCGTGACCGGCGTCTGCGGCGAGCACGGCGGCGACCCCGACTCCATCCACAAGTTCCACAAGGTGGGCCTGACCTACGTGTCCTGCTCGCCGTACCGCGTGCCGGTTGCCCGCCTCGCCGCCGCACAGGCTGCGCTCGAGAAGTAAAACCTGGCTATATAGCGCGATTGAGGGAGCCTCGCTTTTGCGGGGCTCCTTTCGTTTGCGGGACGATGCGCGGGAGGGGGGCTAATGCATCATTTTGCCAGATGACTTTCGGACGCCCTTGTTCCCGCTGTAAAATGATGCATTAGCCCCCTCCCGCGCATCGTCCTTGCTAGAGGTTCTTGGCAATTGTGCCGCCGCAGACGACGGTGCCGTCGTCGTAGACGACGGCGGCCTGACCGGGAGCGCAGGCCCGTTGGGGCTCGGCGAACGAGATGCGGATCGAAGCGTCGCCAGTTTGCTCGACGGTTGCCGGTCGCGCTGTTTGGCGGTAGTGCGACTTCACGGTAAACCGCTCGGGCTGGGAAAGCGATGCGCGGGCGATGAAGTTCACGTCCTCGACTTCGATCGATGTGCATAACGTGTTCGCGTCGGTGTCGACGACGAGTTCGTTGCACAGCGGGTCCTTCGCGAACACGTAGAGCGGTTCGGGGGCGGCGACGCCTATGCCCTTGCGCTGGCCGATGGTGTAGTGGATCAGACCAGTGTGCTCGCCGAGGACCTTGCCCTCGCGGTTCACGATGGGGCCTGGCTCGAAGGCTTCGCCCGTGCGCTTCGCGATGAACGTCGCGTAATCTCCGTCGGGCACGAAGCAGATGTCTTGGCTCTCGGCTTTCTGCGCGTTGATGAAGCCATGTGATTCGGCGAGCGCGCGCACGCGCGGCTTGGTGAGCTCGCCCAAGGGGAAGAGCATGTGGGCAAGCGTGTCCTGCGAAAGATGGAACAGGACGTAGCTTTGGTCCTTGTTGGCGTCGATGCCGCGTTTAAGCTCGTAGCGCCCTGTCGCCTCGTTAAAGCAGCGGCGGGCGTAATGGCCTGTGGCAACGTAATCGAAGCCAAGCTCGCGGCGCCGTTCTTGAAGCGCCTCGAATTTCACGTGACGATTGCAGTCGATGCAGGGGTTGGGCGTCAGGCAGTTCAGGTAGCTTTCGCAGAAGCGGTCGATGACGGCCTCGTTGAACGTGCGCGTGAAGTTGTACACGAAATGGGGTATACCCAGCTCCAGGCAAACCTGCCGCGCGTCTTCAGCGTCTTTGAGCGAGCAGCACGATTTCTCGTCGACGATGCAGGCGTCGTCGTTGTCGAACAGCTTCAGCGTGACGCCTTCCACATCGAAGCCGGCATCACGCAAAACCAGGGCCGACACCGAGCTGTCGACGCCTCCGCTCATCGCCATGAGCACGCGGTTATTCGATGATCTGCCCATGCTTTAACCTTACTTGGTCATGTTACGAAACGGGATGGCAGCTTGAACATCGTCCCCGGGAAAACGTTCAAGTTAAAAGTCGAACAGCGGTGTGGACAGGTAGCGCTCGCCCGTGTCGGGGAGGATGACCACGATGAGCTTCCCCTCGTTTTCGGGACGCTCGGCAATCGTGCGCGCAGCGCTGACGGCGGCGCCGGCGGAGATTCCCACGAGCAGGCCGTCCTTGGCGGAAAGCTCGCGTGCAGCTTCGTAGGCTTCCTCCTCGCGGATGGCCATGACTTCGTCGTAGATGGAAGTGTCGAGCGTCTCGGGCACGAACCCGGCACCGATGCCCTGAAGGCCATGGCTTCCGGCGCGTCCGCCAGATAGGACGGGCGAATTCGCGGGCTCTACGGCGACGACCTGCACATCGGGGTTTTGCCCCTTCAGGTAACGGCCGACGCCCGTCAGGGTGCCGCCGGTGCCGACGCCGGCGACGAAGATGTCGACCTTGCCCTCGGTGTCGCGCCAAATTTCGGGGCCGGTCGTGAACTCGTGCGTGGAGGGGTTGGCGGGGTTGGTGAACTGGCTCGGTATGAACGAGTTCTCGATTTCCGCGCAGAGCTCGTTCGCCTTGTCGATGGCGCCCTGCATGCCGGCAGCCCCGTCGGTCAGGACGATTTCCGCCCCATATGCCTTGGTGAGGTTGCGGCGCTCGACGGACATCGTCTCGGGCATCGTCAGGATAAGCCGCATGCCATGCGTGGCAGCGATGGCGGCAAGCCCGATGCCGGTGTTGCCCGACGTCGGCTCGATGAGCGTCGTGTTCTCGTCGATGCGCCCGGCGGCAAGGGCCGCGTCGAGCATCGACTTGGCGATGCGGTCCTTTATCGACCCGGCGGGATTGAAGAACTCGACCTTGCCGACCAGGGTGGCTTTAAGGTCGTGGCTCTGCTCGTAATGCGTCAATTCGACGAGCGGGGTGTTGCCGATGAGCTCGGCGATGCTTTTGTGAATCGACATGTGCTCCCCTCCGTATCACTGCGAATCGCATGCGCGCACAGATATGCCAATCGTGAATCTGCGCCCAATATTGTACTGGTCTGGGATAATGCGTGAAAGCGAATTCACGTAAAGCCCCATGGGAAGGCGGAAGCGTTCATGGAACTCCATCTTGAAAGGCTCCCTCGGTCGGCCCGTTGCTGCGTTACATCGACGAGAGGCTCTTGCCCGGCGAGCTCCGCATTGCCGAGACGCGCGATTGGCAAACGGTCGTGCAGGCGGTCAAATGCCTTGCCGTGCGGGGCGCGCCGGCAATCGGCCTTGCAGGAGCGGCGGCGGTGGCGCTCTGGGCGGCGTACGACGGAACGGACTTCGAGGCGGCGGCTGAAGCAATCGCCTCGGCGCGTCCCACGGCCGTCAACCTGCGCTGGGCGGTGAACCGCGCGTTCGGAGAGGCCTCCGGACTGGAAGGTGGTGCGCGGGCCGATGCGCTCTACGGGCTCGTCAAGCTCATGGAAGCGGAAGACGAGGAAACCAACCGCGCAATCGGCGAACACGGCTCCGCCCTCATCGGCTCAGGTTCGCGCATTCTCACGCACTGCAACGCGGGAAGCCTCGCGACGTGCTATTACGGCACAGCGCTCGGCGTCGTGTACAGCGCCGCCGCCGAGGGCAAGGTCGAACGCGTCTACGCGGACGAGACGCGGCCGGTGGGGCAGGGCGCCCGCCTCACGGCGTGGGAGCTCGCCCAGGTCGGCATTCCCGTAACCCTCATCTGCGACAACATGGCGGCGAGCCTCATGGCCGCCGGAAACGTCGATGCCGTCATCGTGGGCGCTGACAGGATCGCACGCAATGGCGACGCGGCCAACAAGATCGGCACGTACGGGGTGGCCATCCTCGCGAAAGAGCACGGCATCCCGTTTTACGTCGCGGCGCCGTTCTCGACGATCGACGCGCAGCTTGCAGATGGCTCGGGCATCGTCATCGAGCAGCGCGCAGCGAACGAGGTGCTGCCCGAGCCGATTGAGGGCGTCGACGTTTGGAATCCGGCTTTCGACGTCACGCCTGCGCGCTACATCGCCAAGATTGTTACGGAAAAAGGGGCATTCTCGCCCGAGGAGCTCGAAGCGCGGCTATAATCGCAATTCGTGTTCACGCTCGATAACATACGATCCGCGTTCAAGGCGGCCATTCCCATCATGCTCGGCTATGTCGCCATCGGCATACCGTGCGGCATCCTCTCGGCCTCGATCGGCATGAACGCCCTGCAGGTGTTCATGATGTGCGCCCTGTTCTACTCGGGAGCCGGCCAGTTCATGATTCCGAACATGTGGCTCGCAGGCGCGCCGATTGCGTCGATCATCCTCTCGGTATCGTTCGTGAACACCCGCCAAATGCTGTATTCGGCCGCGTTCGCGCCTTGGTTCGAAAGCGCGTCGAAGAAGCTGGCCTTTTGGTTTTCCGCGACCGTCACCGACGAGAGCTTCGGCGTGAACATGCAGCAGTTCGAGCAGGGTGGCTGGACGCCCCATCGCGCCACGTTCGTGAACCTGTTCTCCCAGACTTCGTGGACGGTTTCGTGCGTCGTGGGCGTGTTCGTCGGCAACGCCATCGGCATCCCGCTCGCGATCGCCGCGTTCGCCATGACGTCGATCTTCATATGCTTGCTCGTGACGCAGGAGCTGACAGCTGCCAACATCGTCGCGGCCGTGTGCGCCATGATCGGCGTGTTCGCCTGCAAGCTCGTCGGGCTGTCGGGTCCCGCCATTTTCATCGGGGCCATCGTCGGCGTGGCATGCGCCATACTCTTCTCGCGCGTGAGGGAGAGGGCGTGAGCATGGAGCCGATTACCTGGACGGGCTTTTGGATCGTGTTCATCGTCTGCGCGCTGACGATGCTCGCATGCCGCGTGCTGCCGTTGTTCCTGCTGAAGGGCCGCAAGCTGCCCGAACGCGTGACCGAGGCCCTCGGCTTCATCCCGCCGGCTGCGTTCGCGGCGCTCGTCGCGAACGACTTGCTGACGCCGGGCATGTTCGACGCGGGCTTTTGGCCTGCGGGCGCTCCGCTCGTCGCCGCGCTCATCGTCGTCGTGGTGGCACGGTTCACGAAGTCGCTTCTGCTGTCTGCCATAGCGGGCGTGGCCGCATATGCGCTGCTTGTGATGATTTAAGGCATGCCGAAATCGTCCTTGCAACGGTGCTGAGGTGGAGATATACTAGCTAATCGCGTCTAGAGACAACTACCGTTGCACGTTTGGTTTCAGAGGGTATAGAAGGAAGACGAAATGGATATCATTCGCGCTATCGAAGAGCAGCAGAAGAAGCAGGACATCCCCGAGTTCCACGTTGGCGACAACGTGAAGGTTCACTATCGCATCACCGAGGGCAACCGCGAGCGCATCCAGGTGTTCCAGGGCGACGTCATCCGCCGTCATGGCCACTCCAGCCGCGAGACGTTCACCGTCCGCAAGGTCAGCTTCTCGGTCGGCGTCGAGCGCACGTTCCCCGTGCATTCGCCGAAGATCGACAAGATCGAGGTAACGCGTCGTGGCGATGTGCGTCGCGCCAAGCTGTACTACCTGCGCGACAAGGTCGGCAAGGCCGCCAAGATCAAGGAGAAGGCGTACCGCTAAGCCTCCAGCGTTCGTTCAAGGCCCGCTTCGAGCGGGCCTTTTTCATGCCCGAAATGCGATAATCGCACTGAGCGACGCATTCGAACAAGGAGCAACCATGGCGATGACGGTTCCCGAAATACGCGAGCTGGCACGACTGGCCGACAAGCAGGAGCTTGCGGCCCTCGAGCGGTCGCTTGCGGCGGACACGCGCAAGGGCGTACAAGCGGCCATTGCCGCCGCCCATAAGCGTTTGGAAGCCGAGCAGGCAGAACGCGACCGCGTTGCGGCCCTGTACTCGTATGAGCGGTCGTTGCTCGAACCGGGCCGTGCGCTCATCGTCGGGCTCGACGAAGTAGGGCGGGGCGCCGTTGCGGGACCGCTCGCCGTCGGCGCCGTCGTGCTGCCCGCAGAGCCTTTCATCATGGGGTTGAACGATTCGAAAAAGCTCTCTCCCGAACAGCGCGAGGCGGTGGCGGAAAACGTCAAGGAACATGCGCTTGCCTGGGCGGTCGAGTACGTCGCCCCTGAAGACATCGACCGCGATGGCATGACCGCATCGCTCAAGCGGGCGTTCAAGGGGGCGCTTGACGCCGTGGAGCAAACGCTTCATTGCGACATGGTCCTCGTCGACGGAAACCCGATTCACATCGACCCGCGCGAGAAGAACGTCGTGAAGGGCGATGCGAAATGCGCGAGCATCGCCGCTGCGTCAATCGTCGCCAAGGTGACCCGCGACGCGCTCATGAGGGAATTGGCTTGCGATTTCCCGGAATACGATTTCGGTGGAAACAAGGGGTACGGTTCTCCCCAGCATATCGACGCGATCAAATCCCACGGCCTGTCGCCTCTGCATCGCAGGAGTTTCTGCACGTCGTTCATGCAGGAAACGCTCTTCTGACGACATAAGCCCCCCTCCGGGGCGCTCGCGCGCGAAACGGCGACATGAAAGATGTCGCGAAACGTCGGGTTTCGGCGGCATTCCGGGCATATTGCCCTTCCATGCTCGCGGCAAGCGTGCCGGATAAAGGCTCGCTTGCCGAGGGGCGTTTGCGGGTAAACCTGCGACGCCGCCTTCCTATCATCCTTCCTGTCACAGCGGAATACGGTGCGGGCGCATGAGGCGCTTACATCATCGCCGCACGAATCGGAAGGAGCGCCTGATGGGCAAGAAGGGCACCAAGAAGCTTCACAACAAACGGCTGGGTAAGCGCGGCGAAGAGGCGGCGGCCCGGTATCTCGAGCTTCAAGGGTACGAGATCCTCGAGCGGAACTGGTCGTGCCCGATGGGCGAGGCCGACATCATCGCGCGTGATGGATGCACCGTCGTGTTCATCGAGGTTAAGACGAGGACGAGCATCGACAAGGGCCTGCCGTCCGAAGCCGTGGGCCCGGAAAAGCGCGCGCGGTACGAGAAGATCGCCTGCTGGTACCTCAGCGACTACGAATTCGTCGACGTGCCCGTGCGCTTCGACGTCATAGGCATCCTCGTCAGCGCCCCCGACCGTGCGCTGATGAGGCATTACGTGAACGCGTTCCAGGTTGGGTGGTAGGCGTGGCGGGGCGCTGCAGCATCTACAGCGCCATGCTGCGCGGCGTCGAGGCCATTCCCGTCGATGTCGAGGTCGTCGTCTCGAGGGGCATGCCGGGCTTCAACATCGTGGGCATGGTCGATGCGGCGGTTCAGGAATCACGCGAGCGCATAAGGGCGGCTTTGTACGCATCGGGTTTCACGATGCCAGATGGCCGGGTGCTCGTCAGCTTGGCGCCGAGTTCGCTCAAGAAGAGCGGATCGGGGTTCGACCTGCCCATAGCCATCGGCATCCTCGTGGCTTCCGGTCAAATCGACCCCGGGCTTTCGAAGAGCATGCTGTTCGTAGGCGAGCTGTCGCTGAACGGCTCGGTGCGCCCGGTGTCGGGCCTCCTGGCATACGCGCTTTGCGCGCGCGATTACGGACTCGAGCTCGTGTGCTCTGACGAAGCAGAGGGGCTCGTCGATGTCGGGGGACTCAGGCAGCGCGGGCTCAGGTCGGTTGGCGGCCTGCGTGGGCCTGAGTTCACGTCGTTCGAGGGGAGGTACGCGGTCGACGCCGAGCCTGTGCTCGACTTCGGGGATGTCGCTGGCCATGACATGGCGAAGCGGGCGCTTCAAATCGCCGCCGCCGGAAACCACGGCGTGTTGATGATGGGCCCGCCGGGTTCGGGGAAGACCATGCTCGCATCGCGCATGCCGTCCATCCTCCCGCCCCTCACCGAAGACGAGATGCTTCAAGCTGCGCTCATACATTCCGTGGCGGGCGAGGGCATCGCGTCGATACTCGCCGGCGCGCGGCCGTATCGGGCGCCGCATCATTCGGCCACATCGGCTGGGCTCATCGGCGGGGGCTCTCCCATACGCCCGGGAGAGATATCGCTTGCGCATCTCGGGGTCCTCATGCTCGACGAGCTCGCCGAGTTCCGCCCGTCGGTGCTGCAGCAGATGCGCCAGCCCATCGAGTCGGGCAACGTGTGCATCACCCGCGCGGACGGAACCATCGTGTTCCCCTCGAAATTCCTGCTCGTGGGTGCGAGCAATCCCTGCCCATGCGGGTATTACGGCGATTCCGAGAAGGCGTGCACATGCTCGGCGAAACAGGTGCGCGATTACCAGAACAGGATAGGCGGGCCGCTGATGGACCGCATCGACTTGCACATCGACGTCAAGCGCCTGAAACCGTCGGAGGTGCTCGCCGCGCAAGGTGGCCTCACTTCCGCCGAGTTGAGGGAAGGCGTTCTGACGGGGCGCGAGTATGCGTCATGGAGGAAGGAGCGCTTCCCGTCCGAGCCCACCACGCAAGGGCTCATCCGGTCCTGCAAGATGTCCGCGGAAGACGGCGATTTCTTCGAGAAGGCGGCGGCTTCGAACCACATGAGCGGGCGGGCGATCGTGCGCGTCTTGTCGGTTGCCCGCACGATCGCCGACATGGCGCAGAGGGAATCGGTCGTCAAGGCGGATGTGTGCGAGGCGCTCGGCTTCAGGATACGGGACGGGGTGGGGCGATGACGGGCGAGATTGCAGGGCCGCGCTACGAGGTCGGCATCGAAAGCGGGTCGTATCCGGAAGCGCTGCGAAGCATTCCCCGGCCGCCTGCGAAGCTGTATGTCATCGGGAACCCAGATGCGCTCGTCCCGGGGCTCGCGGTCATCGGGGCGCGCAAGGCGACGCCCTACGGGCTTAGCTGCGCGAGGCGGTTCGCCCGGCTGGCGGCGGAAAAGGGCGTCGTCATCATATCCGGCGGCGCGCGCGGGTGCGACTCGGAGGCCCATTGGGCTGCGCTCAAGGCCGAAGGCCCCACGGTCGCGTTCCTCGGTGGCGGCTGCGATGTGGTCTACCCGCCCGAGCATGCCCAGCTGTTCCAGCGGATTGTCGACGCTGGCGGGGCTATCGTCAGCGAGCGGAGCTGGGCAACGCCTCCCAAGCCGTACATGTTCCGCGAGCGTAACAGGCTCATCGCCGGTTTGGCTGATGCGGTGCTCATCGTGGAGGCGGGGTTGCCGTCCGGCACGTTCTCGACGGCTGACGAGGCGCTCGAGACGGGAAAGGAAGTGCTCGTGGTGCCGGGAGCCATTACGAGCGAGGCGTCGTACGGGTCGAACAGGCTGCTGTTCCAAGGCGCGTCGCCCATCGTCGATGACGAGAGCTTCGAAGACGCGTTGTTTCGCTCGTGCGGCATGTTGAAGCGCCCGCCGGGAACAGGCCGGGCCGCGTCGCATGAGGACGCGATCGTGCAATCCGTCATGGCTGAGCCCCTCGACGGGGAGACGCTCCTTTCGATGGCGGCGGCCGCGTATGGGGCAGATGATGCGAACGCGAAGCTGATGGAGGTCCTCGTGGAAGCGGAGGCGCGAGGCGTCATCGCCCGCCAGCCCGACGGCAGATGGGGTCCCGTCGTGCGCTGATGGGGTAAACTGGCACCATGGTAAAACCAGTGGCCATAGCGGGCGCCGGACTCGCGGGAAGCGAAGCGGCGCTTCAACTTGCCGCCCGCGGCATTCCCGTCGTGTTGCATGAAATGCGGCCCCAGGTGGAAACGGCCGTTCACAAGACGGGGCTCTGCGCCGAGCTCGTCTGCTCGAATTCGCTTAAGAGCACGAAACCCGCAAGCGCCGCGGGCATGTTGAAAAACGAGCTTGGCGCGTTCGGGTCGTTTCTCTACGCGGCTGCCCTTGCGCATGCCGTTCCTGCAGGAGGGGCCTTGGCCGTGAACCGCGACCTGTTCGCGCGGCATGTGACCGGGCTCGTCGAGGCGAATCCGCTCATCGAGCTGAAGCGCGGCGAGGTGGCGAGCGTCGAAGGGCTTGCGCAGGATGCGAGCGCGGTTATACTCGCCACGGGCCCGTTGACGAGCGAGCCGCTTGCGGCATCGCTGCGGGGAATCGTCGGAGGCTACCTGGCCTTCTACGATGCGGCGGCGCCCATCGTGATGGCCGACTCGCTCGACATGGGCGTGCTGTTCAGGCAAAGCAGGTACGAAGACGCCGAAAGCGCCGACGGGGCGCAGCAAGGAGATTACCTGAACGCGCCGTTCGCAAAGGACGAGTACGAGCGTTTCATCGACGCCCTCCTGTCGGCGGACAAGGTCATCGCGAAGGACTTCGAGTCGAAAGACCTCTTCCAAGCATGCCAGCCCATCGAGGAGATTGCGCGTGCGGGGCGCGATGCGCCCAGGTTCGGCCCGTTGAAGCCCGTCGGCCTCACCGATCCGCGCACGGGCAGGCGCCCTTGGGCGGCGTTGCAGCTGCGCGCGGAAGACGCCGACCTGACGAGCTACAACCTGGTCGGCTTCCAGACGAACCTCAAGTTCGGCGAGCAGGCGCGCGTCTTCAGGATGATTCCCGGATTGGAGAACGCCGAATTCGCGCGGTACGGCGTCATGCACCGCAACACGTTCATCGACGCGCCGCGGCTGCTCGATTCCGATTTGCGCTTGAGGGTTGCGGAGGAACGCGGCATCAAGGCGCCTGTGTACGTCGCCGGCCAGCTGGGGGGAACCGAAGGCTACTGCGAGGCGATTCGCTCGGGCCTGCATGTGGCGATAAGCGTTTCGGCGTACATGAACGGCGTGAAGGCCCCCGCTCTTCCACGCGAGACGGCATTCGGCGCCCTGCTTGCGCATGCCACGGACGCCGATACCGTGGACTATCAACCCATGCACGTGAATTTCGGCGTCATGCCGCCGCTCGACCCGCCCATCCGCAACAAGGGGAAACGCTACGAAGCGTATGCGCAACGGAGCGGGGCCGCCTTGGAGTCGTACGCGAGCAGCCTTCGGGCGTGCGGGCTTGTGGGGGAATAGCCCATGGCGAGAAAAGTCATGACGAGGGCCTCGAAAAAGGCCGCTCAAGCACCCGATGCGCATGAAGCGCAGAGCGCCGGAAACTCCCGCGTCGCGGCTCTCGTTGACGGATACGTCGAGTACCTCGTCGCCGAGCGCGGGTATTCCGAGCACACCGTTCGAAACTATACGGCGGACATCGACGCGTTCCTTAGGTGGTGCGCACGGCATGACGTCGATCCTCTCGACACGACGCACCGGCAGTTGCGCGCTTACCTCGGCGAAATGGACGCAGCGCAGTACTCGCGCGCGACCGTTAACAGACGCTTGTCGTCTTTGCGCGGCTTTTACCGTTGGATGAACCTCGTGGGCGCCATGGACGCCGACCCAGCTGAGGCTCTAAGCGGGCCGAAACGCGGCAAGCACTTGCCGCACGTGTTGAAGCAGGCGGAAATGGAGCGCCTGCTTTCGATGCACGCCCCAGTCGACGCCAACGGACAACCGCGCGAGCAAACCCCGGAAGACATGCGCGACCAGGCTCTACTCGAATTCCTCTACGCCTGCGGAGCGCGCATATCGGAAGCGGCGGCGCTACGCGTCGGCGACGTCGATTTCGAATCGCACCTCGTCAAGCTCTTTGGCAAGGGCAGGAAAGAGCGCATCGTGCCCCTGCACGACCTGTGCGTCGATGCCATGCGGCGTTATGCGGAAGTCGCGCGGCCGGCGCTTCTCGAGGGAAAGACCGCGACCGACCGGTTTTTCATATCGGCACGCGGAAACCCCATGACCGCCGACACGATGCGCGTGCGCTTCAAGACGCTCGTGCGCCAAGCGGGCCTCGAGGGCAACGTGAGCCCCCACGACATGCGCCATACGTTCGCAACCGACCTCCTCGACGGAAACGCCGACCTTCGGTCGGTGCAGGAAATGCTCGGCCATGCGAGCCTCTCGACCACCCAGGTGTACACGCATCTGTCGACAAGCCGCCTCAAGGACGCCCACCACCAAGCCCATCCCCGCGCATAACGCACCCCGTCATCCAAACGGCCTAAGGCATTTTGGATGACTGGATGTGGTTCTACGGCAGATATGGCGAACAAATGTTTTGTGCTGAATGTGACGAACGGTCTAGTAGAATACTGCCTCGACACATGAAAGCGGGGAGATATGGGACAGAATTCCATCGTCATCAAAGGCGCGCGCCAACATAACCTGAAAGACATCGACCTCGAGATCCCGCGCGACAAGCTCGTCGTCATCACGGGCCTGTCGGGCTCGGGCAAGTCATCGCTCGCGTTCGACACCATGTACGCCGAAGGCCAGCGCCGTTACGTCGAGAGCCTTTCCAGCTACGCGCGCATGTTCCTCGGCCAGATGAGCAAGCCCGACCTCGACAGTATCGACGGCCTGTCGCCTGCGGTCTCGATCGACCAGAAGACGACGAGCCGCAACCCCCGTTCCACCGTCGGCACCACGACCGAGATATACGACTACCTGCGCCTCTTGTTCGCGCGCGTAGGCGTTCCGCACTGCCCAGAATGCGGGCGCGTCATCAAGAAGCAGACGACCGACCAGGTAACCGACGAAATACTGAAACTCGGAAACGCCGACGGCACGACGAAGGCCATCATCATGGCGCCGGTCGTCACGGGTCGCAAGGGCGAGTTCACCAAGCTGTTCGCCGACCTCGGCAAGGAAGGCTTCGTGCGCGTGCGCATCGATGGCGAGGTCGTGCGCCTCACAGGCGAGGAAATCACCCTCAACAAGAAGATCAAGCATTTCATCGACGTCGTCGTCGACCGCGTGGTTCTGAAGGAATCGGCTACGGGCCGCATCGCGGAGTCGGTCGAGACGGCGACGACGCTCGCCGATGGCCGCGTGCTCGTGCAGCTCCTCGACGAGAAGGGCAATGCGCTTCAGGCCGATGTTCCAACGTCGTCGGGCGCCACGGGGGGCTTGCGGCCTGGCGAGCACCTGTTCTCGCTCGCCCTCGCATGCCCCGAGCACGGCCATTCCATGGACGAACTGCAGCCGCGCGATTTCTCGTTCAACGCCCCGTACGGCGCATGCCCCGAATGCCTCGGCATCGGCAGCCGCGACGAGGTCGACCCGCGGCTGGTCGTGCCCGATGCTACGCTCTCGCTCAACGAAGGGTGCATCGCGCCGTTCAAGACCGGCAATTACTACCCGCAGGTCATGAAGGCCGTGTTGAAGCATGTCGGCGCATCGCCCGACACGCCGTGGGAAGACCTTCCCAAGAAAGCCCAAGACGCGCTGCTCAAGGGGTGCAAGGGGCGCGTGCGCGTCGACTACGTCACGGTCGACGGCCGCGAAACGTATTGGTACATCGAATGGCACGGCGTGTTGGCTGCCGTCGAAGAGAAGCTGCACGAGGCGGGAAGCGACCGCCAGCGCGAGCGCATGGAAGCGTACTTCTCGACGATCCCGTGCAACACATGCGGCGGCAAGCGCCTGAAGCCGGAAATTCTCGCCGTCACAGTCGGCGACAAGAACATACACGAGGTCTGCGAGCTTTCCGCGGTCGATTCGCTCGAGTTCTTCGAAGCGCTCACGCTCGAGGGCCAGGACCTGCAAATCGGCGGTCCCATCGTCAAGGAAATCAAGGCGCGCCTGAAGTTCCTCGTCGACGTGGGCTTGGATTACCTCACGCTCGAACGCGCCACGGCCACGCTTTCCGGCGGCGAAGCGCAGCGCATCAGGCTCGCCACGCAGATCGGCGCGGGCCTCATGGGCGTGCTCTACATCCTCGACGAGCCCTCGATCGGCTTGCACCAGCGCGATAACGAGCGCCTCATCGCCACGCTCAAGCGCTTGCGCGACTTGGGCAACACCGTCATCGTCGTCGAACATGACGAGGACACCATCCGCGCCGCCGATTACGTCGTCGACATGGGGCCGGGTGCGGGCGAGAACGGCGGTTACGTCGTCGCCGCCGGAACGCCCGCGAAGATCGCGAAAGCCAAAGGCTCCATTACGGCGGATTACCTGAGCGGGCGCCGGAGCATCGAGGTTCCAGCCGAGCGGCGCAACCCCGGGCGCGGCAAGGTCGTGCTGACGGGCGCGTCCGAGAACAACCTCAAGAAGATCGACGTGGAAATCGAAATAGGCACGCTGACGGTCGTCACGGGCGTGTCGGGTTCGGGCAAGTCGTCGCTCGTCACCGACACGCTCGCGCCTCTGCTCGCAAACCGCGTCAACCACGCAAGGCGCCGCACGGGCGCGTTCAGGAAAATATCGGGCCTCGAGAAAATCGACAAGGCCATCAACATCGACCAGAGCCCGATCGGGCGCACCCCGCGCTCGAACCCCGCAACCTACATCGGCTTGTGGGACGACATACGCGCCCTGTTCGCCTCGACGCAGGAATCGAAGGCGCGCGGCTACTCGCCCGGGCGCTTCTCCTTCAACGTGAAGGGGGGCCGCTGCGAGGCGTGCAAGGGCGATGGCCAGATCAAGATCGAGATGCACTTCCTTCCCGACATTTACGTTCCGTGCGAGGTGTGCAACGGCGACCGGTACAACCGCGAGACGCTGCAGGTCACGTACCGCGGCAAGAACATCGCCGACGTGCTCGACATGACGGTCGACGAGGCGCTCGAGTTCTTCAAGAACATTCCCGGCATCAAGCGCAAGCTCGAAACGCTGCACGACGTCGGCCTTGGCTACATCCGCCTCGGCCAGCCGGCGACGACGCTTTCCGGCGGCGAAGCGCAGCGCGTGAAGCTGTCGAGCGAGTTGCAGAAGCGCCAGACGGGCAAGACGTTCTACATCCTCGACGAGCCCACGACGGGCCTGCATTTCGAAGATGTGCGCCAGCTGCTCGCGGTGCTGCAGCGGCTCGTCGATGCGGGCAACACGGTGCTCGTCATCGAGCACAACCTCGACGTCGTGAAATCGGCTGACCGCATCATCGACCTCGGCCCCGAAGGCGGCGAACGGGGCGGCCGCATCGTGGCAGCGGGAACTCCCGAGGAAGTCGCGCGCGTGAAGGAAAGCTACACGGGCCAGTTCCTCGCGCGCATGCTGTAAACGATCCGCCATCGGAAACGGGTATGCCCACAGGAATTGCAGTAAGATAGGCGCATGCAAAAACGCACGCGGGAAATAATCGCGCTCGTGCTCCTCATCGTGCTCGGCGTTGCGGGAGTGAGCGCCATGGCGTGGTACATCCTCGTCGGGCACAACTGGAACGAGGCCGCATCGCTCATCGACGACCACTTCGGCTCGATGGAAGGGTACACGGTCGTCTTGTACGAAGGCACGATGCCCTATAACGCAACGGTGGAAGACGGGAACCCG
Source organism: uncultured Eggerthellaceae bacterium (assembly GCA_905234785.1). GTDB lineage: Bacteria > Actinomycetota > Coriobacteriia > Coriobacteriales > Eggerthellaceae > UBA9715. Next base: position 68,900 of record CAJOIP010000002.1, read on the forward strand.
CAAGCAAAGGACCAGGCGCCTGCGAGTCGGGCCATGGGGGAGACGGCCCGCGAAATCGCCCCTGAAGATCCCGAAGGCGGACAGCTCGAGCTTTCCCAGGTCGCGGAAAGCTACATCGAGAAAGACGCCCAGGTTGTCAACGTCGACATAACGGACGTGGGGGCGTATTCAGATCCGGTGATCGTCCCGCGCAACGGGAAGCGCATCGCGGTGTTTTACGCGGGCGGTCCGCGGGCCGACCTTTCGGCACGTCAAACCGAGAAGCATCTGCGGGCCTACGACGTGGACGTGCGCGTGTGCATAATCGACGACCTCGAAGCCGTCGAGCGCGGCCTCGGGCATGTGGACATCGCCCTCTGCACTGACCGGAAGGCCCTCGACGCGAATGGCTATATCGGACGCACGTACACGGTCGGCGTCCCGCACGTCGGCCAGGTGCGGGCCGTGTTGATGGCTCCGAGCGGGTTTATCTCATCGAAAGTGCTGACCTCGCTGTAGCAGCTGCTCGGCGGGAAGGCGTTATCGTGCTGAAAGACGGTGCGCAGACGTTGGAGACACAGGCGGAAAAGATCGCCCGCATAAAACGCGAGCTCGAAAGCGTTCCGGCATTGCCGGGCGTGTACCTGTGGAAAGACTCTTCGGGCGAAGTCATATACGTCGGCAAGGCGAAGCAGCTGCGCGCGCGCATGCGGCAATACGTGAACTTCCAGGACGAGCGCGCCAAGATCCCCCTGCTCGTCGACGCCATCGACACGTTCGAGTACATCGTGGTCGAAAACGAGCACGAATCGCTCGTGCTCGAGAAGAATCTCATCAACCAGCATTCGCCGTTCTTCAACGCCGACTTCAAAGACGACAAGTCATACCCGTTCATCGCGCTGACGATGGGCGACGCGTTTCCCGCGATAAAGTACACGCGCGAGAAGCATCGCGAAGACACGAGGTACTTCGGCCCGTACACCGACAGCCGCGCTGCGCGCATGATGGTCGACGCCGTGCGCCGCGTCGTGCCCATATGCGCGGCGTCATGTGCCGAGTGGCGCAGGCTGAAGCGCAAGTTCGAGAGGGGAGACGCCGATGCGCTGCTCTCTTCCGACGGCATGCTGCGCCCGTGCTTCGACGCCCACGTGGGCTTGGGGCCAGGCGTTTGCTGCGGCGCCATAACGCCCGAAGAGTACGCGGAAAACGTCCGCAAGGTCGCGCGGTTCCTCGACGGCCATCACGACGAGTTCGTCGACGAGATGACGGCCGAGATGATGGAAGCGGCGGAAAGCCTCGATTTCGAGCGGGCGGCGCGGATAAAGGAGCGCATCGAAGCCGTGGGGGCGCTGTCCGACCGCCAGCATGCGGTGTCGTCGCGCAACCTCGACGCGGACGTCATCGGCTTCTTCCGCGAGGAGACGATCGCCGGCGTGCACGTGCTCATGGTCCGCGAGGGCTGCATCATGAACAGCAACGAGTTCGTGCTGAACAGGGGAAGCGATGTTCCCGACGACGACCTGCTGCGCGCGTTTTTGCTGCGCTACTACGATGCCACGACGTCGATTCCGCGCGAGGTCATCGTGCGGGACGAGCCGGAAGACGCCGACGTCATGGCGGATTGGCTGACCGAAAAGCTCGATAACGCCCATGGCGCCAAGGTGCGTTTCACCGCTCCGCGCAAGGGCGAGAAGCTCGACTTGGTGGAAATGGCCGAGCGCAACGCCCAGCACACGCTTCTGCGCTACAAGGTTCGCACGAACTACGAGGACAAGCGCGTCAACGACGCATTGCTGCAGCTGGAAAGCGCGCTTGCGCTCGACGGGCCCCCGTACCGCATCGAGTGCTTCGACATCTCGACCATCCACGGTAGCTACACGGTCGCGTCGATGGTCGTGTTCACGAACGGGAAGCCCGACAAGAACCAGTACCGGAGGTTCAAGATAAAGACGCCGCTCGACGAGGCGAACGACTTCGTCAGCATGCAGGAAGTCATGAGCCGCCGCTATTCCGATGAGCGCATGGCCGACGAGCGGTTCGGGAAGAAGCCGGACCTCATCATACTCGACGGCGGCAAGCCGCAGCTCACGGCCGCAATGGAGATGTTCGAGGAAATGGGGAGGACCGACATCGCGCTGTGCGGCCTGGCGAAGCGCGACGAGGAGATATTCGTTCCATGGCAGGACACGGGTCCCGTCGTGCTGCCCGGTGGTTCGGCGTCCCTGTACTTGGTGAAGCAGGTGCGCGACGAAGCGCACCGGTTCGCGATCACGTTCCATCGCGAATTGCGCGGCAAGGGCATGACGGCGAGCATCCTCGACGACGTCGCGGGAATGGGACCCGTCCGCAAGAAGGCGCTGCTGAAGGCGTTCAAGTCGTTCAGGAACCTGCGGTCGGCCACACTCGAGGAGATCAAGGCCGCCCATGTCGTCCCCGACGAGGTGGCCGAGGAGACGTACAAGGTGCTGCAACAGTATAATAACCGTTAGCGACAGCGAAGCCGCGTCAATGCGGCCTGGCCGGAACGGCACATCGAGAGGAGCGCGCCATGGACGATAAGAACGAGATGCCCGAGCTGGTCATCGTCAGCGGCATGAGCGGCGCCGGCCGCACCGAGGCCATGCACGTGTTCGAGGATCTCGGCTATTTCTGCATCGACAACCTGCCGCCGGGGCTCATCGGCGACTTGCTGAAGATGCCCGACTTCTCGGCCTCCGCCGACGGAAGCCGCAAGATCGCGGTCGTGTGCGACTCGCGCGGCCGCGGGTTCTTCTCGAGCATGAGCAGCGTGCTCAGGAGCCTTCAGGACAGCGGCATCTCGTACAAGATCGTGTTCTTAGACGCATCTGACGAGAAGCTCATCTCACGGTACAAATCGAGTCGACGCAGGCACCCGCTCTGCGAGGACGGCGCCACCATTTCCGCCGGCATCGAGCGAGAGCGTTCCTTGCTGCGCGAGCTGAAGTCAAGCGCCGATTTCGTCATCGACACGACGAACCTGCTGCCTGCCGAGCTGCGCGGCAAGTTGAAGGACTTGTTCGCGGGAGGCCCCATGCGAGAGGGCCTTTCCGTGTCGGTGTACTCGTTCGGGTTCAAGCACGGGGCGCCGGTCGATGCCGACCTCGTCATAGACGTCCGATTCCTGCCAAACCCGTTCTACGACCCTGAAATGCGCACGCTTACCGGCCTCGACGAGAAGGTCCGGGATTATGTCCTGTACAACAGCGACACCGAGCAGTTTCTCAAGCATTGGAAAGCGTTGCTCGACTGCGTAATGCCGGGTTACGTCGCAGAGGGGAAGCAGCAGCTCGCGATTGCGGTCGGGTGCACGGGCGGTCAGCATCGAAGCGTCGCGCTTGCAGAAGTCACAGGTGATTACCTAAGGGCCTGTGGATACCGCGTAAGCGTCGCGCATCGCGATTTGGCGCTCGCTGTTCGGTCGGATGGCGAACTCGTCAACGCCGATCCGTTTGCAGACGTAGGGACGGTGTGACGTGGACGGGTTGATGAAACGGCCTTTTAGCCATGACCCATCCGCAACGGCCGCATTCGCGGCGCTGCCGGATGCGTCGGCGGATGAACGGCCGAATCGGAAGGTGAGGGCCGTCGTCATCGGCGGTGGCACCGGCGCGCCGGTATCCATCCGGACGCTCTTGTCCATGGGGGTCGACACGTCGGCGGTCGTCGTCATGGCAGACGATGGCGGCTCCACGGGCATATTGCGCGACCAAGCAGGTGCAACGACGCCTGGCGACATACGAAAGTGCATCACCGCGATGGCCGCTGATGCAGACGACCCGCTTACGAAGGCGTTCAAAGTGCGGTTCGGGTTTGCAGAGAACCATACGCTCGGAAACCTCATGTTGTCTGCCCTCGAGGTAACGGGTAGCGGTTTTCCCGAGGCGATCGAGATTTGCGAGCGGCTGCTCAACGCGCGCGGCAAGGTATACCCTTCGACACTCGACCGCGTCACCCTCGTTTCGAAGACGCGGGATGGCAGGACGCTCGAGGGGCAGGCTGTGGCATGCCATTCGCGCTCGGCGTTGAAGAAGGTCGCGCTGAAGGCAAATGGCCCCATTGCGGCTTACGAACCCGCTTTGGACACCATACGCAACGCTGATTTGATCGTGCTCGGGCCGGGGTCGTTGTTCACGTCCATCATCTCGTGCCTCATCGTGCCGGGCGTTATCGACGCCATCGCGGCATCGAAAGCCGAAGTCGTGTTCGTGTGCTCGCTTGCCGACCAGCAAGGCGAGACGCGCGGCCTGACAGTGCGCGAGCATTATGACGCGCTGATCGACCATGGCATGAGGGGCCTCGTCGATGTCATGCTCTTGCACGATACGAGCGCTGACGAAACGATCGGTTCTGCGCCTATTAGGCGCTTGCCCTACGAGGTCCAAGAGCTGAACGCAATCGAGAAGGCGGGCACTCGTGTAATGGTGCGCGATCTTGCCGATGCGCAGCGGCCTTCATGGCACGATCCCGCAAAGCTGCGCCATGCGTTCTCCGAAGTGCTGAACTAGGGCCATGTCGTTTAATTCGGACGTCAAAGACGAACTCGCCCGCGTAGCGCCGACCTGCTCGCACTGCGAGCGCGCGCTGCTCGCCGCCCTCATCCGCATCGAGGGAACGCTGTTCATAAGCGGTCAAGGCCGTTACCGGCTCGAAGTCGTCACTGACGCGCCGTCGGTTGCGCGCCTGTCGTGGCGGCTCCTTCACGAGGCGTACGGCCTGCGCACCGAGCTGACGACGCGCAGGAGCGTGCTTCACAAGACGCCGAACTACCTCATCGACGTGCCTGCGCAGGAGGCGCTGGCCGATGCCCTTCGCGATATGGGCGTGCTCGGCGACGCCGGCTTGCAGCTCGGCGTCGCACCCAGCTTGGTTGCTAAGCAGTGCTGTGCCGCAGCGTATTTGCGCGGAGCATTCCTCGGCAGCGGCTTCGTGTCCGATCCCAGGGGCGATTTCCATTTCGAGATTACGGTGGAATCGCAGGAGATGGCGAACGACCTCGTGGAAATCATGAACGACAAGGGCATACACGCCCGCGTGATGCAGCGCAGGTCGTCGTATGTCGTTTACCTGAAGAGCGGCGAGGCGATCCTCGAGTTCCTCGCGTTCGCAGGAGCCCATCAATCTGCCCTGCGCATGGAGGATGCGCGCGTCGTGAAGAGCGTGCGCAACGACGTGAACAGGCAGACCAACGCCGAGATGGCGAACCAGATGAAAGCGGCTGCCGCCTCGGTCGACCAGATATTCGCCATGCGCGCCGTCCTCGAAGCGTATGGCGTAGAGAAGCTGCCGCCCGCCCTGCAAGAGGTGATACGCCTGCGCGTGGCGTATCCCGACGCAACGCTGAAGGAGCTCGGCGAACGCGCAAACCCGCCGCTTTCGAAGTCGGCCGTCAATCACCGCATCCGCCGCATCGAGCAGATGGCGCGCGAACTCGAAGCCAAGTGAGGCGAAGAGGATTGCTCGCCTGTCTCATGGCGTGGCCGACTCATTCTCCTTCCGCGTCATCGTTCGTCGATTTGGGTAGTACAATGTCTTCATACCGTAAGTGGAAAAGACTAGCGTGAAAGGGGCTACCACTATGGCAATCAAGGTTGGCATCAACGGATTCGGGCGCATCGGGCGCCTTGCATACCGCGTCATGGCAAACGATCCCGATATCGAGGTCGTCGCCATCAACGACCTGGGCGACATCCCCACGATGGCCCATCTTCTGAAGTACGACTCCATCCACGGCCAGGCCTTCGACGTCGTCGAGACCACCGAGGACAGCATCATCGCCGACGGCAAGACCATAAAGGTGCTTTCCGACCGCGAGCCGGCGAACCTGCCCTGGGGCGACCTCGGCGTCGACGTCGTCGTGGAATCGACCGGCTTCTTCACCGACGGCACCAAGGCGAAGGCGCACATCGACGCCGGCGCCAAAAAGGTGCTCATCTCCGCGCCGGGCAAGAACGTCGACAAGACCATCGTCATGGGCGTGAACGACGCCGATTACGATCCGGCGACCGACAACATCGTGTCCAACGCCTCGTGCACGACGAACTGCCTCGCCCCGTTCGCGAAGGTCCTGCTCGACAACTTCGGCATCAAGCGCGGCTACATGAACACGATTCATGCCTACACCAACGACCAGCGCATCCTCGACCTTCCGCACAAGGACCTGCGCCGCGCCCGCGCTGCCGCACTGTCCATGATCCCCACGACGACCGGCGCCGCCCGCGCAGTCTCGCTGGTTCTGCCCGAACTCGCCGGCAAGCTCGACGGCTTCGCCACCCGCGTTCCCACGCCTGACGGGTCGATGGTCGACCTCACGGTCGAACTCGAGAAGGACGCCACGGTCGAGCAGATCAACGCCGCCATGAAGGCCGCTGCCGAAGGCCCCATGAAGGGCATCCTCGCGTACACCGAGGACCCGATCGTCTCGACCGACATCATCGGCAACCCGGCTTCGTCGATCTTCGACGCGGGCCTGACCATGGTGCTCGGCGGCGAGGGCAACTTCGTGAAGTGCATCTCGTGGTACGACAACGAGTTCGGTTACTCCAACCGCGTCAAGGACCTCGTAAAGATCATGCTGTAATAAGGTTCCGCCGGCCTAACGGCCGTCGGAAGCCGCCGACGCTGCGCGTCGCTATGGCACCCAACCTTGGCTTTCGCCCTTGCGCTTGCGTACCGAAGTACGCGGCGCTTGGGGCTCAAACCAATTTTGGGCACCACAGCGCCGCTCGCTGACTTACTACGCCAACCCGATCGACAGGAGGGAACATGGCAGACATCAAGACCATCGATCAGCTGGATGCGGCTGGCAAGAGGGTGCTCGTCCGCGTCGATTTCAACGTGCCGGTGAAAGACGGCGCCGTCACCGACGACACGCGCATCCGCGCGGCGCTGCCGACTATTCAGAAGCTTGTGGACGATGGCGCCAAGGTCATCCTCATGAGCCATCGCGGCCGTCCGACCGGGGAAGGGTTCGAGGAGGAGTTCTCGCTTCGCCCTGCCGCGCTGCACCTTGCCGAGGTGCTCGGCAAGCCCGTGGCGTTCGCATCCGACATCACCGGCGAAGACGCGCAGGCGAAAGCCGCGGCACTGCGTGAGGGCGACGTGCTCATCGTCGAGAACCTTCGCTTCGACAAGCGCGAGAAGAAGAACGATCCGGAATTCTGCGCCGAGCTCGCCAAGCTGGGCGACGTGTACGTGAACGACGCATTCGGCACCGCCCATCGCGCCCACGCCTCCACTGCCGGCGTCGCCGCGCTTCTGCCCGCGTACGCAGGGTACCTCATGGAAAAGGAGGTCTCGACGCTCACGGGCATGCTCGACGACCCGAAGCGCCCGTTCTGCGCAATCCTGGGCGGCTCGAAGGTGTCTGACAAGATTCAGGTCATCGACGCCCTCATGGACAAGTGCGACACGCTCATCATCGGCGGCGGCATGTGCTTCACGTTCCTGCTGGCGCAGGGTTATTCCGTCGGCACGTCGCTGAAGGAAGACGACTGGGTCGAGCGTGCGGGCGAGATGATCGCCAAGGCCGAGCAGAAGGGCGTGAAGCTGCTGCTGCCGGTCGACGTCGTGTGCGCTGACAAGTTCGCCGAAGACGCCGCGACGAAGACCGTTCCGGTCGATGCGATCCCCGACGACATGATGGGCCTCGACATCGGCCCCGAGACCGTGAAACTGTATGCCCAGGCCATCGCCGAGGCCAAGACCGTGTTTTGGAACGGCCCGATGGGCGTGTTCGAAATGGACGCCTTCGCCGTCGGCACGCGCGACGTGGCGCTTGCCGTTGCCGACAACGCCGAAGCCGACACCATCATCGGCGGCGGCGACAGCGTCGCAGCCGTGAACAAGTTCGACCTCGCAAGCCGCATGACGTTCATTTCCACGGGCGGCGGCGCCTCGATGGAGCTCGTCGAGGGCAAGGACCTTCCGGGCGTCGTGGCGCTCGGCGCATAGGAAGAAGGGAGAGCGAATATGGCTCGCAAACCGCTCATGGCAGGTAACTGGAAGATGAACAAGACGATAGGCGAGGCCGTCGTGCTGGCGCAGGACATCTCGAACCAGTACGATGACCGCTGGGACGCATGCGACGTCGTCGTGTGCCCGCCGTTCGTCGACCTGAAGCCCGCAAAGACCGTGTTCGAGTTCGACCGCGTTCCGGTCGGCGTCGGCGCCCAGAACGTGTACTGGGAGGAAAAGGGCGCGTACACGGGCGAGATCTCCGTTCCCATGTTGAAGGAAATCGGGTGCGAATGGTGCATCGTCGGCCATTCCGAGCGCCGTGGCTACTTCGGCGAGACGAACGAGGACGTGAACAAGAAGGCCAAGGCCCTTCTGGCTGCAAGCATCCACCCGATCATCTGCGTGGGCGAGTCGCTCGCCGTGCGCGATGCGGGTGACACGCTCGAATTCGTCTGCGCCCAGGTGCGCGCTGCGTTTGCGGGCATCGACACCGCCCAGGCGAACGAGTGCATTGTCGCGTACGAGCCCATCTGGGCCATCGGCACGGGCCGTACGGCCACGCCCGAGCAAGCCCAGGAAGTCTGCGCCGCCATCCGTGAAACGCTGGCCGAGCTGTTCGGCGCAGATGCGGCTGATGCCATCCGCGTGCTGTACGGCGGCTCGATGAACCCCGGCAATGTCGACATGCTCATCGCGCAGCCCGACATCGACGGCGGCCTCATCGGGGGCGCGGCGCTTGAAGCGTCGTCGTTCGTCCAGCTCATCAAGGCCTGCATCTAATTTGTCGCGAACACGCCACGGGGAGCGTCCTCGTGGCGTGTTCTGCTGTGCTGAACGCGCAGGTCTTGTGAAGTGTTGGTCGAAAGGCCCATTCACCTTGCAGTTCGAGTATAATTTCTTGCTTGTGTGAATACCGCTTTCGAATGTGGAGTGTGAATAGTGAGTCCGCTGCTTATCATATGCCTTATCCTGCTGTTCGTTTCGGGCGCAGGCCTCATCGTGTTCATCTTGCTGCACTCTGGCAAGGGCACGGGCGTGTCCGACATGATTTCCAGCTCGTTCTACGGCAACCAGGGCACGAGCATCGTCGAGAAGAACCTCGACCGCATCACCATCGTGCTTGCGATCGTGTTTTTCCTCACGCTCGTCGCCCTCATGTTCGTGTATCCGCAAGGAACCATCGGATACTAAATTTGCTCTTCCCAAGCGCGAAGCGTTCGGTTAGAATAACGGACGTTGCTCGTGCAACCAAAACGTCGGAGTGGCGGAATTGGCAGACGCGCTAGCTTGAGGTGCTAGTGCCTATAACCAAGGGCATGCGGGTTCAAGTCCCGCCTCCGACACCACAAAGACAGGCCGCTCATCAAAGCGGCCTTTTTCATGCGTATAAGGCCCCTTCGTTTGACGCGCTACAGGAGGCTCACAAGGTCTGTGAGGACGGTGACGCGTTCGTAAGGGCAATCGGCGATGCTGTTGCGCCGGTCGATGATGACGGGTCGCAGGCCGGCGTTGTAGGCGCCGTCGCCGTCGGCTTCCACGAGGTCGCCCACATGCACGGCCTGCGATGCGTCCACGCCCATGCGCTCGCATGCGATGTCGAAGATCGCGTGATGCGGCTTTCGGCAACCGACTGCAGCAGAGGCCACCACCTCGTCGAAATAGGGGAGCAGCCCCAACGAGCGAAGCAGGTTCTCGAGCGTGGCATCCCAATTGGAAATGACGCCCAGGGCAAAGCCGCGGCGCTTCAGGCCCTTGAGGCACGCTTCGACGTCCGGAAACAGTGACCAGCATTCAGGAAGCAGGTATTCGTCATAAACGGCTTGCACGAGCGAATCGGCGCCGTCGGTAATGCCGCAGTAGTCGGCCATCATGGCGTACATGTCGAGCCAAATCTGCACGGCGCGTTCATGCACGCACCAGAAGTCGCCATCGCGCATGTACTGGTCCTGATAGTATGCGTCGACATCTGCCATGCACGGCTCGACGTCGCGCACCGTTATGTCATGGCCCATGCGGCGTGCGACGCGAACGAACACGTCAGGAACCGGGGGATCGGCAAACAGCAGTGTTCCGCCGATATCGAAGAACACGACACGTTCCATGTGCGCCTCCAAAAAGAAAAAGCCAGCTCGTCGCTGACTTTTGAATGCATGGTGGGCGTTACAAGATTTGAACTTGTGGCCTCTTCCGTGTCAGGGAAGCGCTCTCCCCCTGAGCTAAACGCCCACGCTCTCGGGGCCGATGCATCGCATCAGCAAGCAGATATACTAGCAGATTGAGCGATTCTGTCAAAAGGGAATTCGAATGGCTAGCGGCATTCATGAATTCATCACGCTTCGCGGTTTTTCAAATTTTTCCTTGCACAGCACTATCGCTTCGGCTAATATAACTCCTTGCGACGCGGACATGGCTCAGCTGGTAGAGCACCACCTTGCCAAGGTGGGGGTCGCGGGTTCGAACCCCGTTGTCCGCTCCAGAATTCAAGAGGCCGGTCAGCACATGGCCGGCCTTTTTTAAACTGGCGACGTGGCCAAGTGGTAAGGCAGAGGCCTGCAAAGCCTTCACCCCCGGTTCGAATCCGGGCGTCGCCTCCAAGCAAACGAAAAGCCGCTCAATCGAGCGGCTTTTTTATTGCATCCAAACGGCCTTAGGCTGTTTGGATGACGCTACAGGATGGTTGCGCGGACGCCGACGTAGCAGGCGTCCTCGGGAAGGCCCGAAACGGAGTACATCTCGTCGAGCGGCAACGCCGATATCTTCCATGAGCACATGGTGCCGTCGGCGTCGAACGTGCCGGACGAGAAGGTGTTGCCGGAATCGTCCTCGCCCGATTCGGTGATCGTCTGCGGGTCGAACCCCTGCTTGGCAAGGGCGTTCTGAACGGCGATTTCGGGATCGCCGGTCGAGAAGTCGGCATAGCGCACGACCATGCTCGTCCATCCGTTGCGGTCGGCGTTCAGGTACCACGACCCTACGAGTATCTTCGAAGCTTGCGCCGCAGACAGGTTGCCGATGCCCTTTGCGTACATGCCCGCAGCTTCCTCGACGCTCACGTCGGAGGGAAGCTTGTACAGCACCATGCTGGTCGGGTCGTCGGGGTCGGAGGCGTCGTAATAGGTGTAACCGGCTTCTTGCAGGCGCGCGCGGATGTCGTCGTCGCCTAAGGCGATGATTTGCGACATCTGCGGAACGGTTTCGATCGAAGCCTGGCGCGTCAGGTTCGTTGCGAGCGCCTCTTCGGCTTGCGCGGTTTCACGCATGGCTTGGAACACGGTGCTGTTCAGGAACCAGAGCCCGATGACCACGGCGGCGACCACGATTACCAAGGCGATGATGCGCTGCGTGCGGGGCATGGAAAACGGGCGACGCAAGGGCGATCCGTCCAAGTAAGCCACGTCGCCTTCCACATGTGTGTAATCACGGCGGTTCTCGTAATAGATGTGGTCGACGAGCGAGTGCAGATCAGCCATGTTCGTGCTCCTTGCGTTTATGTGCATCTGGCATTATATCATTGGCCTCACACGCCCTGGTGATAGGATGGCTCACCAGGAGGAACTATGTTCGATTTGTCCATATTTACGACTGCAGAAGCGTGGATATCGCTCGTCACGCTCATGTTCTTGGAGATCGTGCTCGGCGTGGACAACATCGTCTTCATCTCCATAACGTCGAACCGCCTTCCCCCCGAAAAGCAGCATCTCGGGCGCAAGCTCGGCTTGGCGGGCGCCATGGTCATGCGCATCCTGTTCCTCAGCGTCGCGAGCTTCTTCGTGCATATGGTCACGCCGCTGTTCGCGCTCGACTTCGGTTTCTGGTCGCACGGGTTCTCGGTGCGCGACCTCGTGTTGCTCGTCGGCGGCGCGTACCTCGTTTACAAGGGGATTTCAGAACTTGTCAGCGTCATGCGGCTGGAAGACGAGGACGACGTGCGCGTTGACGGGAAGCCGATCGACCGCACCATCGGACTTCCGCAGGCTGTCGGCACCATCATGGTGATGGACATCGTGTTCTCGATCGATTCGGTCATCACGGCGGTCGGGCTCGCCGACCATCTCATCATCATGATCATCGCCGTCATCGTCGCGGTGCTCATAATGATGGCGTTCATCGACCCCATAGCGGAGTTCATCGACCGGAACGCCGAGATGAAGATCCTCGCCCTCATCTTCATCGCCATGATCGGCGTGCTCCTGATGCTCGACTCGCTCGGCATAAACTCGGGCATCGAAGTGCTCGACATGCACATGGAAAAGCTCATGGTGTACTTCGGCATGCTGCTCTCGGTCGTGGTCACGCTCATCCAGATAAAGTACAAGAGCATCCTGAGGAAAAGCCGGATCGAACGTGAAGGCGATGAAGACTAGGCTTTGGGGAAGCGCTATTTCTCGGTGAACTCGCTAAGCGCCGTGTCAGAAACGATAAAGCGAGCAGCGCCATCGAGGATGTTCGCTTTGAACGGCGTCTGAAGCCCCGGAACCTCGCCATCGTACTGAATGTAGAAGGGCGGGTCCGCGATCACCTCGACGCTTCGGCCTTTGTGAATCTCGACCGAATCGGAACGGCCCGGCCGGTTTCCATCGCGGTCGAGGATGCCCTCGATGAGCGCCGGGATGAGCCCGAACGCGTTTTCGGCCTTCAAGATGGCCACGTCGAACGACCCGTCGCGCGCGTCGGTGCCGTGCGTGATGGGAATCTCGAACTGGATGCGCGGGAAGTTCACGAGCAGTACGCCGAGGCCCTCGCTTTCGACGGTGCGGCCGTCGATCTTCAGCGTGATGCGTGATTTCTGGGGCATCGTGTTCGAAAGCGCCGCCTGGAAGTACGCGATGGCGCCAAGCGCTTTCTTGGCTGGAAGCGCATCGTGCATGATGGTGGCATCGTACCCCGCGCCGGCCATGATGCAGAACCCGTGCCGCACGCCAACAGCTTCGATTTCGCCGAGGTCGAAGTCGAGCGTGTTCATGGCATGCGTCATCTTCGCGAGCGCGAAGGGCTCGTATGGCGCGTACAGGTTGTTGGCGAGCAGGTTGCCGGTTCCGGCGGGGAAGGGCAGGATCGGAACGCCCGTGTTGGCCAAGGCGTAGGCAACAGAGGAAATGGTGCCGTCGCCCCCCGAGACCACGACGGCGTCGAAGCGCCGGGCGTCCCGCACCATGTCGGCCACGTCGGTCGTGCCGTCGGTGTAGCGGATGCAGTGCTCGTCGCCATCGGCGGCCACCATGCGCACGTAATCGTATATGGCGCCGTCGCCGAACCCCGATGATGTGTTGTTTACGATGAGCAGCTTCACGCGCGGTTCCTGTCTGATGGCAGCATCTGTCCCGAATGGTATGATGGTACCGCATAATGACGTATACCAAGGCGGGATTTAACGCATGTACATTGACTCCCAGGCCGAGCTCGAGGCCTTTGTGGAACGTGCGGGCACGACGCGCGTGCTCGCCATCGACACCGAATTCCTGCGCGAGAAAACCTACTATCCGAAGCTCTGCCTCATGCAGCTGGCGACCGATGACGAGCGCGTGATCATCGACCCGTTCGGCGTGGACGACCTGAAGGTGTTGAAGCGCCTGTTCGAGGACGAGTCGATCGTGAAGGTGTTCCACGCCGGGCACCAGGATATCGAGATCATCTTCTACGACATCGGGTGCATACCGCGTCCGCTGTTCGACACGCAGGTAGCTGCCGCGCTGCTCGGGCAAGTGCAGCAAATCGGATACGGCGCCCTCGTGCACGCCATGTGCGGCGTGAAGCTGAAGAAGGTCGACTCGTTCACCGACTGGTCGGTTCGGCCGCTTTCGGAATCGCAGCTCAGCTACGCCGAAGACGACGTCGTGTACCTGCCCCAGATCTACGAGGCGCAGTGCAAGGCGCTCGAGCAGAAGGGGAGGCTCGGGTGGCTCGATGACGAGCTCGGCGAGCTGATGAACCCCGAAACGTACATGCCCGACGAGCGCGAGCTGTACCGCCGCCTGAAGCATGTCGGCCAGCTGTCGCGGCGCCAGATGGCGGCTGCGCGCGAGATGGCTTCGTGGCGTGAGATTGAGGCGCGCAAGCGCAACGTGCCGCGCAAGTGGATCCTCACCGACGAGCAGATCGTCGAGTCGTGCAAGCGGGAGCCGCGCACCATCGACGATTTGTTCATGATTCGCGGCATGCGCGAGCGCCTGACGACGCGCGATGCCCGCATGGTCATCGAGCTCGTGGTGGCGGCGCTCGATTCGGCGCCCGACACGTGGCCCGAGCTTCAGACCGCAGGCAAAAGCGAGCCGAACGTCGACGTTCAGGTCGACCTGCTCATGGCCATCGTGCGCATCCGATCGAAGCAGAACGGCATCGCCATTCCCACGCTTGCGAGCCATTCCGACCTGGTCGACATTGCGCGCGGACATTACGACAACGTCGACTTGCTGAAAGGCTGGCGGCGCGACATCGTCGGGGCCGAGCTCGTCGACATGCTCGAAGGCCGCTTGTCGCTCGCCATCGAAAACGGGAACGTGGTCGTGAAGCCGAATAAGTAATCAATTTCCTACGAGGAAATTGATTACAGGTTACGTTCGGGTATCAGGTGCTCGTCGGACGTTATAATCGCTAGCGAGACGTAAGCCTTTCGGAAGGATTTGAACATGGGCTATTGGGCACTTGTCATCGTCACGCTGATCATCGGCATGGCTGCATCAGGGTACGTGAACTCGCAGCTGAAAAAGTACCAGAAGGTACCGTCTTCGAGCGGCATCACCGGGCGCGAGGCTGCCGAGCGCATGCTCGCCGCCAACGGCGTCACGGGCGTGAAGATCATGCGCGGCAACGAGGGCCAGGACCATTTCGACCCGCGCACGAACTCGATTTCGCTGTCGCCGAGCGTGTACGACCACAGCTCGGTCACGGCATACGCCACGGCGTGCCACGAGGTCGGCCACGCATGCCAGTTCGCGCAAGGCTACTCGCCGCTTCGAATCAGAAGCGCCATATGGCCTGTCGCGAACTTCGCGTCGAACGCTTGGATTTTCATCTTGCTCATCGGCGTCATGCTGAACGTCATGGGCTTGGTAGATTTGGCCATCATCATGTACGCGTGCGTGTTCCTGTTCCAGGTCGTCACGCTGCCGGTCGAGTTCAACGCGTCTCATCGCGCCATGGATTACATGAAGGCCATCGGCATGCCGCAGGCCGAAACCGCTGGCTCGTTCTCGGTCCTGCGCGCCTGCGCCCTCACGTACGTGGCCGCCGCGCTCGCTTCGCTGCTGCAGCTCGTGTACCTGCTCGGCATGCGCAGGGACTAACTGTTCATGGGGTTCGAGCGCGAAGACAACGCAAGCTTCGCTCGAGGCGGCGGAGAATCCGGCGCCATGACGGTGTCGGCGGCGATGGCGCTCGCGAAGGGCGCGCTCGAGTCGCTGACGGTCACCATTGTGGGCGAGGTTTCGGAAGTGTCGGTGAAGGCGGGGTACAAGGCCGCGTACTTCACGGTGAAGGATTCCTCGGCAGCGCTGCCCTGCATGATGTGGAACAACCGCTACCGTGCCGCCGGCATTCAGCTGGCCGTGGGGCAGCTCGTGCAGATGACCGGCCGCTTCACGCTGTATGCCGCCAAAGGGCGCATGAACTTCGACGTCTTCTCGGTCGCCTTGGCGGGCGAGGGCGACTTGCGGCTGCGCGTCGCCAACATCGCGCGGAAGCTGCAAGCCGAAGGCCTCATGGACCCTGCCCGCAAGCGCGCCATTCCCGAGATGCCCGAGCGCATCGGCTTGGTCACATCGCCCCGTAGCGCGGCCGTGCACGACGTCCTGCGAACGCTGCGGCGCCGCTTTCCCGTTGCGAACGTGCTCGTAGCCGGCGTGCCCGTCGAAGGCGTCAATGCGCCGGCGGGCATCATCGAGGGCTTGCGCGCGGTCGTGCGCCAAGGCGCCCAGGTGGTGCTCGTCGTGCGAGGCGGCGGCTCGTTCGAGGACCTTATGCCGTTCAACGACGAGGCGCTCGCGCGGGCCATCGCGGCGTGCCCCGTTCCCGTCGTCACGGGCATCGGGCACGAGGTCGACACTTCGATCGCCGACATGGTTTCCGACATGCGCGCCTCCACGCCGACGGCGGCTGCCGAGGCTGTCAGCCCGTCGCGCGAAAGCCTCGACGCGTTGTTCGCAGCGCGCTCGGAATCGCTGAGGAACAGCTCTGGGAACATGGTCGGGCAACTGCGGGCCCGGCTCGCCACGATTGCCGACCGTCCCGTGTTCTCCGACCCGATGCAGCTGTTCGCGGGCGACGCGCAGGCGCTCGACATCGCGTCGGAGCGCATGGCGCGCGCTTTGCCGAATATCATCGTACGCAACCGGCAGGCGCTCGAAGCCGATAAAGCGCGGCTTGCCGTTGCGGGGCCCAACCTGCTCGGGCGTTTCGACAACCAGATGCGCTCGGGCGCAGCCCGGCTGCACGATTTGTCGCCAATTGCGGTGCTGGGCAGGGGCTATTCCATAACGAGGACCCAAGAGGGCGCTATCGTGCGCTCGGTCGAGCAGGCGCCGGTCGGTTCCGGAATCGAGGTTTCGGTTTCCGACGGCGTGCTGCAATGTGAAGTGACGCGACAGATAGGAGCCGAACATGAGCGCTGACGCAACGCCCATCCAGGACATGACGTTCCGCGAAGCCATGAACGAACTCGACGGCATCGTCCGCAAGCTCGAAAGCAACACGATGGAGCTTGAGGACAGCTTGGAATCGTACGAGCGGGGCGTCGCCCTCATCGCGGATTTGCAGAAGCGCCTGGGGACGGCCGAGCAGAAGGTCGAGATGCTCATGGGCGAGCTGTCGGGTGCGCAGGACGACGCCGTCCGCGACACGACGCTGTCCTAAAGCCGCTTGCCGAATGGCATTCGCGCGGAGTGTCGCCAACGGGTCCCGTGCCGATAGAATAATGCAAAGGCAAATGCGGCATTAGGGGGACATCCCGTGAACGTACTCGTCATCAACGCCGGATCCTCTTCTCTCAAATACCAGCTCATCAACGTGGAATCGCAGACGGTCCTCGCCAAGGGCCTGTGCGACCGCGTCGGCTCGGACGAGGCCATGCACAAGCACGGCCTCGATGACAACGAAATCTGCATCAACACGCCCATGCCCGATCACGACCATGCCGTGGCGCTCGTTTTGGAAGCGCTCACGTCAGGCCCCAACAAGGCGATCGACTCGCTCGAGGAAATCGACGCGGTGGGGCACCGCATCGTGCAGGGCGGCAAGTACTTCGACCGTTCCGTCGTCATCGACGAGGATGTCATCGCGAAAATCGACGAGATGGCAGAACTGGCGCCGCTTCACAACAAGGCTGCCATCCAGGGCATCCGGGGCTGCCAGCACCATATGCCCGACACGCCCATGGTCGCCGTGTTCGACACGTCGTTTTACCAGTCGCTGCCGCCCAAGGCGTTCATGTACCCCATTCCGTACGAATACTACGAGAAGTACGCCATCCGGAAGTACGGGGCGCACGGCACGTCCCATCGCTACATCGCCGAGCGAGCGGCGGACTTGCTCGAGGAAGATTTGCAGGACTTGAAGCTCATCACGTGCCATCTGGGCAACGGGTGCTCCATCTCCGCCGTCGACCACGGCATGGCCGTCGACACCTCGATGGGCATGACGCCGCTCGACGGCCTCATGATGGGAACGCGTTGCGGCAGCATCGACCCGGCCATCGTCACGTACCTGATGGAGCACGAGGGCCTGACGCCTTCCGAGATGGACGACATCCTGAACAAGAAGTCGGGCCTGCTCGGAGTCTCGGGCATCAGCAACGACTTGCGCAGCGTCGACGAGGCCGCCGAGAAGGGCGACGAGCGCGCGCTGCTCGCATACGACATGTACTCCAACTCGGCCAAGAAGTACATCGGGCAGTACATCGCCGTCATGGGCGGCGTCGACTGCATCGTGCTAACCGGCGGCGTGGGCGAGAACAGCGCCAAGATGCGCCGCATGATCTTCGCCGGCTTGCAGACGATGGGAATCAGGCTCGACGAGTCGCGCAACCGCACGGGCCCGCGTGAACGCGAGATCTCGACCGACGATTCCGAAGTGCTGATCGTCATCGTGCCGACCGACGAAGAGCTCATGATCGCGCGCGACACCTACGAGCTCGTGCACGACCTCATCGACGACCCGGACATCGACTACAATCCCGACATGCTGCTGTTCTAGTTAGCTGATTCTTACAATCGGGAATCGCTCTGACGCTCTTCGGTTGCATATACGCCGAAGAGCGTTATTATCCTGAACCGAGAAAACGAGGGAACGACTGGTTCATGAAGCAGACATTCGATGTAACGGGCATGACGTGCGCAGCCTGTTCGACGCGGGTCGAACAGGTCGCTTCGGGCGTGCCCGGCGTCGAGAAAGCGGTCGTCAACTTGCTGAAGAACAGCATGGACGTGACCTACGACGGTTCGCCCGAGACGATCGCCGCCATAAGCGCAGAAGTCGACAAAGCCGGGTACGGGGCCATCCCGCGCATTGAGGGCGCCGGCGGGGCTGGCGGCTTGGCAGGCAGCCAGGTTCCGCAGGCCCGTGCCGAGAACGCTGCGGCGAAAGAGGCGAAATCAGTGCGCATGCGCCTGATCGTCAGCTTCGTGTTCTGCATCCCCCTGTTCTACATCGACATGGGCCATATGTGGGGCTGGCCGCTTCCGCCGTGCTTCCTCGGCGCGGAAAACGCGATGACGATGGGGCTCACGCAACTGCTCTTGACCATTCCCATCGTGTTCGTGAACTTCAAGTTCTTCCGCAACGGGTTCAAGGGCCTCGTCCACCGTTCGCCCAACATGGACACGCTGGTGGCGCTGGGCGCTACGGCGTCGCTCGTGTACAGCATCGCGCAGCTCTACGTTATCGGGGCTGCCCTTGGGATGGGAGACCACGAAGGGGCCCACATGGCCGTGATGGACCTGTACTTCGAGGGTGCCGGCATGATTCTGACGCTCATCACGCTGGGGAAGTACTTCGAGGCGCGGTCGAAGGGCCGCACGACCGATGCCGTAACGGCGCTGGTGAACCTTGCGCCGAAAACGGCGACATTGGTGTCGGATGGCGGGGAGGAAAGGGAAGTCCCCGCCGAGAGCGTGCAGCCGGGCGACATACTGGCTGTGCGCGCGGGGCAGGGGGTTCCCGTTGACGGCGTGGTCGTCGAGGGCTATGGCGTCATCGACGAGTCGGCGCTCACCGGCGAGAGCGTTCCCGTCGAAAAGCAGGTCGGGTCCGACGTGACGGGTGCGACGGTGAACACGGCCGGTTACTTCAAGATGCGCGCCGTGCGCGTCGGCAAGGACACCGCGCTCGCGCATATCATCGAACTCGTCGACGATGCCACAAGCTCAAAGGCGCCGATCCAGCGCCTCGCAGACCGCATCAGCGCCGTGTTCGTCCCCGTTGTCATCTGCATCGCGGTGGCGGTGTTCGCCGTGTGGCTCGTCGCATCGGGCATGGATGTGTCGAAAGCCGTCGTGCACGCCATCGCCGTGCTGGTCATCAGCTGCCCCTGCGCGCTGGGCCTGGCAACGCCGACCGCCATCATGGTGGGCACAGGCCGCGGGGCTGCTCAGGGCATACTGATCAAAAGCGCCGAGGCGCTCGAGAACGCGCATGACATTGCGACGGTCGTGCTCGACAAGACGGGGACGATAACCAACGGCGCCCCCGAAGTGACCGACGTCATTGCCGCCGACGGCGTGGAGCAGGGCGACCTGCTCATGTTGGCCTATGGGCTCGAGAAGAAGAGCGAGCATCCGCTTGCGCGGGCCATTTGCGAATACGCAGCTGCTCGAGATAGCGACCAGCTGCCCGTGAAGGACTTCCGCCAAGTGCCGGGCCGCGGCCTGGCCGGCGTGACCGAGGGCGCCGAAGCTCTTGGCGGGAATGCCGCGATGATGGCCGAGGCCGGCATCGACATGGGCCCGATGGAGGATCGCGCCGAACAGCTCGCGCTCGAAGGCAAGACGCCCCTGTTCTTCGCGTGGAATGGGCAGTTGCTCGGGCTCATCGCGATTGCCGACCAGGTGAAGCCGACAAGCGCTTCGGCGATACGCGAGCTCGAGGCGCTCGGCGTTCGCACGGTCATGCTGACGGGCGACAACGAGCGCACGGCTGCCGCCATACAGCAGCAGGTCGGCGTCGACGACGTGGTGGCCGGCGTGCTGCCCGATGGCAAGGATGCGGAGATTCAGCGGCTTGGCCAGCAGGGCAAGGTGGCGATGGTGGGAGACGGCGTGAACGACGCCCCTGCGCTCGCGCGCGCCGACGTCGGAATCGCGATCGGCGCCGGTACGGACGTGGCCATCGAGAGCGCTGACATGATCCTCGTCCGCAACGATCTGCTCGATGTGGCGGCCGCCATTCAACTGTCGCGCGCGACGATGCGAAACATCAAGCAGAACCTGTTCTGGGCGTTGTTCTACAACGTGATCTGCATTCCCGTCGCGGCTGGCGCGTTCTCGTCGCTCGGGCTTACGCTCACGCCCGACATCGCTGCAGCGGCTATGAGCCTGAGCAGCATCTTCGTCGTGACAAACGCCTTGCGCCTGCGCGCCTGGCAACCGAAATGGGCCTTTAAGCAAGGGTAAGGACAAAGAAGGGGTCGTTATGAGCTTGTTCAGCAAGAAGGAAACGATCGAGCTTGAAATCACCGGCATGCATTGCGAGAAGTGCGTCGCGCGCGTGACGGAAGCGCTCGAGGGCGTTGAGGGCGTGACCAGCGCCGACGTGCGGCTCGAGGACAATGCGGCAACCGTCGAGGGCCATGGCATGAGCGTCGATGCGCTCGTTGCAGCCGTCGAGGCCATCGATTTCGGCGCAACGGTGAAGTAAGTCAAGAGGGCGCCTCTGTCATTCCGAGCGTAGCGAGGAATCTCGGGCTTTGCCCGGCGCTTCGCGGAGATCCTTCGGCTCCGCGCTTCGCGCTCCGCTCAGGATGACAAAGGGGATGCGCTCGCGCTCCGCTCAGGATGACAAAGGGGATGCGCTCGCGCTCCGCTCAGGATGACAGTGGGATGCGCTCGCACTCCGCTCAGGATGACAATTAGTTGAACTTGAAGATCTTCTGGGCCAGACGGTAGCCGCCGAGGCCGAGGCGCCGGCCGAGCTCGCCGCCGAGGTTCGTGCCGAGGTTCAGAACGTTGTTGCGGATGCGCGTGTAGGCCTGCGGGCGAACCTCTTTGAGATAATCCCAGATGGCCCTGCGCTTCTCTTCTGATTCAGGCGTGTTGATCATGCGCAAGAACACCGAGCAGATGCACATCATCATGGACAGGTAATTCGCCATGTAGTGGCGCAGCTTCTTCTGCACGACGTCTTCGTCGAGGTCGACGGCGTCGATCATGAAGCGCGTGATGAGCAGCTGCTGGTCGATGCGCGACATCATGATGTCCTCGTTGACCGATTGCCCTTCGCGGCCGATGAAGTACCGGTACATGTCGACGTCGAAGTAGCGGATGGAATACACGGCTGGAAGCGGCACGTACACGAAGATGTTGTCGACGTAGAAGCAGTGCTCGGGCAGCACGAGGTTCACGTCACGCAAAAGCTCGGTGCGGTAGATGACGGAATGCATCAGCAGGTACTGGCTCGCCTTGAAGCTGCCGATCTCGTCCCACGTGAACTCTTTGCCGGTGGGGAAGACGTTGCGGTAGTCGATGACCGTGCGCGTGCCTTCGAAGACCTTCTCGTACACGTAGTTGGCGATGACGAGGTCGCACGCATCGCGAAGCTCGCTTTGCCGACGCAGGTAGGGCAGGATGGTGCGCATGGCGTCTTCGTCGAGCCAGTCATCGGAGTCGACGACCTTGAAGTAACGTCCGCGGGCGGTTGCGAGGCCGACGTTCACCGCCGAGCCGTGGCCGCCGTTTTCCTTGTGGATGGCGTAAACCGTATCCGGGTAACGCTCATGCCACTCGTCGGCTTTCTCGGCGGTGTTGTCTTTCGTGGAGCCGTCGTCGACGATGAGGATTTCGATGTCGCCGCTTCCATCGTCGCACGCCAAGATGGATTCTATGCACTTGTCCATGTATTCAGCCGAATTGTAGCACGGTATGGCGAACGTGATGGTTTTCAAATCGACCCTTCCACTTGTGGAGGCGTTCGGTTAGCCCTCGAAAAACAACCGCGAACCATTTTAACGACGGCTCGAAGGGCACCAGACATTACCATACAATTCAGATAATTACCGCAGTCGCGCAACACAAGCGTCGGCGAGCCGATGTCTGCATGAGCAGGCAACCCTACCAGAACGGAGGCAAGCATGAGCGCGTTTCTCGATTCCATCCTCGCAAGGGCGAAAGCCGACAAGAAGACGATCGTGCTGCCCGAAGGCGACGATCCGCGCACCCTCGAGGCTGCCGAGCGCATCCTCGCCGACGATGTGGCGAACCTGATCATCCTCGGCGACGGCGGGGCGATTGCGGAAAGCGGGCGTGCGCTCGACGGTGCCGAGGTCATCGACGTTGCAACGTTCGAGGGCAAGCAACAGCTTGCCGAGCAGCTGTACGAGATCCGCAAGGCGAAGGGCATGACGCCCGAACAAGCGCTCGAGCTCATGGACAACGTGCTGTACCTGGGCGTCATGCTCGTGAAGAGCGGGCGTGCCGACGGCATGGTTTCGGGCGCGTGCCATTCCACGGGAGACGTCCTTCGCCCTAGCCTGCAAATACTGAAGACGGCGCCCGGCGCCAAGCTCGTCAGCTCGTTCTTCGTCATGTGCGTGCCCGATTGCGATTTGGGCGCGAACGGCACCTTCGTGTTCTCGGATTGCGGCCTCGAAGTTCAGCCCGATGCCGAGCGGCTTGCGAACATCGCCGTGAGCTCTGCGGCGTCGTTCGAGCGCCTTGTGGGCGATAAGCCCATTGTCGCCATGCTGTCGCATTCGTCGTACGGCTCAGCGAAGAACGACGATACGGCGAAGGTCGTCGAGGCCACGCGTATCGCGAAAGAGCTTGCGCCCGAACTCTCGCTCGACGGCGAGTTGCAGCTCGATGCCGCCATCGTGCCCGAAGTGGGAGCGTCGAAGGCTCCCGATTCCCCGGTTGCCGGCCGCGCGAACGTGCTCGTGTTCCCCGACCTCGATGCGGGCAATATCGGCTACAAGCTCGTGCAGCGCCTCGCCAAGGCGGAAGCGTACGGACCCGTGACGCAGGGCATCGCCGCGCCCGTGAACGACCTTTCCCGCGGCTGCAACGCCGACGACATCTACGGCGTGGTGGCCATCACCTGCGTGCAAGCGCAAGCCTAACAGCTCATCCAAACGGCCTAAGGCTGTTTGGATGACGGTTAGCTGGTGGGGGAGACGATGCGACGCAGCGTCGCGATGAGCTTCTCGTTGTCTTGGCGCGTGCGAACGGCGGTGCAGAAGTAGCCGTTGTTGGCGAGGCCGGGCGTTCCCGCGAGCTTGCGGATGAGGAACCCTTCCAATTGAAGGCGCGAGCTGAGCTCGTTGACGTCGCGCACGGCGAGCTTCAAATCGCCGCCGTTGTGGTACGAGCACATGACGTAATTGGCTTCGGCGGGGAAGATGTCTATTCCCGGCACGAGCGAGAGCATGCACTGCATCCAGGGAATCTCGCTGTACAGGAACCCCCGCACGCCGTCGAGGCGCGGATATTCGGCCATATGGGGCTCGGCGAGCACTTCCGCGATCATGGTCACAGACGAGCTGTCGTAGAAGCGCGCGATCTCGGCAATGGTGTCGGGATGCGCGATGCAGTAGCTGACGTGTGCGCCGGGCATCGAGTACTGCTCCGAGAACGATTGTATGACCACGAGGTTCTTGTTGTCGCGCACAAGCGGCACCATCGACTCGCCGCCGAGCGTGAGCTCGATGGAGCGCTCGTCGACGACGACCCAATCGCACATGTCGAGATACGACTCGAGCGTCGATTTCGAAAGGAGCCTGCTCGATGGCCAGCTTGGGTTCGAAAGCACCGCTGCGTCAATGTGAACGCCACGTTGGCCGAGAAGGTCGGCAGGTGGCGTGATGAACGTCGCGGGCGACGAGATGTCTTCGATGTCGTGGCCGATGTTCGTCAGCGACATGACGTACTCGACGGGGCAGGGCATCGAAATGCCCACAACGCAGCGCTCGAAAGCTTGCGCGACGGCGGAAATCATTGAAGACACCGTCGATCCGACGAGGAACGACTCGACGGGCATGCCGTGAATGCGCGCGAGTGCGCTTCGCAGCGTATGGGCCTCGCGGTCGGGATGATACGACACCCACCCGTCTGCGAGCGCGCTGCGGATGGCATGGACGAACGAAGACGGCGTGCCGAAGGGGTTCTCGACGCCCGAGAAATCGATCCACGAGATCTCGCGGCGCACATCGTAGGGCGGGCAGAGCGCCTGCTCGGGGATTTCCTCGAGCGAACGGTGCTGCGAACGCGTTATGTCGGATGCGAACGCCATGCGCCCAAACCCTTTCCAAACCGCATGATATGGTGAGAACGGGAGGGCTAAAGTGGCAGATGTTGTACGTGTGCGTCACCGTTCAGTTTTCACTGTTCCCGCAGGTGGAAGCGGGTTTTCTATCCTAGCATAAAACGAGCAGGATGTGTCAAACGGGTCATCTTTGTTATACATCATCAGCTTGTTGTCATCCCGAGCGTAAGCGAGGGATCTCCCCCGTTGCATCGGGGGAGATCCTTCGACTCCGCGCTTCGCGCTCCGCTCAGGATGACAAAAGGGAAGCGTTGCGCCGCTCCGCTCAGGATGACAAAAGGGAAGCGTTGCGCCGCTCCGCTCAGGATGACAAAAGGGAAGCGTTGCGCCGCTCCGCTCGTGATGGCAAGCGCTATGCGTGCGCTCATGTAAGGCCATGATAGACTTTCACCATGGACACGAAGGAAACACGCGATTTCTCGCTTTCGGCGCTGACGGCCATCCCGTGGATCGGCCGCGCGATCTTGCTGGTCGACCTCGACGCGTTCTTCGCGTCGGTCGAGCAGCTCGACCATCCGGGTTGGCGTGGGAAGCCCGTCATCGTCGGCGGGGCAGCGGACCGGCGCGGCGTCGTGTCGACCGCGTCCTACGAGGCGCGCACATACGGCGTCCACTCGGCCATGCCGTCGTCGACGGCGCACAAGCTCTGCCCAGACGCCATCTGGACCGAAGGCCACTACGACCGGTATCGCGAGATGTCGAACAAGGTCATGGCGATACTGTTCGACGAAACGCCCTTCGTGCAGCAGGTGAGCATCGACGAGGCGTTCATGGACGTCACGCCTACAGCCGTGAACCGCGACCACCCTGTTGAAATCGCCCTGCGCATCCAAGAGCGGGTGGCGAAACTCGGCGTGACGTGCTCGATCGGCGTCGGAACAACCAAGTCGATCGCCAAGCTCGCCTCGGACATGGACAAGCCGCGCGGCCTGACCGTGGTGCTTCCGGGAAGCGAGCGGAACTTCATGGACCCGCTACCCGTGCGGGCGCTCAGCGGCGTGGGCGCTTCTGCCGAGAAGAAGCTGAAGAAGCTCGGCATCGAGACGCTCGGCGACTTGGCGCGCGCCGATGACGACGAGGTCATCGGGCTTCTCGGCAAAGCCGGCCGCGTCATGCTCGACCGCGCCCGTGCCGAGGAATACGCGCTCGTGGAGTCTGATGGCGAAGTGAAATCGGTTTCGAACGAGACCTCGTTCGCGAAGGACCTGACGGCCCGCGCCGACATCGAGGCGGCGATTGACACGATGGCCGCCAAGGTGGGGCGCAGGCTCAGGCGAAAAGGACTTGCGGGGCGCACGCTCGCATTGAAGGTGCGCTATTCGGACTTCAGCGTGAGAAGCGTCCAACGCCCGCTTCCAAACCCTTCCGACGACGAGTTCCTGTTCATGGAAATGCTCCACGACATGCTCGACGACTTGTGGCAGGTCGGCATGGCGCTGCGCCTCGTAGGCGTCGCCGTCACCGGCTTCGACGATGAAAGCGCCCCCGAGCAGCTCGCCTTGTTCGAGGATGACGAAGCTGACGCCGTCGACAAGCGAAAGCATTTAGCCGGCGCGACCGACCGCGTGAAAGAGCGCTTCGGCGAAGGCGCGTTGCGCTACGGCCGCGAGCTTCGCCTGTCCGGCAACGACACCGGCACTACATCCAAGAATCCCGCCGATTACAAGTAAAACCACGTAGGGTCAGGTTGTCTATCGCTTGTCGGCCAAGAAGAACAGGGCCAACGTGCCGGGACCGGAGTGCGCGCCGATGACGGGGTCGACGAAGTTGATGCGGATGTCGGTCACGCCGAGCTTGTCGCGGATCATGTCGGCCAGGTACAGCGCGTCTTCCTCGCAGTCGCCGTGGCTGATGAACACGGTCTGCTCGGAGACTGGCTGGATGGCGGATTCCTTCATGTGGTCGAACAGCGCCTGAATGGACTTCCTGCGCCCGCGGACCTTTTCCATGGGAATGAGGTGGCCTGCGTTGTCCATGTGCAGCACGGGCTTGATGTTCAGGAGCGAACCCGCCCATGCGCTCGTGCGCGACACGCGCCCGCCGCGGAACAGGTACATGAGGTCGTCGACCGTGAACCAGTGCGCCAAGTTGAACTTGTGGGCCTCGACCCAGCCGTGCGTTTCCTCGATGGTGGCACCGTCGCGCGCCATGCACGCGGCCTTGTACACGAGCAGGCCCTCGCCCATGGAAGCGCCGCGCGTGTCGACGTGGAATATCTTGCGCGTGGGGAACTCGCTGCGCATGGCGTCGAGCATGCCGGCTGTGGCCTCGTAGGTGCCGGACAGGCCGCTTGAAAAGCCGATGTAGAGGATGTCGCGCCCGTCGGCCAAGATCTGGTGCAGGAGCTTCTCGGAGTCTTGCTGGTTGGGCAGCGAGGTCGTGAACACCTTGCCTTCGCGCATCATCGTGTAGAACCGCTGCAGGTCGCTCTTCTCGCCCTGCGTGTAGCTTTGGAACTGCTCGCCGTCGGACATGAACGTGAGCGGCAAGATGTGAAGCCCGAACTCGTCGATCATCTCGTCGAGCAGGTTGCAGCTGGAATCGGTGACGATATCGAATTGCATGTGCGGTCCTTTCGCGATTAACCTGATTCATTATTGTACACAACATAGCCTGAAGGGGAGTATCTCCATTGGTCTAAAATCTGTTGATACCGCGATACGCTCGAAGGGCAATGCGCGTTCTTATATACTTAACGGGTTTGAGTTAAAGCAGCTGAAAGAGGAAAACGTGGCGAACAGTTACAAAGACACGATGAACCTGCCCCAGACCGATTTCCCCATGCGCGGAAACCTGCCTGAAAACGAGCCGAAGCGCCTGGAAAAATGGGAAAGCGAGCGCCTGTACTGGCGCGTCCTCGAGAAGAACAAGGACAACGAGCCTCACGTCCTGCACGACGGCCCGCCGTACGCGAACGGCCCCATTCACATCGGGCACGCCTTCAACAAGATCCTGAAGGATTTCGTGAACAAATCGCACGCCCAGCGCGGCTACCACACGCCTTACATCCCCGGCTGGGATTGCCATGGCCAGCCCATCGAGCACATGGTCGAGGAGATGCTCGGCACGGAGAAGTTCCGCGAGACGCCCCAGCCCGAAGTGCGCCGGTTGTGCCGCGAATGGGCCGAGAAGTACGTGGGCGTGCAGCGCGAGGGCTTCAAGCGCCTGGGCGTGAACGCCGACTGGGAGCACCCGTACCTCACGTTCATCCCGAACTTCGAGGCGGGCAACGTCGAGATCTTCAAGAAGATGTACCTCGACGGCGCTATTTACCGCGGCCGCAAGCCCATCCACTGGTGCAGCCACTGCCACACGGCGCTCGCCGAGGCGGAAATCGAATACGGCGACGAGGTGTCGCCCGCCATCTTCGTGCGCTTCGAGATGACTACGACGCCCGCGGGCCTGGAAGCGTGGGAGGGCAAGCTCGACGTCGCCATCTGGACGACCACGCCCTGGACGCTTCCCGCCGACGACGCCGTCATCCTGCACCCGACCGAGGGCTATGTCGCCGTCGCGCACGAGGGTCGTGCCTACATCATGGCCGAGGCGCTCGTCGAGAAGCTCGTCGAGAAGTTCGGCTGGGATGACGCAAAGGTCGTCGAGGGCTTCAAGGCCACGGGTACCGAGCTTGAGGGCAACCGCTACAAGCAGCCCATATTCGGCGATCAAGGCGAAGAGGGCGTGTTCATCTACGCCGACTACGTCACGATGGAAGACGGCACCGGCATCGTGCACACCGCGCCAGGCCATGGCGTCGACGACTACCTCGCCGGCATGAAGTTCGGCGTGCCGGTTGTCATGCCGGTCGACGACGACGGCCGCTTCTACGTGGGCGACACCATGGGCTTCGGCGGCCCGTTCTCCGGCATGGAAGTGAACGAGGCTAACCCCGTCATCATCGAGTGGCTGCGCGAGCGCGGCATGCTCATCCTGCATGAGGACATCAACCACAGCTACCCGCATTGCTGGCGCTGCCACGAGCCGGTCATCTTCCGCGCCACGAGCCAGTGGTTCGTGAGCATGGACGACACGGGCCTGCGCGAAGCGGCCACGAAGGCCATCCAGGAAGACGTCGAGTGGATCCCCGCGTGGGCCTCCAACCGCATCGGCGCCATGGTGGCCGAGCGCCCTGACTGGTGCATCTCGCGCCAGCGTTCCTGGGGCGTGCCCATTCCCGTGTTCACCTGCGGGAAGTGCGGTCAGACCGTTGCCACCGAGGCGACGTTCGACGCCGTCATCGACCTGTTCTACAAGGAGGGCGCCGACGCGTGGTTCACGAAGCGCCCCGCCGAGTACCTGCCTGCCGACACGTGCTGCGCCAAGTGCGGCGCCGGCGTGGAAGACCTCGAACCCGAAAAGGACATCCTCGACGTGTGGTGGGAAAGCGGCGTGTCGCACCAAAGCGTGCTGCGCCACCGCGCCGACGAAGGGCTCACATGGCCTGCCGACATGTACCTGGAAGGCTCTGACCAGCACCGCGGATGGTTCCAATCGTCGCTGCTCACGAGCGTGGGGGCATACGGCGTTCCCCCGTACAAGTCGGTCATGCACTGCGGATTCACCGTCGACGAGAACGGCGAGAAGATGTCGAAGTCGAAGGGCAACGGCATCGACCCGGCCGATGTCATGGGCAAGTTCGGCGCAGACGTGCTGCGCCTGTGGGTCGCATCGGTCGATTACTCGCATGACGTTTCCATATCCGACAACATCCTGAAGCAGGTGTCCGACGCGTACCGCAAGTTCCGCAACAGCCTGAGGTTCCTGCTTGCCAACCTCTACGACTTCGGGCTCGGCGAGCTCGCGAGCTCGTGGGACGACCTCGAGCCCGTCGACAAGTACATGATGGCCCGCGCGTACGCCCTGCTCGTCGAGTGCGAGGCGGCGTACGATGCGTACAAGTTCCAGGGCGTGTACCGCGCGTGCTACGATTTCGTGAACGAGCTCTCGAGCGTCTACATGGACGTCACGAAGGACCGCCTGTACTCCGAGGCACCCGATTCGCCGCGCCGCCGCGCCGTTCAGACCGTGCTCGCGAACATCCTCGAGGTGCTCGTGCGCGTGCTCGCGCCGATCCTCTCGTTCACGTGCGACGAGGTGTGGGAGCACTTCCCCGAGGGGCTGCACGGAGGCCAAGACCGGCCGTTCAGCGTGCAGCTGGCAGGATGGCCCGCGCGCGACGACTTCTGCCCGCCGCTTCCGGCCGACGACGGCGCTGCCGACATCGCCGCGTTCGAGAAGGCGCTTGCGGTCCGCGAGGTCGCAACGAAGGCGCTCGAGGATGCGCGCGCAGAGGGTTTCGTGAAGAAGAGCCAGGAAGCCGCCGTCAAAGTCACGGCTCCTTCCGAGGACCTGGCTGCCTTGAAGTCGTTCGGCGAAGCGGTTCTCGAAGAGCTCTTCATCGTTTCGGGAGTCGAGCTCGCCGCCGGCGACGAGCTCGCATGCGAAGTCGTCCATGCGCAAGGCGAGAAGTGCCCGCGCTGCTGGAATTACCGCGAGCTCGGCGGAAACGCGAACCACCCGGATGTCTGCGGACGCTGCGGCGATGCCCTCGACGCAATCGGGTTCGCCGGGTAGATGGCCTCATCCGAAAACAATGCTGTGGCGAAGAGGACGGTCTTGCTTGCCGTCCTTGTCGTCATTTGGGTGCTGCTCGACCAGTTCACGAAATCGCTCGTCGCCGGCCAGGAGCTGGGCGGCATGTTCGTGGGCCCGTTCATGGGGCTCGTCGACTTCAGGCTCGTGCACAACACGGGCGGCGCCTGGGGCGTCTTCGAGGGCAACACGGTTGCGCTCGGCGTCTTCTCGCTCGTGGTGTGCGCGTTGCTGGCGGTCTATTACATCTGGCAGCGCAACGAGGTGAACCTCGTGCAGGCCATAGGCATCGCCCTCATCATGGCGGGCGGCATCGGCAACGCCATCGACCGCTTCGCCCAAGGCTACGTCACCGATTTCATCGAGTTCAGCTTTTTCGACTTCCCCGTGTTCAACGTGGCCGACATAGGCGTGACGTGCGGGTTCGTGCTACTCTTCATCGGGCTGGCGCTCGAGTGGCGCCGCGACGCGAAGGCGCGGCCATGAGCGTTTCGCGCTGCTACGTGGCGACGGCCGCCGACGAGGGCATGAGGCTCGATGCGCTTTTGGGCGAGCGAGGCCTCTACGCGAGCCGCTCGGCTGCCGCCCATGCCATCGAAGGCGGCAAGGTGCTCGTGGCGGGGGAGCCTGCATCGAAGAAGCAGGCGGTCAAATCCGGCCAGGCCATCGTGTACGAGGTTGTCGAGGCCGAGGTCGACACGCCCCTCACCGGCGAGCCGATTCCGCTCGATATCCGCTACGAAGACGATGACGTCATCGTGCTGTCGAAGCAGGCTGGGCTCGTGTGCCATCCGTCCGACGACCACCGCGACGGAACGCTCGTGAACGCGCTCATATACCATTGCGGGGCCGACCACCTGTGCGACGTGCAGGGCGAGAAAGACCGCCTCGGCATCGTGCACCGGCTCGACATGGACACGACGGGGCTCATGATGGCCGCCAAGACGAACGTGGCCGGCGAAGCCCTCATGGCGGCCATTCAAGACCACGTGGTCGACCGTCGCTACCTCGCGCTCGTGCACGGGGTCATTGCGCACGACACTGGCATGATCGACGCCCCCATCGCGCGCCATCCCAAGGACCGCACCCGCATGGCCATCCGCGACACCGAAAGCGCGCGCGAGGCCATCACGACGTTCACGGTGCTCGACCGCTTCGAAGCCGGCCTGCGTGACAACGGCTACACGCTTGTGGACTGCAAGCTGTTCACGGGGCGCACCCACCAG
Organism: uncultured Eggerthellaceae bacterium; assembly: GCA_905234785.1. Taxonomy (GTDB): domain Bacteria; phylum Actinomycetota; class Coriobacteriia; order Coriobacteriales; family Eggerthellaceae; genus UBA9715. The sequence goes on from CAJOIP010000002.1 coordinate 100,135, forward strand.
ATCCGCGTTCACATGGAATACGCGAAGCACCCGCTCGTGGGCGACCCGCTCTACACGGCCAACCGCCCGCGGCACGAGTCGGCGAACCTCGGGCTTTCGCGTCAGTTCCTCCACTCGTTCAAGTTGACGTTCGATCATCCGATTACCGGAGAGACCTTGCATTTCGAGGACGACTTGCCCGATGATTTGGCAAACGTCCTCGAACAGCTCGAGGGTAGAAGGCAAAGCTGACACATCCAAAAGGAGCGTGCAGTATGAGCAGGACCGTTCTCATAGGCGTTACCGGCTGCGTCGCCATTTACAAGACGTGCGAAGTCATACGCGGCCTGCAGAAGGCGGGCGTGCGCGCAAAGGTCGTCATGACCGAAAGCGCCACCCATTTCATCAACCCCACGCTGTTCCGCTCGCTCACGCGCGAGCCTGTTGCGGTCGGGCTGTTCGACGACGCGCCGGGCGATCCCATACATCACATATCGTTGGCGAAGGAAGCCGACCTGTTCCTCATCGCCCCCTGCACGGCAAACGTCATCGCGAAGATGGCGCATGGCATCGCCGACGACTTGCTGACCACGACGGCGCTTGCCACGACGGCGCCCATTGTCATCGCGCCCGCCATGAACGTGAACATGTACGAGAACGCGGCAACCCAGCTGAACATGGAAACGCTCCGTACGCGCGGAATCGCGTTCATCGATGCCGAAAGCGGTTACCTTGCCTGCGGCGACGAGGGGAAGGGACGCCTTGCAGACCCGGCTGTCATCGTCGAGGCGGTTCTCGAGCGCCTCGACGCGAAACGCGACCTCGAGGGAAAGCGCGTGCTCGTCACGGCCGGCCCGACAGTCGAGCCCATCGATGCCGTACGTTTCATATCGAACCCGTCGTCGGGAAAGATGGGCTTTGCCATCGCCGCGGCTGCGCACGAGCGCGGCGCGGACGTCACGCTCGTGACGGGTCCCGTGGCCCTCGAAGACCTCCCGGGCATGGAAACCGTGCACGTGAGGACGGCGTGCGAGATGCTCGAAGCCGTCGATGCGGCCTTCGACAAGGCGGACATCGCCATATTCACGGCTGCTGTCAGCGATTACCGTCCCGCAAACCCGTCTGGCTGCAAGCTCAAGAAGGGGAGGGACGATGCCGAGCTATCAACGATTCAGCTCGTCGAGAACCCCGACATCCTCGCCACGATGTCATCGCGAAAGCGCGACGGCCAGGTAGTCGTGGGCTTCGCAGCGGAAACGGACGACCTCGAGGTGAACGCGCGCGAGAAGCTCGCCAAGAAGAACGCCGACTTCATCGTGGCAAACCTCGTGTCTCACGGAAACGGGTTCGCTGCCGACGAAAACGAGGCGACAATCGTTTCGAAGGATGGTGCCAAGCCGCTCAACCGCATGGCAAAAGGCCAGCTTGCGCATAGGATTCTCGACGAATTACTGGGATAATAGTCAGATATATATATAAAATGGGACAAATGTCCCACCTCTTCGCTCAAATCGTGGACGAACTGTTATAATTTCGTTAACGAAGAAGGGGTGGGCGTATTACCACGCGCGTCATCATAGTCTTTGCCGTGCTCATAGTAGCCTTGATAGTCTGCGCCTTCCTCGCCCGAAAATCAAAGCGCGCCATCTCGACCGATGTCGTCATAATGCTCGTGGCGTTGCTGCCCCCCATGGTGGGCAATTCCATAATCATCGGGGCCAACGACTGGCTATTGGCCAACATCGGAAGCTATGTTTACTTCATCGGCCTCGACTTCTCGGTCTTGGCGCTCCTGCGCTTCACAGCTGATTACTGCGACATATCCTACGTTGGCACGAAATGGCGCGTCGTCGTCACGACCATAATCGCCCTCGATATCCTGCAGCTGCTGCTCAATCCGATAACGGGTCATGCGTTCATGCTGCGGCTCACCATGGTCGACGAAACGGTTTACTACCAGCTCGTCCCGCTGGCAGGTCAGTACGTGCACCGCGTCGTGGCGTACGGCATCTTCTTCGTCTCGGTGTTCATCTTCGCGTTCAAGACGTTCAGGGTCTCTCGGATATACGTCGAGAAGTACCTCGTCATTTTCCTGAGCATGGTCTTCGTGGGCCTGTGGGAGACGTTCTACATTTTCTCGGGCACGCCCATCGACCGGTCCATGATAGGGTTTGGCGTGTTCGGCTTGCTCGTGTTCTATTTCGCGCTGTACTTCAAGCCCATGCGCCTGCTCGACCGCATGCTCGCCCGCATCGTGTCGGGTATGAACGCTGCGGTGTTCTTCTTCGACACGTCGAGGAAGTGCATTTACGGCAACGACACCGCCCGCGACCTCGTCAATCTCGGACAGGGCGACGAAATACCCGAAAACGTATCGGAATCGGTCGCGAAGGCCATCGGCGGGTGGGGCGGCGCCTACAAGGAAGAATGGCATGCCGTGCGCCACGTCTTCAGGGATTCACGCGAATACTACCTCGATGTGCTCGTCCAGCAAATCTACGATGAGAGGAACCGCTACCTAGGAGCCGCCGTCTCGGTGCGCGACATCACGGCTGAAGAGCAGAAGCTGCAGCGCGAGCAGTTCCTTGCCAATCACGACGTCCTGACAGGGCTGTTCAACCAGCGCCATCTGTACGAGCGCGCCCGGCTGCTCATCGACGAAAATCCCGAAACGCAATACGAGGTCGTCGGCATCGACATCAAGGACTTCAAGATCATCAACGACATTTTCAGCAAGGAGTTCGGCGATCACGTGCTATGCGTCTTGGCCGACGCAATGCGCAGCGAGACCCAGCCCGGAACGGTGTACGGGCGGCTTACCGGCGATAAGTTCGGCTTCGTCGCGCCAAAGGGGATGTACACCGCCGATCACCTGAACGCGCTGCTCGACCTTAAGCTGTACGGCGACGACCTTTCCAACTACCCCATCGTCGTGCACATCGGCATGTTCGAAGCCACCGATCGAACGCTGCCCATTTCGGTCATGTTCGACCGGGCGTTCATGGCCATCAATTCCATCAAGCACGATTACAACCGGCGCGTCGCGCGTTACGACGAGGCGATGCGCGACGACCTCATTTGGAACCAGACCATATCCTCGCAGCTCGACAAGGCGATCCGCGAACGCCAGATCCGCCCGTACCTTCAGCCCATGGTCGATGCCGATGGAAACGTCGAAGGCGCCGAGGTGCTCGTCAGGTGGATCCACCCTGACGAAGGGTTCCTGTCTCCTGCGCGCTTCATCCCAGTCTTCGAGAACAACGGTATGGTCGCCCAGCTCGACGAGTACATGTGGCGCTGCGCTTGCGAGATACTGCGCGACTGGGCCGATCGGGGCATCGACTTGTTCTTGTCAGTCAACATCTCGCCGAAGGACTTCTACTTCATCGACGTATTCGGCGTCATAAAGGGCCTGGTCGACGAGTACGCCATCGATCCGGCGAAGCTGCGCCTTGAAATAACCGAGACGGTCATGATGACCGACCTCGAAAACCGCCTGCGCATCATCGAGAACTTGCGCTCCGAAGGCTTCCTCGTGGAAATGGACGACTTCGGAAGCGGCTACTCGTCGCTCAACATGCTGAAGGACATCCCCGTTGACGTGCTCAAGATCGACATGATGTTCTTGTACAAGACGAAGGACCAATCGAAGGCCCAGACGATCCTGCAGACCATCATCAACCTTTCCGGGCAGCTCGGCATTCCGTCTGTGACCGAAGGCGTCGAGACCGCCGAACAGCTCGACATGCTGGTGAACATGGGCTGCAGCTTGTTCCAGGGCTACTATTTCGCCAAGCCCATGCCCGTTTCCGAATTCGAGGAGCGGTTCCGCGCTGCGTGACGAACCCGTTTCGCAGCTTGCGCGGACCCGGCTCGCGCACATCTTCCGCACTCTATGTTAACAACGGTGAAATCGCGCTCCGACGTGCTTTTTTTGCTGTTTTGAACGATATAATGCTCTCAATACGATCTGTAGCATAGCGAGGGGTTTTTTCATCATGGAACACGACAATCACGATGCGATGCCGCAAGGCGGTTTTCCAGCTGGTTTTGGCGGCCCCGCTGAAGGAGCGGGAATGACGCAAGGCGGCCCTCCCGCGGGTTTCGGCGGCCCCCAAGGCGGTCCTCCAGCAGGCGTGGGCGGCCCCCAAGGCGGTCCTCCAGAGGGGTATCAGGGGCCTCCTCCGGGGCTCGACGCCACGACTGGCGCCATGAATATGCCCATGTTCGTCCGCGCATTTGCGACGGACGTTCTGCCGAAGCGGCTCGAAAACACCGCCCTGTGGTATATCGACATCCGCAACTTCAGATCGGTTAACCCGAAGTACGGGTTTCTCAAGGGCAACATCGTCCTCAAGGGCCTCGTCGATTGCGTCAGGTCGTTGCTCGCGCCTGAAGGTCCCATCGCGCGCCTCGGCGCCGACCGTTTCATATTCGTCACCGACGGCATCGACTTCGACGCGGCTCAGGTTAAATACCGCGAGCTCATCGGCGCGGTAAATGAACTCGCCGACAGCAACGGCGTGAAGACGCACCTGTCGCTGACGGGCGGCATGTATTACCTGCGCGATATCGATTACGAAACCGGCAAGCACAATCGCGCGCTTGACTACGCATCGATCGCCCATCGCAACGCGCATCGCGAAAGCCACTCTATCCTGCTTATGTTCACGCAAGAGGATCTCGAACGCGACGTTCGCCGCATCACGATCGAGCAATCGATAGACGAAGCGCTCGTCAACGGCGAAATCGAGGTTTGGTACCAGCCGCAAATCGACTACACCTACGGGGACGTCGTCGGCGCCGAGGCGCTGGCCCGCTGGAACCATCACGACCTCGGGTGGATCAGCCCGGCCGAGTTCATCCCCATCCTCGAGAACTGCGGCAAGGTGCACGACCTCGACTTGTTTGTGTGGGAAGAGGCGTGCCGCAACGCCGGCCGTTGGCGCAACGTGTCAGACGGCAAGCCGGTGCCCATTTCCGTGAACGTGTCGCGTACCGAGATGTTCGAAGAAGGGCTCATGGAGCACTTCCTCGAGCTGCAGCAGAAGTACGATTTGCCCGACGGCAGCCTTCACCTCGAAGTCACCGAAAGCGCCTTCGTGGAGGAAGCGGACCGCCTGTATGGCATCATCGAGAACATGCGCGAGCACAACATGATGGTCGAGATGGACGACTTCGGCAGCGGCTTGTCCTCGCTCAACATGCTGAAAGACGTTCCCGTCGACGTCGTGAAGCTCGACATGGGTTTCATGCGCTCCGCCGTGAACGAGGATCGCGGCGGCGTCGTGCTCAGCTCGGTCATACGCATGCTGCAGGGGCTCGACACGCCGATTATCGCCGAAGGCGTGGAAACGCTCGAGCAGGCCGAGATGCTCAAGAACATGGGGTGCCACCTCATGCAGGGCTTCCATTTCTCGCGTCCCATGCCGCTTGACGAGTTCGAAGGGTTCATCGCCTCAAGCAGCACGGTCGAGGCGAGCGCGAAACGCAAGAAGAGCGAATCGCACCTCGACGAGCTCACGAGTTTCGACCCTTCGTCGTCGTACCTGTTCAACGAGGTCATTGGCGGCACGATGTTCTTCTTCGCAGGCGATGGCACGTCCGAGAGCATTCTCGTGAACGACGAGTTCTACGAGGAATGCGGTCTTGACCGCATGGCGTTCGGGAACGCGAAGGTAAATCCCATCGAGGAAATCGACGCCGAATCGCGAGCCACGTTATGGCGCGCGGCCGCCGAAGCCCGCGAGCTGGGTGCGGCGCCTTGCCGCGCGAAGGTGAGGCTCACGGGTCGATGGATCGACTGCATCATGCGCTACCTGGGCCCCAGCGCACGTGGCGACGTGTTTTCCCTGAACATCTACCGTTCGGGCGAGCTGGCCGGCGAAGCAGAGAACGACGCCATGCAGGCAAGCCAAGACGGCGCGTGGGCGCAAAGCCTGCTCGACAAGATCGCGCCGAGCGGGTTTTTCAAATTCGCCATCGACGAGTCGCTCACCTTCGACTTCGTCAGTTCGGGCGCCATTGCGAACAGCGGACTTTCACGCGAGGACTTCTCGCGCCGGTGCCATAACTCGTTTGCGGAGTATGTCGTCTCGGCGAACAGGGCCGAAGTCATCGCGGCGGTTCACGAGGCGGTTGACGGCTGCAACCTCGTCGACGTGGAGTTTAAGACGTTCCACGGCTTCGGGGACGAGCGGATGGTCCAGATGTTCGGCCGGCCCGAGTACGACGAGTACGGAAGGCCGTGGATGTACGCGATGGTGCTCGCAAAGGGCGGCCAGTCGTTGCTCGGAGTAGACGGGGAGCATGCGCACGAGCGCATCATACCGTTCGATTACTACGTCAACGAAGACCGTTTCGTCATGCGCGACGTGAAACCCGATGGCCGCGTCAACGAAATCGAGGCGTTCAACTGGCTCGAGCGGGTGGAGGAGATGCCCGACTACATCGCGCCTTCAAGCGCGTCGAAGATACTCGCCACAGTGCGCGACCTGAGCCATCACGCATCGTCGGGTTTCACCGACCTGAAATGCAACCTCCGCGGCGGCAAGTCGCTGAGGTGGTTCCACATCAACTACACCTGCGAAGCCGACGAGAACGGCGGGGCGGCGGTCATCCACGGCTACGCCCAGGACGCCAACGACCAGATGGGGTCTGCCAAGTGGTGGAGGCGTCAGGCAGAGATCGACCAGCTTACGGGTCTTTTGAACCGAAACGCCGTCGAACAGGACATCAACCTGTCCATGCGCACGCAAGGGGTGGGCATGATGTTCATGATCGACCTCGATTCGTTCAAGAGCGTGAACGACGAGCTCGGGCATTTGGCGGGCGACGCGCTCTTGCGCGATGTCTCGAGGACGCTCGCCGACCATTTCCGCGAAGGCGACGTGCTCGGGCGCTACGGCGGCGACGAGTTCGTGGCGTTCGTGCCCGTTGCGGTGGGCGATCCCGAGGCGATTGCCGCGAAGCGGAGCGCCGACATCATCGAATCGATCGAGGACATAGAAATCACCGACGACACGCGCGCGGGTTGCAGCGTCGGCGTGGCCATATCGCACAATCGCGATGCCACGTTCTACGATTTGCTCGAAGTCGCCGACCAGGCCATGTACCAGAGCAAGTTGAAGGGCAAGGGGACGTACACGATCCTCGACATGGAATAAGCGGGGTGGGTCCGATGAACATGGAGGAATTCCGCAGCAAGGTGCTGTCCGACTTGAAATCGGACCCGCATTCGAACAACGCCATCTGGTACCTGAACATCAAGAAGTTCCGGTACATCAACGAATCGTACGGCTACGAGGTCGGCGACAACGTCCTTGAAGAGTTCGAATCGTATCTCGGGAAGCGCATAGCGAACCGCGGCACCGTCGCCCGCGTCGGCGACGACCGGTTCACCGCATTCGTGTCGCAGGAGTTTTACGAGAGCGACGAGGCGACTGCTGCGTTCGAGTCGCTGTACCGCGAATTCAACCTCGAGCTTTCGAAGCACGGCATCGAACAGCCCGTGGAGATAGCCGCCGGCGTGTATTTCCTCACGCCCGACGACATCGAGGCCCCCGATCTCGACGCCGTCATCGACCATGCGAATGCGGCGCACAAGCGTGCGCGCGAACAGGGCGGCAACCACGTCATCTTCTACGACTACGAGTTCGCCGAGAAGCAGAGGCGCGAAAACGCCATCGAGCACGACCTGACGGCGTCGATTGCCGCAGGCGAGATCGAAGTGTGGATGCAGCCGCTCATCGACTTCGTGAAAGGGGAGGTTGTCGCCTCGGAGGCGCTGGCTCGTTGGAATCACGCCCGGCTTGGGCGCATCAGCCCTGCAGAGTTCATCCCCGTGCTCGAGCGGGCGGGCAAGATCGGCGAGCTCGACCGCCATATTTGGAACGTGGCATGCTACGAGTCCTATAACAGGCAACTCGAAACGGGCGAGGCTCCCGTTCCGTTCTCGGTGAACGTGTCGCGAGCCGAGATCCTCGACCCTGGCCTTCCAGACTACCTGGCGTCGTTGCGCGAGAAATACGATCTGCCCGACAACACGTTGCGCCTGGAAGTGACCGAGAGCGCCTACACCGATCAGCCCGAAGAGCTCATACGCGCCGTCACCGCGTTGCGCGAGCGCGGGTTCATCGTCGAGATGGACGATTTCGGCAGCGGGTACTCGTCGCTCAACATGCTGCGAAACCTTCCCGTCGACGTGCTGAAGCTCGACATGGGCTTCCTGCGCAACGAGAACTCGGCGTCGAGCGACGCCGTCATCTTGAATTCGGTCATCCGCATGGCGCACGGCCTCGACATTCCCGTTATCGCCGAGGGAGTCGAGACCATCGAGCAGGCGGAAATGCTCAAGACTATGGGCTGCCGGCTCATGCAGGGCTACTTCTTCGCCAAGCCCATGCCCATCGAGCAGTTCCACAAGCTGCTCGACGACACGAAGGCGTCGCGTCACTCGTATGCGGTGCCCACCGGCGACAGCGATCGCGTCGCGCGCCTGCTCGACCAGCGGGGCGACACGGCGTTCTTCTTCAACTACTGCGTTGGGCCGGCCTTCATCTTCAGCGCCACTGCCGGGCATTTCGAGGTCATGCTCGTAAACGACGCGCTCTACGACGAGCTCGGGCTGAACCGCGAGGACATCGACCTGTTCAAGTCGAACTTCCTCGGCGGCATCGACGCGAAGGGCCGCGACGCGTTCAGACGCGCGGCGGCCGCCACCGACAAGGCGGGTCATGCCCGCTGCACCGTGCGGGTCCCCTCCATAGGCAAGTGGCTCGAGTGCACCATGCGCTCGATCGCCTCCGAGGAGGCTTCAGGCGTGTACGCATGCTACGTGCGCGATGCCACGGAGGAAAGCGAGCTTGCGCTGACAGGGCTCGACAAGCCCGATGCCGAACTCGGCGAGGTTATGCGCGATGAGCTGACGGGTCTGCTCACGTACCACTCGCTCGACGCGCTCATCTCGGGAGAGCTCGGCCGCAACGGCGGCACGCTCGCCCTCGCGGACATCGACGGATACGACTTTTTCGTCGCCGAGCACGGGGAGTCGGCCGCGCTCGAGCTCGTCGACCACGTGGCCTACGAGCTGCGCATGTGCCTGCCGGCCGACACGCTGCTCGCGCGCTGCGGCGAGGGGCTCTTCGCCGCGTTTCTGCCGAGTGCGCACGGAACGGTCGAGGCTCGCACCAACGCGTGCACGATCGTCGACGCGCTGCGCACGGGGAGGTCGCGCAACGGCTACAAGGCCACGTGCAGCATCGGGCTGGCGTTCGTAACGCAGGGAAGCGCCATCGACACCGCCATCATGTACCGCCGGGCCCTCCGCGCGCTCACCATCGCCAAGATCAACGGGGGAGACGGCTTCCTGCTCTACAACACCGTGCGCAGCGAGGTGGAAAACCCCATCGAGGTGTTCGGCGTGTCGCTTCGCCATGCGCCCGACGGCGAGCTCTTGACGCCCAAGGCGCTCGAAGGGTCGGACCTGTTCGAGATCATCAGCCGCGACTTCGAGGAGTACCACACCTGGAACCTGCCCGCGCAGTCGGGCCGGAAGGTCCGCGACACCGTGTTCAGCGCGCTTCGGTACCGCAGCATGGCCGAGATGCCGGGCATCCTGAGCTTCGACTACAACCCGCTCGACGATGTCATCTTCCTCGAGTCTGTCGGTCATGACGGCACGGTGAACCAGAGGGTTTTGGGCGATTTCAGCCATTCGCTCTTCGATTACACCGGCAAGCTCGCCGAGGAGAGCATGGCACGCCTGTCGTCGCTGCTCGCCGATTTGGAGTACATGCCGTCGGTCGGCAACGTCGATTTGAAGTGCCGGTTCGACACCGACGAGGACTTCCGGTGGTACCGCTTCAGCTTCACGTCGCTGCGCGATGACCAGAGCTTCGTCATCCGCGGGCTCGGGTACGGCGAGGACATCGACCTCTCGCGCGAGTCGAGCATGTGGTGGAAGGACCGCGCCATGCACGATGGCCTGACGGGCCTGCTCAACCGCGAGGGCCTCGAGGACGCCATCTCCACGAAGCTCGCACGTAACCAAGGCGGCATCATGTTCATGGTCGACGTGGACGACTTCAAGACGATCAATGACCAGCACGGCCACCTCTCTGGCGACTCGGTGCTCTGCGAGGTTGCCGACACCTTGCTCGCGACGTTCCGCGAGCACGACGTGGTCGGCCGCTATGGCGCCGACGAGATGATCGCCTTCATCTCGGGCTTCACGGCGCGCGAGCTCGCTCATGCGCGCGGCCAGGTGCTCGTCGACATGGCGCACGATATCTTCATCGGCTCGTCGGACTCCATCACGGTGAGCGTTGGCGTCGCCGTCATCGACGGGCAAGCGTCGTTCTACGACTTCCTCGAGCTTGCCGACCGCGCCATGCACATCTCGAAGGCGAACGGCAAGGACCGCTTCACCGTGGCCGACGAGGCCGACGAGCCCGTGCGCGTGCACCGCATCGCCCGTTCGGTGAAATCGACGCGCTCCGATGCCGGCAAGCGCGCCATGGCGATCGAGGCCAAGTGGAATAGGGAGCGCAACAAGGGCGGCGAATCGTAAGGCGTTGTCCGCCGTGCGCGCCCGGGTGCTGTGCGTCAGCTTGTCCTCGCTCGCATGGATGTTCTGTTTGCAGCCATTCCCGGCTGCGGAATCGCTGACGCACAGCACCCGGGCGCGCACGGCTCCGCGAAACAAAAAGCCACCCTTGGTTGGCAAGGGTGGCAAAGTCGGAGCTTGCATCTATTCCTTAGATGATCTTCTTCAGGCTTCCCAACAGGCCGCGGGCGACGCCGCTTCCGACGGCGCGGCTAGCGGACGTGAGGGCGGCGTCGAGGAACTTGGTCTTGGCTTTACGGTCGGCTTCCTCTTGCCTCAGGCGGGCCTTTTCCTCGGCTTCGGCCTTCTTGGCGGCTTCGCGCTCTTCGCGTTCCGCCTGGCGCTGGGCTTCACGAGCCTCGCGTTCGGCCTGCTGCTGGGCGGCTTTGGCTTCACGCTCCGCTTGCCGCTCTTCTGCGATGCGCTGCTTTTCGGCCTCTTTCTCTTCCGCCAGACGCTGCTTCTCGGCTTCCTTTTCCTCGGCAAGGCGCTGCTTTTCCTCCTCGGCAGCGATACGGGCCTGTTCCGCGGCTTCCTGAGCTGCAATGACGCTTGCATTCAGGATTTCATACGCGCTTTCGCGATCGATGGCCGTGCCGTACTTCGACTGCAGCGAATCGTTGGCGACGATGTAGTCCTTCGCGTCGTCGGGAGCCGCGTCCATCGAGCACGTCGGCGCGATGACCATGGCGCGCTGCACGACGGCGGGCGTGCCGTCTTCTTGCAGGAAGCTGATGAGGGCCTCGCCGGTGCCGAGCTCGGTGATGGCTTTCGCGGTGTCGAAGTCCGGGTTCTCGCGGAAGCTTTCGGCTGCGGCCTTTATGGCCTTTTGCTCTGCCGGGGTGTACGCGCGCAACGCGTGCTGCACCTTGTTGGAAAGCTGGGCGAGGACCGTGCCGGGGATGTCCGAAGGGCTCTGCGTGATGAAGTACACGCCGACGCCCTTCGAGCGCACGAGCTTCACGATTTGCTCGACCTTCTCGATGAGCGCGCGCGGCGCGTTGTTGAACAGCAGATGGGCCTCGTCGAAGAAGAAGCAGACCTTGGGCTTGTCGAGGTCGCCAACTTCGGGCAGCGACTCATACAGGTCGGACAGCATCCACAGCAGGAACGTGGAGTACAGCAGCGGGGATTGCACGAGGCGCACGCAATGCAGGACGTTGATGTAGCCGTTGCCCTCGGAATCGAGCTGCAGCCAATCGTTGATGTCAAGCGCCGGCTCTCCGAAGAAGATGTTTCCGCCGGCGTCCTCGAGCTGCAGCAAGGCGCGTTGGATGGCGCCGATTGACTGCGAGGCAATTTGCCCATATGAAAGCGTGTAGTCCTTGGCGTGCTCGCCGACGTAGTTGACCATCGAGCGCAAATCCTTCAGGTCGAGCAGCAGCAGGCCCTCGTCGTCGGCGACATGGAAGACGATGTTCAGCACACCTTCCTGAACTTCGGTGAGGTCGAGCAAGCGGGCGAGGAGCACCGGCCCCATTTCGGAGATCGTGGTGCGGCAGGGAAGGCCCCCTTCGCCGTACACGTCCCAAAAGCGCGTGGGGCAGCCGTGGAAGTCGTAGTCGTATACGCCGAGGTTGGCAAGGCGCTCGGTGAGCTTCTCGGTCGCCTCTCCGGCGACGGCGACGCCCGATACGTCGCCCTTCACGTCGGCGAGGAACACGGGAATGCCCGCGTCGCTCATTGATTGCGCGATCGTCTTCAGGGTCACCGTCTTGCCCGTGCCCGTGGCGCCCGTGATCAGGCCGTGCCGGTTAGCCAGCTTGGGCAGCAGGTAGACGGGCTCGGTTCCCTTCGCAATCTGAAGCTTGCCGTCGATGTACATGAGGTCTCCTTCGCCGCAGGTTGTCAACTGCGCTCATTGTAGCAGCACGTAAGCGTGCCGGGATGGGCTAAAGATTCCCTCGGGCAATCTTCGGTCGCTTTACTCATGATTTATTTGCAGCCGCGGGTTTGCTACAATCTCGGTTCCTTCTCGAATGATCCAAGGAGGCTTCATTGGAACGTAAGTGCAATCTGATAGTCGACTCGTGCTGCGATCTTCCGTACGACGTCGTGAACAGGGAAGGCGTTTACCTGGTCCGCTTCCCGTTCTTCTTCGACGAGGAAGAGCACCTCGACGATTTATGGAACGAGAACGACCCCCACGAATTTTACGAGCGCATGCGCAAAGGCGAGCAGCCAACGACTGCGCAGGCGTCTATTCCGGTGCTGAGGAAAACGTTCGAAGAGGCCGCTGCCGACGGGCTTCCCTGCGTGTACCTGAGCTTCACGTCGGGCCTTTCGGCAAGTTACGACCAGGCGTGCCTTGTGGCCGATCAGGTTAAGGCCGAGCATCCGGAATTCGACCTTCGCATCGTCGACACGTATTTGGCGTCGACGGCCGAGGCTGTCATCGTGTTCGAGGCGCTTCGCCAGCAGGAGCGGGGCTTGACGGCCGACGAGATGGAGAAATGGGCGTGCGAGGCGCGCTATTTCGCAAACGTGTACTTCATGGTCGAAGATTTGGAATGCCTGCACCGCGGCGGGCGCATTCCGGCGTCGGTTGCGGTCGTGGGATCGAAGCTCGACGTGAAGCCCATCGTGACGATCGCCGCTGACGGAACGCTGTCGGTGAAGGGCGTCGCGCGCGGGCGCAAGAAGGGCCTTCGCCAGCTCGTGCAGCTGTACATGGACCGCGTCGACAGCACGGCGGCGCCTTTCGTGTGCGTCGGCAATGCCGATTGCCCGAAGGACATGAAGAAGATGGAGGAGATCCTCGTGAAGGAGGCGGGGAAGGAGCCTGTGTTCGTCGAGCAGCCCATCGGGCCCGTCATCGGAAGCCACGTGGGGCCGGGCATGGTGTCGCTCTGCTTCTGGGGCAAAGACCGGCGCGAGGACGTTTCCCTTACCGACAAGATCGCGCGCAAGGTCAAGGGCGAATAGGTTTGAATGTTCGCGTTTTTGGCAGGAGGGGGCGTCATGCTCAGACAGTCCTGCTTTGTTGAACAGCCCACTGGGCTGTTTAAGTCGTGCGGAACTGCGCGTGACGCCCCCTCCTGCCAAAAACGCTGCGTTATATCCGCTCGATGCAGTAGTGGCCGGTAATTAAGAGCGAGGCACCGGTTTTGCCAGCGCCTCGCTCTTGTAAATGGCGTGCTATGCGCTCTCTATAGAGCGAGCTTCCAGAGGCCGTGGAGGTTGCAGTACTCGAAGACCTCGAGCGGCTTCTGGCCGCCGAGCACGATTTCCGCATGAGGGGCCTCGCCGGGCTTCAGGCAGCGGGCGATGACGCCTTCCTCGGTCACGACGTAGATCCACTGGATGAAATGGGCTTCTTCCATCGGATGGTCGACGCTGCCGACGTTGACGACGATCTTGTCGCCTTCGAGCGTGACGACGGGAACGTGCTTTTCCAGGGCGGCGTCGGTCGTGTTCGGCTCGATGACCTGCATGGGCTCGCCACAGCATGACAGCTGGCCGCCGCCATCGGCAACTTTCACGACGATGTTGCCGCACTTCGCGCACCGGTAAAACGTCGATCTCTTCATGTGAACCACCTTTCATCCTCGTCTTAACCGCTGTAGATATCATAAATGAAAATAAGGGCCGCATCGCCAAGATGCTACCCTTTTGCAAACCACAACCCCGGCAATACGCCCAAGTCATCCAAACGGCCTTAGGCTGTTTGGATGAAAAAAACGGTTCCCAGGGTTGGGAACCGTGAAAGATCTGGTCGGGTGGACAGGATTTGGGCCGTATGCTCGCTACGCTCGCATCCGGTGCCTTCGCTGCGCTCAGGCTTGAACAGCCCACTGGGCTGTTCAACTGCCCCGCAGGTTCAAATCGTGCAAGGTCAACAAACAAAAAACGGTTCCCAGGGTTGGGAACCGTGAAAGATCTGGTCGGGTGGACAGGATTTGAACCTGCGACCCCTTGACCCCCAGTCAAGTGCGCTACCAAACTGCGCCACCACCCGAACGGCGAGAAAGTATATTACTGGTATGCGACGAGGTTTGCAAGAACCAGTTTTCGGAGTCACAAATACGACACCCGAGGGTGGGCGGTTATCCTTGCGGGGTGGGCGGTTGGGCTTGTGCCGATTACCGAAGGCGAAGGGCGCAGCACGTCGTTCCTTCATCTCGTGGCGACCCCTTTACCTAAAATGGAACAATCGTATGTAGTGGGAATAAAGGGGAGAGTGCTGTGGAACTCATTTCGTTTCTTATTCTGTTTCCCTTGGTAATCGCGGTGTTGCTGCTGTTCGTGAAGGCCGATTGGCCTCGCAACGTCATCGTGGGCATGTCGGCTGCGGTCATTGCCGTGGCGTCGATCGCGCTTTCGGTGCGCTACATCGGCGCGCCGTGGATCGGGTTCGAGTTCTCGTCTGAGGTGGCGGACTACATCGGCACGACCATTGGCGTCGTCATCGCCGCAACGGTCATCGGGTTCGGCGTGAAGTACAAGAACTACTTCGCCGTCGTGCTCGCCGCCATCCAGGTCGTCGGATCGCTCGTGTTCGAGTTCGGGTTCGCGCACAGCGTGCATGTCCCCGTCGGGCTGTACATCGACTCGCTTTCCATCGTCATGGCGCTCATCATCGGCGTCATTGGCAGCGGCATCTGCGTGTACGCGCTCGGGTACATGATGGACTTCCAAAAGCACCTCGACGATCATGGGGAAGAAGAAGGGCTGACCGAGCTTCAGCGCCGCGACCGTCGTCCGACGTTCTTCGCGCTCATGTTCGTGTTCCTGTCGGCTATGTACGTCATCGTCTTCTCGAACAACATGACGTGGATGTTCACCGGCTGGGAAGTCACGACGGTGTGCTCGTTTTTGCTCATCGCCTACACGCGCACCGAAGAGGCCATCCGCAACGCGTTCCGCCAGATCATCATGAACATCGCCGGCGGCATCGGCTTTCTGGTGGCGCTGTTCTTGGCCGTCATCCTGGCTAACACGCTCTCGTTCGAGCGCTTCGTGCTCATCGGCCTCGAGCATCCCGAGATCGTCTCGGTTGCCGTGTGCGCGCTGGCGTTCGCGGGCCTCACGAAGTCGGCCCAGATGCCGTTCCACACCTGGTTGCTCGGCGCCATGGTCGCTCCCACGCCCACGTCGGCGTTGCTTCATTCGTCGACGATGGTGAAAGCTGGCGTGTTCCTGCTCATCAAGCTCGCGCCGCTGTTCATGGTGTGCACCGTTCCCGCGAGCATGGTCGTGCTCGTGGGCGGCTTCACGTTCATGCTGTGCTCGTTCATGGCCATCTCGCAGTCGAACGCCAAGCGCGTGCTCGCGTACTCGACCATCGCGAACCTCGGCCTGATCGTCGCTTGCGCGGGCGTCGGCAGCCCCGAGGCCATCTGGGCGGCCACGCTGCTCGTCATCTTCCACGCTGCCGCCAAGTCGCTGCTGTTCCTGTGCGTCGGCACGGCCGAGCATCACATCGGCAGCCGCGACATCGAGGACATGGACTTGCTGTTCGACCGCATGCCGCGTTTGGCCCGCTTCATGATGCTCGGCATCATGTGCATGTTCATCGCCCCGTTCGGCATGCTCATCGCGAAATGGGCGACGCTCGTGTCGTTCGTCGAGGCCGGGCAGCTCATCCTTATCCTGTTGCTCGCGTTCGGCTCGGGCGCCACGTTCATGTTCTGGGCGAAGTGGCTCGGCAAGCTTTCGGGCATTGCCGGGTCGCCTGAGAACGTCGAGCTGACGGTCCATCCTTCCGAATGGATTTCGCTCGTCATCATGGCGTGCATCGCGGTCGTTGCCTGCATCGCGCTGCCGATCGTCTCCAATGCGTTCGTCGAGCCTTACATCGTCAGCGTTTTCGGCGTGCTCGGGCGCGACGTGACGATCGACAACCTCTGGATTTCCTCGATCCTAGCCGTCTTCGTGTTCGTCGTGCTGTTCGGCGGCGTGCGGTCGTCGAAGAAGAAGCGCGTGAGCGCGTATCTGTCGGGCGTGTCCGTCGACGACGCCACGCGCACGTACCGCAACAGCCTGTCGGGCGAATCCGTCGCCACGTCGCGCAACCTGTACCTCGACTCGTACTTCGGCGAGGACAAGATGCGGCCGATAGGCGAGGCGTTATGCGGCGCCATCATAGTAGTGGCCCTCCTGGCGAGCGGCCTTGTCGTCCCGCCGATTCTGTAAAGGGAGGTGCCAGATATCATGTTGTTCGTCACCGAGAATTTCATCTTCACGCTCATCGGCACCGTTGCGTTCGCCATCCTCGCGCCTGTCGTGGGCTGCCTGCTCGCCGGGCTCGACCGCATCATCTCGGCCCGCATGCAGGGCCGTGTCGGGCCCCCGCTCTTGCAGCCGTACTACGATGTGCGCAAGCTCATCGCGAAAGACGACGTCACCGTGTCCGGCGTCGACGGCGTGTACATGACGTGCGCGCTCGTGTTCACGGCGTTCGCAGGCGGCATCTTCTTCAGCGGCGGCAACCTGCTGATGAGCGCCTTCGTCATCACGATGGCGGCGCTGTTCTTCATCATGGCGGCGTACTCGTCGCGGAGCCCCTTCGCCGAGCTGGGCGCGGGCCGCGAAGCCGTGCAGGTCATGTCGTACGAGCCGATGGTGCTCCTCATGGCCGTGTGCTTCTTCATGGCGGCGGGATCGTTCAACGTGGGCGAGACATTCTGGCTGAAGCTGCCGGTCATCTGCTACACCATCCCGGCGTTCATCGGCTTCTTGTTCATCCTGACCATCAAGCTGCGCAAGTCGCCGTTCGACCTGTCGACGTCGCATCATGCGCACCAGGAGCTCGTCCGCGGCACGACGACCGAGATGAGCGGCAAGACACTTGCCAAGGTCGAGGTCATGCACTGGTGCGAAACGGTGCTGTTCCTCGGCTGGACGGGCATGTTCTTCATCTGGGGCAACCCGGTCTCGATCGTGCTCGCCATCGTCGCCGCGCTTGCGGCGTGGTTCTTCGAGATCTGGATCGACAACAACTTCGCACGCGTGAAGTGGCAGGCCATGCTGAAGTGGGCGTGGATCGTGGCGCTCGTCTGCGGCGGCATCAACATCGTCCTTTTGGCGTTCATTTAGGAAGGGGAGCAACGTGGGTTACGCATCTAAATCCCCCTGGGTCATCCATTACGACGCGTCGAGCTGCAACGGCTGCGACATCGAGGTTTTGGCGGCGCTGTGCCCCGGTTACGACGTCGAGCGCTTCGGCATCATCAACACGGGCAATCCGAAGCATGCCGACATCTTCCTCGTCACGGGGTCGGTCAACGAACGCAACATCTCGGTCGTGAAGCAGATTTACGACCAGATGGTCGAACCGAAGGTTGTCGTCGCATGCGGCATTTGCGCATGCACGGGCGGCATCTTCCATGACTGCTACAACGTCATTGGCGGCGTTGACAAGGCCATACCGGTCGACGTGTACGCGCCCGGCTGCGCGGTGCGCCCCGAGGCGATCATCGACGCGGTGGTGCAGGCCATCGGCATCCTCGACGAGAAGTCGAAGGCCCTCCAAGCTGCGAAGAAGGGAGCATAGCCATGGCATTCCAACAGGAATTCGTGCCCTTGGAGCTCGAGCAGCTGCATAGGGCGGCGGCAGTCCTGAAAGTAGAAGGCTGGCGCTTCATCCAGACGCATGCCGTGAACACCGACGACGGCATCGACTTGTACTACTCGTTCATGAAAGACGGACGCGTGGTGAACTACCGCGTGGCCGGCGTGCAAAAGGGCCAGGCGGTTCCTTCCATCACCGACCTGTTCCTAGCTGCCTTCGTGTTCGAAAACGAGGCCCGCGAGCTGTTCGGCGTCGACATGCGCGATATCGCCATCGACTTCGACGGTGCGCTATACGCGCCTGCGCAGGCCGAGCCGATGACGATCATCACGCCCGAGCAGAAAGCCGCCCGCGAAAAGGCCAGGAAAGCCGCCGAGGCCAAGGCTGCCAAGGACGCTGCTCCTGCCGAGGCGCCTGAAGGCGCCGCACCGGCAAAGGGCGGGTTCGTCATGACGCCCGAGCGCCGTGCGCGCCTCGACGCCAAGCTCGCCACCATGTCGCCGGAAAAGGTCGCCAAGGTCGAAGCCGCCCTGAAGGCGCGTGAAGCCGAAGCGGCCGCAAGTGGGTCGAACACCGCATCCGGTTCTGCACAAGCGCAGGCTTCTGCTCCTGCGGCTGATTCGCGAGAAGCCACCCAGGAAAAGGCTGCAGGTGCCACGGCAGCTACAGCCGCCGCAAAAGATGCCGATCTCGAGGCCAAGCTCGCCACCATGGATCCCGCGAAGGCGGCTAAAGTTCGCGCCGCCCTTGCCGGCAAGGCAGCTGCTTCAGAGGCGGCTGTTGAAGCCGCGCCCGCCGCTGCCGAGGAGCCTTTGGCGGAACGGTTCGCCGACGAGCAGCTCGAAGCGCTCATCGGCCTCATGGATGACGAAAAAGCAGCCGTCGTGAAGAAGGCTCTCAACATGAAAGAGGGTAAATAGCATGGGCAAGAAATCGGTCATCCCGTTCGGGCCGCAACACCCGGTCCTGCCCGAGCCGCTTCACCTCGACCTCGTGGTGGAAGACGAAGTCGTCATCGAGGCGGTTCCGCAGATCGGCTTCGTGCACCGCGGACTCGAGCGCCTCGTGCAGACGAAGGACTACAACCAGTTCATTTACGTTGCAGAGCGCATCTGCGGCATCTGCGCGTTCGGGCATTCCATGGGCTACGCGGAAACGGTCGAGCGTCTCATGGGCGTCGAGATCCCCAAGCGAGCCGAGTACCTGCGGGTCATCTGGCATGAGCTTTCCCGCGTGCATTCGCATATCCTGTGGCTCGGCCTCGCCGCCGACGCGTTCGGCCATGAAGCGCTGTTCATGCACTGCTGGCGTTTGCGCGAGCGCGTGCTCGACCTGTTCGAGAAGACGACCGGCGGCCGTGTCATCTTCTCGGTCGTGAAGGTCGGCGGCGTGCAGCGTGACATCGACAAGGACATGTTCGACCAGTTCATCAGCACGCTCGAGGGCATCAAGGACGAGTACAAGCAGATCTGCGATGCATTCCTCACCGATCCGTCGGTTTACAACCGCACGGCAGGCGTCGGGCTCATTCCGACCGAAGACGCCTTGAACCTCAGCATGGTCGGCCCGTTTGCGCGTGCTTCGAACGTGGGCTACGACGTGCGCACGCTCGGCAACGGCGCCTACGGGGACCTGTCGGATTTCAGCCCGATCGTCTCGCAGAACTGCGATTGCTATGCGCGCATGGAGGTCCGTGCCGCCGAAGTGCCGCAATCGATCGACATCATCGAGGAGCTCATCGCGAAGATTCCCGCCGGCGACATCGCGGTGCCCGTGAAGGGCAGTCCCGCCGTCGACTCCGAGGCGTGCAACGTCGTGGAGCAGCCGCGCGGCGAATGCTTCTACTATGCCAAGGGCAACGGCACGAAGTACCTCGACCGCATGCGCATGCGCACTCCGACCTCGCAGAACCTCGCCGGCATGGCGGTGGCGCTCGAAGGCTGCGACGTGGCGGACGTGAACATGATCGTGCTGACGATCGACCCCTGCATCAGCTGCACGGAAAGGTAGTCTCATGGGAGCATTCAAACTGGGGAAGATGACCTTCGGGTCGCTGTTCAAGAAGCCCGAGACGGTGCTGTACCCCGTCGTGACGAAACCGCAGCCGGCAGGCTTGAAGGGCCATATCGCCATCGACGTCGACGACTGCATCCTCTGCGGCATGTGCGACCGCTCGTGTTCGACCGATTGCATCAGGGTCGACAAGCAGGCGCGCACGTGGACGATCGACCGCTTGCAATGCGTGCAGTGCGGTTACTGCATCACCGTGTGCCCGAAGAAGTGCCTGTCGATGGATCCGAATTACGCGCCGGCTTCGACTGTCCACGAAGCCGACGTGTTCGCGGTTCCCGAACAGGCGAAGCCGGAGAAGAAAGCCGAGACTAAAACACCCGAGCCCGCGCCCGCTGTGGAAAAGGCTGCGGAATCGCCCGTCGAGCAACACGCGGACGAGCAGCTCGTCGCTCTCATAGGGCTCATGGACGAGGAGAAGGCCGCGAAGGTGCGCTCTGCACTGAGCATGTAGCGTGAATGTGATGCACGGGAGGGGGGCTACTGCATCATTTTGCGGTTAGGAACGGTCATTCGAAAGCTTTCTGGCAAAATGATGCACTTGCTCCCCTCCCGCGCATCATTCCAGTACGATCCTTTGGTAGAATCATGTGTACCGGAACCGGGCGAAAGCCCGGTTTTCATTGCATGGCTAGAAAGGTCGGTCCTTGGCGGACGAAACGCAGCAGAAAACCGCAGCAGACGAAGAGGTCACAGACCGCATCTTGACGGCTGCGAACGTCATCACCTTCATACGGCTTGTCATGGTTCCTGTTTCGCTCGGGTTCCTGCTTACGGGAAACGACGTCGTCGCAACGGTCCTCTTCGCCCTGACGGCTGCAACCGACTTCGTAGACGGGCAGGTCGCCAGGCGGACGCACACGGTCTCGAAGCTCGGGCAGCTGCTCGACCCTGCAGTCGACAGGCTTCTCATGATCTGCGCCGTTGTCGGCTTGCTTGCCGTGGGGCGCCTTCCCGTGTGGATTGTCGTGCTCGTGCTCGCCCGCGACGTTTTCCTCCTGATCGGCGGCGCATGGCTGCTTCGCGAGCATGCGGTGCGCGTTCCCGTCGTTTATGCGGGCAAGGTCGCGACGACGTTTCTCTTCATAGGCCTTGCGGGCCTCATGTTCAACATGCCCCAGATTGCCGGGCTCGGCTGGTGCGACGTTTCATGGCTGCCGGGTTTCAATTCGATGTCATGTTCATGGGGTATATGGTGTATTTACATTGGGTTGTGCATCGGGGTGTTCACAACCGTATATTATGTGGTGAGCGCATACAGGAAACTGAAAGAAGCACTAGCAGCAGAACGTCATGGCAGCGAACGATAAACAGAACAAGCCGAAAGCGACTACCGGGTCGCGAACGCGTTCGTCGGCAACGGGGAAAAAACAGAGGGCTCGAAGCGCCTCGAAGGACGTTCGGGCAGCATCCTTGTCCAGTAGGCCCTCATCCAGAAGGCCCGCATCGGGCCAAGCTAAGCGGACGTCTTCCCGGAAGTCGGCGACGAGCCGCTCGAGGGCGGCGCAGAGCAATGCGAGCCGCCGCAGCGCCGACAGGATCGCGTCGCAATACGGCTCTTCGAAGAAAACGTCCCGTAAAACGTCTTCTAGCGGTGCCGGCAGCCAAGCTGTTGCGACTACGCTCGGGAATGGCGTGAGGGCGATTCTTTCGAACCGCACCGCCACAATCGTCGCAATTGTGCTCATCGTGCTTGTCGTCGTCGGCGGAGTCGATTCGATTGCGAACATGGGAAAGGCCTATGGCAACGTCTCTGTGGCCGGCGTTGACGTCGGAGGCATGAACGCCGAGGAAATAGACGCGACGCTGCGCGAGAAGCTCGGGCCTCAGGTTTCGCATGCCCAGGTGAAAGTGTACGCAAGCGAGGATGCCCAGCGAATCGGAAGCGGCGACATGACCGATGAAGAGCGCCTTGCGCAAATCGAGCGCATCGCCCAGGCCGAACAGATATCGGTCGAGCAGGCGACGGCCGAAGTGCAGCAATGGTCGACCGATGCGCTCTCGCTGAAGGCTTCTGTTCCCTACGAGCAGCTCGTAGCAGACGCCATGGCCGTCGGCCGCGAAGACGGCGGCATAATTTCCAGGTTGGGCCTTGTCTTCATGCGGCACGAGGTTCCCGTCAGCATAGAATACGACGAAGGTTCCGTCGAGGCGCTCGCTGCGGAAATCGACCGCACTATCGGCGATGCGCGCGTCGACGCCACGGTAGCGATCGAGGAGGGGGAAGCGCGCCCGGTTGAAGGGCACGACGGCCTTATGGTCGATCGCGATTGGCTGAAGCAGAAGATCTCGGAGGCCATGGTGTCCGGCGCCGAGGCTCCCTCGTTTATCGCCCAGGTTTCAGAAGCGCCTTCGCGCATAACGTTCGCTGAGGCGCAGCAGACGAGCGACGGCGTGAACAAGGCGCTGCAAACGGGGGCGGTGTTCTCGTACAACGGCGTTGACTGGGCTGCTTACGGTGATGAA
This sequence comes from uncultured Eggerthellaceae bacterium, assembly GCA_905234785.1. Classification (GTDB taxonomy): domain Bacteria; phylum Actinomycetota; class Coriobacteriia; order Coriobacteriales; family Eggerthellaceae; genus UBA9715. The sequence goes on from CAJOIP010000002.1 coordinate 122,769, forward strand.
ATCGGCAATTGGACGCGTGTCGAAACGGCCCAAAACGAAGACGGCAGCTACAGGCTCAACGTTCGATTCGATGACAGCGCGGCTATTCCCGCAGTCGTGAAGGGCGCGGGCGCCGCGGTGAAATCCGACAACGTCACGGTGAAATTCGCGAAGGCGGATGACGGAACGGTCGTGGTGCGCACGTTCGGGCCGGGCAACATCCCAGAGGTAACGCCCGCAATCAAACAGCTTGAAGAGAGCCTGTACGGAGACGACGGTATCGCCTGGAACGGCAGCATCGTCGACCAGCCCGTTCACATCGAAATCACGGAGTCTGACGCCCCTGCGGCGCTTACGCTCGACCAAGCGCTCGAGCTGGGTATCGTCACCGTCATCGGCGAGTACACGACCGAGTTCTCGAATTCCGAGGGAACCGAGAACCGCAACCACAACATAAAGCTGGTCGCGGACATCCTCGATAACGGCATCGTCGAGGCGAACGGCGGGCAGTGGCGCTTCAACGACCGCTCGGGCGACACGAACGAAGCGGCTGGTTTCTGGTCGGCAGGCTCCATCATCGATGGCGAGTACGTCGATTCGATCGGCGGCGGCATCTGCCAGGTGGCGACGACTATTTTCAACGCAGCGTACGAGGCCGGCTTGCCAATCGACATGCGCTTCCCGCATCAGCTCTACATTGCAAGCTACCCACCTGGGCGCGATGCGTCCGTCAGTTATCCCGACCTCGACCTGTGGTGGACGAACAACCTTGCGAGCGATGTTTTGCTCGACCTGTCGTATACCGACTCGTCGGTCACCGCGCGCATTTACAGCGTTTACACGGGTTACACCGTCGAATCGCAAGTGGGCGAATGGGAAGTTGGAACGCTGTACAAGACGAAGTTCGAAGAGGATTCCGACCTTGAGAAGGACGAATCCTACGTGAAGACGACTGGTGAAGACGGCAGCAGCATTACCGTCACGCGATTTGTGAAGAACGAGGCTGGAGAGATTATTTCCGACCAGGTTTTCGAATCGCAGTACGATGCCAAAGACGAGGTCGTCGTCGTCGGTCCCGGCACCGACACCAAGAAGCTCGAGAGAACGGACACCGACAGCGACGTGAAGTACCGTTCGAACGAGTATTGGGGTTAGCCGAATGCCCGCCCACGTGCTTGCAAAGACGGTCGCCGCGAGCTTTATCTGCGCATTGCTGCTATGGCCTTCGGTTGCGACTGCCGAGGTCAGGAAAGCGGACATTATCGCCGGGTCGAGCGTCGAAGAACGCGGCCTCACGGTTGCCGACTGTCCGTCAGTCGATGCGAAATACGCCGTGCTGGTCGATTCTGACGGCACGGTGCTCTTTGCCCGGGAAGCCGACCAATCATCGCAGATCGCCTCGATTACAAAGGTCATGACCGCGATCGTCGCGCTCGATAACGCGCCCGACGATTTGCGCATAGCCGTGAGCGAGGCCGCAGCGGAAGTCGGCGAGTCGAGCGCCAACTTGCAGCAAGGCGACGTCATGGACCTCGATGCTGCGTTGAAGGCCCTCCTCGTCCCCTCAGGCAACGATGCGGCCGTGGCCATCTCCGAGGCGGTCGGCGCCACTATGATTGCGGCGGATCCGTCGTTGGGGAACGACCCCGTGGGTGCGTTCGTGCATGCGATGAACGAGAAAGCCGAGCAACTAGGGTGCACGAACACCGTGTACGAGAACCCGCACGGCCTCGATGACGGCATATACGAGGGCAATCTGCACTCCACGGCATACGACCAGGCAAAAGTCGCCCAATGCGCAATGGGGTACCAGCAGATCAGGGACATCGTGTCAGGTGGGTCGACGACGATAACCGTCGACCGCAACGGCGCGAAAGCCGATGTCGAGCTGGAAACAACAGACGAGCTTCTCGAAATGTACGAGTACACGATCGGAATCAAGACGGGCGTAACCGATTCGGCGGGTCCCTCGTTCATGGGCGCGGCGAACATGGACGGGCGCGAGCTATATAGCGTCGTGCTTGGGTCGACCGATGAATTCCAGCGTTTTGCCGACACGAAAGAGCTGTTCATCTGGGCGTACGATCACTGCATCGAACTATCGCTGGCGCAATCGGATACATGGTCGACCATGAGGGCCGAGGGTCTAAGCAGGGATGTTCCCGTGGTGGCCGCGGTCGCGCATGGCGACTGGATCGACCGCACCGTTCCCGCGACGCTTGCCGACCCCGATGCGAGCATCCAGGTGTTCGATTTCGAAGGCAACGTCAGCCAATCGGTGACGTTCGACGAGCTTCACGGCACGGTGCATGCGGGCGACAAGGTCGGATCGGTCGTGTACAAGCAAAAGAACCAGGTCGTTGCCGAACAGGACCTGGTTGCGTGCGAAACCGTCGATGCGCCTAACATCATCGACACGATCGCGATTGGCTGGAGCAGGTTCATCGGCCTGTTCACCGGTGCGCCCGCCGTTGCCGAATCGCAGGTTTTCAACGTCATGCCTATAATAAACTCGAACTCGACGAACATCGCACAGTAGGGTGTTCGATACAACGCCGAAAGGGGTCGCCATGGCCACAACGTGCCCGATTTGCAACGGAGAGCTCGGCGAGGGCGTGCGCACATGCCCCGTTTGCGGATACCACGTCCTCGATTCCACCCAGAGCTTCCAACCGGTGAAAGTCGACGGGGCCGACGTGGACGCCGGCCTTCCAGAAGCGGCTGGCAAGCACTATGAGCTGAAAGTCGTGCGCGGGCCCCAGACGGGCGTTGACATCACGCTGCGCGAAGGCACGATGAGCGTGGGGCGTGATCCGCGATGCGACATATTCCTCAACGACATGACGGTTTCGCGCAACCATGCGGAAATCGAAATTGGCAACAGCGGGTGCGTCTTGCGGGACAACAGCTCGTTCAACGGGGTTTGGGTTAACGACCGCGCCGTCGAGACGTGCTTGCTGAAGTCGGGGGACCTCATCCAAATAGGCGCGTTCTGCCTGCTGTACCGCGCACGTTCGTAACGGGCGCTCAGAGAGGGGAGAGTATGGAACTGCTATCGGGCAACGAGGCCATTGCGCGAGGCGCATGGGAAGCAGGCGCTACAATCGGCGTTGCGTATCCCGGAACTCCATCGACCGAAACGATGGAGTCGTTTGCAACGTACGAAGACGTATATGCCGAATGGTGCACGAACGAGAAGGTCGCCGTGGAAGTGGGTATGGGCGCCTCTGCTGCCGGCGCGCGCGTGCTGGCAACGATGAAGCACGTCGGCGTGAACGTCGCAGCCGATCCGCTGCTCACGGCGGCTTATACGGGTGTGAACGGCGGGTTCGTGTTGCTGGCCGCCGATGACCCGGGCATGTACTCGTCGCAAAACGAGCAGGATTCTCATTTCTACGCGCTCGCGGCCCACATTCCGTCTCTCGATCCGTCTGATTCTGCGGAAGCGCTCGAGTTCTCGCGCGAGGCGTTCTCGATTTCGGAGAATTTCGACGTGCCCGTGATGATTCGCTCGACGGTCCGCGTCTCGCATACGAAGACGCCGGTCGAGGTAGGGGAGCGCCGTCAGGTCGATTTGAAACCCTACGAGAAGGACCCTTCGAAATGGGTCATGATGCCTGCGTACGCAAAGCCGCGGCGCAAAGTGCAGCTCGTGCGCGACGAGCAGCTTCGCGCATGGGCCGAGACCTGCGCGTTCAACCGGATTGAGAAGCGCGGCGCAGACGTGGGCGTCATTTGCGCCGGCGCCGCGTACCAACACGTCGTCGAGGCCCTTCCCGAGGCGTCGGTTCTGAAACTCGGCATCACCTGGCCGCTTCCCAAGGCGAAGGTCGAAGAGTTCGCCGCATCGGTCGACAAGCTGTACGTGGTCGAGGAGGGGTCTGAATACCTGACTGGCCAGGTGAAGGCGCTCGGCGTGAAGGTTTCGGAGTTTCCGGCCGGCCTTCCCAAGGACGGAGAGCTGAGCCCCGGCCTTGTTAAGCGCGCCTTCGGCATCGATGCCCCCGCGCATGCCGACGCGCCCGACGACGTCCCCGGACGTCCGCCTGCGCTGTGCGCCGGCTGCCCTCATCGCCTGGTGTTCAAGGAGCTCTCGCGAATCAAGGCGATCGTCACGGGCGATATCGGCTGTTACACGCTCGGCGCCCTGCCGCCGCTCGCATCGATGGATACGTGCCTCGACATGGGCGCTTCGGTGTCGATGTCCCACGGCTTCGAGCTGGCGCTTGCGGGAACCGAGCATCAACCCGTCGTCGCGGTCATCGGCGATTCCACCTTCGGCCATTCCGGGCTGTCGTCGCTCATCACGACGGTGTACAACCAGGGGGCCGGCACGGTTTGCATCCTCGATAACCGCACGACCGCCATGACGGGCCGTCAAGGCAATCCGTTCAACGGCGTCACCTTGCAAAACCGCCCGAGCCGCGAGCTCGACCTCGTCGGCGTGCTGCAGGCGCTTGGAATCGAAAACGTCTCGCTTGTCGACCCGCATGACATGAAAGCCGTGCGCAACGCGTTGAAGGTGGCGACGAAGGACCAAGCCGACGAGCTGTCGGTCATCGTGTTCAAGGCGCCGTGCGTGCTGCTGCACCGCGAGCGCAAGCCCTATTACTTCGTGAACGGGGATTGCAGGGCGTGCGGCGTATGCGCCTCGCTCGGTTGCCCGGCCATTTCGCGGGATTCCGAGACGAACCTGGCCTCGATCGATCCGGCGCAATGCATCGGGTGCGGGCAATGCGCGCAATACTGCGGATTTGCCGCCATCGAGCAAATGCCCGCTTCGTCGATGGGAGGTGCGCGATGAGCAATGCGACTACGGTCCTGCTTTGCGGCGTCGGTGGCCAGGGGACGATTCTGGCTGCGGACTTGCTTGCGCGTGCAGCGCTTGCAGCTGGTTACCAAGTGAAGGTCTCGGAGATTCACGGCATGGCGCAACGTGGCGGAGCGGTGACGACCGTTGTCCGCTTCGGCGATGACGTCTCGACGATGGTCGCCGATTACGGCGAAACGGACTGCATCGTCTCATTCGAGACGACCGAGGCGCTTCGCAACATCGCCTTCTTGAAGGAAGGCGGGTACCTGCTCGTGGCAGACGAGACGATCAAGCCCCTCCCCGTTGCATGCGGCCGTGCAAGCATGCCGCAAGACGCCAAGGGCAAGCTCGCCAACCTCGGAGCCGTGCTCATTCCGGCGCACGACCTTGCTGTCGAGGCGGGAAACGCCAAGTGCGAGAACGTCGCCATTCTCGGTGCGCTCGAGTCTCGGCTCGGGTTCGGAGCTGATTTGTGGAAGCGCGTCATCGAGGGGCGCGTTCCGCCCAAGACAGTCGAGGCCAACGTGAGGGCGTTTGACTTCGGGCTTGAGTTCGCCAATGCGCGATAACCCCAATGCATCAGCACGGGCGATGAACTTGGCGGACAACCGACGGCCTGATCAGGTGGTGGGTCGCTTTGCGCCAAGCCCCACCGGGCGCATGCACGCCGGCAACATCTTCGCGGCGCTCATGTGCTGGCTTATCGTGAAGGCGCAGGGCGGCCGCATCGTGCTGAGGATCGAGGACCTCGATGTCGAGCGTTCGAAGGCGCCGTTCATCGACCAGATTCAGCGTGATTTCGAGATGCTCGGCCTTACGTGGGACGAAGGGCCGTATTTCCAAAGCGGGCGTGATGAAGCGTACCGCGCGGCGTACGATGCGCTCGTCAATCGGGGGCTCGTCTATCCCTGCTTCTGCACGCGCGCTGACCTTCACGCTTCATCGGCTCCACACAGGGGCGAGAAGCTCGTGTATGCGGGAACGTGCCGCGGTCTTTCGCCGGAGGGCGTAAGCGCGCGTATGGCCGAGCGGAAGCCCTCGTATCGGCTCAGGGTGCCTGACGCGGTTTACGCGCTTACAGATCTCGTCCAGGGCCCTTACGGGCAGAACCTCGAGCGGGAATGCGGCGATTACGTCATACGGCGCTCAGACGGATTGTTCGCTTATCAGCTGGCGGTCGTCGTCGACGATGAGGAACAGGGCGTCAATTGCGTCGTGCGCGGCATGGATTTGCTGTGCTCGACGCCCCAGCAGATGTACCTTCAGGATTTGCTGGGCTATGGGCATCCTCAGTACGCCCACGTGCCGCTCGTGGTGGGGGAGAAGGACCGTCGGCTTTCAAAGCGCGACCGGGACGCGGCGCTTGACGAGCTGCTGGCGGCGTATAAGACCCCCGAGGGAGTCATCGGCCATGTTGCGGGCATTACGGGCATTGCGCCGTCTGCGGATCCCGTTTCATGCGAAGAGCTCTTGAAAGCATTCGACATCAACTCGCTTGCGACGATGTTTCCCGATAAGGTTCAAATCCTCTGGCAATAGATGATGCACGGGAGGGGAGCAAGTGCATCATTTCGCGAAGGGGATGATGCACTTGCCCCCCTCCCGCGCATCATTTTGTTAAATGGCAAGCAAGACGGTGCAGCTTGTGAGCATAGCCGCTGCGTAGAAGGCCCCGAGCACGATGTTGACGCTCAGAATCTGGGGCATGGCCTGCAGGCGCCGGTCGGGCGTGAAGGGGTTGGCGAACAGCGCTTTCAAAAGCGGGTAGGCAGCCAGGACCATGAACGGAACGACGATGAGCCCGGGTGTGTACCATATAGCGACGTTCAACACGATGTCGGCAACCCACACGACGAGGGCGATTCTGTACCAGGCCACCGCGTTTTGACGGCCGAGCAGAACGGGAAGGGTTTTCCTGCCCGAGGGTATATCGCGTTCGATATCGCACGTGTTGTTCGTGAACATGATCAGTCCCACGCCGATGATGGTGGGAATGCTCTTCACGAGCATGAGGAAATCGAGCGTGCCGGTAAGCACTTGGAAAACGGCTAGGGGAATGAGGCCGCCCATGACAATGCCGCTCACGAGCTCTCCAAGCGGCAAATACGAAATGGGGGATTTCCCGGCTGAGTACAGCACCACGAACAACGCGCCAACCAACGCGATGACAAGAGGCGCGAACCCGGCTTTCACGATGGCGTATATGCCAAGCGCAAACGCTACGACGAGAAACCCGATGGCGAGTATGAGGGCGGAACGCGGGTTGATGTCGTTGTACACGAGCACGGCGTCGCTCGGGTCGACGTTGTCTTCAGGGGAATCAGCCCCCTTGACGTAATCGTAGTAATCGTTGAACGTGTTGACCGATGACTGCATGAGCACGACGATGACGAGCAGCACGAGCACCATCGAAACCGAGAGGGGAGCGACCGCTGCGGCAGCGCAGGCTGCCACGAGCGTCGGCATGATGGCAGCAGGCCAGGTATGGGGTGCTGCGAGGTTGATTGCCATTCGCGCCGTCAGGCGGCTTCTTGTGGCCGTGCGTTTCGTGTCCATGTCTGCCATGGTACACCTGTTGCAGATGATATGTCGGCAATGTGGTGCATAATGCTTCCAAGGAGCACGCAGGCTCCGTTTGACGGGCGCTCTGATAGGGGGTCGAACATGCGCAAATCGCGTTACACGGTCATATGCGACGGTCATGACGGGGAGCACCTGCTTTACAACACGGCCTATGGCACGTTCGCGGCCATCGATGACAGCGCGCTCGCGGTGCTGGAATCATGCGAAGGCGAGCTTGCGGTCAAGATGGAGGAAGACGGGTTCCTCACCAATTTGACGCCCGAAGAAGAGCTGGCCGCGCAAGAGGCCACATTCAAGGCGGCATGCCAGGACGAGTGCGACCTTTACCTCGTCCTGGCACCCACATACGCCTGCAACTTGCGGTGCCCCTATTGCTACGAGCTCGGCCATAACTCCATAAAGGGCAAGATGAACGAGGGCACCGTTAACGCAACGCTTGAATTCGTGAAAGCACGGTATGACGAGAGGCCCTTCGAGCGGATGTTCGTCCAGTGGTATGGAGGAGACCCTTCGCTTGCGCTTGACGTTGTCGAAGACCTTTCCGAAAAACTCATCAGCTGGTGCGATGGCGAAGGCGTCGAGTATAAGGCGATGATGCTCACGAATTGCAACCTGATCGACGAGCCGACTGTCGAGATGCTCGTGCGGTCGCGGGTCGGCGAGGTGTACATGACCATCGACGGATTCGAGGAAACGCATAACGCCCGCCGCGTTTCCGCTGTCGGCCTCAACTC
>CAJOIP010000002.1:130984-131638 GCA_905234785.1 uncultured Eggerthellaceae bacterium
GGTGTCACAATCGTCGCGAACCACGAGAAGGGACGCGACGATGACGCCACAGGAGACAAGGGCGATGCGCCGGGAGCAAGTAGAGCGGTGCTTGTCGACGACCATGACGATCAAGGACTGGTGCGAGCTCAACGGCGTGCCGGCGTCCACGATGTACTTCTGGATGTCGAAGTTCCGCAAGGAGGAGCCCGAGCTGTTCGGCAAACCCAACGCCGGCGAGTGGATCGAGGTCACGAGGGAGTCGATCGCGCAGAGGACGGCGCTCGCCAAGCGCGAGAGGACTGCAGCCCCTGCTGCGGCCTCCTCCGGAAAGACGATGACGGGATCGGTTGAGGCGACGGTCGGCCCCGCCGTCATCGTGCACCTGAACGGAGCCGACGTCGCCGTGCCGGACGGAGCGGCCGAACAGCACATCGCCTCGGTGCTGAGGGCGGTGGCGTCGCTGTGAACCCGTTCACCACCCCGGACAGGCTGTTCATCTCGACGCGCCCCCAGGACATGCGCGCCGGCATCCAGAGGCTGGCCATAGTGGTGACCACCGACTTCGGCATGGATCCCACCGACGGCGCCCTTTACTGCTTCGTCAGCAGGGATTGCGAGAAGATGAAGCTCTTGCGCTTCGAGACCAACGGCTGGTGCCTCTACTACGTCCGC
>CAJOIP010000003.1 GCA_905234785.1 uncultured Eggerthellaceae bacterium
CTGTCATCCCGAGCGTAAGCGAGGGATCTCGGGGGTTGCCCGATTGGGGGACGTGCTGGTTATTGAGCAAGCGCTATTAGTTATTCGTAATTAGCCTGAACAGACGCTCAAGATCGGTTTCGTCTTTGAACTCTATTTCAATCTTGTTCTTCCCGCCCGAACTCTTAATCTTCACGTTGGTGCCCAGCGTGTCCTTCAACGTGCGCGCCACGGTCTTGTACGACTTGGGCTGCGGCTCGCGAGCGGCAGACGACTCCTTCTTCGCACCTGAAAGCAGACGCGCAATCGCCTCTGCCTCGCGCACGGAAATAGTGTCCTCTACGAGTTTGTCGGTCAGCTTGCGGCGCCCTTCCTTAGTGGGAATCGACAGGATGGCACGCGCGTGACCTGCAGTAATCTTCTCTTCAAACAGAAGTTGCTGCGCATCTTCAGGCAACTCCAGCAAGCGCAGGGCATTCGCAATGGTCGAGCGCCCCTTCGATACGGCCTGGGCGACCTCCGACTGCGTCATCTTGCCGCGTTCCATCATGCGGCGGTACCCATACGCTTCTTCAATCGGGTTCAAGTCGCTGCGCTGAATGTTCTCGACCAGCGCCAACACGATGGTTTCGTCGTCATCGACGTCCTTCACGCGGATGGGGACCTTCTTCATGCCCAGGCTCTTGCACGCCTGCCAACGGCGCTCGCCCGCGATAATCTGGTATGCATCCCCGACAGGACGCACGAGAATAGGCTGCAGCAAACCATTCTTCTTAATGGAATTGGCGAGTTCTTCCAAATCCTCTTTCTTGAAGTTGGTGCGCGGCTGATCGGGATTAGGGACGACGGAGTCAATGTCGACTTCCAAATCTCCCTGAGTTGCCTGCTCAACAGGCTGTTCAACCGCCTTCGCATCCTCTTTGGTCGCAATGGTGGCCGGGGCTTCTACGACCCGCTCCACAACGCCTTTGATGGTTACGTGGTCTTCTTTGTTGGTGTAAATCTCCTCAGCTGGTTGTTCGGATGGTTCAACAGCTTGGTCTGCCTGCTCTGCAGGTTGTTCAGGTGCAGGTGGAACCGGTGCTTGCTCTTGCCGTACGGCTTCTTCAGGGGCGTCCCCCAGCAAAGAGCCCAGACCACGTCCCAAACCGCTTCTCGTTTTAGCCACGATTCACCACTTCCTTTGCGAGTTCCGAATATGCTGCAGCGCCTTTGCCCGACGGATCGTATTGCGTGATCGGCATGCCATAACTGGGTGCCTCTGAAAGCTTCACCGTACGGGGAATGATGGTTTCGAATACCTGATCGCCGAAGTAATTACGCACCTCAGCAGCAACTTGGCGCGAAAGCGTCGTGCGTCCGTCGTACATCGTCAGCAGAATGCCGAAGATGTCGAGCGACGGATTTAGCCGTGTTTTGACACGTTTCATCGATTCGAGAAGTTTTGTCACACCTTCCAGCGCGTAAAACTCCGTCTGAATGGGAATGATCAGCTTATCGGCGCCGACAAGGGCATTCACCGTCAAAAGGCCCAGCGAAGGCGGGCAGTCGATGAAAATGTAATCGTACTTGCCGCGCATCGAGCCGACGGCATCTTTAAGGCGATTTTCGCGCGCCATCTCGGAAACCAGCTCGACCTCGGCACCGGCGAGGTTAATCGTAGCCGGTACCAGATCAAGCCCTGTGCAGACATCGGGAATGATGGCGTCCTGAATCGCAACGTCATTCAACAGCACGTCGTAGATGCAAGCGTTCAGCTGGCCCTTTTCCACACCAAGGCCACTTGTGGCGTTACCCTGCGGGTCCAAGTCGACCAGCAAAACCTGCTTGCCCTGTTCTCCAAGAGCCGCAGAAAGGTTAATAGCCGTCGTCGATTTCCCAACGCCGCCCTTCTGGTTAATGATGGCAATGATCTTCGTCATGCCAACAACATGCTCGACAGGTTTCTTGTCCGCATACGTTTTGACAGGTTGCGAAACAGGCGCCGTTTTCTCTTCGGCGATTTCCTCAGTTTCAACTTCGGAAACAGCCTCGTCACCTGTTGGTTCCTCAGGCGTCTGAATTTCTGCTTCCTTAATCTCAACTGCGTTGATAGTCGGTTCTGCCTTTTTATCCCGTCTCAGACTATCGAAGATACCCACAAAAGCCTCCTTCTAAAGCTTGCACAGCAGTATACAGTTGTAAGAAACATGTTTCACGTGAAACATGGCTCATTCAGAAAGAGGGTGCTTCTGCGCCATTCCTTCTTGACGCGGAAGCTTCACCTTGGGTTCTGCAGTTTTCTTAAATGTAAGAATGCGCCGTTGGTATTCATCGTTCAACAGAAACGACCGATCTCCCACGAGCGACATTCCAACCATGTTTTGAACTCGCCGGGCTGCGGCTAGTTCTTCATCATCTACATTTGCTTTATAGCATATGAGCAGGCCATCTTTCATCAACAAGGGGCTTGCCAATTCCAACAACACCGGTAACTGTGACAAAGCACGGACAGTCAAAGCTACAAACCGCTTTGACTGTGTGCGAGCAAATAATTCAGCCCGCCCTGCATACGTTGAAATCTGGGGAGATAGCCCAAGTTCAGAGACAATCTCAGAAACGGCGTCCATCTTCTTTTTCCGAGCATCAATTAGCACAACTTCGCGCCCAGAGGCAATGGAAAGCGGAATCCCAGGGAAACCACCCCCAGATCCGAGGTCCCCGAACATTCCCTCAGGAGCAGCATTCAATTCTTCAAGCCCAGAAAGAGAATCTTCAACATGAAGAACCATGCCCTCGTCAACGGAGTCGATCCGGGTAAGGTTAACCCGCTGATTAGCCTCGATAACAAGCCGAAGATGCTCTTGAACAAGAGCCTGCTGCTTTGAAGACAGTGTCTCGAATACGCCCATCTATTCCCTTTAATCCACGTTTAGAGCGACACACCCATAATACCGCAACCCAACAAATAGAAAGCCACAGCCTCCCTATCCATTCGATTTCCAAGGCGCGGGCAAAGCCCGCCCGCGGAAATCGAACATGCCCACAAAAGAGATCCTCGTGGTTCTAATAATGTAGTTTGCTCTCTGGACGGCCCTTTCGAAGCTTTCTGAGCGCGCCGCAGGAACCGCACTATTAAAGAGCATGGCAAGTAATAGTAAGCGGGATAACACATCAATAAGTGGTGAACGTCAGCCGCGTTGTCGCCATGCTCATAAGCGCGGTTATCGCGGCGAAAAAAGCGAAGTGTGCTTCGAAAGGGCCATCCAGAGAGCAAACGGACAGCAAAAAAGAGGCCCAGCAAAAGCCAGGCCACTAAACAACAAAGGCGGTAGAAACCCCAGATTACTTCACCGGCACCACAACAACATGCCGCGCAGCCCCTTCACCCTCAGAAGCAGTCTCTACACGCGGATCATCGCGCAACGCCACGTGCACGATACGGCGCTCATACGGCGTCATAGGACGAAGTTTCACGCTGTGACCCTGAGCCGCAGCCTTCTTAGCAGAAGAACGAGCCAACGACTCGAGCTTCTGGCGCTGACGGTTCTTATAGCTTTCAACGTCGATGATCACCGGGAAGCGGAACCCAATCTTGCGCACGGTAATCGCAGAAATCAGGAATTGAAGGGCATCAAGTGTCTTCCCATGACGACCGATTAGTACTGCCAAGTCATCGCCGGTGATGTCGAGAATCAACTCTCCTTCATCACCTTCATACTCGTCAATCGTCACTTCTCCGACATTGAAGTACTTCAGTACATCCTTCAAAGCAGCAATTGCAGTATCGGCAATCTCATCGAGCTGTTCATCAGACAACGCCATATCGTCATCATCATCGGTCTCTTCGACAAATTCTTCGACCGATTCATCTTCAGCAACTTCTTCTACGCCGTCCGCGTAATCCTCTTCAAGTTCTTCTTCTTCGACAACTTCGTCAATGATCTCTTCCATCTCTTCAGCCATTATGTACTCCTTATCTCAGGATTGAAAACAATCAGGATGTTTCACGTGAAACATTACTTCTTTTTCTTCGGGCGCTTCTTGCGCTCCTTGCGCTCCACCTCAACGTGAACCGGCTTCACTTCAATGGTGGCTTCCTCTTCGGCATCAAGCTTCTTCTTCAGGTAGCTCATATACGTCTGCTGGAAGATGGTGGCGATGATGCCGGAAACACCCCAGAACAAAAGCACGCCAGCGGGGGAGCTCCAACTGACGAACAGCATCATGACGCCCATGATGATGGACATCATGATCATCTGATTGCGCTGCTGAGAATCAGGGTTGTTCCTCTGTTGCAGCAACATCGGCAAGAACGTCGCGCCAACGAAGATGATGATCAGAATGCCGTAGGGAATGAACGGGCCAATGCCAAGTTCCCATGCTTCCGCAGGGTTCATCAGCAGATTGGGGATGATGTTGTAGAACGTAAACTCGTCGTACTTCGGCAGCCATTCCTGAATGTTGCGGAGAACCTGGAACAACGCGATGAAGATCGGCATCTGAATGAGCATCGGCACGCAGCCAGACAGCGGATTGAATTTGGCATCCGCGTACATTTGCTGCGTTTCCTGCTGCATCCTGACAGGATCGTCCTTGAACTTGTTTTGAATTTCCTGCAGTTTGGGCTGCATACGCTGCATCATGACGCTCGACCTCGTCGAGCTGCTCATGAGCGGCAACATGATGATGCGGAAGATGATAGTGAAGACTATGATCGCCAAGCCCCAGTCATGAACCAAGAAATAAAATTTCTCGACCACCCAGGCAATAGCCCAAAGTATCGCCTCCCAAACACCTTGTATCTGATCGATTTCTGCCATTCAAATTCCTTCCTCTATGTTCCAAAGAAGACTGCTTACGGCAAGGGGTCGTAGCCGTAAGGTCCTCCCGGATGACATTTTTTAAAGCGCTTCCAGGTCAGCACGAGGCCTTTCTTAAAACCGTACCTTCTGAAAGCCATCAGCCCATACTCCGAGCAGCTGGGGACAAACCGGCAGCATGAGGGGAATTGGGGTGAAATGGCAAAGCGGTAGAACTTGATGAGTGCAATGGCAATCTTGCAGGGAATGGATTCCCTGCGTGATTCATTATTTATGACTTCCGCGCTCATAGTTTTAGCAATCCAGCCTGTTCAACCCTGCTTTTCAAATGCGAAACCATGTCGGCATATACAGCCTCGGTTGCACCTTTGCGCGCTACGAACGCAACGTCGTATCCGGGAAACGGGCCGCCAACTTCACGGCAAACTTCACGCATACGGCGCTTCGCCCTATTGCGCCACACCGCATTTCCGAGCTTTTTACCTGCAATAAAAGCAACACGACCATTGCGGTCGTGCTGTCCTTCGTTGCGTAACACTATTAAGCTCAGTTCCGGCGTGTTAATGCGCCTTCCCTCTTTGAAGAGGCGGGTTATCTCCGCGCTCGACTTGATCGTTTCCACGATCGGGGTAGTCGCATTTAGACGGTCAGGCGCTTGCGCCCCTTGGTGCGACGACGAGCGAGCACGGCGCGGCCGCCCTTGGTGGCCATGCGAGCACGGAAACCGTGGCACTTTGCACGCTTGCGAGTGTTAGGCTGATAAGTGCGCTTCATGTTCTTTTCCCTTCGTACGTTCTACGTTTTCCCTGTACTCGATTCCGAAGGAAAACGCGTATGTCAAGTGCTTCAAGAGCAACCGTTAGATTATATAACGGCACGTCATGGGGTCAATACCGAATTTTTTCTCCAAAACCTGCCTACAACCGCGGCTTCATTGCCTCCAAACCACAACACCCTGTATTCTTCTTTTCCCATTCTTCAATATATAAGTTTTAATAGTGGTAGTAATAAACACCGTGGGTTTGTGGAAAACTCTCGAAATTGCACGTAATCCATCGTTTTCAACGTCTTAGAAAGCGTTGAAAACCCAGCCGTTTTTCCAGACCCAAAATTTCAAAAAAATTTTCCCACCCTTTTTACAACCTATCTTACTACCGTTGTTGAACGTCTTCTCCACAAGGCGAGGGCCCTAACATGCGGGCCCTCGCTAAAGAATGATGCGCGGGAGGGGAGCTTGTGCATCATTTTTTGTCCTCGCCTAGAAAAATGATGCACAAGCTCCCCTCCCGCGCATCATTCCCTTAAAGCTACATTTCCTTAATGCGGTGCTTAATGTTTTCGAGTTCTTCGCGCAGCTCGCGATTTTCCTTCATCTTCTCTTCGACGTTCGTCACCGAGTACATGATGGTCGTGTGGTCGCGCCCGCCAAAGTTCTTCGCGATGTAGTTATAGGGAAGGTCGAGCATGTGTCGCGCGAGGTAAATGGCGATTTGGCGTGCGTAAACTATTTTGCGCGAGCGCTTCTGACCGATGAGGTCGGAATGCGGCACGTCGTAATACCGCTCGACTTCCTTTTGAATGTCCGCAATAGTCAGCTTCTTCATTGCGCCGCCGGAGAAGTGGTTTTCCAACAGGCGCGAGACTTCCTCGCTTGTGATGTCCTGCTTGCCAAACGCGTTCATCGCGTAAATGACTTTGGTGACGGCACTCTTCAACTCACGGATGTTTGAACTGGAATTTTCTGCGATGTACCGTTCGATTTCTTCGGGTAGCTTGAAGTCGTCTTGGCCGCTCGTTTGGCGATATTCCTCGACGAAGCTCTTGATGATTCCAAGTTTCGTTTCTATCTCCGGCGGTTGAATGTCGAAAGTGCCTCCCATGTTGAAACGGCTCTGGTAGCGCTCGTCCATGGTGATGTTCTTCGGCGCGCGATCAGCGGAAAGGACAACTTGTCGGCCCTCGTCGACAAGCGTGTTGAATATCTGAAACACGATGTCGAGCGTTTGTTCTTTTCCTTGCAAGAATTGGATGTCGTCGATGAGTAAAACGTCAGCTTCTTGGTAGCGGTTCTTGAACTTCTTGAAGCTCGATTTTTCCTTGTCATGTGCTACGGTCGCTTCGACATATCCGCTCAGGAAGTCGGCGGAATCGACGTACACCGTCTTCAGGTCGGGACGCGTCTCGTTCACGTAGTTTTGTATTGCGCGCATGAGGTGCGTTTTTCCCAAACCTGATTTTCCGTAAATGAACAGGGGATTCAGCATCAAGCGACCCGGTTCTTCAGCTACGGCGACTGCCATGGAATACGCCATGCGGTTCGACTCGCCGATGACGAAATTCTCGAATGTCAGCGTCGATGTGGGGGAGAGTTGGTTGTCTTCGTAAGCCTCTTCCCGGCTGCTTTCCACAGGTTCTTCGGCGACGGGGGAGGGGGCAGCTTTCTGAGCAGAGGGCTTTTCTGCAATCTGTTCTGCTACTGCCTTTTGCACCACTTCAGGCGTTTGATTGGCTTGGACAGGCGTTTCCTGGTTAATGTCAACCTCTATCGCCAAGGTGTAGTCCATGCCATACAGGTCGTGCAGCGCCTCTTTGATATAGCGTGAATAGTGCTTTTCGATCCACGTCTTGATGAAATCGTTATCGGCCGTCAGCATGAGGAAGCCATCGCTCATGGCCTGCGGCTGCAGGCGCGAGAAGAACGCGTTCATCTGCGAAGAGTCAATCGCATCGTATTCGACGATCTGGTCGCAAACGCTTTTCCACGCAGAGTTCAGTTCTTCGCTGTTCATGGTTCACCTCGTTTTCCACATACTGGAAGAACGAAAAGTATAACCGATGACGTGCTAATTGTGGAAAACTATTTCCATCAGGATGATGCGCCGCCACGTTCGTCTGCTTCGCGTTTTTGCGCACCAAGCTTACGGTGACGACCGCGCCCGACGTCAGGTTGTCTTCAATGACGATCGACCCGTCGCGGTCGTCGAGATAGTCCTTCACGATGGGAAAACCAGAGCCGACGCCGCGAATATAGTCCTTCATCGGCTCGATTGCCGATGAGAAACCGGGTTCTTGGGCCTTTTCCTTTTCCTGAATGCCCGGGCCCTGGTCGGCGAAGCGCACGGTGTTTCCGTCATCGAGGATAGAAACCACGATTTCGCGGAACTGCGCATGAATGAAGTTTTCCGACACTTCGCGGATGAGCGTGTAGGGAATCTTCCCGCCGGCAAGTTTCGACTGCTCGTACACCGTGGTCGTCAGCTTTTCGATGAACTCGTTGGTCGGCGCCGGGTCGATTTTCGTAACGCGCGGTGCCGACTTCAAATCGTCGTACAAGGCCACGCGCGCTGTCGCGTTGACGAACGAGTAATCGAAATCGGTATGTTCAGCCACCGTAACCATGGGTCTTGAAGTATATACGCTTCTTGAAAAAGGAAAAAGAATCTGCATGAAACGGAAAGAAGCGGCCACGTGCGATTTTCAAAGTTATCCCCAAACTATTCAGAAATAGTGGAAAACGTGGAAAGAAATGGAAAACAGAATTGGGAAATCCGATGAAAAATGTTGAAATCCTCGCCAACTGGGCGAATAAAACTTAACGCAGGTGAGGGGCTTGCTTATTTATCACTAAAACAAAGGAAATACCAGGTCGTCAGTTTCCAGGCTGTCTGAGCGATGGGTTTACGAAAACAGAATGAAGAAAAGTTAGCAGGTCAACAGCATAATATTTGAAACCGGAAACGTGTTCTCGCTGGTAGAAAGCGAATTTGAAAATCTTCGAAATCGCCCTTGACAAACAGCGTGAAACTATTGTTTCCACAATTGCATGCAGGCAAAACGGCACTTTTCCCCATTTTCCACAGTTTTCGACCGAACAAACGTGTTAATCCCGCCGTTTTTCCAAATAGCATTTGTAGCGTTCCATGAAGATAGGAAAACCAGCGAGAGTTATGCGAACTCATTTGAGGACGTGACACGTGGGCTCCTCTCGCATTACGGTAACGGGGGGTTATTGGTGTTACTGCCTTATGTCATCCCGAGCGAAGCGCGAAGCGCGAAGTCGAGGGATCTCCCCCGATGCAGCGGGGGAGATCCCTCGCTTACGCTCGGGATGACAGGGGGCGGCCGCTCGGGATGACAGGGGGCGGCCGCTCGGGATGACAGGGGGCGGCCGCTCGGGATGCCAAGGGGTAAATGCACGGGTGGCAATGGTGGGCGCTCGTGGCGACAATGGTGAGTACCCGGGACAATGGGGGTGAGTACCTGGGATGACAACTGTGGCAAAGCAAGCCGACAGCCTATCTTCACGCTATAATGGCTTCACTTCACGCCAATCAAAGAGGAGCAACGAATGAAGCTCAGCATCAACCAATCCGAACTGCTCAACGCCCTGTCCATCGTGCAAAAGGGCATATCGGCGCGCTCTACGCTGCCGGTCCTTTCGGGCGTGTTCGTCGAGGCGCGCGGCGACGAAGTGTGCTTCCAAACGACCGACCTCGAGCTTTCCATCCAATACACCTGCTCGGCGCTCATCGAGGAGGAAGGCGCCACGGTTTTCCCCGGCAAGCTCATCGTCGACATCGTGAAGAACCTGCCCGACGCCGCCGTTCACATCGAAACGACCGACGAAAACGCCGTCATTTCGTGCGATTCATCCTCGTTTTCCATCAAATGCCTGGCAGCAATCGACTTCCCGGCTTTCCCGCAAGTCCTTCCCGAACAGCAGATTTCGGTGCCGTTCGAAGCGTTTTCCACGATGGCGCGCAAGGTCTGCCGCGTCGTTTCCAAAGACGAATCCCGCGCCATTCTGACCGGCGTGCTCATCGAGGTCGAAGGCCAGACGCTGAAGATGGTCGCCACCGACTCGTACCGCCTCGCCGTCACCGAAACGCAACTCGCAACCGCGGCCGACGAGTTCAACGCCGTGCTCGCCGGCGGGTTCGTCGCCGATCTGGCCGGCCTTCCGAAAACCGGCGAGGACATCTCCCTTGCCCTTGCGGAAAACCAGATCATCGTTTCGTACGCCGGCACTGTGTTCATCAACCGCCGCATCGAGGGCAAGTACCCCAACTACAAGCAGCTCATCCCGCCGTCGTATGAGACGCGCTGCCTGGTCGACCGCAACGCGCTGCTCGCCGCGGTCCGCCGTGCGTCGCTGCTCGAGCACAACCGTTCGCAGGTGCGCTTCAGCGTGAACGCCGCCACCCAGACCATCCAGCTGACCACGAGCCAAGACGTCGGGTCCACGCAGGAAATCGTGAAAGCCCAGGTGGAAGGCGCCGACGTGGAAATCGGCTTCAACAGCTACTACGTCGTCGAGGGCCTGTCCGCCATGGAATCCGCCGAGGTGTCGTTCGAGATTCAGGGCCCGCTGAAGCCCGGCATCATGAAGGGCTCTGCCGAGGAAAACTACCTCTATCTCGTCATGCCCGTCCGCCTGTAGCTAGGGGTTTGACAGGCTGTAGCACCTTGCTTGCGCTTCGCGGAGATCCCTCGCTTCGCTCGGAATGACAAACGATAGCAGTCCTGAGTTGAGCGCGGCCGTCCCCCACAGACCGCCATCCCCCTTCTGTCATGGCGCTTCGCGGAGATCCCTCGCTTTCGCTCGGGATGACAAACGACGACAGGCTGCAGCACCTCGCTTCGCTCGGAATGACAAACGATCGCAATTCCGAACAGAGCGAGGCCGTTTCCCCTTTCTGTCATCCTGAGCGGAGCGTGTTGGCGCCCCACAGGCTGTCATCCTGAGCGGAGCGTGTTGGCGCCCCACAGGCTGTCATCCTGAGCGGAGCGCCGTAGGCGCGGAGTCGAAGGATCTCCCCCGCTGCAACGTGGAATTGCAGACTATTCCCGGCGTTTCTCTTGCCATGAGAGGGGTTCCCGGCAGGTTAGGGATCTCGGGCTTTGCCCGAAATTTCTCTCAGTTCGGTGACGGGGGAGGGGTCTCGTGCGCAATTCTGTCGCACTTTCGTACAATTAGAAGGTTACAAGTAGCGACATTGTGTCGAATCTGACTGCAGAGAGGGCGCAGCCATGAAATATAAAGGCCGTGATTACGTCGAAATCGTGTCGGAAGAAGAGCTCGCCGAGCGCGCAGCCAAGCTGCCACAAAACTGCAAGCTCCGCGCAGGCATCGACGTCGGTTCCACAACGGTGAAGCTCGCCATCCTCGACGAGCAAGATCAGGCGGTTTGGTCCATCTACCAGCGCCATCACTCCGACGTGCGCGCCACCATCGCGCAAGTCCTGCAGGCGGCGGCCGACGCCGGCTACGGTGACGAGCCCATGACCATGGCCATCACCGGCTCGGGTGGCCTGCTGCTCGCGAAATGGCTCGGCGTCGAGTTCGTCCAAGAGGTCATCGCCAGCAAAACCGCAGTGGAAACCTTCATCCCCAAAACCGACGTCGCCATTGAACTTGGCGGCGAGGACGCCAAGATCATCTACTTCGGCCAATCCATCGAACAGCGCATGAACGGCACGTGCGCCGGCGGCACCGGCGCGTTCATCGACCAGATGGCCGCGCTGCTGAACACCGACGCCGGCGGCTTGAACGAGCTCGCCGCCAGCCACGAGACCATTTACCCCATCGCCAGCCGCTGCGGCGTCTTCGCGAAAACCGACGTGCAGCCGCTGTTGAACGAAGGTGCGCGCAAGGAAGACATCGCGGCCAGCATCTTCCAGTCGGTCGTCACGCAGACGATCTCCGGCCTGGCGTGCGGCCGCCCCATCCGCGGCCACATCGCGTTCCTCGGCGGCCCGCTGCAATACCTTCCTGAACTGCGCAAACGCTTCTATGAAACGCTCAACCTCGATGACGAGCACATCATCGTGCCCGAAAACGCCCACCTGTTCGTGGCCAGCGGCTGCGCGGCGGCGGGCGCGGCTAGCGAAACCGTCACGGTCGAGAAGCTCAACGACGTCATCGCGCGCCTCGAAAATCTCGGCGACCTGCAGGGCTCCGAGGTCACGCGTCTGGCGCCGCTGTTCGCGAGCCAGCAGGAATACGATGAGTTCAAACAACGCCACGACGCCGAGCGCGTCGAAACCGCCGATCTTTCCACCTACCAGGGAACGGCCTACCTCGGCATCGACGCCGGCTCGACCACCTTCAAGGCCGTCCTCATCAGCGAAGACGGCAAAATCCTCTGGACCCACTACGTCTCGAACAAAGGCGACGTCCTCGGCTGCGCGCGCACGGCTCTCAAAGAGCTGTATGCCGCAATAGGAGAAGCGGCACCCGAGACGCCCCTTCCAGAAGAAGCGGCACCCGAGACGCCCCTTCCAGAAGAAGCGGCTTCCGAGACGCCCCCTTCTGTCATCCCGAGCGAAAGCGAGGGATCTCCGCGAAGCGATCAACCAGATAAACGTCCGCGCATCACCATCGGCCACGCCACGGTCACCGGCTACGGCGAGGGCCTGCTGCTGCAGGCGCTGCAGGTCGATTCCGGCGAAATCGAAACGGTCGCGCACCTGCGCGGCGCGCGCGAGATGCTGCCCGATGTCGAGTTCATCCTCGACATCGGCGGCCAGGACATGAAGTGCCTACGCGTGAAGGACGGCGTCATCGACCACATCATGCTGAACGAGGCGTGCAGCTCGGGCTGCGGCAGCTTCATCGAGAGCTTCGCCAGCGGCTTGGGCCTCGACGTGTCCGAGTTCGCGGCCACTGCCATCGCGGCCGAGCATCCGGTCGATCTGGGCAGTCGCTGCACCGTGTTCATGAACAGCCGCGTGAAGCAGGCGCAAAAGGAAGGCGCCACCGTCGGCGACATCGCCGCAGGCTTGGCGCTTTCGGTTATCAAGAACGCCCTGTTCAAGGTCATCAAGATCCGCGACCCGCACGACGTGGGCGAACACGTCATCGTGCAAGGGGGCACGTTCCTCAACGACGCCGTGTTGCGCTCGTTCGAGCAGCTTGCGGGCGTGAACGCCGTGCGCCCGAACATCGCCGGCAACATGGGCGCGTACGGCGCGGCCCTGCTTGCCCGTGACCGGTTCGCAGGCGGTACCACCATGCTGCTTTCGGCGGCCGAGCTCGATGCGCTGGCCCCGACGCATCGCACGGTGCGTTGCCAGAAGTGCTCCAACCATTGCCTTTTGACGATTAACGATTTCGGGAAAGGCCCCGACGGCAAGAACCGCCGCTTCATCACGGGCAACCGCTGCGAAAAGGGTGCGGGTGTCGTCGACGAGAGGGCCGACGTGCCGAACCTCTTCGATTACAAGGCGCATCGCCTGTTCGACTACGAGCCGCTCGCGCCTGAAGACGCCCCGCGAGGGTCGGTCGGCATTCCGCGTGCGCTCAACATGTACGAGAACTACCCGTTCTGGTTCACGTTCTTCACGAAACTGGGCTTCCGCGTCATCTTGTCCGACCCCTCGACGAAGAAAACCTACGAGGCGGGTATCGAATCCATGCCGTCGGAGTCTGTCTGTTATCCGGCAAAACTGTCGCACGGGCATGTCATGAACCTCCTCGACAAGCATCCCGATTTCATCTGGATGCCGTGTGCGAAGTGGGAACGCCAGGAAGACGAAGGCGCCGGCAACCACTACAATTGCCCGATCGTCGCTAGCTACAGCGAGGCGTTGCGCCTCAACGTCGACGAGCTGCGCGCGCCGGATGCGCCCGCGTTCCTCAACCCCTGGCTGCCCTATGACAAGAAGGACCACCTGAAGAAGCGCTTGCACTACGAGCTGTGCGACAACTTCAAGCAGATCATCGGCAAGCATGCGGCGTGTCCGACCCGCGCGGAAATCGACGAGGCCGTCGAGGCGGCGTGGGCTGAAGACGCCCAGTTCAAAGCCGACATGCGCACGAAGGGCGAAGAGACGCTCGCCTGGATGCAGAAGACCGGCACCCATGGCATCGTGCTGGCCGGTCGCCCCTACCACAACGACCCGGAAATTAACCACGCCATTCCCGAGCTGCTCACCAGCTTCGGCCTGGCGGTGCTCACGGAGGATTCCATCGCGCACCTCGGCACACTCGAGCGCCCCATCCGCGTCGTCGACCAGTGGATGTACCACACGCGCCTTTATGCGGCGGCCAAGGTGGCCACCCAGCGCAAGGACCTCGACCTCATCCAGCTGAACAGCTTCGGTTGCGGGCTCGACGCCCTGACCACCGATCAGGTGCAGGAGATCCTCGAAGCCGCCGGCAAGGTCTACACCGTGCTGAAGATCGACGAGGTGTCGAACCTCGGCGCCGCGCGCATCCGCGTGCGCAGCCTGCTCGCCGCCTTGCGCGACCAAGTGAACGAAGAGCTTCCCCAAGTGCGCTTCAACCCCCTTGCGGAAGCGCAGCAAGGTGGGGAAAACGCATCGGCGCCGACGGTTGAAGAAGAGCCGAACGTCGTTCCCGTGGCCACGACTTCCGTCGAACCCGCATCTGACGAAACATCCCCCGCAGGAGCTTCTTCCAAGCGCTCGCCAACCGCGGCAGAGCCGTCGATCGAAGAAATCATCTCCACCGAATTCCCGCGCGTCGAGTTCACCAAGGAAATGCGCGACGCCGGTTACACCATCCTGGCACCGCAGATGGCCCCGTATCATTTCGAGCTGCTCGTGCCCGTGTTCCACTCGTTCGGCTACAACATCGAGCTGTTGCCCGCGGTCGACCACGGCGCGGTCGACGCGGGCCTGAAGTACGTCAACAACGACATCTGCTACCCGTCCATCCTGGTCACGGGCCAAATCATGGAAGCCGTCACCAGCGGCCGCTACGACACCGACCGTCTGGCCGTGCTTATTACGCAGACGGGCGGCGGCTGCCGCGCCACCAACTACATCGCGCTCATCCGCAAGGCGCTGAAGGCGGCCGGCCTCGGCCATGTGCCGGTCATCAGCCTGGCGCTGCAAGGCCACCTCGACGAGCACAATTCCGGCTTCGAAATCACGCTGCCCATGCTGAAGCAGGCGGTCTACGCGCTCAGCTACGGTGACCTGCTCATGATGGCGCTCTACCGCACGCGCCCCTACGAAGCCGAACACGGCGCCGCGCAGAAAATGTTCGACAAATGGATGGACATTTGCCGCAAAGAGGTCCACGACGGAACGAATCGGCGTCAGTTCGCGAAGACGGTGAAGGGAATAATCGACGACTTCGACAACCTTCCGCTCGTAAACGACGGCGAAAAACCGCGCGTCGGCGTGGTGGGCGAGATCCTCGTGAAGTTCCACCCCACGGCCAACAACCAGGTCGTCGACGTCATCGAGCGCGAAGGCTGCGAAGCGGTCGTCCCCGGCCTCATCGAGTTCTTCCTGTTCGGCATCGTCGGCCGCATCTTCCAGAAAGACCCGCTCGGCCGCTCGACCAAGGGCGCTATCGGCGCGCGCGGCATCCTGAAGCTGCTCACCACCATGCGCAAGCCCATGCTCGACGCGCTTGAGAAATCGAAGCGCTTCGAAGCCCCGACCGACATCTTCACGCTGGGCGAATACGCCGAAGAGGTGCTTTCCACCTGCAACAGCATGGGGGAGGGCTGGCTGCTCACCGCCGAGATGATCGAGCTCATCCGCACTGGCACGCCCAACATTGTGTGCGCGCAGCCGTTTGCGTGCCTGCCGAACCATGTCGTGGGCAAGGCGGTCATCAAGGAGCTGCGCCGCCAGTATCCCGAAAGCAACATCGTCGCCGTCGACTACGACCCCGGCGCCAGCGAGGTCAACCAGCTCAACCGCATCAAGCTCATGATCTCGGTCGCCAAGGCCAACATGGAAAGCCAATAACTGGATACCCGGCTCCGGGCTGGACGCCCAACCCGGAGCAAGGCGTCCAACAAGGGAAGAGGCCGCATGCCCGGCAAGCTCATAATCTGTCCGACGCCTCTCGGCAACCTCGGCGACATGACGCAACGCGCACTCGATGCCCTCCGCGCAGCCGATACGGTGTGCGCGGAAGACACACGCGTCACTGGCAAACTGTTGGCCGCGCTTGGCGTGGAGGGAAAGCGCCTCGAGCGCCTCGACGAGAACGTCATCGCCCAGCGCGCAGCCGAAATCACCGCGCGCATCATCGACGGCGAGACCATCGCTTACTGCACCGATGCCGGCATGCCCGGCGTGTCCGACCCGGGCCTGCGCCTCGTGCGCACGGCGCGTGCCGCCGGCGTGCCGGTCGACGTGTTGCCTGGACCCACGGCGGTTGCCACGGCGTACGTTGCCAGCGGCTGCATCGATCAAGCCTTTTTCTTCGGCGGCTTCTTTCCGCGCAAGGACGTTGCCCGTCGGCAGCTGCTCGAGCAGTTGAAGCCGCTGCAAGCCGCGCTCATCTTCTACGAGAGCCCCAACCGCCTGGTTGGCGCGTTACGCGTCATCGCCGAAACACTGCCCTTGCGCGGCGTCGCCGTCTGCCGCGAGCTCACGAAGCTCCACGAGGAAGTCGTGCGCGGCCCGGCGCTTCAGGTCGCAGAAGAATTCGCCCAGCGCGAAACCGTGAAGGGCGAGATCGCCATCGTCATCGACGGTCCCGGCAATGACGAGCGAGAAGCCGACGAAGCCGCCGCCACCGCCGAAGCCGCTACCCGCGCCCGCGAGCTAGCCGCCCAGGGCATGCGCCCCAAGGAAATCACCCGTCACCTGGTTGAAGAGTTCCACATCCCCAAAAACGCCGCCTACAACATCGCCCTCCATGCCTAACCTGGACACCCGGCTGCGGGCTGGATGCCCAGCCCGCAGCCGGGTGTCCAGGTTATTGGTGTACCATCTCAACCATGTCAGTCAGCGATCAACATCTCATGTTCGTCGACGACCTCGAAGTATGGGTTATCGAAAAGCCGCGCATCCACCGCATGTGCCTGCGTGTGCAGCCGCCCGACGCCCGCATCGAGGTATCGGTTCCATACAGCCGTTTTGCGCCCACATGCGACGAGGAGGTCGCCGACTTCGTCCGCCGCAAGCGCACCTGGCTCGACAAGACCGTCGCAAAAACGCTCGTCAGCCCCATGGCGCAAGCAGCAGCCGCCACGCCCGAACAGGTGAAGCAATGGCGCCAGGTGGTCGAGGCCTGCACTCCGCCGCTCGTCGCGGAATGGGAGCAGATCCTCGGCGTTAAGGCGGAAACCCTTGCGTACCGAAACATGAAAAGCCGATGGGGGAGTTGCCAGCCGACAACCGGCCGCATCTGCATCAATGTGCGACTGGCGCTCTATCCACCTAAATGCCTCGAATACGTCGTGGTCCACGAGCTCTGCCATCTACTAGTCCGTGGTCACGGCCCCGACTTCAAAAACCTCATGACCCGCGTCATGCCCGACTGGAAACAACGCCGCGCCAAACTCCGCTAACCAGCATGTTCGGAAGCCCGACCAGGCGCCAGACGACCAACCCGGAGCAAGGTGCCCAATCGGGCAACCTTAGATCGAGTTCATCTGCGCCAGGACCACGTTGTACCAGTGTTCGGCGTTGGGCGGGCAGTACTTGCAGGCAGCTTCCCACGAAATCGTGTAGCCATAGCCGCGCGCCAGGCCGCGCACATGCGCATCGATCGCCTCTTCCCACGAACCCCAGCTCTCGGCGCCCCAACCCCATGCGTTGTGTGGCAGGAAGCAGTATGCGCCCAGCGAGCTTTCCAGATACGCGATAGCCGGCGACCAGCGCGGGTCGACGCCGTAGTTCCATGCGGCTTGGGCGAAAGCGCGCCCCTGACCGGCCAAGGGCGAGCCGTCCAAGTACGAATCGATTCGCGCGGCCCACGAGTTCACAAACGAGCTTTCATCGGTCGCCCAGTCGGCAGAATCGTTCACGATGGCGTCGGCCGCAGCAGCGGCATCGCCGACGCCGCCGCCAGCGCTTTCGCCGCCCCCGGCAGCAGCGCGTGCCGCCACATCGGCTTCCGCCTCCTGACGGGCCGCCTCGGCCGCCTTTCGCTGCGCTTCCAGCCGCGCTTCTTGTGCAGCCGTTAGCGCCCGCTCGGCATCAGCCGCCCGCGCATCGGCGGCCGACTTCGCTTCCTCCAGCTCGTCCTCCTCGGCGTCGAGTTCCGCCTTTAGCTCGTTCAATCGCGCAATCTCCGCCACGTTCGTCGTGGTCACCCGGTTCACGTAATCCAAGCTCGTCATGAAATCGAAGAACGAATCCGCGCTCAACAGCAAGTCGATAAGCCCAAGCCGCTGCTGTTCGAACTTGTACAGCTCGCGCGCCGCCGCATCGCTGCGCGCCTGCTGCAGGGGAATGGCCTCTTCCAGTTCGGCGATGCGCGCTCGGTTCTCTTCCAGCGAAGCACCCGCCGATTCCGCGGCTTCCAGAGCCTCGTCGTAAGCCGCCGCCGTGCGTTCCACTTCCAACTGGAAAGCGTCGGCCGAAGGATCGGTGTCGATGTCTTCCGCGAAGGCCGTTTCGTAACGCGAGTGGAAGAGGGGAGAGGCGATGAAGCAAAGCGAAAGCGCCAGCGTCGCCAAGAGCGCGTCCGCCAGAACCGCGCGTGCGCCGTCGATGGCCCGCGCCAGATGTCGTGCGTTTTCTACCACGTTTGAGCTGCTTTCGATACCGCGTTTGCTTCATCAATTATAAGAAACGGATTCGTGCGAATCCGTTTCCCACATACAGAACGCAGAACCGCGAGGCGGGGGCCCTGCGCCGAGCGGCAATCTACACCCGGTTCCAGTCCGAGATGAGCCGCCCGGCCCAGCCCGAGCCGTCTGGTCCGACCCGGTCCGAGCCGCCCGGCCTGCTAAATCGACTTCATCTCGGAAGAGGTTTTCTCGTACCAAGAATCGGGAGACGAGCAGTATTTTTCCGCCGCCGCCTTTGAGATCGTGTATCCGTAGCCTTCGGAAAGCCCGCGTACGTGCGCGTCGATGGCCTCTTCCCACGAGCGCCACTCCGATGCAAGCCCGTAAGGGTCGGAATCGGCTGCGCCCCACCCCCATGCGTTATACGGCCGGATGCAGTACGCCCCTTTCGAGCTTTCCGTGTTCGCAATCGCCGGCGACCAGCGCGGGTCGACGCAGTAGCGCCACGAAGCCTGCGCGAAGGCAGCCCCCTGGCCATCGAGCGCCGACCCGGCCAGGTACGCGTCGATCCGCGGCGCCCATTCGGCCACGAACTCCTCTTCGGTTTGGTACCAATTGGCATCGTCGCTCAACGCGCCTTCGCCAGCTTGACCAGCGCTTTGCCGCGCCGCACGCGCCGCCTGCGCAGAATCGAGCGCCATCGAGGCCATGTTCATCACGGCATCCGATTCCGCTCTCGACGCCTCCAGCTTTTCGCGTGCCTGTTCCAGCCGGTCTTTCGCGTCCAGCAGCTCGTTGATCGTTTCCAGATTCTCGCGGCTCACGCTTTCGATGTATTTCGCCTGATCAACGAAGCCGTCGATCGTCTGCGAGCTCAAAAGCATCTCGATGATGCCATAGCGCCCTTGCTGCATCTTGTACAGCTCCCGCATCGCAGCATCGCTGCGCCTTTGCTGCTCGGGAATCTTCGCTTCCAGCGCATCGGCTCGAATCTGGTTCGCGGCGGCCTTGAAATCGCTAACCAGCGCCACCGACCGCGCTGTCTCGTATGCGTCTGTCAGAATCTCGATTTCGGTTTTGTGTTCCGCCGAATCGAACCCGCCGGCAGGTGCGGCGTAAAGCGTATCGGCGGCTTCGGCGGAAGAGGCGGAAAGGGGGGCAAGGGGAATTGCGCCGCCAGCTGCCAGCGCTGCGCAGACAGCCCCGCACATACCTATATAGATGCCCCGTTTCATAGGTTGCATATTATAAACGAGCATGTCCGCCCGGTTTCGAACCGTTGCTAATGTGCGAAGAACTTCTTCATGCTCTTGATCGTGATGAGCTCGTCGCAATCGGCGCCTTCGGGGGCGTCGGCGCGTTTTCGGGCCTTGCGCCACGGAGCCTGCGATCGCGTTTCCCGGCATAGGGCGCTGCCGCTTAAATCGCCGTACTTTTGGAAGACGAAATCGACCTCCGCCATGCATTGCGCGTGAAGCTGGCCGGCATCGGCTTGGCTGTCGCTTTGGGCACCGACCGCGCCTGCGCTGCCTGCTCCTGAGCCACGCGACCGCGTGAACGTTTCCTGGATGCTGGCGAACGAATACGCTTCGCGAATGGGGCGGTACTCGGGCCCGTATGCGGCGGCAGTCGGCTGGCTGCTGAACAGGGGGTCGCCCAGGTGGGCCGTGCTCCACCCCTGTACCAGGTATACGAGGGCTTGTAACGCGTGCGGCGTCAGCTCGCCTTCCGCGAGGACGCACAGGCGGTCTGCGATTTCGAACATGACCATGCTGTCGGGGCTCTGCTCGGAAAGAATGTCGTCAAGTGCATTGCGACTGCGCCGGTAAGCCACATCGGTGATGACGCCCTGGGCGCGCCCCCGTTCAAGCAGCCGGGCGAAGGCAGCGGGCTCTTCAAGCAAATGGCGCAGCTCGTTGGCGTGCTCTTGGTTGGGCGTGCATCCGTCGAGTAGCCGCGTATAGGTCAACTCGCCCCATCCGAGCAGCTTCGAGAGGGGCCTTTTCCCTATAGCGTACCTTCTGGGAATCTCCGCGATCTGTTCGGGTGTGATTCGCGCGGGCGGATTTGGTTCGCGCGTGCTCGGCGAAGGCTCTGCCGGCGCACTTTCGGGCGCCTCGCCCTCTTCGCGAGCGGCCTTTCCCAAATCCAGCTTGGCGACGTTGCCGCGCTCTCGACGTGCTTTCTTCGCTTTGCCCATGCGCTCCCCCCGAGTTTGCTCGTATCAGAACGAGTATCATGATACATCTTGGGATGGCACGGGTGAAGAACACCCCGTCCGAAAAAGGCGTTTAGGGCCATTAGGCCCAATACGGGGCGTACGCCTTGTACTTTGGGGCCGCTTCTGGATCGACGACGCGTACCAATCCGCGCTGCGAGGCTTCTTTTATAAGCCGCGAAATCTGGGCGGAGTTCGATTCCTCCACGCCGAATCTCTCACGCAGGCTTCCGTTTGTCAGATATGCGCCGTGCGAGTACTGGTTGAACGCATGCCAGTAGGTGGCGATGAGCCGCTGTTCCGGCGTCAGGTCTTTGAATGGCTTGCTGGGGTGAAGCGTCACGCGCACGCGCTTCGGGCCCTCCTCGGCGTGCTTGTTGGCCATGAGGGTGGAAGGCGCTTCGGGAGGCTTCGCGAGGAATTCCGTGTACGCCTCGACGGGTTTTGCGAATTGTAGCTGCTTCAGCTCGTGCTTCTCGCTTTCGCTGAACAATGGAATCGGGGCTTGGTGAAGGTCGCAGCTTTCGAGAATGGCGCCCCAACCGCTTCGAGGGGTGGGCCTTGTTCGGTATTGGCGCAGCAACTGGACAAGGGGGTTGCCCTCGCTGCGAATGGCGTCGTTTGCGATTTGGGGAAGGGGGGCGTCAAGCCTTCCAATGTTCGAAACCTCGATCCTGTCCGAAAACACCTCGACGAGCGGACCGGCGCCAGGCAGGTATTCGGGGTTCAGCACGAATGCGTTCGAGAGCAGGTCGCTTTGAATGTTGCGATCGAGAAGCTGGATGCTTTGGTGCGCAGCGGCGTTGGCGATGACTTCGCGCAATGCAGCGATGGGGTACAGCGCCGCTTTCGTTTGGTCGCCCGAAGCGGCGTCTTCCAGATGCGCGCGTATCCACAAGCATGCGGAATCGATCGACGCTGCGTAGCCGGTGTCGAATCGGCGAGTAGCAATCGCTTCGGCGCGTCCGATTCCGCGGTAGATGACGGCCTGTATGGCGAGGCGGTCGAGCGAATCGAACATGCGCAGATCGTGTCCCGTTGCGAGTGCCCCCAGGTTCGTGATGGTGGCTACCTCCCCTTGCGTCGAGAGCAGTTTCATGCGGCTGAGCATATCGACGATTTGCGAAGCCTCGTCGGGAATGGGCAGCGAGAGCGAGCGGTAGAGAGACTGCCAATCGAGAAGGTCGAGCGCATAGGACCGATTGAGGCTGTCGGTGGCTGCGCCATACCAGCCGTTGCCCGTTGCCGGTGTGGGTTGCGCCACGGGGGCGTGTCCATCGCCGTTCGCGTTGGGGGCACCGGCGAGCTCGATTTTCATGATGACGATTCGCTTGCCTTTGAACGTTCCCTCGGCAAACGCCGCCTTGCCAGAGCTCCGCACGGCGCCGCTCAGGTACTGCGCGTATGTCGCGCCCTCCAAGAATTCCACCTGGGGGTCGAACCTCGTCCCCCGGATCTTTTTCTTCTTTCGTGAAATGCCCCAAATGCGAAAGCAGGTGCGCGCGGAGGCTTTTAACGCCGATTCCGCCAGACGGCGCACGATGGCGGCTTCCTCGTGGATTTCGCCGAAGCGTGCGTTGAAGGACACGCGATCCTTCGATTTGCCGTCGTCGATTTCGAGCAGCCGTTCAACAAGTTTTGAGAATTTCGAAGTCATCAGGCGCCCCTTCAAAAGCAAGTTAAAGTGTATTGATATTCGAATTAAATGCAAGATGAAAGAGATAAGCCTGAAAAAAGAAAGAATCAAGTAATTAAAAAGCAGCTTAAAAAAAGTGAAAATCCGCTAAGAATCAAATGAATCTTAAATTCTGAATATAAAAAGCAAAAACGAAAGTTGCGGTGCCGAATGACGCGGGACGCCTCGATCGTCGTGAAAATGCCGCCAAGCGTTGCCGCCGCCGGGTTCTGACGCCTTAAGTCGCCAGGCTAGATCGGCTGGGTCATCTACGTCCTACCAGCGAAGATTTACGCCGGGAATCCAATTTTGTCGTTGAAATTGGACAAATAAACGCTATAGTGTTGCCAATTGCAATTGCACCACTTAAACGAACCACGCAAAGGAATATTGTGTCCAGGCCCAAACGCAGCCGTAAATCAAAGTCGGGCGATTATTCGAGCGCGTCTTACAAGCTTCAACATATGAAGCGCTCGACAAATTGCTTCATCTTCACAATCCGAGACGACAAAGGGCGTATCTGCTCTGTTGCCCTGCGTCCCGACGCCATTGCCGGGATTCCCGATAAAGACATCCAGAGGGCCTCGAAGTTCTTACGCGACACGTCATTGGGCAAGAAATCGGGCGCGAAGCGTCGCGAAAAAGCCCTGAAGACGTTACGTCGGTTGACGGACATTGCGCTCGAGGAGCTTTCCCAACTTGCCGACTTAGCCGAAAGCGGAGCCGCCGTCATAGCGGCGGGCGCCGATGCGGGCGCTCCGTACGAGAAGGCGAACGACAAGTCGGCCGGCAAGAAACATAAGGGCGGCAAGAAAGGCAAGCACGACAAAAAGGGGAAGGACAAGAAAGGCAAGAAGAAGGGTTCCTCGCACGACAAGAAGAGGGGATCGAAGCATTCCGGCAAGGATCGCAAGGCGCGCAAGGACGCATATGTCGATGCCAACGACACGAGCCTCATCCCGCGCGAAATCTCGCAGAAGCTGGGCAAGAAGGCCACGAAGCGAATCGAGAAAATGCTGCGCTCCGCGATCGAGCGTGAACTTGCCTATATCCTGGAACAGGAAGCGCGGAAATGGACGCGCCTGACCATCGAGACTGCGGGCATCGGCGAGCGCCGGCCCGCGGAAAGCAGGCGCGGAGAATCCGAGCCCGCGCCAGCCGAACGCCGCCGCCAGCCTTCCACGCAAGACAGCCCCTACGTTGCGTCAACCCTCTACGGCGATGAGAGGCGCAAGCCCGACGCCGAGTATGGCAGTCCGTGCGGTTGCGCACTCGAAGGCGAAGCCGGCGATCCCGGAAGCTCCTCCATGTTGATGCGAGGCCTCTCCGTTTGCAAAGACGAGCAAGAGGAGAAGCCCCGCATAAGGGAAGACGCCTTCGACGCGCCGAGCGCGAAGGAGCAGGCGGTCCTCGAGTTCCTGAGGAAGAACCCCACCGCCACGCAATCGAACATCGCTCAGGCGTTGTACATCTCGCGCAGCACAGTGGCCGATTACACCGCGTCACTGCAGGCGAGGGGCCTGCTGGCTCGCGAGGGGTCTCGCAGGGCGGGCCATTGGGTTATCCCCGTGTAAACGTTGAGCGCCGATCGGCTTTGCGACGGGCAGGCGCGCGGCGTTTTCGCGCGTGTGGCGCGTAACGTCGGAATCGGGCGTGTTGATATAATCAGGCGGAGGTCGCAGGACAGCTCGACCACCTGCCGAATGCCTGGAAGGACAGGTTCGTCATATGAGCGAGAAATCCCAGAATAACGGGCAGTCGAAGCAAACTCCGCTCAAGACGCTCGTCATCATGCTCGTCGTGGCGGTGCTGTTGGGTGGCGTCGCCGCCTTCGCGATCATCCAGCAAAAGGCGCCTGCCGGAACGCAGGACCAGGCGCAGCAGGCAGCATACGTCGAAGCCACGGTCGATCAGGTTCAGGCGCGCCAGCCGAGCGGCGACTACGTGTCGCTTTCCGCGACGCTCGAGCGCATGGATTCGTCGCAGTCGCGCTATTGGGCGTTGTTGAGCGGCGGAAAGCTGCTGTTCGTTCACAACGAGGATGACACGCGCTTGTACAAGGGTTCGGCTGCGAGCGATTATCCGGCGTTTGCCGACGCGCAGGGCTTCTTCGACGGGCTGAAGGAAGGCGATGTCAGCCACGTGCGCGTGTCTGCAGACGATGGCGACTACCTGCTGAGCGCCACGAAGTTCTTGTTCCAAAACAGCGAATACGAGATATGCCTGGTGAACAGCGTTGATGCGCTGGGTGCTGGATGGTTCGGGCCCGAAGGGGGCTTCGACTGGCTGCTGTATTGCGCTCTAGCCGCCATGCTGGTTGTCATGGTGGCGGCGCCCACGATCGTTGCGACTCGTCGAGTAGCCGCACAACCGAAGATGGAGCCAGAGCCCGCCCCAGAACTGGAACCCGAATCCGAAGCTGAACCCGAGTTGGAGCCAGAGCCCGAGCCGGAGCCTGAATCCGAGCCGGAGCCTGAACCCGAGCCCGAGCCGGAAACAGAACAGGAACCGGAACCGGAGCCTGAGCCCGAGCCAGAACCGGAGGCGGAACCAGAACCGGAACCCAAACCGGTGCCAGAACCGGAGCTGGAACCCGAGCCCGAGCCCGAACCGGAACCCGAACCGGAGACCGAGCCTGAGCCCGAGCCCGAGCCGGAGCCGGAACCCGAGCCCGAGCCCGAACCAGACCTAGAATGCCTCACACGCCCAGCCGACGATCTCGAGCGCTATCTGCACAGCATGCTGTCTGCGGGCGTTGCGGGCACTATGGTGCGCGTGTCGTGCGCCAGCGAATCGGATCGCGCATTCACCCTTCGGCATGCGGTCGACTTGCGCGAATCGCTGTTGGAATGCTTCGACATGGGCGATGGCACCCTGACGTTCGTTATGGGCGGAGACGCGGAATGCGCTGCGGCAGATTGGAAGCCGGCTTTGGACGAGCGCGGCCTGCGCATCCTCGCCCTCGTGCCCGTGACGCTCGAGCCATAATCCAAGAAACCGAAAGCGGAATAACCCTCTAGGCGCTTCCTCGAGCAACAGCACGAGGAAGCGCCCGTTTTTGAATCATGGCATGGATCCGCAATGGTACGTTAAGCGCGCAACGGTACGCCGCGATTGCAACGCGTTGGGGTGGGGTGGACAATGCGGTTTGGGGTGGCATTGCGCCGCGTGACGCAGCTGGGGGCCACAGGATGCTGCACAGCCGCCAGTGGCTATTTGACGGCTGTCGTTTTTGTCGGAATTTTTTTGATGGTAGAGGCCCGAATGCCCACGTGAGCGGCCTTCTGGCATAATCGAGTCAGTCCGATAGCGTCAAAAATGTAATGCAGGTACAATCGGTGTTTACCCTGATAAAACATACTAAACCCGACTAACTGCTCGACAAGAAGAGGCGTTTTTCGGCTCTCGCCACCCTCTGGGCATGCGGATAAGCTGGGGAAACGCGGCCCTTCTACGGGTCGGTAACGGTTGCTTAACGCGGGGATTTCCAGCAAAAAACAGCGCTTTATCAGCGAAAACGAATGATATAAAGGCTCCATGTATGCTCGCATAGGTGCGTTCACGTGCGGTTATGCCCGTAAAAGGCGCCGTACGCGGCACGAAATGCAATGCGAATGCGTTGACAGCAGCGGGAAGCGGGTCACAATGAAAGAGAAAAGCAGCCGGATCAAAGCAAACCTGTCAATGGCTCGGGGTTCCCAACCCCCGCAGACGCCCGACCAGAACGTGGTGTTCGGGTCGTCAGCCAAGCCCGAGGGCTTCGTGGAAACATGGAAGAAGGCCTCGCACTTATGGCGATGGCGAGCCGTCCTATGCCTATTCATGGCGTTGTTGTTAGCGATGATGCAGCCATCCGGCAACGCCCTCTATCGCAGCTGGGGTGCCGCCGGCGAGGACCTGGCTAACTCGCTGAGCGCCTATGCCGGCGACAACGGCCTGGCAGTTGGCACGGCTAGCTTGCGGACTGGAGAAGGCGCGACAACTGAGGGAACCCCGCTGACCATCAATTCGTCTTCGACGGCGCATTTTCTTCCTAGCTGGGAATACGCATTTGATCTGGAAAATTACCGCATAAAGACGGGAAGCACGACGATCAACAGTGTCGAGTATGCTGTTTTTGGCGCGTTGCAGAGTGGGCGAGAGTGGGCGAAGCCGTTCACTGGAAATCTGACTGGCGAGGCCCATGTCGTTACAGCTACGCCGACAGCTGCAAATCATCAGTATGGTGCTTTAAGCCTGCTTGAAAACACGAGCAGCTATCAGTCTGCTGATTATACGAACGGTGAAGCGGTTGAGTACACCCATACGTTTGGTTCGGGCGTGAACGTTCCGAAAACCATGTTCTGGTATATGGGCTACAAGCCCTACTCCTGGATTGCTCCAAACATGAAGTCGCTCACCACCGCCACTCCCGGCGTGCTTGAAGGTAGCACCGATAGGGTCAACGTGTTGGCGCCTTTCGGCGACATTACCTATAACGGCGTCATGGACATGACCAAATACGCAACGACGGTCGCTTACAACAGCAATGCCACCTCGAGCACTCTGGACAAGTACTTTTACGGATCATGGGATGCTGCTAGTGATTACAGCGTGCAAGTATTCATGCCGGCAACGAAAGCATCCAACTCTCCAGTGAGTATTGCAACGTTTAGCGATCTCAGCTGGGATTCGACAGTAAACATTTATGACGCCTACTATGCAACAGATGCTGGAAAGCAAGGCGGCTGGGATGCAGAGCGCGAAGAGGTCGTGGGAACCTACTGGTATCTGCTCACGAAGACGAATCTTTCATGGCTTGTATATACGGTTTCGAACAGCGAGCTAGGTTCGCAGACAGGCACTGTTTTCACTGGCAATACGCCGACGCTGGGTGAGATTGCAAACCCGCATAGTCTAACCGATGCGCAGTACGACCCTGCTTACTGGAACAACAAGTACGGTGGAACCAGTGGGGCGACGTCTTCTACCTTGGGCCTTTATCCCGGATTGTCCATTTCGTACTATGCCAACGGAGGTACGGTGACAAATGAGGCGGCTACGCGTACCATCCAGCCGCTCAGCATGAACGGCGGCATGTATGATGCCGGAACAAGTTCGACGAATTGGGATTTGCGTGCGAAGACGAACATTCCGTCTGCCTGGCGCACGGTTAAGGCAAATCCGGCTGATGTGGGCATTTCCGCTGTCGATGCCGAGGGTAATCAGCTCACGTTTTTGGGTTGGGCTGACAGTCCGACTGCTGATGCTCCTACGTATACGGCAGGCCAGAGTCTGACGGACGCGAACGGGGACATAACCGACTCCGTTGCGCTTTATGCGGTGTGGGGTGCTTCGTACGATGTTACGGTTACTCCTGAATACACCGATGCTTCGGATAACACGACGACTGGAACGCCGATAACCATCAAAGATGTTCCTCAGGGGACTGCGTTGAGCGATATTACGTTCGATGGAAGTACGTATGTTTACAGCACCGCAGGAGATGCCTCTGAGATGACTGCGGAAGGCTTGGGATTTGCCCTTGACGGCTATACCGTTAGCGGATGGTCGGGAAGCGGAATTACCGGCACGGTGGCAGAGCTGCCTAATGATGTCAGGGTTTCGGGCGATATGACCCTGACATTAAGCTTTGGCGCAACAAGAACAGTGAGTTTCTGGGATGGGGACACGCTGTTGGATACGGTTCAGGTAGCCAAGGGCGATAAGGTTGCTCGACCTGAAGATCCCACCAAGGAAGGCTTCACATTTGTGGAATGGTGCGCCGACAGCCAGCTTACGACGGCGTTCTCGTTCGACGGAGCCATAACGGCCAACACCAACGTGTATGCAAAATGGGACACCAAGATATGCGTAGTCACCCTCGACGCGAATCCGGCTGATGGTGATTCTGCAGCGCATCCTGGGCATTTTGGCGATAGCGTGCTCGACACAACTCAGCAGCGTCTTGTCCAATACGGGGGCTCGCTTGATCTGGGCTCGATCATCGCCCCCGTCAGGATGGGATACAGATTCATTTATTGGGCCGTCGATGGCACGCAGGTGCCCGGTGGTACGCTGACGAATGTAACCGACGACGTTACCGTGAGCGCCGAATGGGAGATTTTGGAATACGACGTCACGTTTGATGGAAACGGCGGCTATGTCGATAGCGGCCAGACTCAAACTCAGGTTGTGAAAGAGGATGTGGCGAACATCACCGACACTTCTTACAACCTGGCGACTTCCGGAGTGTCGCCCAGTCGTACCGGATATGATTTTGCGGGCTGGTACACAATGCCAATCGGCGGCGACTTGGTCTATGACCCAAATGCGTCTCCCGCAATGTCGACCACCATTCAGGTGACCGATGATACCTGGCTGTATGCTCATTGGAGCGAGAAATCAACCGAGCATCCAGACTCGTTCGAATTGACGCTCTATGCTACAGATTCAATGGGTTTCTTCTACGAAGATCCCGACGAAGAAGGCTACGATCTCTTCACGAAAACAATCACGGTTAATTATGGTGCTTCGGTGGTTGATTCGTTCCCAGGCGGGGAATCGGCTCTGGAATCATGGTTGAGCGAAGACGAAAATGACGATAACACGAATTACATCGATCCGAGCGATGACCTTGACGGGTACTCGCTTGGATGGTGGACGGATGACGAAGGAACAGAGACTCTTGTAGGATTGCGATCGGCTATTACGGAAGACTACGGGGCGCTTTATTCGATTCAGGGAAGAAAGGGCGCTTCGAGCGGCACCTACTACTACTACGTTACATTCAACTCAAACAACACTGCTGCTACGGCAGAGCAGCAACTTGTCAGCTCGGATGCAGACCTGTTGGTCTCGACAGCGACTGTGCCGGCTGCAGATTCCGGCAAGGTTTTTGCGGGTTGGTATACCGCGAATATTGGAGGCATCAGGGTCTCCACTGTTAAAGCTGTGGAGAGCGACCCCGACCAGACTTCTGGCAATCCGTATGAGATAGATGAGAATACAACGCTATATGCTCATTGGGACGACTTGAGCTACACGGTCCGCTTCATGGATGGGACGAGCACGTTGAGCACAGCCTCTGTAATCGCGAATCAAACGGTTAGCAAGCCCTCAGACCCAAGTAAAGTGGGATACGTGTTTGATGGTTGGTACACGACATCCGCCCTTACGACCCCGGTGAATTTCAGCGCTCCCATAACGGAAGACACCATGTATTTCGCGAAGTGGACTCCTGCTTCCGTTACCTATACCGTGCGATTCTATGATGGCAGCACCGAGCTGTCGACTTACACTACAGCGGTTAGCGAAGGCGGCAAAGTGGCCCGTCCGGCGATTGACCCAACCAAGAGCGGCGTGGTCTTTGACGATTGGTATACGACCGCAGCTCTGACGACAAAGTTCGATTTCGATAACACCCCCATTAACAGCAACACCAATATTTATGCTGGCTGGAATGAAAAGTGCACAGTCACGTATAAGAGCCAAGATGGAAGCACGACAATCACGAGCGTTGATGTTGCAAAAGGCACCGTGTTAAACACCCTTGCGAACGCGCCGAAGCGAAACGGATACTCGTTCGTCGGGTGGTACACGGCGGCTGAAGGCGGTGATGCGGTCACGGCGCCTGTGACCATTTCGTCGAACGTTACCTATTTTGCCCGTTATAGCGCCGACTCCTACACCATTACCTGCAATTTGGATGGCGGCACGCTGGCAACGGCTAATCCTGCTAATTACACGGTTGAGTCCGAGCCCATAACGCTGAACGAGCCTTCCAAGGACGGGTACACGTTCACGGGTTGGAGCGGCACTGGGCTTACCGGCAGCGCTAACAAAAACGTCACTATTGCGACCGGCAGCACGGGGAACCGCACGTATACGGCGCATTACTCGAAAGAAACCTACACGATCACCTACGATCTCGGTGGCGGATCGTTGGCTTCGGGCGTCACCAATCCGAGTAGTTACGATGTGGAATCGGGCGCGATCACGCTGAACAACCCGACGAAGGCAAACAGCCAATTTGCGGGCTGGACGGGCACGGGGCTGACGGAAGCCACAATGACGGTGGTCATCCCGGCTGGCAGCTCGGGCGACCGTGCGTACACGGCCACCTGGGCTGACAACCCTGACCATACGGTCACGTTTAATTGGAATAACGGCAGCACGCCGGCGACGACGCCTGTAACGCAGAACTCGGGCACGTTCGAGGCGCCTGCGAGCTCTAGTGCGCCTACGCTTTCCGGTTATAGGTTCGTGGGGTGGTCGTCGACCCAGATCGATAAGGATTCTGCAACGCGCACGGACTATGCAGGCGGTGCTTACACATACACACCCGTTAGCTATTCCACCGAGATGACCGACGACCAGGTGTTCTATGCGGTTTGGGAACCGGTGGTGGTTGTGGAAGCAACCAAGGCCAGCGGCAGCCCGTCGAGCGCTAATGTGACTTCGACCAAATACAGCGTCGGCGCGGTGACGGGTAAAGTCGCGAACGGAAACACATTCTCGGCGACGTTTACGGCTTCGCCGACTGACCTGTCGGGCAATGCGCAATTCTACCGGTGGTCAGATAACGTTGGCGCCGAACAGCAAACGTCGGCGAGCATAACGGTCGGGCCGGGCAATCTTGCTTCAAACGCCTCGAAGGACCAGTATGCGGCAACGACATTCACGGCGACCTTCCAGCCCGTGCACACGATTACGTTCAAGCTGGGCACAGGCGCGGCGTGGAGGGATGGCACGACTGGCGACAAGACTCTGAAGAAGGTCGACAGCGACTCCCTGGCACTTTCGGAATTCCCCTTAACCGATCCGCTCGAAGGCTACAGCGGCACCGTGCAATGGGGTTCCCTGGTGGCTACGGTCACGGAAGACGCGACGTACACCGCGACATACAACGGGCTCACGCCCGAGCTGACGTTCAAGCTGGCAGATGGCGTCGATTCCAACGAATATCGTCTATCGACCAGCACTGCCACGGTCGCGTACGATCACGCCATGACCGCGAGCGAGTTCCCCGTGCTGCAGAAGAAGAAAGGCACGAATTGGGTGACGGTTACTACGGCGAATGACGCTCGTTACACGGGCGCGCTGACGTGGTCGCCCACGCTCGAGGTTGGCACGACGATCAAGGCCGACGGCGTGTACACCGCCACGCCTGTCGAACAGACCAAGACGGTGAAAGTAACCGTGGTGAACGGCAAGTTCGCCGACAACACGACGACGCACTCGTATTCAAACGTCGCCTACGGTGCCAGCACGAATGCCATTGCGAACCTCGTTTCGGACGTGAATGGCATCGTTGCCAACACGGGCTACGACAAGAACAGCAAGACGTGGTCGGGCAACGTTGACCCGACGGCCTCGGGCACGAAGGTGGAACCGTCCGAGCCGGGCGAAGTCGTGTACCAGCTGACGCTCGGTTCTGAAAAGCACACGGCAACGTTCGAGCTGAGCGCCGATTCGCTCTACAGCGATGCGCAGCTGAGCGGTGCCCTGACGGTTCCGAACGTCGAATACAACAGCACGATTTCGGCGACGAATGGCAGTTACGCGCTTCCGACGTTGGCCAAGAAGTCTGGGACGGATGCAGCCTACAATCAGAAATACGGCAGCACCCCCTCTGTCACGTGGACCATCAAGGGCACGAGCACCACGGTGGCCGATCCGCTGACGTACACCATGACGGCCGACACGACGTTCGTGGCCACGCCGGTTTTGGCAGACGTGACCATCACGCTGGTCAAAGGCACGGGTATGGCAAAATGGCCCGATGGAACGGCGGATAACAGCAAGACGTTCACCGTGAAATACGGCGACAACCTTTCGACGCACATCCCCGACATGTCCAAGGCTTTGGCCGCAACTGGCTACAAGCAAAATTCCGGCACGTGGGATGTCGATCCGACGGTTGTGACAAACTTTGCGGGTGCGAATACCACATTCACGTACTCGTATTCAGCGGCGAAGGCCGACACGCTAAAGATTGTGAACGGCACATGGGATGGCGTGAACGACACCAAGACGGTGGACAACAGCGCAAGCGACAGCGCGACGATAACCGCCGATTTTGTGAACAGCATCGTCACCAACGTGCATCCGAACAACGGTTACACTCCCGTGGGCTATTGGAGTACGGACCCCTCGGGCGAGGCCATCACGGGTGGCGCGACGTACACGTACACGCTGTACGAAGCTTGCACGGTGACCTTGAAGGTCGAAAACGGCACGTGGTCCGACGGAACGACCGCGGATATCGTGTACACGGTTCCGAAGAGCCTGGCACTTTCGCAGGGCTACCTGTCGAGCAGCTTCAGCACCAAGTTCAGCCAACCAAGCGTTCAGGCGAATGCAGGATGGTCTACTACCGGCGATAATGCCGGCTGGTATCTCAATTCCGCGTCGTCTCCCGTTGGCACCAGTTTGCCTGCAGTTACACCTGTGAACGCAAACCAGGTGTACACGTACAAGATGGCTGTCGGACAGGCTGGTTATACCATCAACGTGTACAAGCAAAACGTTTCGGGTAACACGGTTTCCACCGACCCGACCACGGGGTACACGAAAGACAACGCGTTGAGCACGACCGCTACGGCGATGACCGGTTCGAACATCAACTGGAAGAACACGTTCACCATGCCCACGGGGTTCAGCTATTCGACGATCAACGCGCAGCCCAGCTCGGGCGATACCGTGACGCTCGATGGCGATGCGAGCAATAACGTGTGGAACGTGTATCTCGACCGCAACCAGTACAAGGTTACGTACGACTGGGGCAGCACCGACATCCCCGCCGGAATGATCCTGCCGACTGACACCAACGACTATTATTTCGGCGCAACAGTGCCGGTTCAGTCGGTTGGCAGTGTTCCGGCAGGTTACACCTTCAGCGGATGGATAAGCTCGGCTACGTCGTCGACGGTCAGCGGAACGACCACGATGTCGACAGCGGGCCTGACGCTGACGGGCGCATGGAGCCGGGGTACTGTGCCGGTGAAATTCGACTTCGGCGCTGGCATGTCAGGTGACGGAAGAACGATTGACGGCCAGACGACTGCAAAGACCGTGAACGTGAAAGTTGGCGACACGGTTACATTCCCCACGGCAGCTTCGACTGCAACTTCGGAATTCCGCCGCTGGACGACTAACCAGTCATCTGCGGAAACAGATGCAGTTGACAGCGCGAGTTTTGTGGTGACATCCGAATGGTTTGGCAACCATCCAAGTGGCATAACCTATTATGCATGGTGGACTGACAAAGCCGTCATACGCTACTTACATGACGATGAGAATGTGGCCACCTTCGAGGTGCCGGCAACAGCGTATGTAGAGACAGCGGGAACGGTGCCCGCTCCGCCGACGGAATCGCACAAGACGGGATACATCTTCAAGGGATGGACCGTGCCTGCTGGAACGAAGTATTTGGATGGCAGCACCGTTCAGACACTCGCTAGCGATACGGTGATTACCTCTACAAACGATTTGTACGGCAAGATCATCGGCAAGGCGCCGCAGAGCTCGATCGACTTCGTGGCTACGTACGAAGGCTTGGATCACACGCTGACCATCGCTGCATCAACGGTTGGCACTGACGTGACCGAAAACACGTACACGGTGCCGACTGGCTTGAAGACCGGCAGCGACGTTAAGCTGCCGAGTCGCGCACAGCTGAAGAAGACAGGCTATACGCTTGCGGGCTTCAACGTTGTTTGCACGGATGACGATTCGGGCGCTGGTTATGGCGAATCGAGAGAGATTAACGGCACCACCTATCCACACTTCCTCGAGCCGGAGGCAACGTTCGAGGTTCTGTGCACCAGCACCTCTGATACGCAACTCAGCACGCCGCATAGCATCACCGCTACGCCGATTTGGACGGCGAACACGCATACGGTTACGGTGCGTTTCGTCGCCGACGAGGGCACGCCGACGTTGCCGTCTACCGTAACGGTCGACAGCAATGCGCATGCGCTCACGTTCACGGTTCCTTACGGAAGCACGTTCTCGCTTTCGAACACGTCGTCGGCCACTGAAGTGACGGGCTATAACTTTGCCGGTTACGAGGTTACCGCGGGTGCATCGAGTGTCAGCACCGAAACGGGCACGAACGGAAGAGGCGATACCTACTCGTTCATAATGGGCAACGAGAACGTCACGGTTACCGGCACTTACAAAATTAAGAAATACGAGCTGCGCTACAGCGTGCCGGGTACGTACGCGGCCTCTTCTGGGTCGATTGCGCTTTCGCCGGCAAGTCCGCAAACGGTAAGCTACGGCGCCAACGTCGATACGACTTTGAGTGGTGTGACGGTTAGCGGCTACGATGGGCAGAAGTATACGAATGCCATCACCTGGACAAAACCCGCAGGGCTTACAACCGCAGGTAGCGCCGATCCCGAGACGAGCGGCGCGGTTGCAGGCACCAAAGGCTATTACACCATCACGGGTGATTTGGCTGAACGCAAGTACAGCATTACCCTCACCGTTGAAAACGGCACGTATAACAACCAGTCGGCGAAGCAGACGCTCACATTGAACGTGACGTATGGCACGACTATTTCCGATGCTTTGAAGGCTGCGGGCTTCGATTCGACCAAATTGGTTCCCACGGAAACGACTGCCATGGCCGTATGGTCGCCTTACGATCCGACTGCCACCGCAAACTCCGGTACACAGGTTACGGGCAACGTTGACTTCACGGTCACGTACACGCCGTCGTACACGGTGAAGTTCGTTATGGTTGGAGGCACGTGGGATGGGACGAGCGCCACAACCGAATATCAGGTTATGCAAGGGCAGACGCTCGCAAGTGCAGGCAAATCCATCCCGACGCCCGACTCAGCTTATCGCACGACGTCAACCGGTTATGCGACGACTGGCTCTTGGGATTCGCTGCCAGCTGACACCCTTCCCATAATGGCCAATCAGACTTACACGTACACGTGGGACAAGGCGAATGTTGGCTATACGGTCGAGAAGTACTATCAGCAAATCAGCA
Source organism: uncultured Eggerthellaceae bacterium (assembly GCA_905234785.1). Taxonomy (GTDB): domain Bacteria; phylum Actinomycetota; class Coriobacteriia; order Coriobacteriales; family Eggerthellaceae; genus UBA9715. Next base: position 35,117 of record CAJOIP010000003.1, read on the forward strand.
ACCTCAATTCCTACCTCATGGACAGCAGCAAGACCGTTTCTGGCAGTGCGCCTTACCTGAGCACTGTGTCGACGGCCTCCCTTGGCGCAGACGCTCAAGCTGCGAACGCCATCTACGGGGATACGCCGGTGGATAACGTCTCGTCCATTTCGTCCATCGAGGTGAGCGATACGGCTGCCAGCAACAGGCTCATCCTGTTCTACGACCTGATCGACGTGAGCTACTCGTACACGTGGACAGGCGATGCGCCGTCGACGGCTGCGCTTCCGAGCGCCGGCTCGGTGAAATACGGCAACTCGTTCGAGGTTGCGGCTGCACCTGCCAACGACGAGAACAAGGTGTTCTCGGGTTGGAAGGTCGAAAGCACTCCCGTAGCCGACCTGAACACCGCGGATTACACCTATTCCGGCGGTCGCCTTACGTTGAAGAGAGATGTCGTCCTCTCCGGCGAGTGGACCACGGCGGAGCGCATGGTGAAGTACACGATCGACCCGACAGTAGACTCCTCCTCCTATGGATCGCCCGATAACAGCACGAGCAACATCGAAAACGGCGCGGTTGCCATTTGGACGAGCGCTGACGAGACGATTCCGACTTCCGGCACCGACGTCCTCGTCATTTCGTCGTCCATGACCCCGATCACCAAGCTGGTGAACGACAACGCGCTTGCCCCCACGGCCAAGCGCGGCGTGACGAGCACGGCTATCGATCCCGCCGTGACGGCGACGGTTGATGGCACGGTCAAGACCTATGTCTATAGCGACAAGTACGCGTTCTCGCACTGGACGTATCACGTGGGCGACGATACCACGGAACAGGGTCCGATCGGCGATCCAAGCGAAGTGCGCGTGACGGGCGGCGACTACACGTTCACGGCCCACTTCAAACTGAAGACATCGACTATCACGTACAGCGCGGGCGACAAGTGCAACCCGCTGTCTGGCGAAGAGGGCAAGACCGTGTTCACCGGCGTGAAGTTCGGCGAGCCCATTCCTTGGCCGGTGGGCGATGGAAACGATGGAATTTCGGCCACGAACACGCGCAATGCCAGCGTGCAAAGCGATCTGAGCGAGTCGTACACGGTAGATTCCCCATACTGGCAGTCGAGCCCGTCGGGCTTCTGGGCAACGGTGGAAACAAGCGGGCTTGTGAACCAGGCTTACGAGCCGACCATCGCGTTCACACCGGTCATCAAGGAAAAGCCGTACGAGGTCTACTTCTACCTGACGCCCGAATCGACGCCTCTTCCGGAAAGCGTCACACCGAACGTTGCAAACGGCACGGGGGGCGGCGACGCGAACGGTCCGACGTATTCGGAAAGCGTGTTCAAGAACTTGAAGGGGGCGTATTCGACCATAGCTACACCCACTTCGACGAATGCCGCATTCAATGGCTGGAAGGTGGGTTACATCGGCGGCACCGTGACGGCGAAGCCGGCCACGGTCGAAGAGATCGCCACCGCATACGCGGCCGCGAAGGGCACGCTTTCGGGCGACTTCACGGTGAGCCAGGCTGTCAGCCTGTCTGGCGCCGATAAAGCCAAGAGCAACAAGCTGCTCGTGTTCGCTGCATGGACCGCAAACCCGACCAACCTGGCGTACCACAGCCTGAACCCGGTGACGGGCGACAAGACGTTCACGAAGACGGTCGGGCTGAGCGTTGGCGACAATGAAACGGTGGAAAGCAACACGACCATTGCAACTGCCGCATCTAACAACGACGTCAAGACGTCGTTCAGAAGCGCGACTGGCTACACGTTCCTCGGTTGGGCGGCAACGCAAGAGGCTGCACGGAGTTATGTGCCGCCAAGCGGTGAAGATCCGGATACGACGCTCATTGCGGCGGGCGCATCTTACGGGCCGCTTGGGGCTATCGACACCAACGCGCTATGGGGCGTTTGGAAGCCGAATACCTTCACGGTGAAGTGGCTTGACGCGGCGAATAACGAAATTGCGGAATCGACTGTCAGCGTGGCTTACAGCGCAACAGGCTACCTTAACGCACCCGAAACATCCGCAGTCACCTCCGACGCGAGTGCTGTCGTCCAAAGCTGGACCTCCAGTACGGGCGACGTGTTCGCTGGCGATGTTGCGGGTGGAACCCTGACGACGAAACCCCAGACCGATGGCGCCGTCGTCACGATGACGCCGAGCATTCCCGGTTCGGTGACGCTGACCTATGCGGCTGGCGACGGCACCTTCACGGTGGGTAGCGGGTCCGAAGCTAGTACGGCGACCACATGGCCGGAAACGAAGGCGAAGTCGCTGGACGGCTTCACGACGGCATCGTTCGACTTGGATGCCGCGGCTACCAGCCTGAATCCCACGAGGGCCGGCTACGAGTTCAAGGGCTGGTCGACCGATGGCACCGTTGCAAATGTCATCACCACGAGCACGGGTGACTACCGAATCAGTTCCAACACGGTGCTGCGTGCTGCGTACGCACCGGTGCGTGTGCAGTACAAGGTTCAGCGCTATTACGAGCAGACCAAGGGCGCGCGCGATTACGAGCCGGGCACGGAGGCAGACGACCAGTACACGCTGTGGGCTGATACAGGCATCGAAATTCAGGGCCTGACGGGCGGTTACGACGCCGAGACTGGCGGCAGCCAGGTAACGGTGAGCGCAACGAGCGGCGTGGTGGCCAACACGTACAAGGGCTACAGCTATAACGCGACGCAGACAGGAGCCACGACCGTCACACCGGCTGCCGGCACCGTGCAAGAAGTGGCGCTTTACTACGATATCAAGGACTACACGGTGACGTATTCGTTCAGCGGCCTGGAAGATGGCGATGCCGCTAAGTACGCGCCCAATCCCGCGAGCGTGTCGGTGCAATCGGGCCAGACGTACGAATTCGCTGCTGTGCCTGCTGCACCCACCGGTTACAGCAGCCTGAAGAGCGCTTGGCAGTACACGACGAAGAATGGCGCTAGCGCCACGGGCGATGCGGCTGGGCAGATTACGGTGACGGGCGACACGGTCGTGTACCTGCCCCTGCAGATTCGCACGTTCACGGTCACCTACGCCGTGGATCCTGCCGCTCCGTACAACAGCGCTTGGAAGGTCGATCCGGGTTCGGCGACGACCGAGCAAGTAACTGCAGGCCATACGCCGCAAAACGCGGATACGTACCAAACGCAAACAAGCCAAACGGTTGGCGACTGGGCCCCGATCGGCTGGTATGTGAGCCCGTATCACGAAGGCGACACGCCTGTTAACCCGGCGGGCTACACCGTGATGGGCGACGTGATGTTCATTGCGGCATACGCCCAGGTGCAAACGGTGTCGTACATGCAGGGCAATCATCCCAAGACGCCGTTCAGCAGCTTGTTCACCAAGACCATCTTCGACGGCACGGTGCTGACGACGGCGACGTACGATGTGACGAAGGTCGCGCTGGCATACAAGGCGACAGGCCAGGTTGCCGACCTGAGCAACCTCGAAGCCGAAGACGGTTACGAGTTCACCGGCTGGAGGGTCGAGAACCTGTCCAACGGCGAGATTTTCAATAACGTGAAGCCGGGCGATGCGAACTGGCCGTTCAACGGTGAAACCGCCAGCGCCAGCTACACGCTGACGGCGCAGTGGCAGGAAAGCGAGCAGGATATCACGTTCCTGTATGGCGATCATGCTGCAGGTGGAAACGAAGCCAATGCCGCGTTCACGACCGTGAGCGGCAGGACGAATACGCAAGCGACGATTCCGGCTGGTCCGGAAGCGGTCGCGAACTACGCTTTCGACCAATGGACGCGCGTGTCGGGCAACGGCCTGCCCACTCTCAAGCTGGAAACCGAAACGAGCAAGTTCACCGTTCCCACGCTGGATACGGTGTACGAGGCCACGTATATACCCGAGACATCGGATATCCAGATTACGACCGACGGCAACGGCACGGTGAGCCGTGACAGCATTAAGGTCGACAAGGTCGAAAACGAAGATGCTGTCACCGGCTACGATGTGAAGCCCACGGCGAAGCCCGGGTATCATTTCGCGGGCTGGACAAAGGATAACGGCAACAACGAGTACGTCGCGTATGCAGGCGATGCAAATGGCACGATTGCCGAAGACGGCACGCTGACGGTGAAGGCCGATGGCGATGGCGTGCTGAACAATGCCAAGTACAAGGCCACGTTCGCCAAGGATACCTATGCGGTCACGTTCGTGAACGCGGAAGGCGATGCGAGCGGCCCGACGGGCACGTATTCGGTGTCGTATGGAACCGATCCTGCGGCCACGAGCCTGAATGTGGAACATGGCAGCACGATTGGCAACAGCATTACGATTGCCGACCTCGAGGGAGCGGGCGGTGCGACGTTCGCCGGCTGGTCCTACACGATGGGCGGTGCGGAGGTTTCGCTCGAAAACGCGGGCCTGACGACGCGGGATAGCTACAAGACGCTGACCATCACGGGCGCCACCGAGCTCAAAGCGCATTGGGTGTATTCGGCTGCCACGCTAACGCTGAGCAAGGGCACGGCCGAAGGCGTGACGGGTGCGGCCTCCGGTTGGCCCGAAGCTGCCGGAAAGCATATCGGCGAAACCGTGAACCTGGGCGATGTAAGCAACACGCTCGCGCGCGAAGGTTACGAGCAAATCGGCTGGTCCACGACTGATGGCGCCACGACGCCCGATTACGATATGGATGACGACTACACCTTCACGGCTGCATCGGCCACGATGTACCCGGTGTGGTCGCGCGGCACCGTCGAGGTGGTGTATCACGCCAATTACACGCAGCTGTCGAGCACTGCCAACCCGGCCGACGACACGACTAGCGTCCAGGTTGCGTATGGCGCCACCGATGCCACGGCGGCAGCTTGCAGCTTCAGCCCCATTTCGTATCAGCGGGCCGACGACAACGTGGTCGTTCCCGCCGAAGCGGTGGAACTGAAGTACTGGAGCACCACGCCGGCCGATCCGGGCGAGGGCGCCGGCACGACGTATAAGGAGGGCGGCACGCTTGACGCCACGAACCTCGAAGGCCGGCTGGACCTGTTTGCCATCTGGCAGGACAAGACATTCGAGATATCGTTCGACGGTAATGGTGCGACGAGCGGCGGCAACCCCGCTTCTGTAGCGGTGAAGTACGGCAAGTGGGCGGCAATTCCCGCCAATCCGTACCAGAAGACCGATTACACCTTCGCTTACTGGTACGTTGCCGATCCGGGCGAAGGCCTGGCCAAGGCTGGCAATTCCACGGGCGAGGCTACATCGTATGAATTCCGGGCCACGCACGACCTGACGTTCCAGGCGCATTGGAACATTCTGCCGGGCCTGGTGAACACGATTACCGTGCAGCTGTTCGACCAAGATGGCAACCTGTACTTCGGCGGTGCGAATGGCGCAAAGCAGACGGGTTTGACTATCAACGCGCAGCCGTTGAAGGATTTCAACAACCCGCTGGTCGACCCACAGCACTTCGAATTCAAGGGCTGGTACACCAACAAGCGGTTGATGACGTACGCATCCGCCACCATCCCGTTCCCCCTGAACTCCAATGTGACGGTTCGGAACATATTTGACGCCGATGCGGGCAACATGAAGGATTATGCCAGCATTTGGTCGGATGACGATTTCACGCCGACATACCAGGGCGGCAATGGCACGCCCATCGTGAACCTGTACAGCAAGGTCGTGCAAACAGGTTATTCGGTCGTCTACGACCTGAACGAGCCTGGTGGGTACAGCACAGGAAACGCCATGCCGACCGACGAATTCGAAATTGGCACAGACGAGTTCGGCGATCGGAAGGAATTGGGGCGCAAGGTCGATTCTGACTATGTGAAGACGATTTCCTCGAATCCGTATACCGCTTCGTATCCTGGATACACGTTCCTGGGTTGGGTGCTGAGCGCTGACGCTCCGGCAAACACGTATTCGACTCTCGACGCAGCTGCCGCGAGCGTGAGCGGTACGGCTCTGGGTTCCAATTACAGCGTGGCGAGCGGGACGCTCGATCAGAACGGGACGGGCGCTGTCACGCTGCATGCCGTCTGGAAGCCCGAAGGCTACACTGTGAAGTTCTACAACGTGTACGAGGGCGATGGCGTGCTGAATCCCACGGACGCCACCGCATACGACACCGTGAGCCAGGTGTCGTGGGTCACGCCCATCGGCCTGAGCAGCTCGGACAAGGAGCTCACGACGGATTCGCTGTATCCCGGAAGCGTGGATTACGCTTTCGTCGGCTGGTATGTGAAGAAAGGCACAGACGAGCAGGCCGTCACGTTGGGCACCGACACGCTGGGCAGCCTGTACGGCACGTACGGCAACGGCGACAAGACGCTGAGCGTGTTCGCGAAGTGGAGGCGCGTCGGCGTGAAGCTGATCTATTCGGCTGGCTCCGACAACACCGTGAACACGAACGGCCTGACCGAGCCCGGCGCGGCGTTCGCCGAGGAACTGGTCCTCGTTTCGCCGACGGTCTCGACGAGCAAGACGCTGGCGATTCCGAGCGGTAACGACCGCTTCACGAAGCCCGGCTACACTCACACGGGTTGGGTCGATGCTGAATCTGGCGGCAATGCGATAACGAAAGTGACGTTCCCCGCGGGCACCGTCGACAACGTCACCGTGTACCCGCTGTTCGCCGCCAACACGTATTCAGTCCGTTACGTGTATGCGTCCGGCGATTTGAACATGGCTGACCTGACGAGCGCCAAGACGGCTTCGGGCGATAGCCTGAGCACCGTGAGCGGCCTGGGCTACGCAAGCGCAAACGGCGTGTTCGTCGATTCAAATTACGCATCCGACCCGGCGTTGCCCGGCTACACGTTCGGCGGTTGGTACAGCGATGCCGAGCTGACAAGCCAGGTGAAGGCTCCCAACGATAGCGCGACCGACACGTCAGGCGTCACGGTGGCCTCGCTCATGACCGCGCAGGGCGTGACCGATGCGAACAATGCTCAGGTCAACCTGTACGCCAAGTGGATTCCCAACGCCTACACCGTGACCTACGATCTGGGCGGCGGCACGTTCGACGGCGCGAGCTCCATTGACGCGACGAACGTGACCGACTACCAGAAGGCCGTTGATGGTCTGGTGCCGAACCCGAGCGGTCTGATGAAGGAGCACTACCAGAATCCCAAGTGGCATCTGACGGGCACATACAGCGGACGCACGTACGACGCGGTCGTCGGCACCGAGCTGACGACGTACAAGCAGCTGGTGGACGCGTATCACGAGGCCACGGCTGCGGCAGGCGCCCGTGAGGTGTGGGCTGTTGACGATCAGAAGGTCGTCCCCATCACCTACGAGATCGAATCGGCGTACTCGCAGCATGCGCATCTGGTGGGTGCCGACATAGCCGACACGACCACCAGTAGCTACACGATTAACGTGGGCGAGGCCGATGGCACGCTCGATGGCGATGGCAGCACGCCTGCCCCCGCCATCACGGCGGTTGGCGATCCGGCTTACGCGGTGACCGGCTGGTACTTCGACGAGGTTGCCGAAGGCAATCGCTTGACGAACAGCGCCAGCTTCACGTTGGCCACCAACGGGGGCAACGACCTTGGCACTCAGGGCGGCACGTATTACGTGCCCGCCAAGTACGTTGCCGGCATCCATGCGGGCAACGTGTCGACGGTTGCCGTGTTCCGCTATGCGGGCACCGATGGCGTCTACCATGAAGACGGCTCGCTGGGTTCGCACACCGCGACGGTAACCGATAGCCTGACGGTCGACACCACGATGGCGGTGGCGGACTACCTCAGCCAAGGCGAGGAGACGGGCTTCACGTACGACGGCAAGGCGAGCGACATCGTCGTATCAGCCGATGCCGCGGCCAACGTGTTGAACATCGATTACAACCGCAACCAGTACAACGTCAATTACGAATGGGCCTTCGAAGCGCCTTACGCGGGCGGCATCATCATGAAGCCGGCGAAGCCCGCTGCGACGCCCGTGTACTACGAGGCAGACTTCAGCATTCCCGGAGCGCCCGAAGCCACGGTCGCCGGTTACACGTGGGACGGTTGGTACGATAAGGATCCGACGACCAACGCCGACGCCGTGAAGCTGTCCGGCAGCTTCACGATGCCCGCTTCGGAACGTACGCTGTACGGCTACTGGGTGCGCTCGTCGTACCAGGTGGAATTCGAAGGCGTGTACGAATCCGACACCGACGCGCTGGCAGGCCAGAACGCGCTTGGCGACCCGTACAAGCTGACGAAGCGCAACGAGGGTGCGGGCAACGTCGAGGTCACCTCGGGCAAGTCGGTGGCCGACGCCGTGAGCGGTTTTGCGATTTACCTGCGCGACGTCGACACGGATGCCGTCGATAGCGACACGGCGCAGATTCAGATCGATTATCCGGGCGATTCTGCATACGTCACCTGGATGTTCGAGAAGGACGGCACCGTGTACTCGACGGTCGACCCGGTGAACGAGACCATAACGCAGGACACCGTGTTCTACGCCGTTTCGTCGCCTGCACAAGTCGTTGCGTACATGAAGGGAGAGCACGGCACGTTCGGCACCCTGAACGGCACCACGCGTTCGGTCGACATCCCGGCCAATTACGACGTTGCCGACTTCCTGTACGACAGCGCGTATACCTACACGGGCGAAAAGACCAATGAGACACTGTCGAAGGCGGCGGGCCCGCTCGAGGCCGATGCCGCCAACAGCGACAACTTCGGCAAGCCCGTGGGCGAACCGGGTTGGAAGTTCACTGGCTGGCAGTGGCAGTATTCCGATGGCGATGCCATCGTGACGGGGTCGAACGTGGGTGTCGAGGACCCGCTGCACGACCTGACCGCCAAGACTGGCACGGCCCTTCCCGCCACGCTGAACACCAGCGTCATGTTCACGGCCCAGTGGGCGCCGTCCTCGTCGCTGCTCGTGTTCGACCTGAACGACGATGAGACGATCGCCGCTTCGTGGGTCACGGAGGGCTACGACGATCCCGACGGGTATCGCCACGATACGAACGAGGAAGTTGCGCTTCCCGCGGCTTCGGACGTGAATCGTCCTGGCTACACGCTGACAGGCTGGCTGTGGACGGTCGAAGGCTCGGATTACGAGTACAGCGGCACGTTCACAATGCCAGGCGCGTATCATGATACAAAGACGGTGTTGAAGGCGAAGTGGACTGTCGATCCGATTACGGTTTCGTACGCTTCGGCCGACAACAACAAGGGCACGGTTACGCCGACTGCCGATCCCGTGCTGACGACGGCATTGCCCGAAAGCACGGAAGGCGCCGGATCGGTTGCCACCCCGAATGGCGGCTATACGTTCGACGGCTGGTTCAAGGGCAGCGTTGACGAGGCCAATCGCGTTTCCAGCGCAGACGAGCCCACGTTCGTGCCGCAGCCGGTCGATGCCGCGGCTGGCCGCTACGAGTCGGCCGCCTACGTGGCATCGTTCAAGCCCGTCAAGCTGAGCGTGCAGTTCGCCGTGGCCGAGGGCCAGGAGGAAATGGGCAGCATCGTCGATCCCGACGGCGCCGCTCCGTTGGCCGTCGACTACAAGTCGTCGCTCGCGTCGATGGGCGGCATCTCCGCGCAGCCGAACCTGGGCTACGAGACCGCATCTGGTGCTTACTGGTCTTACAGCTGGACCGACGTGGCCACGGGCAAGGTCGTTTCAGGCATCACGGCCGACCCGACCGACTCCAGCCTGCTGATAACCGGCGATGCCACGTTCGTGGCGCACTTCGTCGCCAGCCAGGGTGATTGGACGGTCGAATACGAGGCGGACGGCCCGGGCTACAACGCCGCGGGCGAAAAGATCGCCGATGTGAGCAGCGCTTCGGTGTTCGCTCCGGTGAAGCGCCTGTTCAACGAGGCCAACCTGGATGCGGGCAATGTGCCTGTTGCCACGGGTTACGATTTCGCGGGCTGGTACGACGGCGATACGCTGGTTGCGTCCGATGTCAAGTACAGCCAGCTGGCTGACGGCATCGACGACGTGCTGGTGACGTTGGGTGCCCGCTACACCGAGAAGACCGGCTTCAGCGTCGTGTTCGATTCGAACGCCGACGAGAGCGCCGTCGACGCCGCACCTGTCAATACTGCGGCGCAGCCGAACGGCAACAAACTGACCGGCCTTACCTGGACCACGACGGTGAACGGCGCCGGCCTTGCATCCAGCGAGGCCACGAACGTGTTCACCATGTTGAATCCGACGTGGGATGGCCATACGTTCCTAGGCTGGACTACTGTGGCCGACAACGCCGATGCCGACGTGATCGACGGGCTGGCATACGACGACGACATGCAAGCGGGCCTGACGTACGAGCAGCTGGCCACGATGGCCGGCGTGGGTGACTCGCCGAAGACCGTCACCGTGTACGCCAAGTGGCTGGCCGACGACTTCAGCGTCGTGTACCGCGATTCCGAGGGCGTGCCCGAGGCCGAGCGCCATGCCGACGAGGTCGTGGGCGATCTGGCCATCGGCGCCTCTGTCAACCACAAGGCTTGGGACGACAACGACAAGCGCGCGTTTGCGGGCTGGACGTACACGGATGCTGCAGGCAATGCGAAGGCCGTGACGAGCGAAACCACTGTGGCCGATCTCGTGGCCGACGGGGCCGTTCAGGACGGGGCGAGCTTCGTCATCTCGGCCACCTGGAACGACAAGCGTTCGTACAAGACCGTGTACGTCACGTACGACCCGATCTTCGACGAGGCCACGGGCGAAATCGCCGGTTACGCGATGAACCCCGAGGCCAACGAGAACGGCACCAACGAATGGATTGACGACAAGGAAAGCCACCCGCAGTTGACGAGGGGCGAAGGCGTGGCTGCTCCGGGTGACCAGGTGCTTCCGTACTTCCTGGTGAACGCGGCGTACGGCACCAACGACGAGATTCCCGGCTACGTGTTTAACGCGACCGTGGCGAGGGAGATCACCTCGAGCGAGGGTCAAATTGCCTGGTGGGATCCCTATGTCATGGAAGACGCTGACGTGGTGTTCCGCATTCCGGTTATCAGCGAGGCGAAATACAAGGTCAAGTACGACATGAACGACAACGTCGGCGCGTATCCGGGCGGCGAGATCGCGGCCGACCAGGCATACTCCGATAGGGAGGTTCGCACGTTCACGACGCCCGACAACATTCCCGATGCGGCAGATGTCGACGAAGAGTACGCGCCCACGCGTCCGGGCTTCACGTTCGCCGGTTGGTTCAACCAGCCTTCCGACGACGACGGCGAGTTCGTTTCCGACGTGGTCGTCGAGGCCGACCACGCCACGAGGTACGGCGACCTTTCGGTTGACGAAAACGGCACGTGGAGCTATCCGGCCGAGGAAAGCGACGGCTACCGTTACATTACGCTGTACGCCAAGTGGATCGAAAACAAGCACACCGTGCAATACGGCGTCGGCGACGAGGAGATTGCGAAGGGCGTCACGATCAAGCTGGCCAGCGAGGACGACGATGCGTACAGCACCGAGGCTCGCTCCGAGACAATCGGCGCCGCTTCGGGCGACCTGTTCACAGCCGATGCCACCGGCAAGCTGGTGCGCGGCGGCATGGCGAACGGCGCGGTGGCCAAGGTGAACGATCGTGGCTACACGTTTGATGGCTGGTACGTGATCAGCGGCAATGGCGACGCCAACCTGCGCGATGTTCTGAGTGCGGCAAACATGCAGGCTTCCAGCATGAGGGCTGCTTCGCTTGCCGATGTTGCCGGCCAGGTGAACACGGTTCTTGCCGCGGCTTCGACGAGGGGTGCCGTCATGAAAGCGGCGGCGTCTTCCGACGAGGCGCTGTACACGACCAACACGACCGTACTGCCCGGTGTGAACGGATCGAACGTGTTCCCCGGCGCGAACAAGGACGACGCGAACGATCCCGACGCAGACGATGTCATGTATGTGGCCCGCGTGACCGAGAACGCTCCGGCAACCATCGTGATGTACCCGAACGGAGACGATGAACCGTCTGTGTCGTACACGCAGCCCATGGGCACGTACTTGGGCGAAACCGAAGGCGAATCGGGCTGGGGCGAGAACCTGGGCGGTTTGCCCACGCCTGATCCAAGCGAGGATAAGGTGTTTGAGGGCTGGAAGCTGGCGCCTGGCACGACCTATGAGGACGCCGACGGTGTCACGCATGTCGTTCCGGAAGAGGGAATGGTCATCGACCCCGATGACGACATCGCGAAGCGCATCGTTGTAACGCAGGAGCTTGTCGATAATCCGCCGACGCCCGTGTGGACCGAGGAAGAGCCCAACCCGCCGGCCGAGAAGGTCACGCTGTCCTTCGACGGCGGCAAGGGCACCGGCGCCACGGGCTCGGTCGACCCGATCACCGACGAGGCCGGCGCGACCGTGACCCTTCCCGCGAACGGCTTCACGCGCGAGGGCTACACCTTCGCCGGCTGGGGCACCGACGAGACCGGCAAGGGCGAGGGCGGCGTGCTCGCGGCCGGCTCGGACTACACCATGCCCGACGCGGACTCCACGCTGTACGCTCAGTGGAAGGCCAACGAGGCGCCGGCTGTGAAGTCGACCGTCACGTTCTCCGCTGGCAAGGATTCCAGCGTTAAGGGGTCGGTCGACCCGATCGAGGCCGAGGTGGGCGACACGATCAAGCTGCCCGCGAACGGCTTCACGCGCGAGGGCTACACCTTCATCGGCTGGGGCTCCGACGAGACCGGCAAGGGCACCGGCGATGTGTTCGCACCTGGTTCCGATTACGTCGTGACCAGCAGCGAGGTGGCCCTGTACCCGCAGTGGAAGGCCAACGAGAGCCAGGACGACCCGAACAAGGGCAAGACTGACAACAACTCGAGCTCTAATGATTCGACGGCGACGAAGCCGGGGTCCAAGTCCTCCAACTCGACGAGCTCGGTCAAGACGGGCGATATGCTCGGCATGACCGCAGGCGCTCTGGCGAGCGTGTCATTGCTTGCACTGGTTGTGCTCCTGTTCGTCAGGAAGCGTCGTCGCGCTGACGACTAATGTGCCTGACATACAAAAAGGAGGGGCGGCAACATCGCGTTGCCGCCCCTCCTTGTATCATGGATAAACTACAGCTTGTATTGACAACTGCTTTCTCAAGCCATCCATCGAACCTCTCAAGATCCACTGATAGCCACCCTGAAACATACCGTCATAATCGTATCAGAAATACAAAACATGGCCTTACCACAGTAGTCGCCCTGTACGATTTGTTGCCGTAATGTGCTCGTTACCTTTCTGTTGCTTAAGTTGTGAATTCAAAAAAGCACAATATATTGTATTGATGATATGTATAACACAAGATGATGTGTTAAATAGGTACCAATTTGCCATAATTCCTGATGAGAGGGCAAAACCGACAGTTGATGTACAAAAACTAGCCCTAGAATCCCAGCTGGGTTAAAAGCCGTTGCGGCGCGTTTGCGGCTTCAAATCGATGCCAGGGTGGCCGATTTGGTACATGGGGTGAGCATGCAAAGCGCCTTTTTTCCACAGAGCGTGGAAATGCGCAGGTCAGATGCGAAAGTGGGTCATTTGGCCGATTGCCTTGGGTAGGGCGAGCGCATGAGGGAATCCGGCATAGATCGGGTCCTTTTTAGGATGGTCTATGCCCTGGACGAGAGATGAAATCCCCATGTCATGGCGAATCGTATCGCCAAAGGGGTGTACATGCATCGAATCGAACATCGGACTCAGACGGGCTGGCTGGCACTGTTCACGGTGCTCGTGGCCTTGGCTTTCGTCCTGACGCCGGGTGCTGCGTTTGCGGCGGCCGCGTCCGATGACGCAGCCGATCCGGCTGTTACCGCCGATGCCGATGCCGGCGCCTCCGCTGCCACCGAGAATGCGGCGGATGTTCCGGTGGCGGAAGCGACGATCGATGCGGTCGAAAATACAACCCCAGAATATGATACAACGATACAAAACGAATCGGCCGATAGCCCTGGCGATCCCGCTGCCAATTCCGGCGTGGGAAGCATCTCGGAATCTGATGCCGGAGGGCAATCAGGAGGCGATGCGCAAAAGGCGGGCGATAAGCCCGGTGGGGCCGAGAAAGCCTCGACAATCAAAGTAAGGTTCAATGGAAACGGCGGCTCCGGAGCCGCCGTTGAACTTGTATACGATTGTATATCCGATACAATCGTGAATCTGCCGACTGCGGGCGACATCAGCCGCGACGGTTACGTGCTGGTCGGCTGGTCCACATCGGCGGGCTCTTCCCCCGATGCCGCCATGGCGCCGGGCGCTGCGTACACGGTGACGCAAGACGCGGCTTCCGACGGCAGCATCACGCTGTACGCGGTGTGGGCAAAGGTGGCCACCGTATCGTACACGAAGTCGTCGATGAACGCCCAGAGCACAACTCTTCGCGCGGCTGCCGACGGCGACGACGGCCCCTACAGCACGATGCAGCGTTTCCCCAGCAACAAGAACGTGTACTGGACGTTCAGCGAATCCACATCGACGCTCACGATCAGCTACCTGAACGTCGAGGACCTGGCCATTTACGAAAGCGACTCGGCGCTTCCCTGGAAGACGAAGGTTGGCGCTGCCGACATCCTCCACGTGGTGGTGGCGCACAACGCTGCAGCGGCTAACCGCTATATCAAACCCTCGAGCATGCAGTCATGGTTCCAAGGATACACAAACCTTCAAAGCTTCGATGGAGCCGCATTGGATGTATCGGAGGTACAAAATTTTTCCAACCTCTTCGATGGATGTTCGAGTCTGTCCGAAGTGAACGTAGCCGGATGGGATACGTCGAATGGCACGAACTATGCGAACCTGTTCAGGAACTGCTCGAGCCTGGAAACGCTCGACCTGAGCGATTGGACGATCAAGGGCAATAATAAAGCCAAGGCGTTCGAGGGCGCCACGAAATTGACGACGCTGACAGCGCCGAAGACCGTGAACCTGGTCAACACCGGCTTCGCAGAGCTGGCAAGCCGTGTCGACACGGCGGGCATATGGCGGGCGACCATCAATGGCAGTGCGTGGGAGGGCAACACCGCGAGCCTCATAAATCGTATACTAGATACAATGCCGAATACAACGTACACGTTCGAATTCGATTCGTATTTCGGTTCCAACACCGACAAGAATGTCCGCTGGAAGTTCACGCCGAGC
Source organism: uncultured Eggerthellaceae bacterium (assembly GCA_905234785.1). Taxonomy (GTDB): domain Bacteria; phylum Actinomycetota; class Coriobacteriia; order Coriobacteriales; family Eggerthellaceae; genus UBA9715. The sequence goes on from CAJOIP010000003.1 coordinate 50,161, forward strand.
ACCTCGACGCTCGAGATCTCCATTAAGAGTTCGTCGGACTCGAACACGGTGACCGAATCGGCGAGCGCCCTTCCGTGGTTGGCCTCGGTGGCGACGAACCTGATCAGGCACGTTGTGTTCACGGGCAATAACGGTGTGCTCGTGGCCCCGGCGACGATGGAATCGTGGTTTGCCGATTACGTCAATCTCGAATCGTTCGACGGCAGGGGAGCCGACGTATCGGGCGTTTCCAGCTTCAATTCCATGCTATCGGGCGATAACAGCCTCATGGAAATCAACCTGTCCAATTGGACGATGAACGGAACGACGACGAATACGCTCGCGGGTTGCACGACGCTGTTCACGATGGTGCTGGGCAACGGGGTCGTGTTGAAGAACACGGGCCTATCAGATTTGAGCACGAGAACCGATCGCAAGGGCCGCTGGGAGGCTTCTGATGCGAATTCCTGGTTCGGCACATCGGCCAACATGGAGGCGCGTTTCGCCACGACATCGACAAACTACGGCACGCTGACATACTCGTGGGCCGTGGGCAAGCAAGGCGGCCGCTTCGCCAACGAATACGCATGGTGGACCTACGAGAAGAACCTCGTGACGAACAAGGGCATTCTGACGTTGGGCGTGGACGAAGCGTACACGGGCGGTTCCGGAACCATTAGCTATTTAGTTACCGAAGATGGCGAGCACGTGCCGTGGATCACTGCGGTCGACGCCGTCAGCATCAACCAAGTCGTCATCGAAAACGCTCTGGCTCCCGCTACGTTGAACGGCTGGTTCAAGGATTACGTGTATCTTGATACATTCGATGGCACGAACATGAACGTAACCCAGACGGCCGACTACCGCAACATGTTCAACGGAGCCACGATGCTGGCAACGGTGAACCTGACCGGTTGGGATATGCGCACGCAGAGCAGCGGAAGCCAGCGCGCCGGCATGTTCACGGGCTGCGAGGCGCTGGCCACGCTCGTGTTGCCGACGAATGCCGTGCTGGCCGACACGGGGCTCGACGACACGCTGACCAAGCGCACGCCCAAGCAGGGCTCGTGGCAGATCGACGGCGATCCCGATGCGTGGTTCGGCACGAGCAGCGACTTGGCGGGCCGCTACCCCGTGGGAACGGCCGTCTCGGCCGAAAACAACACGACGACGACCTATGCGTGGGTCCAGGGGTTGGCGTCGGGTCGCTTTGCCAATACTAATATATGGTGGAAGCTCGACCCGAACGACTTCCTGGGCGGCTTGCTGACCATCGGCGTGGACAAGACCGAAGCCGAAGGCGGCGACGTCACCGTCAGGAACATGACGGCGCTCACCACCCCGTGGATCCTTTCGCAGGGCATTGACGTGCGTTCTCGCGTGCACAGCGTGAAGATCACAGGCGGTGTGAGGCCCATCGACACCTCCACGAACAAATCGCTCGCCAACTTCTTCAAGGACTACACGAATCTGAGCGAATTCGACGGCGAGGGCCTCGACGTCAGCGAAGTGACGTCGCTCGCCAGCTTCTTCGAGAACTGCACGGGCCTCAGCTCGGTCGCGGGCATGAGCGAGTGGAACACGCATAAAGTCACCTCGCTGGGCAAGATGTTCTATGGCTGTAGCCTGCTGTTCGCGCTGCCCGACATGTCCGGCTGGGACGTGAGCGACGTCGCCGACTTCTCTTACATGTGCTACGGTGCGCGCAATATCACGCAGTGCGTGTCGATGGCCAACTGGGATCTGACCAGCGCCGAGACGTTCCAGGGCATGTTCGAGGGCATGACCGAGCTGCTGACGCTCGATATCTCAGGATGGGTCATGCCGCAGGGCAAGACGCGCGAAGACATGCTGACGAACGTACCGAAGCTGAACCTGTTCTCGGTCGGCAACGGCGTTATCCTGAGCGATACGGGCCTCACGGGCGAAGCGGGGTCTTCGCGTGCCGATACGGCCGGCACCTGGGAGCGCACCGGTGAAGGATCGACGGGTGCGGGTAAGTGGTTCGGAACGACGACGAACCTGATCGCCCGTTATTCGAAGGCCGAACGTTACGCCAAGGCCGCTGCGGCCACGCCGGTGAAAGAGCCCATGAGCTACAAGTGGGTCGTCGGTTTGTACCGCGGGCGTTTCCTCGACAACGACGATGCCTGGTGGGAATTCGACGTGAGTATCAACGAGTTGAAACTGGGCACGTCAAATGCGGGTTCGAGCGGAATCATCGTGAATGTGACGAAGGACACGGTGCCGTGGAAGGGCATCCTGCCTACATACTATATAGGTATTATCGATCGCATCGTCGTGGAAAGCGGTGCGAACCTCGTTCCCGTGAACATCGACAACTGGTTCACGGAATACACGAGCACGACGTACGTCGACGTCTCGGGCCTGAGGCTGTACACGGAAAACTCGAACCACCCGAACCTGGTGGGCTTCTTCAAAGACATGAAGCGCCTGGCCACCGTGAAGGGCCTCTCGAATTGGGCAAGCGACATGTCGTCGGTAACCAGTCTTGCGAGCATGTTCGAGAACACGATCATCACGCAGCTCGAAGGCGCCTCGACATGGCAGACGGGCAACGTCGTGTCGGTTGCGGACATGTTCAAGGGCTGCAAGAGACTCATCGACCTTTCGGGTGTTTCCGGGTGGAACGTGGAGAGGGTCACCAATTACAGCGGCTTCGTGAACGGCGCGACCAGCCTCCGCACGCTTGATATCCACGAATGGAATATGAAGCCATACGTGAACAGCACTCCCACGAACACGAGCGGCATGTTCACCGGCTGCAACGGCCTGCAGAGCATTACGCTTGGCGAGAACGTGTTCCTCGAGGGCACGTCGTTCGCCGACGAAGATTTGCCCGAGCGTTCGGGCAAGAAGGGTTCGTGGCTGGCGACGACCGGCGATCCCGCATGGTTCGGGTCGACCGACAACCTTGTCGCGCGTTATCCCAAGGCGAAAGGCGCAAATGGAAACGCGGCCGGCACCATGACCTACACCTGGACGTCGGAACTGCGCGGGCGCTTCGCGAGCAACGACGACGCATGGTGGACGTACCGCGGCGGCGTGCTGACAGTGGGCGGGTTGGCCAGCGTTTCCGACAAGGCGGTTTTCGAGGACGAAGATTCGGTCCCGTGGCTGTACGCTATTTCCGAAAACGGCGGCGACGATAGCCGCGAGCTGGTGACAAGCCTGGTGTCCTCGGCGACGACGACCATCCAGCCTGAAAACCCCGCCGGCTGGTTCGCGGGTTACACCAACCTTCTGACCGCCAATGTCGACGGCTTCGATTGGTCGAAGCTGGACGGCACGAAATCGGTGGCCCGCATGTTCGCCGGCGACACCTCCCTGACCACGGTGACCAACCTGGGTTCGTGGAACTCGCATGGCTTGTCGAACGCGAAAGACTTCACGAGCATGTTCGAAGGCGACTCGTCGCTGATTACGCTTTCGGGCTTGTCTTCGTGGACGACGCTCGCGGCCACCAATATCTCCGCAATGTTCAAGGACTGCACCAGCCTCGAATCGTTCGTCGATGGGACCAATTGGAACGTGTCGGCTGTCACGAAGTTCGACAACTTCCTGAACGGGGCCACGTCGCTCAGGACGCTCGACATTGCCGGCTGGAACATGTCGACCGATGCTGGCACGACGCGCACGGGCATGCTGGCCGGATGCGAGGCGTTGCGCACGGTGACGTTCGGCAAGAACGTGGGCCTGGAAACGGCTGGCTTCACGTCGAGCATGACAGGCCTCACGATTAACGACGGCTCGTGGGTGAGCAGCGACGGCTCGTGGTTCGGTTCGACCGACAACATCGTGGCGCGTTACAGGAACGCGCACACCGGCGTGGGCTTCAAGATCAACAAGAACGTGACGTACGTATGGACGCCCGGCAAGCTTTCGGGGCGTTTCCCCTCGAATGACAACGCCTGGTGGACTTACAACAAGGACACGAAGGTGTTGACCATCGGCGCCGATACGAACACATTCGAAACCAAGGTCGTTACCGAGGTGGTCACGGACGATAAGAACGAGCTGCCCTGGACGAAGCTGACGATTTCCCGCTACGTCGGAGAGACGGAAGAGGAGGAGGAAATCTGGGAAGACAGCACGGTGCCCGAAGAGGTGCTCACCGTCGTGGTGCAAGACGGCATCGAGCCGCAAAGGGTTGCCCGCTGGTTCGAGAACTACAGCGCCATGACGACGCTGAACCTGTCCGGCCTGGATGCTTCGCTCATGTCGGGCGCCCATTCCTCGGCCGACGTCGAGGCGAACTTCGCAGGCGTGCTGAGGGGCGACACGTCGCTTACGACCCTTACGCTGCCGACCGGCATGTACCTCACGGGCTCGGGCCTTTCCGATGTGGTGAGCACGCCCACCCGCGCCGCCACGGAAGGCCGTTGGCTGTACTCGCAGAACGGCTCGGACATCTGGTTCGATTCGTCCGCCGAGCTTGAGTACCGCTACGGCACCGCAGACGCCATGACCGCCCGCTATGCCAACACCGTGGTCACCACGGGCGGCGCGACCAACCATCCGGCCTCCACGATCACCTACACGTGGGATACCTCCAAGCTGGGCGGACGCTTCCACAGCAACCAGAACGCCTGGTGGACGTACGTCGCCACAACGGAAGACGAAACGCATGTGGGCACGCTGACCATTGGCGGTTCCACGAGCGGCGTCAGCGTGCGCGTGACCGAAGACGCCTCGAACGCCACGCCCGACCTGCCTTGGACCGAGGCCGTGAAAGATGCAGACAACAACGATGTCACGCGCGTGCCCGATTACCAGCACGCCATCACGGTCATCCAGACGCAGGGCAACATCGAGCCCACGAGCATGAACGGCTGGTTCGCGGGCCTCTTGAGCTTGAACGACTTCAACGGCCGCAACATCACCACGGCGTATGCGACGTCGATGAAGGACCTCTTCCGAGGCGACATCAGCCTTACCAATGCGCATATCCGCAACATCGAGTACTGGAACACCGCGCAGGTCACGAACTTCTCGGGCATGTTCGCCGAGATGCCGCTCGTCACCAGGCTCGAGTTGTACACGTTCGACACGACTGCAGGCCTGGACTTCAGCGAGATGTTCTACAACGACGAGAACCTCGAAGTGCTCGTGCTGGCTTCGGGCAACGACGTGTGGGACCTGAAGACCGCCACTCAAAGCGGCGGCAACACTGTGCGCGACCCGCACAACATATACATGCACGACATGTTCTCGGGCTTGGCCTCGCTGAACCAGATCACCGTGTCGGGCAAGATGCTGTTCAGCGTGGGAACCAACGACCCGAACAACCAATCAGGCCTGAGCAACTCGCTCGTGGAGCACACTGCCAAGAAGGGCACGTGGGCTAACAGCAACGACCCGCATGCGACGGGCATCTGGGAGGGCTCGACCGACAACCTGGCCGCGCTGTACACGCTTGACCTGCCGTCTTCTGGCACCACGTACGTCGTGACGTACTATTGGAACCCCGGCAAGCTGCTGGGCCGCTTCAACACGAACACGAACGTGTGGTGGCGCTTCGAAAAGGAGCAGGGCGAACAGGCCGGCACGCTCTGGATCGGCGTGGACGACACCGACGTCGATGCCACGGTCAAGGTGACCGAGACGGGCGCCACGCTGCCGTGGCGCGAGCTCATCGAAGATGCGGGCGAGCTTTCGGAGAACCGCATCAGCGTGTTCTACTCGCATGTGAACGACGGCGTGGTCACGCTGACGAACTTCAAGGATTGGTTCAAGGACCACACGCTGCTCACGTCGTTCGACGGTTCGGGCATCAACTTCTCGAAGGTCACCTCCTTCGAAAGCGCGTTCGAGAACTGCACGCATCTGACAACCGCCACGGGCTTCGGCACAAGCGGCAGCGGTGCGGGCACGAACGGGCATACGCTCACGTCGGTGAAGAACATGTTCTCGGGCGACGTGCTGCTCGAAACGGTCGGCAACACGTCGAATTGGGACACGTCGAATGTCACGGACTTCTCGGGCGCATTCTACAACTGCGCCGTGCTCGGCTCGCTGAACCTTGCAAGCTGGAACATGGTGAACCAGGCCGGCGCCGCGTCGGACAACGCCGCGAGCCGCACGAACATGTTCGCGGGCTGCTACGGCCTGCGCGAACTGTACTTGGGCGAAAACGTCGTGCTTGCCGGCACCGGCTTCACGAGCGAGGGTTTGAAGAAGTCTGACCCGCCGAACAGCGTGCCCTTCAGCGACTACGAAGCGGCGCTCGGCCTGATCGACGGCATGTGGGAGCAGGTGAACAGCACGGACGACGTGCTGTGGTTCGATTCGACCACGGGCCTCGCGAACCGCTACGCCTACAACCAGGTGAAGTACACCTGGTCAGACGGCTCGAAGACCTACACGTCGCGTCCCGAGGGCACGCTGCATTACGTGTGGACGAACCAGCGCGTGGGTGGCCATTTCGCATCGAACACGCAGGGCAACGCATGGTGGCGCTTCCATAAATCCGACGCCAGCGCCGGCTTGCTCGAAATCGGCGTCGACGGCGACGGCACGCCGCTTTCGGGTCAGCGCGCCACGAGCAACGGCGGCAGCGCCGGCACGTTCGAGACCGTTTCGTTCGACCGCACCATCCGGGTGGCGGCCGCGAATTTGCCGTGGCGCCTGAACGATGTGGCATCCACCTGGATCGACATCACCAACGACGACACCTACTACCGCACCGACAAGTTCACCTACCTGGACACCATAACCAGCGTGACCACGGCAGGCGGCATCGCGCCGAAGGTGACGATGGAAGAATGGTTCAAGGACCACTCCATCACGAGCTTCAATGGCAGCGGGCTGGATATGAGCCAGGTCGAAACCATGAAATCGCTGTTCGAAGGCTGCTCGAGCCTGACCAGGGTTTTGGGCACCGACGCATGGACGACCACCAGCCTGAACGACGTGTCGCGCATGTTCTGCGGCGCCACCGACCTTTCGCAGCTGTCGTCGGTCAGCACTTGGAACACCTCCAACGTCACCGATTTCTCGTACATGTTCTATCAGGTCAGGTCCCTGGCAACGGTGAGGGGCATGGGCGAATGGAACACGGCGAAGGCGACGACGTTCGACTACATGTTCGCCACACGCGAGCTGCCGACGCAGGCGTCTTCGTTGGAAAACGAGGCCTACGCGCCCACGGCGTTCCAGTCGCTCGACTTCGACAAGTGGGACATGCAGGCCAACAGCGGCCGCGGCGGCACGCGCGGCAGCGCGCCTTCGGCTGTGGGCTTCCTGAACGGATGCACCAACCTGAGCACGGTGAAAGTGGGCAACTACTTCAGCACGACGGCCTACGGCCCCGAACGTTCGCTGACGCTGAACTACACGCGTTCCTCGGAAGACGTCGGCTTGGGCACGAGCGAATGGTACGTGTTCACCCCGAATGCGGACGTGGTCTACATCAGCCTGACGAACCTGATCGACGAGCGCCCCGTCGATCCGACGAGCCCGGATGATGAGAATTCCGGCGAGGAGTCGGGCGAGAATTCCGGCGAGGAGTCGGGCGAGGATCCCGACGATGATTTCGTCGAGTTTTTCGAACTGACGGCCGGCAAGGGCGACACCACGGTGTATGCGTACACGTGGGACAAGAATTCAGAGAGGCCCGAACTCATATCGCTTCAGGGCGTGGAATGGATTCGTTTCGCCCTGACGGCGTACCCGTGCGGTTTCTCGGCCGCGGTCATGACGCACGGCGCCCTGTACGAGGCGCGCGGCTCCGAAACGACCGACATGGTGGGCGCAGGTTCCTGGGTGCACGCGGACGGCCGCAAGGTGGCGTGGAACGAGATCCTGGCTTACGCGGCCCAGAATAACTCGGCTGGCACGTACACGTTCACGAACGGCGTGATCGCCGGCCGGTTCGCCTCGAACCTGAACGCATCGTGGGAATTCAGCAGCGCGACGGGCGCGCTGGCGCTGCACGGTTCGGGCATGGTGAGCGAGAAGGGCAACACCGAGGCGGTCGACAACATCGTCAGCGGCGACAACGACCTCGTGCCGTGGGACTTCCTGCGCAATTTCGGCGTGCTCGGCGGCAACTTCAACAACCAGTCGTACATCACGTCCATAACGGCCGACGGCACGTTCACGGTGAAGTTCCCGGCGCATTGGCTCTCGGCTAATCCGAACGTGGAATCGATGGTCCTTTCCGGCATGCAGATAGACGCTGCAGCCACCGACATGACGCACATGATGAGCCTGAACCCGCAGCTCGAGACCATCACGGGCCTCGACAGCTGGGATGTGAGCCGCATCGAATCGCTGAACAGCCTGTTCATGGGCGATACCGAGCTGGCAACGGTGACGCGGCTGAACAGCTGGGACACCAGCAACGTCACCGATTTCAGCCACCTGTTCGACGGCGATGCCGCCATCACGTCCGTCGCGAGCGTGGCCAATTGGAACACGGCCAAGGTCACGGACATGTCGTACACGTTCGCCGGCACGTCCATCGAATCGCTCGACAGCCTGACGCGCTGGGATGTCGAGAAAGTCACCGATTTCTCGCACATGTTCGAATGCGCGCTCAGCCTGTCCGACGCGTCTGGCATCGGCAGCTGGAAGGTTGGCAAGACGTACGATGTCGACCTCACCGCCATGTTCTCGATGCTGGACGCTTCGGGCGACCAGCAGACGACCGCGCTTGCCACATTGGACCTTTCGGGTTGGAAGATGCGCGGTTCGAACACGAAGATCAAGGACATGCTGGCCGGCTGCAACAACCTGGCCACCATCATCCTGACAGGCGACGACAAGCTGTACGGCTCGGGCGCGTACGACGACACGGGCTTCAACAACGACCTGAACGACCATGACATTTCCGACGGCCGCTGGATCCGCAACGATTCCAACTGGTATGACAACACGTTCAACCTGGCCAAGATCTACAGCGACACGGTAATGTACCCCGGCAAGTACACGTACCGCTGGTCGACCGAGCAGCCTGGCGGCCGCTTCCTCACGGGACCTGGTGCGCAGAACGCCTGGTGGCGCTACGACCGCACGCAGAACACGCTGTTCATCGGCACGACCGCCAACGTGTACGGCACAAGCTTCCAGGTTGACGACGCGTATGACAACCTTCCGTGGAAGCAGTTGCTGACCAACGACGAAACGCCCATCAAGCACATCTCGATCGCCGGCGGCATCCAGCCCACGCATCCGACGTACTGGTTCCAGAACTACGAAGACCTGCTCGACGTGGACGGCGCGGGCCTCAACCTGTCGGCTGCGGTCGATGGCAAGATCGACGGCATCTTCGACGGCTGCTCCTCCATGACGCGCGTGACGAACGTCGAGTTCTGGAAAGACTACATCGCGGCGAACGTCACGTCGTTCGCAAACCTGTTCAGGGGCTGCGAGTCGCTGGAGCGCATCGACGGCATCGACCAGTGGACTGACACGAGCAACGTGACGATCATGGCCGGCATGTTCCAAGACACGAAGAAGCTCGGCGATTATTCCGGCATGACCCCACAGCGCTACCTCGGGTTCCTCACGCTGTTCAGGACCGAGAACGTCGAGGACTTCAGCAACATGTTCAACGGTTGCACGGTGCTGACGACGCTCGACCCGCTGACGGATTGGGATGTGAGCAGCGCCACGAACATGCAGGGCATGTTCGCCAACTGCACCGCGCTCACCACCACGACGCATCTGAACTGGGATGTTTCGCACGTCAACAACTTCTCGAGCATGTTTGAGGGCGACGATCACCTGGCCACGGTCGACCTTTCGAACTGGGTCATGCAGAAGACGTCGGGCACGCCCGATGCGCCAGTGTATTCGACGCCGCTCATCAAGGACATGTTCACGGGCTGCGCGAACATCGACACCATCATCCTGGGTGCCCAGTCGGTCCTGTGCGATACCGACCTGGCCACCACGAACACGAGCGGCTTCAGCGATGCGCTGACGGGCCGCACGGCCGCTGACGGCGGTTGGCGCATCGACGGCGGCGTGTGGTTCGACTGCACGGGCAACTTGGCCGAACGCTACAAGTACGGTCATTCCCAGTCCACGACGAGCACCTACCTATGGCAGGAAGGCGAGGTCGGCGGCCACTTCCTCACCGACAACAACAGCGTATGGTGGCGCTACTACGCTGACGACAAGCGGCTCGAAATCGGCATCGACCAAGGCGCTTCGAACTTCGTCGTGACCGATAAGCGCAAATCGTACGTAGCCGATTCGGCGGACCCGAGCGCTTGGAACTTCACCGACAACAGCCTGCCGTGGTTCCGCTACGGCATCGTCACCACCACGAACACGAAGAAGTTCGTTGTGACCGGCCCCGTAAGCATCGTGAACCCGAACAATTGGTTCGCGGCTTTCACGGGTCTCGAGGAAGTCGACATGTCGCTCGCCGACGTGTCGCTCGCGTACAGCTTCGCGTACATGTTCTACGGATCGGGCCTGAAGAAGTTCACGGGTGCGGCCGATATGAATTTCGAGAGCGCGACATCGTTCCAGTCGATGTTCCAGAACTGCACGGCGCTCACGACGCTCGCGGAGGTTTCGGGCTGGAGGTTCCCGCTGGCGACGAATTTCCAGGACATGTTCCGCAATTGCCAGCAGATGACCACCTATGCCGCTGCGATGAACTGGAGCTTTACCGCCGCGACGAACGTGTCGGGCATGTTCCGCTACAACATCAGGCTGAAGGACACCGACGGCATCGCGTCGTGGGAGCTCACGACCGTCGAGAACTTCAGCGACATGTTCAGAGAAGACGCCGCGCTCGAACGGGTCGATATCAGCAAGTGGACCATGACCCAATACATCAAGAACGGCGCGCAGACGAACCGCACGCTTTCGAACATGCTGAACTTGGCGCGCGACACCTCGGTGTTGTCGTCGCTGCAGTCCATCACGCTCGGCAGCGCGTCGGTGCTGCCCGGCACGGGTTTCGGCGAACTGACGAACTTCGCGATCACCCTGGGCCGATGGGGGCTGGCCGACTTGTCATGGTTCGGCAGCACGGCGGTTCTCGTGGGCCATTACCCGGTTACCGGCTGCAGCCGCGGTGCGCAGACCTTCTACTGGGATGGCGACCATCTGGGCGGCTACTTCGATGACGGCACGACCACCTGGGCCACGACCACCTGGTGGACGTTCGACCGCACGGGCGAAAACGTGGGCTTGCTCACCATCGGCGCCCAAGACGTGCCCAACAAGGACATCACGGTGACGGCGGCTAATGTGCCCTGGAAGCACATCTCGGGCTTCAGCATCAATTCCATCACCAAGGTGGCCGGGCAGAACTACCCCGTCATCAAGAACCCGTCAAGCTGGTTCCAGAGCTATCCGAACCTGAAGTCGTTTGACGGCACCTACATCCGCGTGACAGGCGCCACCGACCTCTCGAACATGTTCAGCAACAACGCGAACCTCGACACCATAACGGGCCTCCACGACTGGAACACGTCGTATGCCCAGACGTTCGCCAGCATGTTCCAGAACGACACGAAGATTACTTCGCTCGACCTGACGGGCCTGAACATGCGCGCGGCCACCTCTGTTGCCAACATGCTGGCCGGCTGCACGGGCCTTGTGCGCCTGAAACTCGATAACGGCAGCGTGCTGGGCGCCAACCCGTCGAACGGCGCAGCCGATGCGGGAGTGAACAACAACCTGCGCGGCCGCAGCCACATCGAAGGCGTCTGGTACCTGAACCAGTGGGTCGACGACGGCCAGGATTGGCTGTGGTTCGGATCGTCGCCCGACCTGACCGAGCGTTACCCGATAGGCGGCAACACGCACGGTTCCGACATGGAATACATCTGGGACAGCTCGTATCTGGGCGGCCGCTTCGGCAACCCGTATGCGTGGTGGCGCTACGACCGTCCCACCCGTACGCTGACCATCGGCAGTATCTACGGGCGCCAGGAAATCACCGAGAAGTGGAACGAGCAGCCGTGGGTCCTGAAGGGCACCGTGAACCCCATGGACGTCGTGAACGTGAAGTCGCGCAACGCCATCGCGCTTCCCTCCGATGCGTCGTACTGGTTCTCGGCGTACAATCCCACGACGGGCGAATCGGGCCAGGTCATATTCGGCCCCGGCTCTGATTATTCGGGCAGCACCTCGCTCGACTTCACGAGCCCCTCCGTTTCAAGTTCGAATTCGTTCGTGTCGGGCAATCGTTGGAACTACTACTACAGCGGCGACGACATCACCGCGACGGCCGCGAACACGCTGAAGGTGTACCCGAAGGGCGGCGGCTCGTCGTATTCCAAGGGCGCGTCCGTCACGCGTTCGCTAACCTACAACAACGGCACGAACGTCGTTTACAACAACGCCTACAGCCTGGCTGCCGGCACGTACACGCTGACCACCATGTGGAAGACGGACAGCAATCTGACTTACTACACCACGTCGGGCCATTCCAACAACTTGCTGTTCGTGGCCAGCGCCCAATACGTTGGCTCCCTCGATAGCAGGGTCATAGCGAACTCGCGCATTTCGTTCCCGGCAGGCACCCATTCCGATTGGGTGTATGCCACCACGACGTTCACGATTTCCACGGCTGGTTCGTATTATCTCGAGATCTACACGGGCAGCCTGGTCGACTATGGCACGTACATCTTGCAGTTCAAGGACCTGTACCTGGCCAAGGGCTCGCGTTATTCGAACCTGCGCACGTTCGACGGTTCGGGCATTTCCATGTCGAGCGTCACGAACGCGACCGGCTTCTTCCGCGACGACCGCGCCCTGAATTCCATAACGGGCACGAACGGCTGGGAGATGACGAACGTCACGACCACCTCGGCCATGTTCCTGAACAACAAGTCGCTGACGAACCTGGCGAACCTCTCGGGTTGGTCCTTGTCGAAGGACGCCAACTTCAGCAACATGTTCAACGGCTGCACGGCCCTGACGAACAGCAGCCTGTCCTCGCTTACGAATTGGACCACCTCGGCCGCGACGAACTTCGCGAACATGTTCTACAACTGCTTGGGCGTGACGTCGAACGAGGCGTTGAACAAGTGGAACACGGCGAAGGTGACCAATTTCAGCCAGATGTTCTACAACGTGCCCCTGCGCACGCTCGACGTTTCCGGTTGGGATATGCAGGCGACGACGACCAACGCCAACATGGTGAACAGCCAGTACCTGAACAAGGTCATCGCCGGCGGCGGTTCGTACCTCACCACCTCGTCGGGCCTGAGCAACAGCCTGACCAACCACAGCGCGAAGAACGGCATGTGGGTGCTGACGAGCAACAACACGACGAGCTTCACCGACGCCGTGCTGCAGTCGGCCATATGGTTCGACGACACCTCGTACCTGGCGGCGCGTTACCCGAAGGCCACGTCGTTCACGCAGAAGCTCACCTACATTTGGGACACCGCGCACGTGGGCGGCCGCTTCAGGAGCTCGCAAGCAGCCTGGTGGTACTACACGAAATCCGATCACAACCTGCATTTGGGCACGAACGGCGTCGACAGCCCCGCCGAAGTGACCGAAGATTACCTGTCGCTGCCCTGGCTTAGCGTGTTGAACGAGTCGAGTGGCGGCGTGTATTCGATTTCGGCCATCACGGCCATCAAGACGCATGGCAAGCTCATCCTACCCGCCAATGCGCAGCAGTGGTTCTCGTCGTACCGTTGGGGCGGCAACACCACACCGCTGACGTATGGCGAGGGATCGACCGTCGACCAATCGAAGGTCGGCAACTGGACGCAGTACAGGCGCTACCACAACGACTCGTATTACAACCGCTCGAGGAACGGCGCCTACGTGTCGTTCGGTTCTGCGGGCGGGGAAACGTTCACGGTTCGCACGCGCGGCGCATGGGAAGGTGGCTACATTCCCGTGACGCTCACGGCCGGTACGTACGTGCTGTCGTTCGACGTCTGGGGCAGCGCCTTGGTGACGTACGCGACGCATTACGGCAATTCGACGTACAACAGTTACGGTCGCGGAAGCCTCGGCTTGGAAATCAATACGGACTGGGGTGCTTATGCGGTCTATAACAGCAACGGCACCATTAGCTATTACCACGACTACAACAACACGGGGAACGTGGTAAGCGGGTCGTATGCGAACTTCGGCTGGACCAACGCCGTTTCCTACGAAAACAGGGTGCGCCGGACCGTCACTTTCACGATAAGCTCGACGGGCACCTATTACTTCGGCTTCCAGGGTGGACGCCTGGCCGATGGCTACGATTACTCGTTCGGCATAACGAACCTCATCTTGTCGCGCGTCGGATCGGGCGGCGGCGGCTACCTGAGCCTGCGTTCGTTCGACGGCTCGGGCCTCGACACGTCGCAGGCCACGAACATGAGCAAGTTCCTCTCCGACAACGGCGCGCTCACGTCCATCACGGGCCTGGGCGGCTGGGAGATGCACAACGTGAAGGACCTCTCGGGCATGTTCCAGAACCTGGTGCGCCTGCCCATGAGCTACTATGCATCCAACGTAGCCGGCTGGAACACGGCGAGCGGCGAGGACTTCTCGAACATGTTCGCCAACGACAACCTGGTGACGAGCGTCTCGTTCCTCTCGCGGTGGAACACGGCCTCGGCCACCTCGTTCGCGAACATGTTCGCCGGGTGCACGCAGATCACCACGACTGACGGCATCAAGCTGTGGAGCACGGCCAACGTCACCAACTTCTCGGGCATGTTCAAGGATGCCGCCGGCCTGCAGACCCTCGACATCCGCGGGTGGGACATGCAGAAGGCCACCTCGCTGACGAACTTCATCTCGAAGAACGCCAGCAACCTGAACACCATCGTCGTGCGCCGCGAAAGCGTGCTCGTCGTCGCCAAGGATGCCAACGGCAACGCCGATTCGAACATCAGCAACGCGCTGGCAAGCCATGCTCCTTCCGATGGCATGTGGGCCATCATGGACGGCAACGAGTACGGCGACTGGTACGGCACGTCGCAGCGCCTGGCCAACCGCTATGCGGTCGGCGGCACGGTTTCGGGCATCATCACCTACAAGTGGGATACATCGGCGATAGGCGGCCGCTTCCAGAGCAACGACAAAGCTTGGTGGTACTACGTGAAGCGCGATCACTCGCTGCACATGGGCACCGACGACGGGCCGCAGGAAATCGACGAAACGTATTTGGACCTGCCGTGGCTTTCCCTCGTCACGCTTTCCGAGGTGACGTCGATTATCACTGACGGGCAGCTCGTGCTTCCGGCGACTTCGCAGTACTGGTTCGCGCCATGGCAGACGTATAGCGACGGGGTCGGCCAGGGCACCCAGGGCTATGTGAACCTGACGAGCTTCTACGGCAGCGGCATCGACCTCACCTACGCGACGAGCATGAAGGGCTTCTTCACCAACATGTCGAAGACGGCCTCGACCACGTCGTTGTTCTTCGACCTCACCACGACGCTTGACAACACCGTCGTGGCCGGGTGGGACGTGTCGGGCGTTTCCGACTTCTCGCACATGTTCCAAAACGTGACGAAGCTGAGCAACCTTAGCGCGCTTGCCACGTGGCGCAGCCCGAACGTGACCGACTACTCGTACATGTTCGCCGGTTGCACGAGCCTGACCGACTCTTCGCTGGCAAGCTTGGCGAACTGGGATGTTTCGGGGTCGTTGAACCTCTCGCACATGTTCGAAGGCTGCAACAACGCCGGGTTCACCTCGACCGAATACCTGAACGGTTGGGATACGGCGGGCGCTACCGACTTCTCGTACATGTTCAACAACTGCACGAACCTGAAGAAGCTCGATTTGTCCGGCTTCGACATGACGTCCGCGAATGCGGCTGGCGTGCAGAACATCATCGCCAGCAACACCTCGAAGCTCGAAAAGATCATCCTCAGCGCAAATTCCGTGCTCACGACGGCGTCGGGTGTCAACGATAACCTGACGAACCACGGCCTGCGCAATGGCATGTGGGTCGTTAAGACGGCGTCGGGCACGTATGGCAGCTGGTTCGGCAGTTCCAGCGGTCTAGCCGAGCGCTACCCCCTGAACGGCAGCAGCGTTTCCGAGACCACGGCTTACGAATGGGACAACACGGCCTATGGCGCCCGTTTCGGCAGCAACCCCAACGCCTGGTGGTACTACCATATCAGCACGAAGACGCTGCACATCGGCACCGATACCGACCAGGGCGCGGTGACGGAAACGTACAAGAACCTGCCGTGGCTGACCAAGATCACGTGGAACAACCAAACCGTTCCGCATGTGCCGCTCGCGACGGTCGACCACATCGTGACGCACGGTCAGCTGCTGCTTCCGTCCCAGGCCGAGTACTGGTTCGCCCCGTGGGAAGATTACGATGAAAACGGCGACGGCGTGGGCACGCAGGGCTACACGAAGAACCTGTCGTTCGACGGCACGGGCGTGAACATGGCGAATGTCACCAACATGAAGGGTTTCTTCGCCAACATGACCAAGCTGACGAATCTGACCGACGTGAGCGGGTGGAACATCTCGCGCGTCACCGATTTCTCGGGCATGTTCGCTGGCGATGCCCAGCTGAACAACCTCAATTCGATTTCGACGTGGCGTCCTTCCAACGTCACCGATTTCTCCGAGATGTTCAAGGGTTGCGCAGCCCTTGGCAACACGAACGATTCGCTCGGCAGCTTGTCCCAGTGGACCACTTCCTCGGCGCTTTCCATGAGGGACATGTTCGCCGACTGCACGACCATGACGACCACGTCGTTCGCATACCTGTGGAACACGTCGAATGTAACCGACTTCTCCGGCATGTTCAGCGGGTGCTGGAACCTCGAGACGCTCGACCTTTCCGGTTGGGACATGCAGGCAGCCCAAACGGTTGAAGACCTGGTCAGCGCAACAAGCGCCCACCGTTCGAAGATCATGTACGTCATCGTCAGCCAAAGTTCGGTCTTCGATACCGAGACGCGCGTGGACGGCTTGCCCGATTCGGGTCTGAACGACAACCTGCTCGGCCGCACGCAGGGTGATGGCATCTGGACCATGCCCAACGACGTGTGGTTCGGCAACTCGACGCTGCTCGGCTTGCGCTACCCAGTGGGGAGCACCATCCTGGGCACCATCACCTACACCTGGGACGACACGCGCCTGGGCGGCCGCTTCAAGAACCAGGGCGCCTGGTGGTACTGGCTGAAGTCCGACAAGTCGCTGCATTTGGGCACGAACGACGACACGCGCCAGCAAGTGACCGAGGGCTTCGGCGAAGGCGCCGATCCGCTGCCGTGGCTGGGCGTCGTGCCGCGCGACGAGGTGTACACCATCACCTCGCAGGGCAAGCTGGGCCTGCCGGCCGATGCGCGCTCGTGGTTCTCGGGCGAGGGCACCGACGGCTACCCGAACCTCACGAGCTTCAACGGCAGCGGCCTGAGCTTCTCCATCGTCACCAACATGTCGGGCCTGTTCGCGAACAACCCCAAGCTCGAAGACGTGCTGGGCGTTGCCGCGTGGGAGGTTGCGGGCGTCACCGACTTCTCGAACATGTTCTCGGGCGACCACAAGCTGAACGACTTGGAGTACGTGTCGTACTGGCGCGCCCCGAAGGTCACGAATTACTCGGGCATGTTCAGGGATTGCCGGGCGTTCAACGATGACTCCCTCGCGCAAATCTGCGGGTGGAACACGCAGGCCGCCGTAAACATGTCCGAAATGTTCAGCGGTTGCAACAGCGCGAACGCCCCCTTGGACAACGACGACAATCCGACGGGCTTCACCACCACGGTGGCGTTGAAGTCGTGGGATGTCGCGAACGTCACCAACTTCTCGGGCATGTTCAAGGATTGCTCGGGCCTCGTGACGTTCGACATCACGAACTGGAACATGAAGAAAGCGACTTCGGTTGCCACGACCACGGGTAGCGGCGAAGACCAAGTGACGACGTACTCCGAAGGCGTCGTGGACTTCCTCGCCGGCTGCTCGGGGCTGAGGCACGTCATCGTGGGCCCGAACGCCGTGCTCATGATGGACGGCGAAGTCGACGCCGACGGCGACCCGCTTTCGGGCCTGAACAACAAGATCAGCGGCCGCAGCGCTTCCGACGGCCGTTGGGTGCTGGAAAACCCGCCTGCCGCTCAGACGTGGTGGGACAACACGTCGAAGCTGGCGATGCGCTACACCGACAGCCACTCGCAGACCGGCACGCTCACCTACAACTGGGACGACAAGTACCTGGGCGGCCGCTTCACGAACCAGCGCGCCTGGTGGTGGTTCTCGAAGCCCGGCATGGACAACGCCGATGAATACACGCTGCACCTGGGCACCGACAACGACGCCATGCAGGCCGTCACCGAAACGTACGACCAGCTGCCGTGGGTCGGCGCCGTGCCCATGAACCAGGTGAAGTACATCACCTCGCAGGGCCGCCTGCTTCTGCCCGAGGATGCCAGCTACTGGTTCTCGTCGGCGCCTTCGAAGGATTGGTTCCCCAACAACAAGACGGCCACGGTGGCCAACTACACCGAGCTGCTCAGCTTCGACGGCGAAGGCCTCGACGTCTCGAGCGTCACGAACATGACCGGCTTCTTCGCGGGCAACCCGAAGCTCGAAACCATCACGGGCACGACGAGCACGAGCACGTGGAACGTGTCGCATGTGCTGTACTTCGACGACCTGTTCAGGGGCGATTCGTCCCTGAGCGATTTCTCAAGCGTTTCGGGTTGGAAGACGCAGGGCGCCAAGCGCATGGCGGGCGTGTTCCGGGACTGCACGAGCATGGTGGACAACAGCGACGTCGTTTCGTGGCGCACGCAGAACGTCGAGACGTTCGCGGACATGTTCAACGGCTGCTCGAACCTTGAAGAACTCGACCTTTCAAGCTGGAACATGCTCTCGACGCTGAGCGTGGCAGGCATGTTCAGCGGCTGCTCGAAGCTCGAGAAGATCACCGTGACGGCAGCCTCGGTGCTCATGACCGGCCGCACCCTCGGCGATGAACAGCCCGATTCGGGCCTGAACAACCTGCTGTCCGGGCGCATGCCCAGCCAGGGTATGTGGAGGCTCGTCGGCGGCACCTGGTTCGACAGCTCGAGCAGGCTGTCCGAACGCTACCCGAAGGACGGCAGCGAGTTCGGTGGCACGCTGACCTACATCTGGGATGACGAGCACCTGGGCGGGCGCTTCACGCCGAACGGCGGCACATGGTGGATTTACACGAAGGCGACGAAGAACCTCACCATCGGCGCCGATGACGATGCCGAAGACCTCGTCATCACCGACGCGCGCACGTTCGACGGCGACGAAATGACCGCCTCGGTCGTCAACAAGCTTCCGTGGGAAGATTGCGTGATCGACCTTGACCTCGTCACGAGCGTCAACACGCAGGGCGACATCACCATCCAGAACCCGGCGAACTGGTTCCGCGGCTATGGCGAGCTTGCCTCGTTCGACGGCTCGGGCATGAACGTCAACGGTGCCACCAGCCTTGCCCACTTCTTCGCGGGCGATTCGGAACTGGAATCGATCGAGGGCATCGGCGAATGGAACGTCAGCTCCGTTTCCGACTTCAAGTACCTGTTCTACGGTGCCGAGTCGCTCGATGACGACGATTTCGAACAGCTCGAAGATTGGGTCACCAGCAGCGCGACGAATTTCTCGCATATGTTCGCCGGCTGCCTGAGCATGACGACCAACAGCCCGCTCGTGGGTTGGAACACTTCGCATGTGCTCGATTTCTCGTACATGTTCGATGGTTGCTCGGAACTGGCCGAGGCCAACTTCGCGCGGTGGGTCATGACCGCGGCCACCACGGTCGAAAACATGCTGCGGGCATGCACGGGCATCACCACCATCATGCTGGGCAACAAGAGCGTGCTCGGCGGCCGGTACGTGAAGACCGAGGACCTGGTGCTGAATCCGGCCAAGACGTACTATGTCGAAACCGGTGAGCGCTACGTCATCGTGAAGACGCCCGTGGTCGAAGACCTTGCGACGTACTTCCTGAAGCAAGGCAACGATTACGTGCCCGTCGACCAGACCGACGCCGTCGATCCGAACGCGACGTATTACCGTTATGCCGGCAAGACCTACACCGAGGTGAAGACGCTTTCCGCCGACGACATCGACAAGTACTACGAAGTGGTCGGCGATGCGGGCCTGAACAACACGCTTGAGGGCCGCGCCGACACCGACGGGCGTTGGGTGCTTTCGACCGGGGCGTGGTTCGACGGTTCGCCGCGCCTGACGGCCCTGTACCCGCTCGGCTATGCCGGCGACAACAACGAGATAAGGGTTGCCGACGACGACGGCAACATCAACACGCGCGGCACCTGCCTGTACAACTGGGATGACGACTATCTGGGTGGCCGCTTCGCCAGCAACGAGGGCGCTTGGTGGTCGTACAACAAGGAAACGAAGACGCTGACGCTGGGCACGTACGGCACGGGCGTCACGCGCGCGGTTACCGAACGCTACTACGAGCTGCCGTGGCTGCGCATCGTCGACCTCAAGCAGGTGCTCGCCATCACGTCGCAGGGCAACCTGCAGCTCCCGTCCGATGCGTCGTACTGGTTCTCGTCGAAGCCGTACCGCAGCGCGGGTTCGCCCCTGACGGATCAGAGCGACCTCACCACCTACACGGGAACGCCCACGGCGCATGCGGAAACGTCCGAGCAGATCTGGGCGATCTGCAGCGGCGATTATTACGACTACCTCGAGTCGTCCACGTTCAGCCTGGAAAAGGACAAGACATACACGCTTGCGGTGTGGATGAAGGGCGATGCCTACGCCCATTACTCCAATTACGATCCGAAGGGCTTCGGGGTCGAGCTCAACTACAACGTGAGCAACAACCAGTACACGACCGCCAACCGCGTGGCCGTGCTGCACATGCCGACCACGGGCCTGGACGAGTTCACCTACATGGAGGTTTCGTTTGTCGCCCCGGATTCGCGCGACGATTACCGTCTCCTTTTGTGGGTCAACTACCTCGAGAACGGCCAAGAGCGGCATGACTTCTGGTTCAGGGGCATCAGCGTTTTCGAGGCGGAAGGCTACGTGAACCTCGAAAGCTTCGACGGCCGCGGCCTCGACATGTCCGAAGTGACGAACATGCAGGATTTCCTGTCGGCCAACCCGAAGCTCAGCACGCTGCGCAACACGACCAACTGGAACACGGCCAAGGTCACCACGCTCGAGTCGCTCTTCGAGGGCGATAACAGCCTGGTCGAAGTCTCGAAGCTCGCCAACTGGGATACATCCGAAGTCACGACCATGAAGAACGCGTTCGCCGACTGCTCGATGCTGCAGACCAATGCGGGCCTCGCGGGTTGGAACACGGAAAAGGTCACCGATTTCACGGGCATGTTCAAGCACGATACGGGGCTCGAGTACTTCACCGTGGGCGGCTGGGATATGTCGCTCGCCCAATCGCAGGACGGCCTGCAGGACATGGTGCTCGGCTGCATCAACATCAGCACCGTCGGCGCCTCGCAGCTGTCGCTGCTCGAGGGCATCGGCCTGACCGAGCTTTCCACCCGCCAAACGCCCATGGGCATGTGGGTATACGAAAGCCCCGTCGATGAAACCACCTGGTACGGCAGCACGAACGACTTGGCCGACCGTTACTCGACGCAATTCGCGAAGGTCGACGGCATCATGACGTACGTTTGGGATCCCACGCGGGTCGGTGGCCGCTTCACGCGCAACGGCGGCACGTGGTGGTACTACACGAAGACCACGAACACGCTGACCATCGGCGCGGACGGCCGTCCGAACACCGATAAGACCATCACGGCTACGCGCACGTTCAACGAAAACGACGTTCAGACGTCGCTGCTGCCGTGGGAAGTCGACAACCTGGTGCCGCTCGAGGACATCTACAAGATCGAGATGAAGAACAACGTGCGCATCGCTGACATGTCGAACTGGTTCCGCGGCTATACCGAGCTGACCCAATTCGATGGCACCGACTTCAATCCCGTCAGCACCACGAGCATGGCGCACCTGTTCCACGGCGACACGAAGCTCGCCACGATCGTGGGCCTCGACACGTGGAAGAACTACACTGCCAGCGTCACCGATTTCTCGTACATGTTCTACGACAACGAGAGCCTGCCGAATTCCAGTCTGGTGCAAATCGGCACCTGGGTGACGGACGGCGCGCTGAACATGTCGCACATGTTCTACGGCTGCGAGCAGATCGTCGACGTGACGGCGCTCGCACGCCAAGCTGGCCTGGAGTACGGCGTGGCGTGGAACACGCAGCTCGTCAGGGACTTCTCGGGCATGTTCGAGGGAACGGGCCTTGTGGACGCCTCGCCCATCGGCAACTGGTACACTCCGGAAGGCAACAACTTCCAGCGCATGTTCTACGGCTGCAGCGAGCTTCTGACGATCAGCTTCGCGAGTTGGGACATGCTGAAGGCCAATTCCGACAGCATGCTGACCGACATGCTAACGGGCTGCAACAAGCTGACGAAGATTTCGCTGGGCACGAGGTCGGTGCTCGAGGGCACGGGCTTCGGCAGCCTGGAAGGCCATTCCGACGACGACGGCTGCTGGGTGCGCGTGCAAGACGAGCTGAACACCGCGTACTGGACCGGCGCCACGTCGATGCTGCTGCGGATGTACGACAGCGACGGCAACACGTACAACCCGGCGACGTACGAATGGGAGGGCGGCACTATCCGCGGTTACTTCCCGACGAACGAGGCCATGTGGTGGACGTACAACTACAACAACCACACGCTGACCATCGGCTTCGACGTGGAATTCGGCACCAGCGACTTCTCGGTGGAAGAATCGCGCAACTCGCAGCCGTGGTCGACGCTGCACACGAGCGATATCCCGGCGAACGGCGACATCTACGACGCCATCGAGGTCGTGAACGTCGAGCACGAGATAATACTGAAGAACCCGCAGATGTGGTTCGCAAACTACCACGCCCTGAAGAGCGTCAACCTTGGGTATGTGCGCTTCCTTTCCGAAGGCGAGCCGACTAACCTGAACCTGTCGTACTTCTTCGCGAACGACCAGCAGCTCACCGACATTTCGGGTCTCACCTCGTGGGATGTCAGCAACATCACCAACTTCTCGCACATGTTCGACGGCTGCACAACGCTTGCCGAGCTCGACCTGAGCACGTGGGACATGTCCGAGAAGTCGGTCAACGATGCGACCGTGACGCCGAATGTGGCCAGCATGTTCGACAACGCGCCGAAGCTGGTGAAGCTGACGCTCACCCCCAACGTCGTGCTGGAAGGCACCGGTCTCGAGGCGCTTCCCAACCGCGTTTTCGGCAGCGGCTTGTGGAAGGTCACGGTCGACAACGGCGACGGCACCTTCACCTACACCGACGTCGAGGCGATGTCCAACGACCCGAAGGCCGGCTCCACCGCTTCGCTCGTCGCGCTGTACCCGAAGGAGGGCGGCTCCACGACGGGCGCCATCACGTACACGTGGCACCTCGAGGGCTATTTCCCGACGGCCGAAGGGAATAACTCGAACGTGTACTGGAAGTACTTCGCCGAGGGCGGCCACGATTCCCTCAACGACACCAACCACGATTCCAACACGCTCATCATCGGCCTGGTGAAGAAGATTTCCGATGGCGGCGACCCGAAGTTCGAATCGCTCTACGACCAGATGCCGTGGCTGCCCTCCGTGGACAGGGATGCGGTGGAGCACGTGAAGGTGTACGACAACGCCCAGCCGCAGCAGGGCCAGGAGAACAGCGGCATGGCCAGCTGGTTCGCCAACTACGCGCAGCTGCAGTCGTTCGACGGCCGCGGGCTCGACACGTCGCAGGTGAAGACGTTCGTCGACATGTTCCGCTACGACACCAACCTGACGTACGTCGACATCAGCACGTGGCATATGCGCGGCGCCAACGACGAAGTGCTGCGCACGAACATGTTCTCGGGCACGGGCATCACGAACATCGTCGTGGGCGAATACGTCGTGCTGACCGATGCAGGCCTGACGGGCAGCGTGCTTTCCGCCGGGCAGAAGAACGTGGCCGACGAAAGCTGGACGACTCGCGGTCCCCTGGTGAGCGTCGACGCCGAAACGAACACGATTACGATAACGCCCGACAATGCATGGGAGATCTGGTACACGCCCGTTACGCTGTACGGCGGCGTGACGTACTGCCTGACCGCCACGTGGAAGGGCGACGCGTTCACGGCCAATTCCGGCAGCGGTGGCGGCTTCTTCGGCCTGGAAGTGAACAGCCGGGCCGTTTCGGAAAACTCGCTTTCTACCCGCGCTGGCTACATCGCGTTCGATTTGAGCGGACGCAGCGAATTCGCCACCGATTCCTGCACCTTCACCGTTCCGGGCACGGGTCCGCAGCAGTATTACCTGGGCTTCCAGGGCGGTTACCTGACCGACCGGACGGGTACGTTCAGCTTCACGTTCGATGACATCAACCTGTACCCGGTGAACGGTTTCTGGCGCACTGTGAAGAAGAACGATGTCACGATTGAAAAGGACAAAGACCGTTGGTTCGACACGACGGCCAACCTCGAAAATTACCGCTACACCGACGAGGGCCATAAGCTGGGCGCCTACGATTCCGAAACCCACGAGTACGAGCCCGGTCCGGCGCTGACCGATACGTACGAGTTCGAGTGGGTGCACGGCCAAGGCTACACGTTCGCTGACCTCGACACGACCGAGAACGGCGATTACGCGGGCTACCGCAACCTGTTCTGGGGCGTCGATTCCATCACCAACACGTTCTATCTGGGCGCCGGTCCCGGCACCGTGACGAACCTGCCCACGTTCGAAACCGTCGAGGAAACCCCCGCCCTGTATCACAACAGCTGGATCGACTGCGGCAACCACAACAATCATGGTGCGGATGTTTACACGTCAAAGCTCGACATGGAGTATTCGACCGCGCCGTGGTTCGGCGTGCTGCCGAGCAGCTCGGTACAGTATGTGAAGACGTTCGGCCAGGCCATCGTGGAAGATGCGCAACTGTGGTTCGGCGGTATATTCGGCATCGGCGGCAAGGGCACCGGTTACGAGGGAGATTACAACTGGTCGTACTTCTCGAGCGTCAAGAACGAATGCGGTTATCCCTCCCCGCCGTTGACGGCAGCCACGCAAAGCGCATACCTGGCCCATCGCGTGTTCCAGACGCTCATCGGCTTCGACGGCTCCGGCCTTGTCGTGAACGCCGCGTCGGTCATCACGAACCTGTTGCGCGATTTGCCCAACCTGCAAAGCGTGAACTTCGACGGCTGGAACATGGTCGACATGACCGACGAAGAGCAGCTCGCGCACATGCTGTATAAGGACAGTGCCATCAACGAGATAACCCTCAGCGAAAAGGGCACGCTGTACGGCACCGATTGGGACCTGTTGCTGGAAACGTACAATGCCAACCATAAGGACAGCTCGTGGCAAGACCAATACGTCGAATCCGACACATCGCACTGGCTGGGCTCGACGGAAGACCTGCTGAACCGTTACCCGAGCGACGGCACCGGCGCCGGCAACGCAGCGGGCATGGGCGCGCGCACGTACGTGCTGCAGCAGACGCAGCTCGGCGGCCGCTTCCTGAGCAACGAGGGTGCCTGGTGGCGTTACATCACCGAAAGCGAAGTCGACTCCGAAACTGGCGTGTTCGTCTTCAAGGGCAAGCCCTACAAGGCACATTCGCTCATCATCGGCACCGATAGCACGTACGACGTCACCGTCAGCGAGTACGGGGCCACGAACATGCCGTGGACCAAGGTGCTGACCTACGCCAATTCGCCGATCGTGTACGTGTTCACGGTTGCTAGTGAAACCGATGGGCGCGTGCATCCGGAAAGCTTGAACAGCTGGTTCAACAACTACGGTTCGGGAACCGGCGAAGCAGGTGCCAACGGCTACTACAACAGCTTCGAAACGTTCGACGGTTCGGGCTTGCGCATCGACGAGGACACGACGAGCTTCGCCTATCTGTTCGCCAGCGATTCGGCGCTCAAGAGCATCAACCTTGTCGGTTGGGACATGGTTCACACCGATGCCGACTTCACGGCCGCAGATTACCAGGCCATGCTCCAGGGCATGTTCCAAAACGCCACGGCTCTCGAAACCATGACGCTCGACGATAGGGTGGTGCTCGGCACCTTCTCGAGTCAGGACGGCGTGTCTTCGTCCACCCAGGCGGTCGGCTTCGATGCTACGGCGTATGGCACGGGCGTGGTGGCTCGCTGGATTTCCACTTATGTGCCGAACCTCGATGAAGACTGGCCCATCGGCGAAGGTCCCGACTACAGCCCGCTTGACGTGCGCTCGACGTTCGAAAGCGACCTCGAGCATGGTGTGTATTCGCTCATCGACTGGTACAACGATTCCGCTTCGACCACCCATGGCGTGGGCCCGATCACGTGGACGTGGACGTACGGCACCGTGTTCAAGTTCGAGCACAACCTCAATCCGTACGACCCGAACATAAACGGCACGATGAACGACGTGTTCCGCCCATACGGTTACGAGTACACGCTTCCTTCCGAAAAGAATACGAACGGCAGCACGCTTTACACGCGCGACAACTACCGCCTGCAGTGGTGGTACTACCTGAAGAACGGGCAACGCGTCGAGTTCTACAACGATCCCGACACCGGCGGCGAGACGATCATGGTGACCGCGGAGACGTACGGCACGACCACCACGTGGTACGCCGACTGGGCGCTCGTCGGCAAGAGCGTGCTCACGTATGACCCGAACCTCGTGGACGTCGAGCAGCCTACAGGTGGCATCTACGCCATCGACAACGCCGGCACCGATATCGAGCTGAGCAGCTTCGACAAGGACCTGAACCCCGAAGTGTACATGTACAAGAAGGGCTACCACCTGATCGGCTGGAGCACGACGCCCGACCGCAACGATGGCGCGTTCTACGAGGTTGGCCAGCTGTACCGCATGCGCTGGGTCGACGGCTACACGCTTTCGTACTTCGAAAAGAAGGACGCGCAGGGCAACACGATCATGCAAGACGGCAAGGTCGTGTACGACACCGAAAAGACCGAGACCGTCACCGCCACCTTGTGGGACGACGCGCTGAAGAGGAACGTCGACTTCACCATCGTGGTGGCGTTCGGCGGTTACGACGACACGGGCAAGCCCTACGTGGCGTACCGCCAGAAGCTATACGCCATTTGGGAAGTGGCGACGGGCTTCTCGGTATGGTACGACACCGATGGCGGCTCGGCCATCGAGAGCAAGACCGGCTTGGCCTTCGACGACGCGTACCTCATGCCCGAGGAAACGCCCACGAAGGACGGCTACGTGTTCGACCACTGGTACTACTACGCGTACACGGACACGGGCCATCAGAACCCGATCCTTTTGAACGAGAGCAATAACCCGTTGCTGACGTACGGCTTCCTGACCGACGACGACGATCAGTCGCATCACGGCACGATCTACGCGGCTTTCACGCGCACGCAGGTGAAGCTTACGTTCATCGCGTACGAGCATGGCTACATCCTGAACGGCACTGAATACGAGGATGCTGGCGGCAGGACGTACACGAAGCTCGAGCTGTATGTCGAACGCGACGAAGAGGTCCGTTACGCGAACGGCACCCGCCCGACCGCCACGGCCGTGGCCGACCCCGGCTACCGCGTGGTGTGGACGAACGACTTGTACGGCAACAATTCCAACCACACGCAGACATCGTTGATTCTCAGCTACGAGGCCATTCTGAACGAGGCCAAGGAATACCTGGCCAACGGCACGTGGAACAACACATACCGCGAAGTCGTGTTCACGGCCACGTTCATGCCCAAGACCTACAAGATCATGTTCGAAGCGGTTGGCGGCAATCAGGGCTCTAAATGGGTCGACGCCATGGAAAACATCGTGTTCGGCGAGCGCATCGTACTGCCCGACGGCGGCACTGCGGACACGGTGACGAAACCCGGCTTCGTGTTCGTCGGCTGGAACACCAGCACCGAAAAGGGCGGCACGCACTACGACGCCGGCTCGGCTGTCGATGGTTTCACGGTCGACAATTACGGCAACCTGCTGGAAAACAACGGCGAGGTCATCCTGTACGCCGAGTGGTACGAGACGTACATGTCGGTCACGTACGAGGTGCAAGTGGGTGGCATCCTGCTGAACTCCGGCAACGTGAAGAAGGCCGACCGCGCCACCGAATCCACGTCGTGGACCGTGAACGCCATCGGGCGCTCGAGCAAGAACGAACTGCCCGTCGTGAAGGCGCAGCCCAAGACTGGGTACAAGTTCGACGGTTGGTACGATGCCGTTTCGGGCGAGCTCATCTGGGAGCCCGGCGATCCCGACAAGCTGCTCGACGGGCTGTACACGTTCCACGACGAAGTCGCGAACGATGGCATAACGCACGTCCTGACCATCTCGAAGCCGGCCAACGCCATGTGGCCCGATTCGATGAGCTTCCTGGCCGTGTTCTCGCGCGCCGAGTTCATCATCCGCTTCGACGGCAACGCTCCTTCCGACACGGTGGTGACGGGCGTGCCCAGCCAGATCGGTCCCGCCATATTCGGCTCGACGGTCCGGCTCCCGGCTGCGCCGAGCATTGCGCGCGTGGGCTACACGTTCGCGGGTTGGAACACCAAGGCCGACGGCACAGGCCTGAACTACGCCGACTCCGAATCGGTCATCGTCACCGATTCCGACCCGAACAAGGGCGGCACGGACGGCATCGTCCTGTACCAGACGTCGTTCGATTCCGACAATTACGGAATCATCGTGTTGTACGCCAAGTGGGATCCCATCACCTACACGGTGTCGTTCCGGGGTGGATCCAGCAACGTGACCGGCAGCGTCGCCGACCAGGTATTCGTCTACGACGTGCCGCAGAACCTGCGTTCGAACACCGGCCCTGGCTTCGCGCGCAACGGCTACGTGTTCGCAGGCTGGTCGAGCACGCCTGGTGGCACGAAGCTCTACGACGGCGGCGAGTCGCTCACCAACCCGCAGAAGGCCGGCGGCAACGCGGGCGATGCCCTGGTGCTGTACGCGCTGTGGATCGAGAACCCCGATTACAAGGTCTTGCTGAGGGATTACGAGGACAACCCGGTGAACTTCCTTGTGGATAACGTCGAGGTTTACGAGGAAACAGTGGCCTACAACCAGAATCCCACGCTCGAGCTGCTCCCGAACATCCCCGAGAACTACAGCGCCACTGTCGAGGTGGACGGTCAGCCCAAGACGGTCGTGTACCGCTTCTCGCATTGGTCCTACGTGACGACGCTCGACGATGGCTCCACCGAATTCGGCACGGCTACGCACCCGCGCGATATCACCATTCACGGCAACACCGTGTTCACGGCGGTCTACGTCGAGTCCGACTACGTGGTCGTGCGTTACGCGCCCGGCGCTCACGGCATATTTGACGAAGTGAAGGGCAACACGTACTTCGAGACGCAGACGGCAGCCTCGCTGCCCAGCTACCAGGGCCAGACCGATGCCGCCACGACGTCGAACCCGATCAACATCGGCAACCCCCTGACCGAACCCGGCTGGATATTCATCGGCTGGGTGTGGGTCGAAATAGACGACAACGTTTCCACGTGGTACACGACTGCGACGACGGGTGGCGATATTTCCGGCTCGACCATAACCATTGGCAGCGTGGATTACGTCATGAGGAGTTCGTTGCCGTCGGCCGTTCCCACGGGCGACATCACGTTCACGGCGCTGTTCACCGAAACCGAGCAGCTGCTCATCTTCCACGAGAACGGCGGCACGATAGCTTCGGGCAAGGAATCCTTCATGGCCAACCGCAGGCTGAAGACAGGCGTCTACACGCAACTGCCCGGCGCCGATGTGATTTCCCTTGCGGGTTACAACTTCGCCGGCTGGTCCGAAGACGCATCCGCCACGACGGCGCACTGGGCGCCGAACGCGACCATCCCGATGTACGGCGTGACCACGACGCTGTACGCCGTGTGGGAGGCTGCGAACTACGTGCTGCACTACGACACGCAGGGAGGCTCGGCCGTCCCGAACCGCACGGGTCTCACGTGGAACACCGCCCACCTGAACCAGAGCTACGACACAACCGATCCGATGGACCCGCAGTGGGTCGACATCGTTCCCACGAAGCCGGGCTATGTGTTCCGCGGCTGGTTCACCACGGCCGACGACACCCACGGCACCGTGGGCTCGCCCGTGCTTTCCGATATGCCGTTCTCGGCCGTGTGCGCGAACTCCGATCCCGGTTCGGTGGGCACCATTTACGCCCGCTGGGCCGAAGACGTGGGCTATATCCAGTACGTGCCGGTCGTGCTCGATTTCGCGTCGGGCGAGTTCAATCCCACGACGGGCGGTTACGTCACCGTCACCGAGGAAACGAACCTGCGCGCCATCCAGGGCATCGCCACAGGCTCGGCCGCATACGAGCGCGCAGGCTACACGTTCTTGTACTGGGCTGACAAGAACAGGGAATTCATTACCGATCAAGCGGCGTTCACGCCCGTGCTCGGCCAGTATTACAACTCCGTGACGGGCGAGTACTCGTTCTGGGATAAGCCCACTACGTACTATGCCGTGTTCAGGGTGCACACCTACACCGTGCATTACGACCCGAACGGCGGCTCGGGCCTCATGTCCGACACGGGCTTCACCTACGACGTGCTCCAGCGCCTGCGCAAGAACGCCAACGTGAAGGTGTATCTGGAAGACGACGACAGCATCGCCCTCGAAGACCGCAAGACCGTTTCGGTCATCTTCGACCCCGATGCCGAGACGTCTGGTTGGAAGGACAACGACGAGAACACCTACGTCTACATCGTGGCGCCGAACGTGAACGGCGTGTTCACCGACCCGTTCGAAGATACCACGGGCCTGGGTGACGGGTGGACGTTCTCGCATTACGAGACAGTCGCGTACACGAGGACGGGCTACACGTTCGAGGGCTGGACGCTGAACCCCGAAGGCAGGGGCCTGCTGTACCGCGACGCCGCCGAGGTGTGGAAGCTCACCGACGAGGACGGCGGCGAGGTCACGCTGTACGCCTACTGGAAGTCGAACCTGTACAAGCTGTCGCTGAGCGGCAATGGCGGCACGCGACCGCCTGTTAGCACGTACACGTACAACGAGGCAGGCAACGAGGCTTACCTGATGGTTTCGTACGGCAGCACCGTGAAACTGCCTGTTGCGAACATATTCCAGCGCCCGGGCTACGTTATCGACGGCTGGGCGAAGTACCCCGAAGGCGGCAAGGCCTACGACCTGAATTATGCCTACGAGATGCCGGCGACCGACATGACGCTGTACGCGCACTGGACGCCTATCACGTACACGATCAGCTTCTCGCCGAACAGCGACGAGGCGCTCGGCAGCATGTCGCCCGTTACGCGCACCTACGACAACCCCGAGCAGCTGCCCCGCAACCTGTACACGCGCATGGGCTACAAGTTCCTGGGTTGGAACACGCGGGCCAACGGCACGGGCACGACGTACGCCGATGGCCAGTCAGTGAAGAACCTGGCCACCCAGAATGGGGCCAACGTGGTGCTGTACGCCATGTGGGAAGCGAAGGCGTACTCGGTCACGTTCATCGCCGGCGAAGGCGAAGACGGCCTGACGCACGGCGTCATAAAGGGCGCGCCGTTGAACAAGGTGTCGGGTTCGCATGTCACCTCCGCCGAAATGGCCGCGATTCCGATCAAGCCCGCCACGTCGTACAGTCTGGGCATGTGGACCTATGTCATGACGTTCGACGATGGCTCCACGGAAAGCAAGACGGTCACCGATCCCACGACGGTGGAGATCTGGGGCAACACGGTGTTCACGGGCTGGTTCGTCGGCGGCGTGACCGTGCGTTACCTGCCCGGCCTGCATGGTGAATGGTCCGTTCCCGATCAGGCCGACTCGGGCTACCACACGGTGTTCACGGGGCAATCGGCCGGCGATTTCATTCCGGCGTACCAGGGCCCGTTCGCCACTTCCACGTCGAACCCGCTCGGCGAGGAGGAAGACGATCATGTGCGCTGGACGTTCGTCGGCTGGAGGTCTTCCGACAATAAGGTGTACCTGCTGAAGGAAATGCACACCGAAACCGTGACGGTGAAAGTCGTGGAGTACCAGGAAGTGATCGACCCCGAAACCGGCGAACCCGTGATCGACCCCGAAACCGGTCAGGCAATGACAGAGCCGGTCGAAGTGGATCAGACCAAGGACATCATCGTGGCCACGTTCTACGAGAAGGACAACCCGACAAATGAGCTGAAGACCATTCCGGCCAACGGACTCGTGTTCACGGCGCTGTGGACGCGCAACACGCGGGTGACGTTCGATCTGAAGAGCGGCTCGTGGAACACGGAATCGGCTTATGTCGATGACCTGATCGAAGACACCGACGATATCGAAGGAGTCGCCGGCGACACGCTGACGCTGCCGGACGGAAACGACGTCTACCGCTTGGGTTGGCACCTGGACGGCTGGGGCGTGAACGACAACAACATCGTCACGTACAACCCCGGCGTCGACATTACCGTGCCCAATTCGGCCATCTCGCTGTACGCCGTGTGGAGTCAGCTGACCTACTCGGTCGTCTACGAAGCTGGCCCCGGCGTGCACGTTCCGAGCCTGAACAACGTTACGTGGGATTCCCATCCCGTCCCCATCCAGACGGTCACCCGCCCGGGCTACGTGTTCAAGGGCTGGTTCGACGGCGAAGGCGACGACGCGCGCGAGCTTTCCACCGGCGACACCTTCGGCTCCATCGCCCAAGGGAAGGGCTATTCCGACACCAACGTTCCCGTTCCGCTAACGCTGTATGCGCATTGGACGGGCAACGATATCGAACTGCGCTACGAAGTGGGCAAGGGCACCGGCACGGTGACGCGCGATAAGGAAACCGTGAACGAAGGCGACGGCGTGCCGCTGGGTTCCGAGGCAGTGGCTGGCACGGGCTACGTGTTCGAGGGCTGGTATACCAGGACGGGCGAGCGCGTCGGCATCTACGCCACGTTCGTGCCCACGAAGGACCCGAACGACCTGTGGAAGGTGGGCACCACGTGGTACGCGCGCTTCAGCCCCATCACCTACAGCATCAAGTTCGACGGCAACGGCACCGAAGAGCGCCCGACGACCGGTCCCGGATTGGCGGCGCTTCCGGCGACGTACGACGTACCCGTTTCGCTGACCGACGTGGGCACCGCGTTCGTGCGTGCGGGCTTCACGTTCGCCGGCTGGAACACCGAGGCCGACGGCTCGGGCGTCTCGTACGCCAACGCGGCCGAGGTCGTGAACCTGAGCAGCAATCTGGACGGCGAAGTGATACTGTACGCCCAGTGGGATGAAATCGGCACGCTGCTGATGTACGATCCGAATTACGACGGTCCCGGCACCATCGCTTCGCCGCCTTCTGGCAAGCTTCACCTGTATAACACCGTCGTCGAGCTGGCTAATGTCGGCGACACGACGAACATGACGCGCACGGGCTATGTGTTCGCCGGTTGGACGACCGCCGAGAACCGCACGCGCAACGATTTGGTGCCCTATGCGGACAATCTCACGACCACCGCGTTCTACTACGAGCTAGGCGACAAGACGAACTTCCGCATGCCGAAGGTCGACACTGTGTTGTACGCGTACTGGCAGCCCATCACTTACACGGTCGTCTTCCACGGGAACGCATGGGATACCGTGTTCACGGGCGGCACAGCACTGCCCGAGACGATCTCGGTGAAATACGACGAGCAAATCGACCTTGCGAACCGCTACACGCGCGCGGGCAATTCCTTCCTGGGTTGGAGCCTTTCCGACGCGGAAGATGCCGAAGTGAATTACCCGGTGGCGTTGGCGTACGCATCGAACCTGACCGCGACCATCAACAACGAGATAAACCTGTACGCCTGCTGGAAGCCCGGCACGGTGACGGTCCTGTTCGTCAGCGAGAACACGAACATGGGCACCGTGAGCGGATTGTTCAACCAACCGGTTGCATACGGCAAATTCGCGGTGTACGGCGCAAGCGGCGCCCTCGCGACGCCCGCGAGCAACGATTACGCCCTGACGGGCTGGAAGGCGTTCTACAATTACGAGCGCATCGACGGCAAGGTGTTCGACGACGTGGCCACGAGCGCCATCAACACGTTCCCGATTTACGGCGACACCGTGTTCGTCGCCCAGTGGGAAGGCCCCTACACGGTGCACTACATTCCGGGCTCCTTCGAGTACACCGACGCCGAAGAGCAGACCCACGTCATTTACTCGACGAGCTTCACGCCTAACCTGGCGGGCACCGTGTTCACGAACCAATCGCCGAACGGCAACATCCCCGCGTTCCAGAACCCGGCCACCCCCGAGCATGGGGCCATGCCTTCCAGCTGGCAGAATCCCAGCGATGACACGTGGTATTACTTCACTGGTTGGAAGCTGCGTGGCACCGACAAGGTGTTCCGCATGGCCAACCTGTCGAGCCTCGTGTCGCTCGACGAGTTCACGCCCGCCGAGCGCAAGGCCGGTCTGGTGTTCGAGGCCCTCTGGGGTCTGGCCGAGTACCAGATCAAGTTCGACCGTAACCAGACCGATAACACCGGCACGATAACGGGCGAGATGCTGAACCAGGGCTTCGTGTTCGTCGATGTCGACGAGGAAGACGACAACCCGAAGCTGTGGAAGAACACGTACGTCGCGGGTAGCTGGCCTGCGGCCGTTCAGGACACCACGTGGACGGGCACGTTCCTGGGTTGGTCCACCACGGCCGATGGCGATGTCGAGTACGCCGACGAGGCGGGCTTCTTCCTGATCAAGAACTCCGCTGCGCATCAGGCGCTCATCGATGCCGACAAGTTCACGTCCGATCCCACCACGGGCCTGCCCACGCTGACGCTATACGCCGTGTGGGCCGCGAAGGCCGCTACGATCACGGTCGACGCCGGCATCGACGGCAACGGCACGCTGAGTCTGCTCGAAGGCAGCACGTTCGAAGACGCGTCGCGCACGTCGGGCACCGTCACGCAGGTGCGCTACCAGGCGGCGGGCGTCTACAACGCCAAACTGGCGCCTGAAGCCACCCTCGAGGCCACGCCGAAGACGGGTTACGCGCTCGTCGGCTGGAACTACACGATCGTCGACGAAGCCGGCGATGTCGTCGTGCCGCAGACATACCTGGCCGCCGACACCTCCGGCACGGCGCTCGGATTGGAAACGATCACGCTGACCGGCCATGTGACGGCCACGGCCGTCTGGGCGCGCCTGGTCACGGTGGTCTACGACAAGGGCGAACACGGCGCGTTCCAAACGCAGACGTACACGGACCTGCCCGTCAATTCCACGCTGCCGGCGTTCAAGAAGACTGAAGGCGTGAACAACCTGCTCACGGTCGATTCGAACGGTTTGCCGCTGGCCAGCGGTGACTGGCGCTTCGACGGTTGGCGCGCCGCCGACGGCACCGTGTACTTGGTGGGCAAGGACGGCAACGACACGTTCCTGTACACGGGTACGACCGACAACAAGCTCACGAAGGTTCCTGCGGGCGGCCTCGTGCTGACGGCCCAATGGGTCGCGGGGCATGCGACGATCACGTACGACGGCAACGGCGGCGTCATCAGCGACACCGTGCTCAACCCGTACTACGGGGCCACGGGCGTAACCGTTACGCTGCCGAGCGGCGACGACGTCACCCGCCCGGGCTACGAGCTCGACGGCTGGTCGCTTACCGCCACCGGCGCCGTGAAATACGGGCCGAGCGCGGTCATCAACATGCCCACGTCCGACACGACGCTGTACGCGCACTGGAACGCGGCCATCGTGAAGATCGAGTTCATTGTCGAGGTGACCACCGTCGAGGCCACGACGCCTTACCAGGAGTCGTTCGGATACCTTTCCAGCACCGACAACAACAACGGCGATATCGATTGGACCTTCGAAACCATCACCGAGCCCGTGAGTGGCAACACGGCTTCGCGCGCCATCAAGGCCACGTACTACGTGAACGCCATCACCGGCCAGGTGTACACGAAGGTCGCAAATGTCGATACGGCCACAGGCCAGACCGTGCCCTATGTGATGACGGCGAATCCGTTCACTGGGTATCGCCTGGTCAAGTGGGTCGACGAATCGGGCGCGGAAGTCTCCACCTCGAAGGCCTTCACCGTGCCGCGTTCCGTTTCCGACAGCCAATACCATGCCGCCAAGTACACGGCCGTGTTCGAGGAAGACGAGGCCGTGACGATCGTCTACCAGGTCGAGAACGGCACCACCGCGCATATCTCGATCGGGTCTGAATCCGTGATGCCGGTGCATGGCACGCCGCAGGGCAGCAAGGGCACGGCCGAAACGGGCTACGAGATCGACCTGAGCGCCGCAGACGGCGGTGGCTGGTACTACTACGACGAAGATGACGAGGAATGGAAGCGCGTCGATGCCAGCTGGGTCACGTACACGATGGAACCGGGCAGCTCGACGAAGGCCTCAGCGGCCAAGATCACGCCGAAGGTCGGCGCAAGCGGCATCTTCGAGCCGGCAACGTACGAGTTCCGCGTCGTGCCCAAGACCACGCCTTTCACGATCGTGCACCTCTTCCAGAGCCTCGACGGCACGTTCACGGCAGACGACCCCGACAACCTGGGCAACGCCACGCGCGGCCTCGCGGGCCCGACGGGCGCCAAGATCGAGATCGTCCAGGTGACCGAGAAGCAATATGACGAGCAACTGCATGAAGACATCGACGTTGTGATCGGCTACAAGTTGAAGATAGCCAACACGGATCAGAGCGGCTTGTTCGTGTACAGCCTCGACGACCCCTACGGCGTGGGCGATGCCAAGGACAAGGACACGACGTACAAGTTCGATTACAACATGTCCATCACGTCGGGATCCATCGATCCCAGCGGCACGACGAAGCTCACGCTGTACTACCTGAACCGCGCCTTCCAGAAGGTGACGATCGTCTACAAGGCAGAGCAGGGCGGCAACGGCGAGGTCATGGGTTACGTGAACAATGTGGCGAGCGTTTCCGAAATCGTCGATTTCGTCACGTCGCCTGCCACGGTTGGCGCCACGCCCAAGCCCGCTCCCGGCTACAAGTTCGATGGCTGGTTCGAACTCGATACCGAAACCGGCAACCTCGGCAGCATCCCCGGCGCGAGCACCTCCGCGAACGTCAACTGGATTCCGAGCCTGCCCGAATCGGGCTGGATGTCGGTCGACACTCCGGCGCCGAAGACCGTGACGTTTGTCGCCCGCTTCTCGCAGAAGGCTGAAGTCACCATCCGCTACGTGGCTGGCGAAGGCGGCACGGTCTCGAAGGACAGCGAGACGGTTAATCCGGCGACTGGTTACCTGTACGGCGTGAAGCCGGACACGAGCCTGAGCGGCGCTTCCGCCACGGCCTCTGCCGGTTACCAGTTCATCCGCTGGGATTACGAATACACCGACGACGAAAATGCCACGCACACGGGCATCGCCAAGAACCCCGATGGCTCGCAGGCGGGGTCCACGTTCACGCCGGCTCCCATGAACGGCGAGTACGTCAACATCACCTACACGGCCGTGTTCGGCGCGCAGAAGGTACACTACTCCATCGAGCACTATCGCGTCATCAACGGCAAGATTCAGACGACTCCCGCCCATGTCGACTGGAACGACGAGCTCATGGCGTTTGCGGGCACGGTCGTGACTATTGACCCGGCCGAATGGGCCATCGACGTGTCGCGTCCCCTCACGTGGGCTGAGGGCGAAGACTGGTACGGTTACACGTTCGCGCTGGGCTACACCACTCAGAAGCTGACCGACATCGTGGAAGGCGATGGGTCGACGAAGCTGCGCCTGCTGTACACGGCTGACGAAAACGTGCGTTACACGCTCGAGCGTTGGGTCAAGAAGGGCGACGGCACGGTCGAGCGCATCTACTCGCACGAGTTCTCCGGCACGACGGGCGAGCTCGTGAACCAGTCGACCGAGGTCACGATCGACGATGAAACCATGACGCTGGCCCCCATCGCCGTTCCCGGCTACAAGCTGGTCGATTACATCGAATACCAGCAGCCGACATATGACGAGTACGACCAACCCGTCCTCGATGAGAACGATGAACCGGTCATGGAGACCGTGCGGCTCGATACTGTGCTTTCGGGCAATATCAAGGGCAACGGCTCGCTCGTGCTGCGCCACGTGTACGAGGCACGCACCGTTACCTACACCATCAACTACTGGAAGATCCCAGGCCAGTACTACGACGCCCCCACGCCGGACCATCGCGAGCAGGCGCTCGAATCGAAGACGCTGATGGCGCCGGTCGGGTCGTCCGTCACGGCCGCCATTCCCGAAGTGGAGGGCTACGAGTTCGTGGCGCCTGGCACGTCCGACGACTATCCGTCCGTCATCACCGACATCGTCAGCGTCGACGAGGACAACAATCCCGCCACCGTGCTGAACCTGTACTACCGCGCGCTCGGCGTGTACAAGGTGTACCTCGACGCGTCGTGGAAGTTCAACGACGGCAGCGAGGTCGATGGCTGGAAGGCTGGCTACGATTACCTGTACGGTTCCGAGGCGAACTACTACACCGATTCGCGCATCACGCTTCCCGCCCTGAAGTACATGAGCAACCCGGGTTACAAGTTCCAGGGTTGGAGCACCGAGCAGTACGAGACCGAGGAATCCGATGCCGTGTACTTCGCCGACCAGACGCTCGTCGTGTTCAAGGGTTACGAGGGCGACATCGACGGTTGCAAGGTGCTCAGCTCGTTCACGCGCGAAAGCGAAAACGATCCGTGGGAGATCACGCTGTACGCCGTGTGGACCGCCGAGGATGTTGCGTACACGGTGCTGCGCTACCAGAAGAACGGCGACGGCTCGGTGACGAAGCTCGATTCCGCCACGTTCAGCGCCAAGGTCGATAGCACCATCTCGCTGGCCGATTATCAGAGCGACCCGCAGGTCGCCGTGCCGCATGGCTACCACCTGGGCAACGACGGCGACACGGTGAATTACCCGGCCACGAGCCAGACCGTCGTGACCATGGAAAGCGGCGGCACTGTGAGCGGCAACGGCAAGACGCAGTTCAAGCTCATCTACTTCCCGAACGAGTACTCGTACAAGGTCAGCTATCACACGGTGCTGCCGGACGGCACCGACACCGTGTTCTACACGTTCACGGCCGCGGGCGAAAGCGGCGACCACGCAGTGCAGCCGACCGGCACGAAGGTGCGGGCCGACGCCGCCTTGCGCGATTTGCCCGATGAGGCCACGGCCACCTACAACGGAAAGACGTACACGTTCAGCAAGGATACGGGCAAGGCCACGCTCACGCTCGGCGAAGGCGAGCAGGCCGAAGGCGCCCCCGAGGAGCTGACGCTGAGCCAGATGCGCGACGTGGCGTGGTACGGCAAGGGCCGCATCTACTTCATGCGTCCCGCCGAAGGCGAAGTGGCGACGTATTGGGGCACGGAATACGACCTGTACGGCTACACGTACGACGCGTTCGACCTGACGTTCAGCACCGGCGGCGAGACGTTCACCACCGTGCGCGAGGGCACGGTTGGCGCCGATGCGAACGATATCCCGACCCTGGAGCTCAACGTGTACTACCAGCCGGTCGTCTACGAGGTGCTCTACGAGATCGGCCAGTACGGCACCTGGGCTTCCGACGAGAAGAACACGTCGGGCGATAAGCAGCGCGGCACGAGCGTGACCTTGCCGGCCACGGCCGACGGCTCGCGCACGGGTTACACGCTCATCGGCTGGACCACCAGCAACACGGTGGTCGCCGGCGGCAAGACCGTGTACGTGAACATCGCGGCGGGCCAAGACGCGCTGAACGCCTACGCGCAGCTGCTCGAGGACAACGAGGACGCCACCGACGCAACGCGCACGCTGTGGGTCGTGTACGAGCCTTCGTACGACGGCACGAACGTGACGTACACCGCGCACGACCAGTCGTTCACCATGCCCGACCACGAAGTGACGCTGTATGCCGTGTGGTATCCGCAGCGCATCGCGTACAAGGTGCAGTACCATACGGTCGACGTCAACGGCGCGAGCAGCCCGTACCAGGTGAACGGCAACGACGAGAACACGTATTACAGCTGGACGGGCATGGACGTGCGCGCCGATGCAACCGTGGGCGAACTGCCCAACGGGGCCGAGGTCGTCGTCGACGGCAAGACGTT
The DNA here is from genome assembly GCA_905234785.1 of uncultured Eggerthellaceae bacterium. GTDB lineage: Bacteria > Actinomycetota > Coriobacteriia > Coriobacteriales > Eggerthellaceae > UBA9715. Next base: position 90,165 of record CAJOIP010000003.1, read on the forward strand.
CGTCTACAACTCGACGAGCAAGACCGCCACGTACACGCCCGAAGGCGAAGACCCGACGATCGAAACCATCGCCACGGCCGACCTGGCCCAGTACGTGTGGACGTACGACGGCATGGTCTACCACATCCGCCCGACCGAGCGCGAAGGCGCCCTGATCGGCTCGGAATACAAGGGCGACCGCGCGAAGTTCACGGTGAACAACCACGAGTACTCGTCCGATGCGTCGCTGGTGAACCTGCAGACGGGTGCCACGAAGACGCTGACCGTGTACTACGCGCCGCTCATTCACACTCTGTCGTACATGGTGGGCGACGGCACGTGGGTCAGCAACGCCACGGCTTCGCCCAACGTGCAGACCGGCACTTCGGTGACGCTGGCTGCGAAGGAATCCGCCGTGCGCAAGGGCTACACGCTTGTCGGTTGGACCACCAGTTCCACGGGCACTGCCAATGGCAAGACGATCGACGTGAACAGCGCCGTCGGCCAGCAGGCGCTCGATATTTACACGGCGCTCGCGACTGCTAACACGCCCGAGGCGCTGGCGCTGTCGGGCAACGACAAGACGTTCTGGGCTGTGGCGACCACGGCCGACAATGGCGTGGCCGGTAACTACACCGACGTCGTCGCCTCGTTCACCATGCCCGATGCGAACGTGCCGCTGTACGCCGTGTGGTATCCGAACAAGATGACCTACACGGTGAACTACTACAAGGTGGCCACCGATGGCACCCGCGGCACCGCGTTCCAGACGCACACGAGCCAGACGTCGAACGTCGACATAACCGTGAAGGCCGACGTCGTGCTCTCCGATGGCGAGACGATTTTGGGCGTGCAGCCCTATGGCTACATCTATTACGAGCTGCCGAACACCAATCTCGTCGGTTGGGCCTACCGCGGCGACGACGTGACCATTTCCGTGAACGGCAGCGACTGGACATCCCATTCGGTTATGCAGCTCGCGCCGATCGCGACCACCACGCACAACGATTCGACCGGCGAAGACGAGACCACCTACACGTACGAGGCGACCCTCGACGTCTACTTCGAGCCGGTCATCCACACGCTGTCGTACAACTGGAGCGCCGGCGCATGGACGAGCGCGGCGGTTGCGAGCGCGCAGCGCGTGCAGTACAGCACGACTCCCAGCTTGGCCGTGAACGATCCCGACGGAACGGGCACGACGGGCCAGATGTATCGTCTCGGCTACACGCTCGTGGGCTGGACAAAGAACCCGACTTTAACGCTCACGTACAACGGCGAGAGCACGGAAGTGCTGGTGAGCGGCGCCGAGGGCAAGCAAGCCATCATGGCCTACGAGGCGCTCGTGGCTGCGAATTCGGTCGCGGCGCTTGCCGAGCCGAATGCCGAGCGCACGTTCTGGTCGCTTTTGTCCACTTCTGACGGCCTGAGCTATTTGCCGGACGTTGCGACGTTCACCATGCCCGACAAAGACATGACGCTGTACGCCGTCTGGTACCCGAACCAGGTGACCTACACGGTGAACTACTACAAGGTCAATACGTCGGGTGTCGCCGACGCAACGCCCGTCAAGACGTACGCGAACCAGACGTCGAACGTGGGCATCACCGTGAAGGCCGACGCGCTGGCAGCCGATGGCACGGCGCCCGACGGCTACGTGTACCACTTGCGCAGCACCGATGCGGAAATCGCCGGCTGGGAATACCTGGGCGATAGCCGCACGTTGCCCGGCACCAGCCTCGTGTCGCGCGCCATCGTGAAGCTCGCGCCGGTTGCGACCACCACGCACAACGATTCGACCGACGAAGACGAAACCACCTATTCGTACGTGGACACCCTGAACGTGTACTTTGCGCCGGTCGTGCGCACGATCTCGTACAGCGTGGGCTCGGGCAAGTGGACCGACCCCAACACGACCTACACGCCGGCGGTGCAGTACACGGTCGAGTACACGCTCGCCACGAACGATCCCGACAAGCCGAGCGCCAATTCCGGGCTCGTGAGCCGCTCGGGTTACACGCTCATCGGCTGGACCACCGTGCGCAACCACGACTTTGGCGTCAGCGGTGCGACCGACGTGGTGACCACCAACACGGCTTCAGGCCAGCGCGCTCTGGACATGTACAACTGGCTCGTCGAGACGAACACGACTGCAGCGCTTGCCGAGCCGAATGCCGAGCGCACGTTCTGGCGCATCCTGAACACGAGCAACGAGGGCCGCAGCTACGTGAAGGACGTCACGCCGTTCATCATGCCCGCCGAAAGCGTGACGCTGTACGCCGTGTGGTATCCCGACATGATCTCCTACACCGTGCAGTACAGCACCGTGAACGAAAACGCTCAGAAGCTTCCCTACAAGCTGAGCGAATCCGACGAAAGCGCCGTGTACCCGTTCGAGGCGCCGGCCGGCTTCACCGTGCGCGCCGACGCCGTGCGCTCCGACATTCCCAATGGCGCGACGACGGTCATCGACAACAAAACCTACGTCTACGACAAGACAAATGGCACGGCGACGTATACCGATCCCGCCAATTCCGAAAACAACATAACCGTGACCATTTCCGATGTCGCCGATTACGTGTGGCGCAGCAAGGGCGATGCGACAAGTCCGAATGGCATCATCTTCCACGTGCGCCCGACTGAAAACGTGGGTCGCCTGGCCGGCTACGGCTATGCCGGCAGCGGCGAGGAGTTCGTAGTGGGTGAAGAGCCGAACGAGCAGACGTTCTCGTCGAAGGGCGTGAAGGTGCTCGATGCCGGCACCATGGAACTCGATGTCGTGTACAAGCCGCTCATCTACGCGCTGTCCTACAGCACGGGCGCCGGCAACTGGGATGCCACCAAGGGCATTGCTTACACGTCGACCAAGCAGGCCGCCACCGTGGTGGAGCTGCCCGCCAGCCAGGACATAACGGCTAACGTCGAACAGGGCCTGCCGACCCGCGTCGCCGCCGCAACGCGCGCAAGCTACGTGGTCATCGGCTGGACCACCGTTGCCTACTACCTCATCGGCGCCGACGGCACCATCTCGTTCACCACCCAGGTGAACGATCAGACCGTGGCCGTCACGCCCCAGAACAACGCGAACGCCAAGGCCGTCAACTCCGCTTCGGGTTACGAGGCGCTGCTCGTGTACGAGGCGCTCGTCGCGGCCAATACGGCGCTGGCCGCCGATGCCGAGCACCTGTTCTGGCATGTTGCCGCTCCCGCGACCACCGAAGCCGATTTCGATTACACGAGCTACGACGAGTTCAAGATGCTCGGCCACGACACGGTGCTCTACGCCATGTGGTATCCGAAGCTCGTCGACTACACGGTGGCGTACGTGCGCGTCGAAATGGACGGCGACGAAACGCCCATGCCCGTGAACGGCCACAACACCAACTCCTACAAGGGCCTGAGCGGCTTCACCGTGCGCGCCGATGCGACGCTCGAAGAGCTGCCCGACGGTGCCACGACGACAATCGGCGGCAAGGAATACACGTACGACAAGACCACGGGCACCGCGACGTATGTCGATACCGACAATGCCGCCAACAACCTCACGATTTCCGCCGCCGACATCGACAAGCACGTCTGGACGCACAAGGGCACGTACTACCACGTCATGCCCAACCCGGGCGACGGCTGGGTGTACCCGGGACACGGCACCACGTTCGTCATCGGCGACGTCGCCGTCGAGGTGCAGCTCGACGTGACGGTCGACGACCTGCCCAACGGCGCCACGACGACGATCGACGACAAGACGTACACGTTCGACAAGAGCACGGGCACGGCCACGTACGTGAACCCTGAAAACGCAGAAGACACCGACACGATCTCGGCCGCCGACATTGCCAACCATGCTTGGTCGCATTCCGGCGTGACATACCACATCGTGATCGACGAAGAGTTCTACGCGCCCGTTTCCGAGCTGCCCGATGGCGCCACGGCCACCATCGAAGGCAAGATGTACATCTACGACGAGTCGACGGGCATCGCCACGTGCCTCGAAGACGGCACCGAGCTTACGGGCGAAGGCCTGGCCGGCCACGATTGGACGCTCGAGCACACGACGTACCACGTGCTTTCTCCCTGGCTGTACTACGTGACGCTGCCCGACCTGCCCGACGGCGCCTTCACCACGAAGGATGGCCATACGTACACTTACAGCAAGGACGAGGGCAAGGCGACCTACCTCGAGGGAGTCGGCACTGCCGCCGAGGACGGCACCTACGCAAGCTACACGGAGCACACAATCGCGTCTGCGAGCCTGAAGGACTACCGCTGGACGTTCGATGGCAACGAATACGTCGTGAAGACCGGGACCGAAAGCACCGTGGCTCTCGACGACCTGCCCAACGGCGCCCAGGCCGAAATCGACGGCGACACGTACACATACGACGCGTCGACGCAGACCGCATCGTTCAGCAAGACCACGACAACGCAGTACACCGACGACAACGGCCAGCAGCAGACTTCGACCGAGACCATCACCACGACGATCGTCGCGTATCAGGTCGCCCATTACACGTGGACGTCGGGCAACGACATCTACCACGTGCAAGCCGAATCCGGCAGCGGCGGCAGCGGCAGCGGCGGCAGCGGCAGCAGTGGGGAAGACGACGTGAAGTACTTCACGACGAACGCGCAAGCCGAGCTCGAAGCCGACACCACCGCGGAATTCGACATGGTCGTGTACTTCCAGCCGCGCATCCACAAGATCAACTACAGCCCGGGTTCTGGCTCGCTGCCGACCGAGGACGACTATTCGATCAACGCGCAATACGCCAAGGCGTACGCGCTGCCCAAGAGCACGAACAACGCGGCCGTGAAGGCCACGCGCACGGGCTATGCCGTCATCGGCTGGACGACCGTGGGCTACTACCTCATCGACGAGTCCGGCAACGTGTCGTTCACCGTCATGGTCGGCGAGGAAGGCGAGCAGACCGAAGTGTTCGTCACGCCCGAGAACAGCGATAACGCGCTGCCCGTGAACACGGCCAGCGGTGCGACGGCCCTCGCCCTGTACGACGCGCTGAAGAACCGCAGCGACTTCTTTGCCGTGGCCACGCTGACCAACAGCGGCGCGCTGACCTACAACGGCATCGCCGGCACGTTCGTCATGGTCGACCATGATGTCACGCTATATGCCCTGTGGCATCCGAACCAGGTTGCGTATCAGGTCAACTACTGGCTCGTCGATGCGCGCGGCGAAAAGGGCGCCTCGGCTTGGAAGACCGAAAGCGGCACCTCGAACGTCGACGTGCCCGTGAAAGCCGACGTGGTGCTGAACCAGGGCGAAACGCTCGCAGGCGTCACGCCCTTCGGGTCGCTGTACTACGAGCTTCCCGATGCCGGCACCGGCTACGAGTACCTGGGCAACCGCGCGCCCGTGTCCGTGAACGGCAATACGTACCTCACCATTTCGGAAACCGAGCTTTCCGACACGGGCGAGAACGTGGTCCTCGACGTGTACTTCAACCCCATCCTGCACGAAGTGACCTACCTGTCTGGCGGCGATGCCACGTGGACGAGCAGCGAGTCGTACAAGCGCAACGAGCGCTATGCATCGACGGTCAACCTGCCCGTCGACACGACCGACGCTGTGCGCACGGGCTACAAGCTGGTGGGCTGGACGACGCTGCAGTACTACACGATCGACAGCACGGGCCATGTTGCCCTGCAGGTCGAAGTCAGCGATCCCGACCCCGAGCATTCGGGCGAGATGATCTGGGAGAACGTGAGCGAGGAGAACACCGCCGCCAGCAAGCGCTTCAGCATGAACGAGGCCATGGGCATCGACGCCGTGAACATCTACACGGCGCTCGTCACCGCCAACAGCGCCGCCGCCGAATCCGACAAGACGTTCTGGGCCTCGCTCACGCCCGGCAGCGACTACGTGACGTTCAGCGCAGCCGACGGTACGTACGTCATGCGCGACGGCAACATGGTCTTCTACGCCGTGTGGTATCCGACCCTGGTTTCCTACACCATCACGTACTACACGGTCTCGATCGAAGGCGACGTGACTCAGGCCTATGTGAACACCGGCTACGCCCCGGCCGGCTTCACGGTGCGCGTCGATGCCGAGAAGAGCACGGTGCCCGACGAGGCCACGGCCACCATCGACAACGTGTCGTACACGTTCGGCACCGCCAAGACCACGCTGACCGATGCGCAGCTGGCCAGCGTCAACTGGCTGCACGAGGGCACGGCTTACTTCGTGCGCCCGACCGACAACGTCAGCCCCGTCGAAGGCTTCCGCTTCCTGCGCAACGGCGAGATCTACACCGTGTACAGCAGCACGCCGTTCGACGGCCAGGAAGCCGAAGAAGGCGTGACCGAGTACTCGAAGTCGTGGTCGAATTCGATGAGCGCGCCGGTCGTGTCGGGCGGCAACATCAACGTCTACTACGCGCCGGGCGAGTTCACGCTGACGTACGATACGGGCACGGGCGCGTGGAACGGCGGCACGCAAGCCCCGAAGGTGAAATACGCCAACGTCGTGACCCTGCCCGACAACACCAAGGCCTCGCGCTCGAGTTACGGTCTGGTTGGCTGGACCACCGCCGGCTACTTCACCTACGATTCCGAAAACAACACGGTCGAGTTCGTGGCCGAAGGTGCGGATAACGCCATCAAGGTGAGCGAAGCCCAGGGCAAGGCGGCAGTGGCGCTGTACGCGAAGCTGCTCAGCCTCGGCCAGGACAGCACCGTGTTCTGGGGCGCCGTGGCCACGCCGGTTGCCGAAGGCGAAAGCTTCACTGCAGTCGACACGCTGCCCACGTTCACCATGCCTTCGCGCAACACCACGATGTACGCCGTGTGGTACCCGAAGCAGACCACCTACACGGTGTACCGCTACTACGAGAGCCCCGGCATGGCCAACGACGAGACGAAGACCTATCTGCCGCTTCTGCCCGATGACCACTACGAGCTGAAGGCATGGGCCGATTCGCGCGTCGACGCCTCCGACTACGACAAGATGACTTCGAGCACGACGTACGAGTTCAGCCAGGCAGTCACCACCGCCCAGGGCGGCAACACGTACACTACCGTGAACATCAACGGCCTCTCCTCGCTGAAGCTGTACTTCACCGTGAAGCCGTCCATCACGTACCGCGTGCGCTACCTGCGTTACACGGGCGACGGCGAGATCAAGGACTTCGACATCGTGCGCGTTCCGGGCGAAGAGGGAGCCGAAGCCACGTACCGCAGCTGGAACGAGTACCAGGGCTACGCGAAGTCCCAGGTGTGGGTGACCGACGACGCCGCGAAGCTCGCCGACAGCCCGCGCAGCGGCAACTTCTACTTCAACTACAACGCCACCGGCGACGGCGGCTACATCGACGCCAGCCGCACCGTGGGCTACACGTACAGCCCCGAGTTCGGCGAGTACGTCACGAAGGCTTACTACTACGACCACGCCGCCGGCGCGTACGTCACGATCGACGGCACGTCCACGCTGTTCAGCACCGTGAACCGCATCTCGCTGTCCGACGACGGCACGGTGGCCGAGCTCATCCTGATCTACACCGCCGATTACGTCGAGCTGACGTACGACCTGCACACGAACAACCCCGAGGCTTCGTGGAGGTCGTCGGGCGTGGCCGACAACAAGACGGTGTCGTATCTGGCCGAGTCGACCGTCAACCTGTACGCCGACAGCGAAGTGGTGCGTCCCGGCTACGAGCTGATCGGTTGGGCCACCGGCACCGATAGCGCCGCGGCCGACTACAAGGTGTACACGAACGACGCCTCCAAGCAGGACGGCCGCTACAAGATGGACAGGTCGGCACGCACGCTTTACGCCGTGTGGGCGCCGGTCGAAAACGCCTCGACGTACATCGTCGAATACGTGAAGGTGACGGGCGACGGCGAGAAGCGGACCTACACGACGGCCACGAAGAACGGCACGGCCGAATCCGAGGTCACCGCCACGGCAGAAATCGCCATCCCGGGTTATATCGCCATCGTGGAAGCCGACCTGGCCGGCTTGGATGATGGCGTGGACACCATCACCGTCAACGGCCATACCGTGAGCGTCGACCTCAACGAAGCCACCGGCACGGTGCGCGGCTGGGCCGCGGGCAACGGCACGCCGCTCACCCTGAAGGTGTACTACCGTCCCGATCCGAACCACCTGGCGAGCTACACGGTGAAGTACCACATCTTCGCGGGTGACGGCTCTGATTCCATCTACCTCGAAGGCCAGGATTGGACGGGCTACGCCCTCACCGACACGACCGTCGACGCCACTGACAGCACGCTTGACCCGACGCAGGGCTACAAGGACATCGAAGGCTACGAGCTCATGCCGCACAACGTGGAAACCCCGCTCGGCGGCGAGTCGCTCGATTCGGTTACCACCGACGGCGTCGGCGTCGTCAGCCTCTACGAGAACGGCGATCCCGAGCTCGTCCTCAACCTGTTCTATCGCGCGCTCGACCTGCTCCTCACCTACGAGAAGGGCACGCTGAAGAACGACCAGAACGAAGACGTCATAACGTGGTACCCGGTCGGCAAGGACCCGTCGGGCGCCGTCACCGTGGGCACGTCCATCACGCTGCCGGTCGACCGCGACAACGTGCGCCGCACGGGTTACACGCTGGCCGGCTGGACGACGCTGCCGTACTACACGATCGACGACGAGGGCCATGTGGCCTTGCAGGTCGAGGTCGACGACCCCGAAAACGAGGGTCAGAAGATCATGCAGTACGTGAACGAGGAAAACACCGAAGCCGTGAAGCGCTTCGACGTGAACGTGGCCACGGGCGCCATCGCAATCGAGCTGCAAGCTGCCCTGGAACTCATCCCCGACGAGTACTTCACGACGACGTTCACCATGCGCACGACGCCCACGACGCTCTACGCCGTGTGGGCCCCGCGCACCGACATCGCCTACACGGTCGAATACGTGAAGCGTTACTGGGCCGAGCCCGAAGACGTGAACACGGAAAACTACACGACCAAGGTCATGTTCACCGAAAACAGGACCGACGGCACGGCCGAAGTCGCCTCCACGGCGTATGCGAGCGCCCACGACATTGATTACTACACGCCCGTGGCCGAAAGCGTGTCCGAAATCGTGAAATACGACGGCACCACCGTGATACAGGTGCTGTACGCTCCCGATGAGATCGACTACGACGTGCTGTGGGTCAAGTTCGTCGGCGCCGTCTCGTTCGAAACTCAGATGACCGATCCTCGCAAGGGCTACGCCGACCAGTACGTGTACGTTACGGCGGCGGACCGCGCGCAGACGTACGATGGCTACACGCTCGCCGATGACGACTTCAAGCACGTCACGACGAAGCAGATTCCCAAGCTGCAGCTCGAGGGCGAGAACCTGTTCCTCATGCTGGTGTACCTGCCCGACGAGCTCGACTTGAACCTCGAAGAGGGTTCGGGCGGCTGGACGGGCGGTTCCGACCGCTCCGTGGTGAAGGTGCTCGCCGAGTCCTCGACGAAGCTGCCCTCGAACCTGTCGCGCGACGGCTACGAGTTCATGGGCTGGTCGGCCGAGCCCACCGTGAACATCGACATCGACGACGTTTCCACGCCTGTCAGCGTGGGCACGTACGCCACCGGCAGCAAGGGCACGCAGTCCATCTTGGCTTGGGCCGAGGTGCAGCGCCGCGCGGCCCTGCCCACGACCGACAGCGACTACCTCGAGTTCTACGCGTACACGTCCGGTACTGACATGGTGTACATGATGCCCGATCACACCACGACGCTGTACGCCGTGTGGAAGGCACTCGACACCACCGTGTACTATGTTGACCACGTGCGCATCACCGGCGACGGCACGTTGAAGGACGCCATCCGCGAGACCTTCACGGGTACGACCGACAACGAGGCCACGTTCGCCCCGTTCGTGTCGCCCACGACCACGACCGGCAAGCAGTACGTCGAATCGCTGACCAACATCAGCCTGCCGTTCCAGGGCGCCAACGCGTTCGCGGGCTACACGTACTTCGCACATGGCGCCACCATCAAGGTGAACGGCGGCGAGGGCCTCGAGAGCAGCGACGTGGCCGATATCACGGCCGGCGAGGGCAACGCGCTCGTCATCACGCTGTACTACGCGCCGAACAAGGCCGAGCTGAACTTCAGCTACGCGGCGGGCACGTCGAGCGATGGCGCCGCGACCGTCGTGGTCGGCACCGATCCCGCCGATGGCGGCATTATCCAGATCGACTACACCGACGAGTCGCTGACCGATATCGCCTACGACTACGGCACCGAGTCCTCGTTCGCGTTGCCCGTCAAGACTGACGGCACGCGTGCGGGCTACACGCTGGCCGGATGGGTCGACATGTCCGACATCGCCGGCGTGGCGTCGCTGGCGGGCGTTGACTTCGACGCGCTTTCCGGTGCCGATGCCAAGGCCATGATCACCACTTTGAACGGCTTGAACCTGCTGTACAACCCGGGCGCGACCTACACGGTGCCCGCCCAGGCTGCACCGCAGCTCCACGCCATTTGGTCGCCGAACGAGGACACGCCGTATCAGGTGAGGTTCTGGAAGGTCGTGTCCTACGACGACAACGGAGAGACGAAGTATCGTTCCACCGAAGTCGAAGACGACCGCGTTTCGGGCGTTGGCATGACCGGCCGCATGATCGTCGTCACCGACACGTCCGACGGGTCCGGCGCCATCTTCGTTACCCCGAAGACGTACGCAGGCTACACGCAAGTTGCCAAGGCGTTCGACCAGGATGCCTACACCACCGTCCTGCAAGGCCCCATCACCGGCGTCACCAACGCCGAGACGGGCGAGGGCATGCAGATCCTGAACGTGTACTACCAGGCCAACAACAATACGACCTACAGGATCAAGATCTTCACGCTGTCGGCCGATCTGCAGCGCCTGAACGAGACATACGATGCGCCGTATCGCACGTTGACGCGCACGGGCATGACCGACACCGAAGCCACCTACGATGCCGACTGGGCCACGAATTCCGATTACCAGGTGCTCGGCTACAAGTTCGATACGACCGGCACGCTCAAGCCCGGCTCGCTTTCCGACGATTACCCGGATGAAGCCGAGCATACCGTCAACATCGAAGGCGACGGCTCGTCGACCATCTACCTCATCTACGAGCCCGACTACGTCACCTTCACCGTGAAGTACTACAAGTACACGGGCGAGCACAACATCGAGCCGCTGAACATCTTCAACGACGACGGCACGCCGGGCAACCAGACGAACGAGCTGACGGTGGCCTACAACGCCGATGCCCCCGAGGGCACCACGAAGGGCGGCAAGACCAGCACGCTCGTCTACGTCAACCGCTCGACCGACGATGCCGCCTCCGGCGTGCAGTTCAGCTACTTCCACCGCAACTACAGCGCGTCCGAGAACAGGGGCCTGATCGGTTACGCCTACAGCGACACGTTCAGCGAGACGTTCGAGACCGCCCAGCTCGGCCAGACCACGTGGAAGACCATCGCCTACGGCACGCTGCAGCCCGATGGCACGTTCGTGGTGGGTGAAGGTACCAACGCGTTCGCATCTGACAGCCTCGTGCTCATCTACGAGCCGCAGGAGCTGCGCGTGGACTACCTGCAGGGCGTCAAGGCCAACTGGGTCGTCAACCAGTCGGGTGAGCACCAGGCCGAGTCGAAGTTCAACCTGGCCGGCGAGTACATCCACGACGAAACGGCTGGCGACGTGCGCAACCTGTACCGTCCGGGCTACACGCTCATGGGCTGGACGACGTACCAGAAGTACTCGATCACCAACGGCGAGGTCTCGCTCGACGGCGAAAACGACACCGACGACATCAACGCGGCCATGGGCGCCAATGCCGAGAGCCTGTACACGAAGCTGCTGAGCGGCGAAGGCACGACGTACTGGGCCGCCGGCGCCGAGTTCACCATGGGCGTCGAGCCCGTCAAGCTGTATGCCGTGTGGAAGCCCACGGGCAACACCACCTACACCGTGTACGTGTACAAGCTGCGCGGCGACGGCTCCACCGTACTGGCCGAGGCGATCGAGTACACGAACGGCTACGCCGACAAGCAAGCCGCGTTCAACGAGAGCGATTTCGAGGACGGCGCCACGACTGGCTACTTCGCCAGGCTGGGCCTCGCGGGCTACACGCTGCGTCCCGAAACGGCTTCGAACACGGAAATCGACGTCACGCCGAAGGTCAACATCAAGTTCCGCGACACGGTCGATCCCAACGGCACGACCGAGCTGTACGTGCTGTACGACGCGAACAGCAACACGCCGTACTACGTCGAGCGCTACCGCATCGACGGCAGTGGCGACTGGTACCTCGTCAACGCACAGGGCGAAGACGTGGCCATCCGCAGGGCGACGACGACGGGCGTGGGCGATAACGCCGTGACCACGTACTCGTTCTGGAGCATCGACGGCCTGACGGAATACGGCGCCATCTCGAACGTGTCGTCCGGTCGCTGGGCATTCGCGGGCAAGACCGACGCCCAAGTGAACGCCGCCGCCACGTTGGCCGAGATGGGCGAGCATGCGAACGAGCCCGCCGACTTCCAGTACTTCAACAACGGCGTGTACTACACGCGCAACAACCTCGAGAACGTGAAGGTCATCCAGAAGGCCGACGGTACGTCCGAAGCCACTTACGTCTACGACCAGGGCGACGAGCGCACCGTGTACAAGGGAATCCTGGCCGGCGACGGCTCGACCGCGCTGCAGCTCATCTACCTGCCCAAGGCTTTCGCCATCACGCTGAACCCGAACGGTGGCACCTGGGCTGTGAACTTCGAAGACGAGGAGAACGGCGAGAACCTGGCCGGCACCGTCACGCTGTGGGTGCGCCATTACAAGGACGGCTACGTCATCGACCTGCCCGAGGAAGGCTCCGTGAAGCTGAACGGCTACAAGCTGAACGGTTGGCGCCTGAACGGCACGCGCGTGGCTGGCGTGTGGCAGTACACGGTCACCGCGTTCAACGGCTCTGTGACGCTCGATGCCGTGCTCGAGCCCCTGCCGCAGAAGTACTACGTGAATTACATCAAGGTGAAGGGCGACGGCACCAAGCAGACCATCGTGAACACGTGGAAGGAAAGCGTGTACGACGTCGTGGGCGAGGAAGACATCTCGGCCGAGAACTTCCTTTCCGAGTACGGCACCGCCTTCAACCTGACGCAGTCGTCGATCGCCGGCTACCGCTTCCTCGGCACGGGCGAGAACTACACCTACACCGATGGCGAAGCCGCTTCTGAGACGGTTGGCCAGCGCATCACGATTGCCAACGACAACTTCCTGAACAGGCTGGGCGTCACGGCTTACAACAACACGACGGGCGTGCAGGAGCAGTTCAACACCATCAACATCTACCTCGTGCCCGTCAGCGCCACTGTTCACAATGAAGAGGACGATACCGACGAGCTCGTGGGCACCGTGACTTACCAGGTGCAACGCTGGGCCGTCCTGTGGAATGGCAGACTGGTCGAGATCATCGACGACGAAGGCCATGTGGCGCTCGATGCGGAAGGCAAGCCCCTCACGTACACGTTCAGAAATTTCATGGATTTGACCACGATGAAGCCGAAGACAACGCTGGCAACCCATGCGCGTACGTACACGACGGGCTGGGCCGATGGCTGGGCCTATGCCGACGATGCCGTGTGGCTCAACGCCGCATCGCAGGGCGGCGCGCAATACGCCGTGCAGGACGTCTACAACCACGAGAACCTGGCTATCAGCATCCCGGGTTACGAGTACGTGGGTAACGGCGTGCGCGCTACAGTCGACAGCACGTCTGTGACGACCGTATCGATGGCCAAGGTGAACGGCGACGGCACGACCGTGCTCATGCTGTTCTGGAAATCGCTCGGTCAAACGTACACGCTCAGCTACGATACGGGTTCGGCCGTGCTCAACGTCGAAAAGCAGTATGTCACCGCCTCGCCGTCGAGCGTGACCCCGCATGCACACGAAAACGTCGTTCTGCCGGACCAGAGCAACGCCAGGCGCACGGGTTACGAGCTCAAGGGCTGGTCGACCGAGCAGTACGTTAACATCGATGGCGCGGACGTGCTCGTGAGCTCCGCCAAGGCGCAGGATGCCGTCAACGTGTACAACGCGCTGAAGAACGACGCCTACAAGTTCAACGCCGAAGGCTCGAACTACCCGATGCCCGGCGAGAACAAGACGCTTTATGCCGTGTGGATGCCCAAGCAAGTTACCTACACCGTGTACATCTACAAGCTGAAGGGCGACGAGTCTTCGAAGAAGCTCTTCGATAGCTACGAGACCACGGCGCATTACTTCTACGGTTATGCCGACTCCACCGCGACGGTCGACGCCGCCACCGAGCTCGCGAACTACGAGGTGACCGACATCAACGTGTTGACTCGGACCGATTGGGACCATGCTGAGGTCAACGGCTACACGTACAAGGCGACCGGCAAGGTCGGATCCAGGACCGAGTCTTCGAACAACACCGACACGCTCGACGCCGATGGCAACTCCGTGTTCACGCTGTGGTACTTCCCGAACGAGTACAAGCTGACGCTCATCGGCGGATCCGACAGCAACTGGACTTCCAACGTCGTGAACAATTACTACACGCAGGAGAAGGTTGACCTGCCGAATGCCGCCGGCGCCGCAGGCACGACGATCACCCGTGCAGGCTACACGCTTATCGGCTGGTCGACGTCCTCCGCCGCCAACGAGGCGACTGGCCGGGACTCCATCCAGCAATCCGAAGCCATCAGCGGCACTACGTCGGGCGATTGGAACAACGGCGGCAAGTACTTCACCGAAGAGTCGGGTGAATTCGAGATGGCCTGGGCGACCGACACCGAAAAGGGCATCGAGCTGTACGCCGTGTGGCAAGCCGACATCACCACCGCGTACACGGTGTATCACTACAAGGTGAGCCTCGACGGCCAGACCGTGACGCTCGCCGACACCGAGTCCGGCATCGCCGACGGCAAGTTCTACATCACCGACGAGTTCGTCGTGGCCACGACGAAGGAATACGAGGGCTACGGCGTCCTGCCCGGCAACACGTCCGCCGATAACCTCAACATCACGTGGACCTACAACGGCAGCGAAGTCACGTTGCATGCCGACGGCGTCGATCGCGATTACATCTCGGGCACCGGCGGTACCGAGCTGTACGTATACTACCTGGCGCTGAGCAAGAACTACACGGTCGAGCACTACAAGGTCATCGGCGACGCCACGCCCGTCAAGTTCGACAAGGCCTACATCGGCGGCACGCTGGTCGAATTCAACGACGTGTTCATGAGCGAATACGACGCCACCGTGACCATCGGCCTGCGCACGCCCGACGGCTACACGTTCAACCCCAACATGACGACGGGCGCGACCAAGACCAACCCGCCGACCAGGCAGATCGACACGATGGAATCCATCGTCATCTGCCTGTACTACGAAGCGAATCCCGCGACGAAGTACCAGGTGCACTACGTGCGCCTGAACAACGACGGCACGCCGGCTTACGTGGGCGAGTCGGTCGACGATACGACGACCTTCGACGTCGTCGAGGATCGGACTGGCCGGACCGACACCATGAGCGAGTGGACCGACAAGAACTACCGCGGCTACAGGCTGGTCGCCCCTGTCGAGGGCACGACGGCTGGCACGTACAAGCTAAGCTGGAACGACGACCAGGGCAACGCGCACGAGATCACCGAGATCGTCATCGACGAAGACACAAGCATCGCCATTCGCCCGAACGCGGGCTTCATCACCGGCTACGATGACGAAGCGAACCAGGCGCAGTTCTACGTGTACTACGTGGCCCGCACGAACACGAAGTACACGGTGCACTACTACAAGGTTGCCAACGGCGCGCAGACGACCGATGGCGCCGTGGAAGTCGGGTCTGATGAGCTGTACAACGGCCAGACCGACGTCAGCATCACCGCTTCCACGACTGCCCACCTGCCGCAGGGCTACACGTACACCGAGCATGCCGCCGAACTCACGGCTCCCACGCTCAGCGGCATCGTGCTCGGCAACGGCGACCTCGAGCTGCACGTCTACTACGAGGCCAACATGGACACCGAGTACACGGTGCACTACTTCCGCATCAGCCGCCAGGGCAAATCGGTCCAGGAAGACGAGACCCGCTCCGGCCAGTCCGACACGGCAGTGACGTACGACACCGACCGCTACGCGGGTTACACGCACTTCAGCGACACGGTGAACTACGGCAGCCTGCATGACCACTGGGCGTTCATCGACGAGTTCAACAACAACACGCCCGAAACGCGCAGCAGCATCGTGAACGCCCAGGGCGATATCGAAGCCACCATCATGGGCAACGGCTCCACCGAGCTGTACGTGTACTACCTGGCCGACACCGACGTCACCTACTTCGTGCATTATGTGCGTCTGGCCCGCGACGGCGCCGAGCAGTTCGCCGCCGACGACGTGTACCGCTTCGACGACGGCGAAGCCGACGCGCCGGTCGTCTACGACGCCAAGTCCGACCGTTACCCGGGCTACACGCTGTTCTCGGGTTACGAGTACGAGGGCACGACGTACGCCGACCACTGGACGTTCGACGACGAGTTCGCCGACGAGGGCGCCGATCCCTTCACCACCGTGGCCGGCCGCAACGCCATCGTGAAGGGCAACGACACCACGCACCTGTACATCTACTACCTGGCCAACAACACGACGCCCTACACCGTGTACTACTACCGCGTGAAGGGCGACGGCACGACGCTGTACGGCGATGGCACGCACGACTACATCGAGAAGCTCGAGCTCACGGGCGAAACCGACCAGCCCGTCCAGATCAGCACCGACGACCACCGCTACAACGGTTACACGCGTGCTGCCGATTCGGCTGAGGGTGCCGCTTCCACCATCAGCGCGCTGTACAACTACTGGACGTACACCGCGGCCGAGGGCATGGCCACAAATCCGAGCGCTTCGCCCATCAGCGGCCGCGACGGCATCGTGAAGGGCAACGGCTCCACCGAGATGTTCGTGTACTACCTGGCGAACCCCTACCACCTGACGCTGCATCCGGTTAACGGCACCTGGAAGTCGGGCGACGCGGCCACGAACGGCACGTCGGACACGCGCGTCCTTTCGTACTTCATGGACGACGAGGTGCAGCTGCCCACGTGGTTCACCGACGCGCTGCTGCCCGACTGGGTCGAAGACGCGGCGAGCGTCATCACGCGCGAGGGCTACAGCTTGGCCGGCTGGTCGCTCAGCAGCACCGCCACCTCGCTTTCCAATGGCATCTACGAGCCGGGCTACCTGTGGACCATCCTCGAAAACGACGAGGCCAACGTGCTGTACGCCGTGTGGGCGCTGAACGCGCGCGTGCACTTCGACGGCAACGGCGCGAAGGACACCCCGGGCGTGTCCGCCGATGTCATCGGCTACGAAGGCTACAGCATCAACCTGACCAACGCCGCCCAGGACGTCCGCTACGGCTACAGCAACACGGCCAAGGTTTATCCCGAGCGCGCGGGTTACACGTTCCTCGGTTGGGCCAAGGCCTCGACGGCTGCGGCGATGGGCGTCGAGGGCATCGACGACGGCCAGATTGCCGACTTCTACGACCTGACGACGCACAGGTTTGGCTACTTCAACCCCGTGACCGACACCGTTTCGTACGGCGCCTCGTTCACAGCCGATGCCAACGCCTGGTATGACAAGAGCATCACCGAGTACCTGATGGAGTCCGGCGACGTCACGCTGTACGCCGTGTGGGCCATCGCCGATTCCGAGCTGCACTTTGTTGACACGAAGGAAGGCAGCGACCATCAGATTCCCGCCAACGTGGTGCGCCCGACGCACGACATCGTCGACATTTCTGCGCTGACGCCCACGCCGACGCTCGAAAACTGGGTGTTCCTGGGCTGGACGACCGACCAGGACAACACGGTCAACGTGAAGCCCAGCCCCGAGCTGGCCAAGGAGTCGACGCATTACCGCATGCCGGCTGGCATCACCATGTTGTACGCCGTGTGGGCCGAATACGTCACCATCTCGTTCGACGCGAACGACGACGACACGGCCACGATGCGCGACCATCACACGGTGCTGAACGAGCTGCCGGTGAACATCACGATCGCCGACGCGCACCGCATCTACGATCGCACGAACCCGATCACGATGCACGACATGGAACGCAACGGCTACCAGTTCCTCGGCTGGGCCAAGGGCGCTGAAAACGCCGCCAAGGGCCTTGCGGGCATCGAGGAAGCGCTGCTGGCGCACGGCCCCGGTGAATGGACCTGGACGCCTGACGAGGTCATCGAGACGCTGTACGCCGTTTGGGCGCCGCGCGTTGTCGTGCTGGTGTTCGACGAGAACCTCGGCACGGCCGCCGCCGATCTGGCGCACGGCGTGACCGCGGGCACCATGCCGACCGACCGTCCCGACGCTTCGGCTGGCGAGCTGACGCTCGTCGACGGCGACGTGGTCGAGTGGACCGCCGTGCCGGAGCGCCAGGGCTACAGGTTCCTGGGCTGGTCGCTCGACGCCGATGCCGACGGCTCGGTGTTCGCCGACACGCTGCGCTACGCCGACGACAAGACGTATTCCGTCGCGGTGAGCGGCTCGGCCATCGACCACACGACCACCATGACGCTGCATGCCATTTGGGAGCGCCGTCCTGTGCACATTGTCTACACGCTGGGCACCGCCACCGTCGATCCGTATTGCAACGAGGATGGCACGGCGCCTTCGCATCTCGAGCTGACGGGCGACGCGTGGGTCGACGGCACGGCCCCGGCCGACATCGAGCTGTTCGATGGCGACATCATCCCGCAGGTTGCGACTGCCGACACGATCACGCGCGAAGGCTGGACTCTGGTCGGCTGGAAGCTGCTGAAGCCCGATTCCTGGACTGGCGAATGGCCCGAAAGCGCCGACTTCTGGGCCCAGGGTGCCGACGATGTGGCCGTCTGGTGGCTCGGCGACGACGTCGTGGGCCAGCTCGTGCCGATTTGGGATCCGATCGAGGTCAGCTACAAGATCGAGCATTACAAGGTGAATTCTCAGGGCACGTTCCTCGTCGAGGCCGAAACCGACGAGCTGACCGACTACACCTGGACGCGCGTGGGCGACCGCTCGCAGGCGCATTCGTTCATGGGCTACACGTTCAGCAGCGAGCTTTCCGCCGACACCATGACCGCACTGGTCAAGGCCGACGGCTCGCTCGTGCTGGAGTTCTACTACAAGGCCAACGAGGTCGACGTCCGCTTCGACGCGAACGGCGGCGAGTGGGCCGACGAGTCCGATAACCCGTCCGCCATCATGCACGTCGACGACCTGATCGACATGCCCGGCGAGCCTTCGCCCGCCCGCGCCGGCTATGCCCTCGAGGGCTGGTCGCGCTTGGCCGAGGCTCCCGAAGCCGGCGAGGCCGATCCGCTGATCGCCGTGGGCGAGGGCACGTACGAAGTGCCGTGGTCCGATTCCGCCATCACGCTGTACGCGCGCTGGCGTGCGCTCGAGCGCAAGCTGGTCTACGATCCCAACGTCGAGGACGGCGATAGAAGCGGCGAGCCGGCGTACACGGGCGAGACGAAGCCGACCGGCGGCGTCACCGACCTCGAGGTCGAGGTCGCCCAGAACGGCTTCGAGCGCGGTAGCTACAGCTTCCTCGGCTGGTGCACCATGGCCGATCCCTATGCGTGGGAGGCTGCGCGCCAGGCCGCCATCGAAGCCGCCGAAGCCGCCGGCGAAACCTACGAGGACAACCCCGAGGACGCCCCCGTCTGGTACCGCCCCGGCGACAAGTTCACCCTCAACGCCGACGAATCCAAGAACATCCTCTACGCGATTTGGGACCAGGGCCTCTTCACCGTCGAATACTGGTCCGTAATCGACCTCCCTGAAGACAAGGCCGAACGTACGCGTAATGTTCCCGTTTTGTCCGATTCTGACGAGTACGTGTTCGATCTTGACTTCGGCTATAACGCTGCAGGCCTTAACGTCGACCCGACCGAGAACGGTCTCACGCGCGTGGGCTACGAATTCGTCGGTTGGTACACGGGTCCTGGCGGCACGGGCACGCCGGTGTACGGCCCCACGACTTATGCCGAACTAGCCGGCGAAATCGCCGAGGGTGAAAACCTGGTTCTCTACGCGTATTGGTATGCGAAGTTCTTCAACGTCACGTACGATAGCCAGGGTGGCTCCACTCCATCTGGGAACAAGTTTAGCTGGACGAGCGTTGGCGTGTCTGCTGTGACGCCGTCGCGTATGGGCTACGAGTTCGTTGGCTGGTATACGGGTCCTGGCGGTTCTGATTACCCGGTGTACAACCCGAACACCATGGCTGAAATTCTGGATGGCAAGGAAATCGGCGAAGACGAGAGCGTCACGCTGTACGCCCTCTGGTACGGTAAATCCATCGAGGTGAGGTATGACTCGACCGGTGGTACCACGATTAACCCGAGCAATTTCTCTTGGGACAGCGTAAACATCATTCCGAATACGCCGCAGCGTGCGGGCTACGACTTCGCCGGTTGGTGGACAGAAGAGCTCAAGGGCGGCATGCAGGTCACGCCGGAAATGACGCTCGGCACAGTTGCGGGTTCCGATGGCGTCAGGTATGTCGAGCTCTACGCCCGCTGGACTGCCGGTTCGGCCAAGATCATGTTCGATAGCAATTCGGGCAAGGTTGATGTTGATGTTCCTGCCACGATTGGCTATGACGCTGGCTATAAGGTTAACGGCATGATCGAGATATCGTTCATTCCGGAATGGTCGGGCCATGTGTTTACTGGTTGGGCTCTGACCCCCAGTGGCGAGATCGTGTGCGAGCCCGGTGGATCCTGGAAGATAACCACGAGCCCGGTGACTCTGTACGCGATTTGGAGTAGTGCGGTGCCTGTGACCGTGACCTTCGATGGCAATGGTGATGGCGTGTCTGGTCTGCCCGATTCGTTCGAGGAGATTTCCGGTACGACCGTCACTCTGTCGACTGCCGTTCCTACGCGTAACGAGTATCGTTTCCTCGGCTGGGCCTCCAGCGCCGACGCGACCGAGGCTGAGTATATGGCTGGCGGCTCCTACACTGTGAGCGGCGCCGCGACCTTGTACGCCGTGTGGAAGGAGCTCGGCGCCCTGGCCACCATTACGTTCAGCCCGAACGCCGGCAAGAACTCCGACTCCGTGGTCGGCATGCCCGCAACCATCGGCACCGATGCCGGCTACCGCGTGGACGACACCATCGCCATCTCCGCGATCCCCGTCCTGTCCGGCAAGAGCTTCCAAGGCTGGGCCCTCTCGGCCAAGGGCGAAGTCGTCGTACAGCCGGGCGGCACCTTCACCATCACGAGCGCCACCACAGAGCTGTTCGCGAGGTGGGGCAAGGCGACCACCGTCTCCATCTCCTTCGACGCCAACGCCGGCTCCGACGAGGTCACCGGCATGCCCGGCGCCATTTCGGGCACGACCGGATCGGCTGTCGCGCTGCCCGCCGACGAACCCGCGCGCGCCGGCTTCGCGTTCCTCGGCTGGGCCACCAGCGCCGACGCGACCGAGGCCGAGTATGCGGCTGGCAGTTCCTACATGGTGAGCAGCGCCGCGACGCTGTACGCAGTCTGGGGCAAGCCCGCTGCCACCATCACGTTCAACGCCAACGCCGGCAAGAAGTCCGACTCCGTGGTCGGCATGCCTGCCACCATCGAGCCTGCTTCTGGCTATCACGTGGGCGACACCGTGACAATCGCCGAGCTCCCGTCGCTGTCCGGCAAGAGCTTCCAAGGCTGGGCCCTCTCGACCAAGGGCGAAGTCGTCGTCGAGCCGGGCGGCACCTTCACCATCACGGATGCCACCACAGAGCTGTTTGCGAAATGGGGTAAGGCATGATAGCTGCAAAATCCAAGTCTACCAATCGTCCTAGGGAGAGCATGGATCACCCCTCCAGCCTCCCCGCGGACGCAATATGCCCGGGAGATTAATCTCCCGGGCGCTAGTCAGAAGCCCTGCCCGCTACCCACTTACCCGCGGGCAGGGCGTTCTGAACCCCGTCTCTCTTTCCAAACCCCTCACTCATTGCCGCACACAGTGCTAGAATATCCCTCACGCCAAAACACGCACAGAAAGTCGCACGTCGTGCCTGAAGCAATTCGTGCGGCCCGAAGCAAGACGCGAGCGCTACTCGCACGCACCAAGGAGCACCACATGTCCAAAGGCACCTACAGTTTCACGACGCCCATCTACTACGTGAACGCCGCACCGCACCTCGGCACTGCGTACACGACCATCGCGGCCGACACCGTCGCGCGCTACCAGCGCATGAACGGCTACGACGTCGCGTTCGTCACTGGCATGGACGAGCACGGCCAGAAAGTTGCCGACACCGCCGCCGCGCACGGCATGACGCCGCAGGAATGGTGCGATTCGATGGAGCCCGCCTTCCGCGACACGTGGGACCTGCTCAACATCACCTACACCGATTTCGTCCGCACTTCCAGCGATCGCCAGACGCGCACGGTGCAGAAGTTCTGGACCGACCTCTACGACAAGGGCTATCTGTACAAGGGCAGCTACGAGGGCTGGTACTGCGTGCACGAGGAAACGTTCTACGCCGAAAGCGACCTCGAGAAGAACGAGGAAGGCGAGTTCGTCTGCCCCGACTGCAAGCGCCCGGTGCAGCTGATGGCCTCAGGCGAGGAGAACTGGTTCTTCAAGCTCAGCGACTTCCAACAGCCGCTACTCGATTTCTACGCCAGCCACCCCGACTTCATCCGTCCCGAGACGCGCCGCAACGAGATCGTGACGTTCGTCGAAGGCGGCCTGAAGGACCTCTCGATTTCGCGCTCGACGTTCGACTGGGGCGTCCCGCTGCCGTTCGACGAGGGCCACGTCGCCTACGTGTGGGCCGACGCTCTGCTCGCGTACTTCACCGGCATCGGCTACGCCGACCCCGACCGCGAAGGCGAATTCGACGCCCGCTGGCCCATGCAGTACCACTTCGTCGGCAAGGACATCACGCGCTTCCACTGCGTTATCTGGCCGGCTATGTTGCTTGCCGCCGGCTACGAGCCCGCGCACACCGTCTTCGGCCACGGCTTCCTGCTGACCAAGGGCGAGAAGATGTCGAAGTCGAAGGGCAATGCGCTCTCGCCGCAGGACATGGTGCGCATCTTTGGCGTCGACGCTTACCGCTATTACTTCATGAGCGACGTCCAGTTCGGCCACGACGGCTCGATCAGCATGGAGCGCATGGTGCAGGTCTACAACAACGAGCTGGCCAACACGTGGGGTAACCTGTGCAGCCGCGTGCTGAACATGACGAAGAAGTACTTCGACGGGAAGGTGCCCGCCGCACCCGCCGCGCTCGCCGACAGCGCCGAGAATCCGCTGCGCGACATCGCCGCCGGTCTCTACGCCAAGTTCGACGCCTGCATGGCCGAGGTCGACTTCACCGGAGCCGTTGCCGCTGTGCAAGAGCTCGCGCAAGCCGCGAACCTCTACATCGAGGAGCAGGCGCCCTTCCGCCTGGCGAAGGACCCGGATGCCGCCGACCAGTTGGCGTTCGTCATGTACAACCTGCTGGAATCGATCCGCATCTGCGCTCTGTACTTCGCGCCGCTCGCACCCAACACGTCGGCCGAGGCGTTCCGCCGTCTGGGCCTGGGAGACATCACAGCCATCACCGACATCGAATCCGCCACTGCCTGGGGCCAGCTTCCCGCCGGCAATCAGGTGGAAGTCGGCGACCCGCTCTTCCCGCGCCTCGACGTCGACGCCATCGACTTCTCCGTGGAATAACCCCGCCGTACGCTCGTCCCATTCACCCGACCCCGTTTCAATCGAATGCCATTCATTCGACCCTGGGTCGGGTGAATGCAATGCCGAAGGGGATAGAATGTCCGACCGTCTGAAACTGCCGCCGACGCGCGACTTCAACTTTTACCAGCGCCGCAAGCACGACCAGTGGCGTGAAGTCGCCGCGCCCACACCGCCGCTCGAGGCGCCGGTGGCCGACTCGCACGCGCACATTCACATGCTGCCCGACCCCGCGTGGGAACTGGCGCGCGCGGCTGCTAACGGCGTCGATTTCATCTGCGCGATCACCGACCCGAGCGAAGACGGCGCCCAGTTGTTCGACGGCCTCGACAATTGGCGAAAAGCCGCGGGCGGTTATGCCGACAGCCCCGCCCCCGAAGTTCGCATCGCCGTGGGCGTGCACCCGCACAACGCGAAGCTCTACACCGATGCAATCGAGCGCGAACTGCTCGAGCGCCTGCAAGACCCGCGCGTCGTTGCCCTCGGCGAGATCGGCCTCGACTATCACTACGACCTGTCTCCGCGAGAAACGCAGCGCGACGTCTTCCGCCGCCAAATCCTCCTGGCCAAGAAAGCAGGCCTTCCCATCGCTTTGCACCTGCGGGGTGGGGAAGATCCAGAAGCCGACAACGCCCACCGCGAGGCTTTCGCCATCCTCGAGCAGGAAGATGCCCTGGGCCCCACGACGCTGCTCCACTGTTGCGCCCTGCCGCCCGACGAGCTGCGCCCCTGGCTTAAGGCCGACTGCCACATCGCCTACGGTGGCGCGCTCACGTTCAAGAATGCCGATGCCGCCCGCGAAGGCGCGCTCCTCGTTCCGGAAGGCCGCCTGCTTGTGGAAACCGATTCACCCTACATGGCGCCCGAGCCCATGCGCGGAGCCGCTTGCACGCCAGCGCACGTCATCTTCACCGCCGCCACCCTGGCCGACCTCCGCAGCCACGCTCCCGGCGCCGACCGCGAAGCCTTCCTCCGCCAGCTTCACGCCAACACGCTTGGCTTCTATCGCGCCTGATGCGGCAAGGGGCCTGGCCTCACCGTCGCGCAAACCTTAAATCTCGAACGACAGCCCATCGGCGGCAGGCGCCACGCGGCCATCGAACTGTTTGCAGTATTCTTCCAGCTCAACCAGCGTAATCGGCGTGGAGTAGTGCATGCACAGATGCGTCAAGAACACCTTCCCGGCATCCAGCGCAAGCCCCTCCTCGACGCATTCCTGCACGCTATGATGCGCATGCGGCGCCCCGTTCGCGCCCCAGTACGTCGCATCCATCGCCAGCACGTCCACGCCGCGCACGCGCTCGGCCGT
>CAJOIP010000004.1 GCA_905234785.1 uncultured Eggerthellaceae bacterium
CCCACCGACGGCGCCCTTTACTGCTTCGTCAGCAGGGATTGCGAGAAGATGAAGCTCTTGCGCTTCGAGACCAACGGCTGGTGCCTCTACTACGTCCGCCTCGCCGAGGGAGGGTTCCGCTGGGTCCACCGCGAGGACGGCGACGTGGCGCTGCAGATCGAGCGCAGGCAGCTGATATGGCTGCTCGACGGCCTCGACTTCGAGCAGCCGCAAGCGCCGCAACCGGTCACCGCCAAGGCGGTCCTCTGACCTAAATATGGTTGTTGACCTGCGGATACATGGGATAATATACCCATGAGAAAGAAGCCTTCCGCAAACGTTTCCCCCACACCGGAGCAGCAGGTCGCTACGCTGCGCTCGCAACTGGAATCGCTCGCGCGCGACAACGAGGCGCTCGCCGCCGACAACGCCAGGCTGGCCCGCGAGGCCGCCGAGAGCGCGGCGGCGGTGGCCGACATGTCGGCGAAGGTGCAGGACCTCGAGGGCAAGATGGCCCGGCTCGTGGAGATGATGAAGCTCGCCAACATGCGCTTCTTCGGCAGCAAGTCCGAGAAGGTGGTTCCCGAGCAGCTCTCCCTGTTCAACGACGCGGAGGCCGACGCGGACCCGTCCGTTCCCGAGCCCGGGCTCGCCTGCGGCGGAGATTCCCCCGCGAAGCCCAGGAGGCGGGGCGGAAAGCGCCGCATCGACACGTCCAAGCTCGAGCGCGTCGTCGTCGAGCACGTCATGGAGGACGCGTCCTGCCCGCGCTGCGGGGAGGCCATGTCCGAGATGAAGGTCGAGGTCACCGAGGTCATCCGCCTGGTGCCCGCGCACCTGGTCGTCGAGGAGCACCGCCGCCACGTCTACAGGTGCAAGCCCTGCTGCGACGACAACGCCGCGGGCGGCGAGTCGAAGTCGCAGATCGTGCGCGCCCCGATGCCGGCGCTCACGCCCATCCCCGGCTCGTTCGCGACGGCGTCCATGCTCTCCTACGTGATCAACGCGAAGTACGCCAACTCCATGCCCTACTACCGGCTCGAGGAGGACTTCCGCAGCATAGGCGCGGAAGTCAGCCGCCAGGACATGGCGAACTGGACGATCAACGCGCACGAGCGGTGGCTGTCGCTGATACATGCCCGCATGAAGGAGAAGCTCCTGGAATGCAGGTACCTGAACTGCGACGAGTCGGAAGTGCAGGTAGGAGGCCAAGCAGAAGTCCTACATGTGGCTGTTCAGGAGCGGCCCGCACGAGACGCCCAACTGCATATTCGAATACCACCCGACCCGCTCGGGCGACGTGCCGCGCGCCTTCCTCGGCGAGGATTGGTCGGGATACCTCACCACCGACGGGTACGAACCCTACTTCAACCTGGGGATAGAGGGCGTCACGAACACGGCGTGCCTCGTGCACGTGCGCCGCAAGTTCGCCGAGATCGTCAAGGTCGCAGGCGGCGACGCCGTGTGCGAGGGAGCCGATTCGGTCGCCTTGGAGGCCCGCCGCCGCATAGACCGCATGTTCCGGATCGACTCCAAATTCGACGAGATGGACCCGGAGGCCCGCCGCAAGGCGCGCGAGAAGAAGCTCCGACCACACATGAAATCGTTCAAGGCGTGGGCCGAGGCGGCGGTCGCGAAAGTCGTGCCGAAGATGCCGCTGCACGACGCGCTGCTCTACGCGCTCAAGTACTGGCCCTACGTCATGAACGTGCTGAAGGACGGCCGCCTCGGCCTGGACAACAACATCAGCGAGCGCGCCGTCAAGGCCTTCGTCATCGGGAGGAAGAACTGGCTTTTCTCCGATACGACCAGGGGCGCCGACGCTTCCGCGGCCATCTACTCGATCGTCGTCACCGCCAAGCTCAACGGGCTCAACCAACGCGCCTACCTCGAATGGCTCCTGACGGAGATGCCCAACGACGACGGGCTCGGCGAACCTGGGCGCATCGACCGCTACCTGCCATGGTCCGAAGACGTCCCCGCGAATTGCCGCCTGAGCGCCGAGAGGGCCGAGGAGGCCGCCGAGATGCCCGACGAGCCGATCGTGGACGCAGAGACCCTGGAAGCGGCGTTGGAAAGCTCCAATAGCTTTACAACCGCCGTCCAATAGGATTCCAGTTGTCACTTGGAATACTCCAATAGCTTTCCAACTACGCGGTGGTTTTGGCGCTTACGATGCTCGTGCGGTCGCGGGTCGGCGAGGTGTACATGACCATCGACGGATTCGAGGAAACGCATAACGCCCGCCGCGTTTCCGCTGTCGGCCTCAACTCAGCCGCCAAGCTGTTCGTGAAGCATGGCATCAAAGCCTCCGCGACCATGAACGTCGACAAGGTGAACTGGCCTCAGTTCCACGACCTGCGCGACATGCTGCGCGAGGAAGTGGGAATCGACCTTCATGCTGGGCGCCTGTGCGACTACGGCTACTTCTTCGGCACGCGCGACTTCAAGAAGCCCGCCTTCGACTTGTTCGAGCACGACGAGTATTCGCGCCTCGTGCACGACGAGTTCGTCCTCGGGGGATATGACGCAGAGAAGCTCCGCGACTTGCTCAGCCCGGTTCCGCGGTTCTGCAACGGCCAGCGCCACAACTACTACATCATCGACACGCTAGGCGATGTGTACATGTGCGATGGCTATATCGGCGAGCAGGACCATGTCGTGTTCAACGTGAAAGACGAGCCGGCGGGCGAGTGCCTTCGCATGGTGAGCCACGACCCGTACGAAAGCGAACAATGCCGCGCTTGCCACTTGCTTCCCATATGCCAGGGCAACTGCGATTGGGAGCGTCGCGCAACCGGCATGCAGTGCCATCCGCTCTTGACGACGATGCCCGATTACCTCAACGATTACCGTTCGTGTTTCGGAGAACGAGAAGGCCATTACCAGCGCTTCGCGTAACATGGCAACTGATCGGTCTTTGGCAAACCGCCGTTACTCCATCGGGGAAGCGAAGGCCTGATGACAGGCCTTACGAGATCAAGAACCGTTAATCAGCATTACTTGGTTTCATATATCACAACTTTACATAACGTAGATTATCAGAAATACGTAACATAAAAGTCTTTGCGTGAATGGTAGCTCGGATTGGCCTACGAACGGTTTAAACGCATTTTACATCACGTTATTGTTGCTGTTCTTAGGTTCTCTCCCTTGTGGTTGATTCCCACATGCTTCCAGCTATTCATTCCTCGCATTCATATCTCTAAGGTTTGCTGTAAATCTCTTAACTTTCAAACTGTTAGATTCAAGCATTCGCTCATACAGTCGATATTTATGCTTCGTGCAGCAAATTTTAAGTTTCATGCAGCGATATCGGCTCCATGTGTATCAATCTTTCTTGAATTGTTGGAATACGGTGCACATGTGCATCGTATCTATCATTTTCGATATACATGGACCTGATATGGCTGCATGAAAATCGAAAAATGCTGCAAATGGCCTATTACGGGCAAGAAATAACTTTGAAGCGCTCGATTTCACGATATCTTAGTCGACTGTGGTTGAAAACGGGCCTTAGAATGGCTCTCAGCGATTTTAAGCCTATGACCTGCTGAAACACATACATCACTATCGAATTATCTCGAAAGAAGAACGGAAATGACCGTTCAGGGGCATAATGTGCCGCTCGTGCATTCCATAGCAATTCGCTTCGTTGACTTGGAATGCGTTCGGCTCAAGAATCGAAGCGTTAAACATGCGCATGAAAGGAACTGACATGAAGATCGCCATCCCAAGCGAGACAGCTGAAGGACTTGCTTCTGCGAGAAGCGGGCATTTCGGGCATACGCCGTATTTCACGATTGTCGAATACGATGACGGTATGAACATCGTCTCGGCAGAGCCGGTCAAGAACGTCGATCATGACCAATACGGGTGCGGCGGCGTTATTCAGTACGTGCTGGGGCTTGGCGTCGATGGAATCCTGACTGCCGGCATGGGCATGCCGCCGCTGATGCGGTTCACGGAAAACGGCGTGACCGTGTACGGCGAATTCCAGACGCCGAATGTCGGAGACGTCGCGAAGCTATTTGCCGAAGGCCGCGTCGAGCGCATGTCGCCCGAAGACGCCTGCAACCACCATAACCATTAGAACGCGCGAAACTTCACCCCGTTAGCAAAGGAGCCAGCTGACGTTCGCATCAGCCGGCTCCTATGTTCGATGTTGTTCGATTTAAAAATCGAACATATGTATTATACGCTATAACCGGTCTTCAGGAGCTCTTGGGCTTCGTCGTACGTGACCCAGCCGTCAGGTAGCTCCACGTTTTCATGCTCATGGCACGCCGTGCAAACGATCGTGGACGCACGATGTCCCTTATGGCAATCGTTGCATTCGAGCGAAAGCGCCTGATGATGCTGTTCATGCGGGTTGAACGCGCGGCTCGAAGTCGACTGGGCGAGCTTGGCGTAGCTCAGCTGCCCATCGTCACCGAGCAAGTACACATGGCAGTTCTCGTTCGCGCAGAAGCTCTCCCCTGTCTTGCCGTCCCACGACTGAAGGCCCGAAAGCGTTCGCTCGTTACGCGGCATAGGGTAGTTGCCTGTGACATAGTTCATGCCGTCGTGCGCGAGTTCCACGAAGTTCGGGACATGGCAATCGACGCACACGATCTCCGGCTTCGCAGTCGACTTGGTGTTGCGGTGCAGCACGGCCATCATGGCGTTGGTGTTCGAAACCTCGTTGCCGTACTTATCGGTTCCCGCGACACCTTGCTCTTGCATGTAGTTGTCGACATAGGTGCCTTCGATATGGCACATGGTCGAGCAGAAGCTCGGCTGTTCGTGCCAGATCATCATGCCGGCGCCAACCGCCACGAGCACGACGACGATGACGCCGACAATGGCGAGTTTCTTATGGCCCTTTTTCTTGGGGGCCGGCTGATTGTCTTTTCGTTCTTCGCTCATGCCGCGCTCCTTCCGACACGTCAAAAGGGAATTTTACGCGGCTACCGAAGACATGCCAAGCAGGGCGTCGGCTTCGTCAAGGAGCTCGTTGCCCTTGTCGAGGCAGTAACGGTAGTACGTCGGGTTGTGGGCTCCTTCGCTGTTTTCAGCAGCAGCAAGGTTCCAGTAGTAGCATGACGCGCGCTGCAGCCATTGCAAGCGCTCGAGCGTTGCGGAGTCAATGCCGTTTTTGGCGGCAAAATCAGCATCGAGCGTAAGGACCTTCTCGCCGTCCTTGTCTTGCTCGGTGGCCACCTTCGTCTCGAGGTTCTTGATGTAGCGCTCGCAGCGCTCTCCGAGCTTCGTCGTGGCGGGGTCGATCTCGTTTTGCCAAGCGCGGACCTCGGCCTTGATGTCGGCGTGGCATGTGCTGCAGTCGCGGTCGATGAGCTCTTGGTTGTCGAGCGGGCTGACCCACTCGTGGCTGGCGTACGTCGTGCCGTCAGCGGCGGTCGTGGTGGCCATGTGGCAATCGTTGCAGTCGTAACCGAGGTTCTGCATATGCGAGCCCTGGGGCAGGATCTCGTTGTCGCCGCCGTAGACGAACTCGTATTCGGCATGGCGGATGGCGAGCATCTTGGCGCCGGTGGAAGCATACGTCCAGTCGACGAAATCGTGGTCGTCATACCACTGGAGGGCCTTTTCAGGAACCATGTCGCTACGCCCGTTGTCGTACGGGCTCGTGGGAATGGAGGTGCCGGGTGCCATGGAGTAGTCGCAATGGCACTGGCCGCAAACCTCGCCGTTGATGGTGTTGCCGGCGTCGTCGCCCATCGAGCGGACCCACTCGGCGCGATCGACTTCGAGGTACACCTCGCCGTTCAACATGGGCGTGTTGGCATGGCAGCTGGCGCAGCTGATGTTCTCGTCGAGGTCCCCGATGACCTCGTTGAACGGCAGGGCATGCACGCGCTCGCCTTCCATGTCGACCAGGTTCGAGTACTGCGGCGACTTGCAGGTGATGCAAGCAGCCTTGGTTTTCGTGCCGTCGGCGACGCGGCCGTTATGCGTGACCGTCCAAAGCGAGTAGACATGGCTTGCGGGTTCGGTGTAGTACTTGGCATAACCATAGCCCTTGCCGAGCGTCTTGATTTCGGGATTGGTCTCGAGATAGTCCATCTTGTTTGCATCGGCGTACTCGTAATCCTCGGGAAGCGCGCTCGTCACGTCCTCTGTTTCAGAAGCATAGCCTTCCGCGCAATACGGGTTCTCGAGGTAATCCGTTGCAGGAGGTGTGTTCGAGGCGTTGGCGAGATACGACTCATACTCGTATGGGTACGCCTCGGCCCATTGTGCCGCCTTGACCACTCCGTATTTGTCAGGCGTGGGCGTAATGTCGGCCTGGGCGACGTTTGGCGTGGGGTTTCCGACCTGAGTCGTGTTCGCCTTGGGAGCGCACGCGGCAAACCCTGCGACCACTGCCACGATGGCCACAACGCATACCGTGATTACGAGCTTCTTGTTCTTCATGGAAGGCCCTCTCTCGTGAACCTATACCCAGATATGAGCATTCTATGACGGCGATAACAATTGGGAAATATACACTTTGCGGCCAAAAAGTCAGGACACTTTTGACCTGCATACTCGCCTAAACTGTATTGCAAGTTAAAGCGATAACAATACGTATTCGTTTCGAAGAGGATCGGTGCCAATGCCATCGCTCGACAGGAACAGCCCGGTTCCGTACTACCAGCAGGTATACGAGCAGATATCTGAAGGTATCGAGAGCGGCGTTTACCCAGCTGGGAAAAGGCTGCCCTCCATCCGTGAATGCGCGCGCGAGCTCGGCGTTTCCAACACGACGATAGAGCTTGCCTATCAGCGGCTCGTCGAAGAGGGCTACATCGAAGCTAAGCGCGGTAGCGGATTCACGATTTGCGAAATCGGCATTGGCCCCGATAAAGCGTTCGCGGAGTATTCGGAGGAATACCGGCAGGAGCGCGAGAAACTCGAAGCGCACTCGCGCGAACTGTCTCGGCAGGCGAAGCCGACGTTCGATTTCGCCTATGACTCCGTCGACGCATCGACGTTTCCCTTCAATGCCTGGGCGCGCAAATGCCGAGACGTGTTTTTCAGCGAAGGCGCTCAAGCGGCATGCTTGCACAACGACCGTCAGGGCCTCGCGGATCTGCGCGAGCAGATTTCGCATTACCTGCAAAGCGAGTACGGGGTTACCTGCACGCCTGAGCAAGTGCTCGTCATGCCGACGACAAAAGACCTTGTTACAGAGATAACCATGTTGTTCGATCCCGAGGACACCGTTGTGGCCATGGAAGAGCCCGGCTACGACGAGGTCGGAAAGCGCATGCGCGAACGGGGGTGCGACGTGCGCTTGGTGCCCGTTTGCCCCTACCCTGCCGAAGAGGAAGCCGAAAAGCTCTTGCAGGGCGTATCGCTTTTATTCGCCACGCCCGCATGCCAGTTCCCAACGAACCACGTCATGCCCATCGATATGCGAAAGTCGCTTGTAACGTGGGCTAGCGAACACGGCGCCTACGTAATAGACGATGAATACGGATGGGAGTTTCAGTCGGGTGTAGCGCGCATGCCGTCGTTGGCGGCCCTCGACGACGCCGGACACGTCATCACCATTGGAACGTTCTCGAACTCGTTTACGCCGGCTGTAAGCCTCAGCTATGCCACGTTGCCGCCGAAGCTCATGCTGAAATGGCGCGAAACGCGCCGCGATGCGCATACTCAGGTTCCGTGGCAGACGCAAGCTGCGATGGCGCAATTCATGTCAGAAGGCCATTGGCGCACGCACATCCGCAAGCTGAGGACCTCGGTGCTGAACAAGCGCGAAAGGGTCCTGAAGGCGATTCGAGGGCATATGGGCGATGCGGTCGATGAGGTTATGCTGGCATATCCGCCGAGAGAATCGATGCAGGCATAAAGGCCCTGGCAGAAGCGTGGGATGTGTAGCAATCAATCACCTCGGAGGAAACTGATTATGAATAATCAGTTTCCTCCGAGGTGATTGATTGCCCGAACGGCGCTATTCCGTTTTCTTCGCAATGGCCTCTTCGAGCAGGGCCATTTGCTCTTCGGTCTTCTTCAGGCCGCGCACGACGATGATGACGTACACGAGCAACGCGAGCCACACGATGGCGTACGCGCCGATGATGAACGGGGCCGACGGGATGACGGTGCTGTACATGTCTGCAAGAATCGGGTTCATTATGATTCCCTTCCTAACGTGGTGGGTAAACGTGCCGGGTTAATCTTCAAGCTGGTCTTTAAGGGCCTGCATGCGCTCGGCCAGTCGCAGTTGGCGGAAGCGCAGGCGGTAGAGCGCGAACGCGACGAGCAGCATGCCCACCATGATGAGCGCCACGGTGAGCGCCATGTCGGGCGCCATGCCGCCTTCGCGCGTGACGACTGGGTGGATGCTCGACGGGATGAGCCGCGTGATCATGAAGCAGATGGGCACGTCGACGAGCGCGATGATGCTGATGACGCCCGAATACGTCGCGCGGCGCTCGGGGTCGTCCACCGCGTTTCGCAGCACGAAGTACGCGATGACGATGAGCATGAGGATGAGGTACGTCGTCAGGCGCGGCTCCCATGTCCACCACACGCCCCATTCGAAGCGCGTCCACAAATCGCCTGTCACCATGGTGAAGATGACGAACAGCAGCGCCACCTCCATGGCCGCGCGCGAGCACGTGTCGAAGCGCGCCTCACGCGTCATGAGGAAGCGGATGCCGTAGTACACCGCAAGGATGAGCGCAACGAACGACACGATGGCCACGGGCATGTGGAAGTAGAAGATCTTCTGGCTTAAGAGCTGCTGGTTCGTCACCATGTTGTCGCCGACGAGTTGCGGCGTGCTGAGCGCGGCCCCGTTCACGGGCGCGGCGTACAGAAACGCCATGAGGAACCCAACCGTGGTGAGCACCGCGCCGGCGACGAGCGCGGGCAAAAGCACCTTGTCGGGCCACTGCCCGGCTTCGGGCGCCGTTACCTTCTTCCTGGCTTTTTCCATCCTTCGATCCTTTCTACGCCGATACGACGAAATCGTAGAGAACCCAGCAGACGAGCAGCATGACGATGTCGTAGCCGCACGCGAGCACGAGCGGCATGACGTAGAAGTCGGTCCAGAACTCGGTGCCCGTGATGGCGGCCGTCGTCGCCGTCACGCATGCGTAGAGCAGCGGGTAGATGATGGGAATGAACAGCACGGCCAGAAGCACGTCCTTCGAGCCCGTGTTGATGGTGATGGTCGAGAGCATGGTGCCGATGCCCGCCATGCCGACAGTTCCGACGAGAAGCGGCACCACGATGGCCGGCAACGTGGGCGCCGCAGGTTCGCCCGTCATGAAGAAGAAGTAGAAGAGCGGCACGGCGATGACCTCGACCGCGAGCATAAACAGGATGTTCGCGGTGGCCTTGGCGAGGTACACCACCGATCGGTCGAGCGGCACGAGCAAGATGCCCTCGAGGCAGCCCTGCTCCTTCTCGTGCGCGAACGAGCGCCCGAGGCCGAGAAGCGACGTGAACACGATGAGCACCCACAGCAGCCCGCCGCCCATGTGCGCGATGTCGATGCCGCGCGCCGTGAGCGCGAGCGCGGCGCCGTACACGATGATGACGAGGAGCGCGTAGATGCCCATGGAGGTGAGCATCTCGCGCGTGCGGAACTCCTGGCGCAGGTCCTTTTTCAGCAACGTGACGTACTGCCTAAACGTCGAGGGCGTGTTCATTCAGGCCACCCCCATGCCGACGGTTTCGCGGTACAGCGTCGCGAACGACTCGAAGTCGAGCTCGTCTTTGGGTGCGAACGTGACGACGCGGCCGCGCGCCATGACGAGCGCATGCGTGCACATGCCGTAGCCTTTAGCGAGGTCATGGCTGACCATGATGAACGTGCGGTCCTCGCGCGCCGACTGTATGAGCTGGTCGAATATCTCGACCGCATGAGGGTCGAGGCCCGAATACGGCTCGTCGAGGAACACGACGCGCGGGTCGTGCACGAGGGCGCGCGCGATCGAGACGCGCTGCGTCATGCCCCGCGAGAACGTGCGCACCTGGTCGAGGCGCCGGTGCGCGAGCCCCACGGCGTCGAGCAGCTCCCCCACCCTCGCCCGCGGGTTTTCCACGCCGTACAGCTCGGCGTACAGCATGAGGTTCTCCTCGGCGGTGAGGTCCGGGTAGAGCATCGGGGAATGCGAGATCATGCCGATGAGCCCCCGCGCCTTGTCGGCGTCTTCCCTCAAGTCGATGCCGCAGATGGTCGCTTCTCCCCCGCTCGGCCGCGCAAGCGTGGACAGAACGCGCAGAAGCGTGGTCTTCCCCGCCCCGTTCGGCCCGAAAATGGAAAGGAAGGCTCCTTCCGGCAAATCGAACGTCACGTCATCGACCGCCTTGCGCGTGCCGAAGGCCTTGGTCAACCCGCGAACCTCGACAGCGTTCACGATGCGTCCCGCCCCTTCGTCCGCCCAGCGCGGGCGGCTTTCCGCGGCATGACAAGAGCGCAGAGCGTGCCGATCATCAGCATGCCGAAGCCAGCCCATACGAACAGGATGAACTGGTTCACGCGCGCGTCGAGCGAGAAATCGCCGTTCGCGTTGACGCCGCGGTACACGACGAACAGGTCCTCTTCGGGGAAGCTGATGACACCTGCATTGAGCTTCTGCTGTTGCGTCATGACGTCGAGCTGAATGGACGGCTTCACCTGGCCGACGTACGCATCGTGCTTGTACACGTCGAACACGACGTCGTAGAGCGCCGTGTTGTTGGCCTCGACGTTGTCGGTGACCGATTCGCTGACGAATTCGAGCCGGTACTCGTTCACGTAAAACGGTTCGGCCGTTTTTGTTTCCTCGTCGAAAGCCATGTAGCCCGATTCCTCGTACACGTACATGTTCGAGCCGATGAGCCCGATGAGGATGACGGCCATGGCGACGTGCGCGAACGAGCCCCCGATCGCCGCACCGCGCTTATGCGGCATGCGGATGTTGCGCGCGAACATGAACGCCGCATTGAAGAACAGCAGGCTTGCCACGAGCAGCCCCACGAGCGCGAGGCCGTTGTAGTACCAGGCGGGGCCCGCTTCGAGCAGCGTCTGCGAGTTCGAGTTGCCCTTGGCCATCATGGCGTCGTACACCGGCACGAACTGCGTTGCCCACCAGAACGCCAGAAACGCGAAGAGCACGACAGCGCAAACGGCCGGCACGCGCGCCTGCTTGAAGAACTTCTTCGGGTCGGTCTTGCCCCAGGCGAGCAGCGGGCACACTGCGAGGATGAGCAGGTAGATGATGCCCAGAGGCCGCGCGATGGCCTCGTAAGCGGTCGTGCCGAGCGCATCGCCGCCGAACGGCAGCCAACGCGGCAGCGCCGAGCTCACCGTCATGTACGTGAGCAGCAGCGTAAACGCGATCATGATGACGTTGTTGAAGTAATAGGCGGCGTCTTTCGAGAGCATGTTCTCGATATCGTCGGCGCCCTCGGTGTCGGGCCCGAACGATTTCCAGCGCATCACGATGCCGATGAGCGGAATGACGATGGAGGCGACGATGAGGCCGCCGAACAGCGCGAGCGAAACCGGGTCGCCCGCGAACGCATGCACCGACTCGACGATGCCCGAGCGCGTGATGAACGTGGCCACGATGACGAACGTGAAGGCGAGGCATGCGCACATGATGGCCCACCGCTTGAAAGCCCCGCGCTGCCGGTACACCGTGAGCGTGTGCACGAGCGCCACGCAAACGAGCCAAGAAAGCAAGCTGGCGTTCTCGACAGGGTCCCAGCCCCAGTAGCCGCCCCAGCCAAGCACCACGTAGGCCCACACCGCGCCAAGTCCGATGCCGGCTCCCAGGAACAGCCAGCTTGCCAGGACGAATCGCGTCACGCGCTCGACCCACAGCTTCGTCGAGTCGTTCATGACGAGCGCCGCCATGGCGTATGCGAACGGAACGGTGAGGCCCGCATAGCCTATGAAGAGCATGGGCGGGTGAATGGCCATGGCCCAATGCTCGAGCAGGCTGTTCACCGACATGACCGACGCGGCGGCGGAAAGCTCGCCGTTTGCGTCGAAGTAGCGCTCGGGCGTCGGCTCGAACGGCATGTTGCCGTCGGAGAACAGCAGCAATCCGCAGAACACGGCGACGACGGCCGACACGACCAGCATGGCTATGTTGTCGAGGCGATAGGCGCGGTTCGCGTCGTTTGCGCTGATGCTGGAATCGCGCGAATCGAAATAGGAGCGGCCCAAGATGACGGCGTTGAACAGCGCGATGAGGAACGTCCAGAACAGAAGCGATCCGGAGCGTCCCGCCCAAAGGCCGGAAAGCCTGTACAGCCACGCCATGCCGTCGGTCGAAAGGGAGCGCTCCTCGAGCACGTACAGAATCGACACGTCGCCGCTCATGAAGCAGACGACGAGGATGGTGCAGCAGACGAGCAGGGACAGCGCGGTTGTGAACACCGCCCCCCTGCCGATGCGGTTTGCGATGCTGCTTCCCGAGAAGTGGCCGACGATGAGGAGGACGACCGCCGCAAGCGCCGCGCCGAACGCGACGATGAGGAACGCGAAGCCAGACGTCGCCATCCGTTAGCCCTCCAAGGCAACGACGGTGGCCGTGAACAATCCCGACGCGCCAATAGAGCCGGTCAGAATGACGGAAGAGCCCTCGGCCGTGTCGTCGGATAGGGCGCCGTCGTATTCGACGTGCAGCTCGTCGCCTGTCTCGTCGTCGACGATGACGAAGCGCTCGGCCGCGTCGACGCCTGCGAGCGTGCCCGCTTTCATGACGCCCGACACCTTGACGGGCTTGTCGAGAACGGAATCGCCGTAGCCGAGCAAATCGGCGATTGTGAGCGAGCCCTCGGCGTTCTCGTACTTCGAGGGGCATTTCGTCACGAGCTCGGAACAATTCAGCACGCCGTCAGCCGTCTTCTTTCCGGTGCAGATGGCGGTGACGTCGTTGCCGAACGTCGCGGAAACGCCGCCATCGTAGCGCACGTCGAGCAACTGGGCGCCGGCAGGGTCGGTTTCGGTGTCGTAAATCTGAAACGTCAGCACGTCGCCGTCGATGGCAAACGAGTTCTCGGCTACGTTTCCCGTCACCTGAATCTTCGCATCGTCTTGAATCTCGAGCGCCTCGGCAACTGATACGGTGCGCGCGGCTGTGTTGCCACCCACGATGGCAAGCACTAAGACGAGCACGATGACGATGATTCCCGTCACGGCGGCCATGCGGCGTTTGGCTTTGGAGTTCATGGACAATTCCGCTTTCTTTTAAGGGACAGTTTCTAGCCCCGAACTGCGATTTCACGTTATTTTACTTCAAATTGCCATCCATGAATCTATACACTTTGTTATTAGCGCCTCGTTAGGCCCGCTTGCGCCAGTCGACGAGGAAGAGGACGCCCGTGAGGGCAAGCGCCACGCCGAGGCGACGGACACGATGAGCGCGACGGCGTCGTCGATGAGGGGAACGCCCATGACGATGGCGCCGCTGATGACGAGCCCCACAATGGAAACCGCAACCAGCTCGCCTTTTCCGCATGGGCAGAGCAGCAGGAGCCAAACGTACTTTAGTCAGCTTAATTATAGGCCATGCGCGCACTGCGGCGTCACAGCGTGACGGTGCGCGTGCACATGGCGCCGACCTCAAACGAGACGATTCCGTCTTCGTTCGTCGAAAAGCGGCTCGTCTCGCGCGCGGCCTTGCACGCGAACGCGGGCAGGGCGAGGTCTTGCGAGAGCATGTCGACGGTCAGTGACGCGGGCTTGCATGATCGGTTCGCCGCCGTCAGGGACACTTCGCCTGTGGCCTCGTCAGCGCGCACCACGCAAAGGGCGTCTTCGCTGAGCGCCATGCAGTTCATGGCGCCTTGGCGAAGCGCCTTCGACCGCTTCCTCATGACGCCGAGCTGCCGGTAGCAATCGGTGAGGTCTTCGCCGCAATCGGCGCGTTGCGCGCGTGCGTAGCTGCTCCACGGCAACGTTCCGCGGCAAAACGGGTCGCTTCCGCCGTGCATCCCGCGTTCGTCGCCGTAGTAGATGCAGGGGCATCCCGGCAACGCGAACTGAAGGCCGGCGACCATCATCTGCAGCTGGGCGCCGCGAGCGTCTTGGGTTGGCGTGATTGCCCTAACGGTTGAATACTGCTCTTCCCGTGCGAGATGACGCAGCTCCTTGCCGGCGGAAAGCACCGATCGGACGCGTTCGACGTCGTGCGACGAGACGAGGTTCATGAGGCATCGGTACATCTCGGGCGGATAGTTCGAGGCCTGGAGCTTCAGGAAGGTCGCAAGCTGATACGCGTCGGAAAGGCCGAGCGCGAACTTCAGCAAGGCGTCGCGCAAGGGGT
This sequence comes from uncultured Eggerthellaceae bacterium, assembly GCA_905234785.1. Lineage (GTDB taxonomy): Bacteria > Actinomycetota > Coriobacteriia > Coriobacteriales > Eggerthellaceae > UBA9715. The sequence goes on from CAJOIP010000004.1 coordinate 14,244, forward strand.
AGTTCATGACGGAATCGAGGGAATCGCCCAGCGCATACGTGCGCTCCTCGCCGTAGCTGACCTTCGTCGTGGCGTCTTCCCACACTTCTCCGATGAGAACCGCGTTGGGGTCGGCTTCCTTCACGGCTTCGCGGATGTAGCGCAGCACCTCGTCGGGTATCTCGTCGGCGACGTCGAACCGGTAGCCTTTCGCGCCCAGGCGTATCCACATGGGCAAGATGGTTCCCAGGATGTAATGCTGCCATGTGCGGTTGCGCTCATCCACTTCCGGAAGGGACGGATCGCCCCACCAGCAGCGATAGGGCGCCCCACCCTCTTGAGGTGTGAAATCGTACCAGCTGCGGTACGGCGACGACTCGCTTTGGGCGGCGCCGAGCTCGTCATAGGCGCCCTTCGCGTTGAAATACCGGCTGTCGTCGCCCGTATGCGAGAGCACGGCGTCGAGCACGATGGAGATGCCCAGCTCATGCGCCTCGTGCGCAAGCGCCTCGAAATCCCCGTTCGTGCCGAGGAGCGGGTCGATGTGCTCGTAGTCGGCGGTATCGTAGCGGTGGTTCGAGCGCGCTTCGAACACGGGGTTCAAGTACAGCGTCTCGACGCCAAGCGAGGCGAGGTAGCCGAGACGCTGCCTTATGCCCTCGAGCGTTCCGCCGAAGAAATCGACGGAGTCGTAGGGCTGCCCGGCTTCCCAGCCGATCACATCGTCCCAAGAGCTATGCACATGAACGGGTCGCCCCATGTCTTCGTGATAGCGGATGCCTTCGGCGCTCACGCCGCCCGACCCCCGCGCGAACCTATCGGGAAACGCCTGGTACATGACCGTGCCCGCAAACCACTCGGGCGTTTTGAAGCCGGGCGCGAACACGCTCACCTGAAACCAGCTTGCCGTATCCGGCTTTTCCGCGATCAGTTCGCCGGATGTCGAGCGGCCGTCGAGTTTCGGCACGTACCAAAACGTCGTTTCCCCAGCGCAGGAAAGCTCGAAGCAGTACCGCGCGACATGCGCTTCGGCTAGAAGCTCGAGCGATGCGCTGAAACGCCCGATTTCGGCTTCCATGGGCTGGCGGCGCGTTTCGCCATGCTCGGCGACGAGGATGGCGACCGAATCGACAAGGCCGCCGGCAAGCTCGTCGACGCGAAGCGAAAGCCGCACGACCTCGCCGATGGGAGCCGCGCCTTTTGGCTGGCGGTCCCCCTCCCTGCACGGGTCATGGGCTATGCACCACTTGAGCTCGTCGATTTCAGCCATGGGTACGCGCTCGAAGATGACCTACAGATGCCAAATCTGCTCGTTGTAGTCCTGAACGCAACGGTCCGAGCTGAAGAAGCCGGCCTTCGCCGTGTTAATGACGGCGCTCTTCAGCCATCGGTCCCGATCGGCATATGCCTTCATGACGTCGGCGAAGCGCTCGTCATACGGGCCGAAGTCGAGCATCACGAAGTACTGGTCGTCGTTGCGAAGCGAATAGTACAGGTCCTCGAAACGGCTGCCGTCGGACGTGGGGAGGCTGCCGTCGACCAAATGCTCGAGCACGCGCGCAAGGCGCGGGTTCCCATCGAGGATGGCTCCCGTGTTGTACGAGTGCTCGGCGTTGATACGGGAAAGGTCGTCGACCGTGGCGCCGAAGATGAAGATGTTATCAGGCCCCACTTGCTCGGCGATTTCGACGTTTGCGCCGTCGAGCGTTCCGAGGGTGAGCGCGCCGTTGAGCATGAACTTCATGTTGCCCGTGCCTGACGCCTCCATGCCCGCGGTCGATAACTGCTCGGAGATGTCCGCCGCGGCAACCAGGTGCTGCGCTGCCGTCACATCGTAATTCTCGAGGAACACGACGGGAATGCGGTCCCGCGTGCGCTCGTCAGACGCGATGAGCGCGGATATGGCGTTGATCAGGCGGATGATGTCCTTGGCGCGCCTGTAGCCCGGCGCCGCCTTGGCGGCGAACACGAACGTGGTGTTCGGCATGTCGATGTCCTCGCCGTCGACGATGCGGTCGTACAGGGAGAGGATGTGCAGCGCTTTCATGAGCTGGCGCTTGTACTCGTGCAAGCGCTTGGCCTGGGCGTCGATGACCGTGTCGGGGTTCAGCTCGGCACCGCGGCTGACGTGCATCCATTCGGCGAACGATTTCTTGTTTGCGGCTTTCACCTCGGCGTAAGCCTTGCGGAATGCCGCGTCGTCCGCGTACGGCACGAGCTCTTCTATCTTTCGCCAGTCGTTCATGAACCCCTCGCCGATGGTGTCGTCGACGAGGTGGCGCAGACCGGGATTGGCCACGCCAAGCCAGCGGCGCTGGGTGACGCCGTTCGTGATGCCGCAGAAACGCTCGGGGTACGCCGTGTAGAAGTCGCGGAACAGCGTCGTGCGCAAGATCTGCCCGTGCAGCTGCGACACGCCGTTCACGTGCCCCGATGCGAGCACGCAAAGGTTCGCCATGCGAACTTGGCCCGCGTGGATGATGGCCATGCGGTGGACGCGTTCGGCGTCGCCCGGATACTGGGCCCAAATGCGCTCGCGGAACCGCGCGTCGATGGTCTCGATGATGCGGTAAATGCGCGGCAGCAGGCGCTGCAAGGTGGCGGCGGGCCACTTCTCGAGCGCCTCGGGCATGATGGTGTGGTTCGTGTAGTTGAAGGTGCGGCTCACGATGTCGACCGCCTCTTCCCACGTGAAGCCCTCTTCGTCGGTGAGGATGCGGATGAGCTCGGGTATGGCGAGCGCCGGGTGCGTGTCGTTGATCTGGATGGCGAGCTTGTCGGGCAGCGAGTGCAAATCGCCGTAATGCCGCTTGTGCGCGTCGACGAGCGATTGCATGGTGGCCGACACGAGGAAGTAGAACTGGCGCAGGCGCAGCTCCTGGCCGCGTTCGTGGCTGTCCTCGGGGTAAAGCACCTTCGAAATCGACTCCGCGAGGTCCCGCTCGGCGGTCGCGCGCTCGTAGTCGCCCTGGTTGAACCGCGCGAGGTCGAGCTGCTGCGGCGAACGTGCGCGCCAGAGGCGAAGCGTTGCCGGCAGCTTGCTCTCGTAGCCGACGATGGGCATGTCGCACGCCTCGGCGAAGACCGACTGGGCGTTATGGTGCACGACGGTGAGCTTGCCGTCTTCACTCCAGCATTCCTCGACATCGCCGCCGAACTTCACCTCGAACACGCGGTCGGCGCGCTCGACCGACCACACGTCGCCGCCGAGCGTCCAGTTGTCGGGGACCTCGACCTGCTGGCCGTCGTGGATTTCCTGGCGGAAGAAGCCGTACTCGTAGCGGATGCCGAAGCCCATGGCGGGCATGTCGAGCGTCGAGAGGCTGTCGAGGAAGCATGCTGCCAAGCGGCCGAGGCCCCCGTTGCCGAGGCCGGCGTCGGCTTCTTGCTCCTCGACGTCGCCGAGATCGTAGCCCATTTCCGCCAGGGCCGCCGCGTACGTGTCGTACAGGTCCAGGTTCACGAGGTTGTTCGAGAACGCGCGGCCGATGAGGAACTCGGCGCACAGGTAAATGACGCACTTGTCGCCAGAGGTCTGCGAACGTTCGCGCTCGGCGGCGAACATGTCCATGACCTCGTCGCGCACGCAAAGCGCGGCTGCTTGGTAGATCTGCGAGATGGCGGCGTTTTCCGCAGTGACGCCGAACTCGCGGCGCACGCGGGCCTCGATGCGCTCGCGCACCTCGGCAACTTGTTTGCTGGTCGGTTTTGTTTCCTTGCTCATAACATGCTCCGTTTAGGTTAATGGTCCGTAAATCATCGTATAAGCGCGACGAATCGCGCCCGCTTTGCGACGTTGACGGGCGCGACGAATCGCGCCCCTGCGTGTTTACGTCAGGCTTTTGTACAGTTCCGCATACGATTCGGCGCAGCGGTCGAAGCTGTAATCGCTTTCCATTGCCTGCTTAATAAGGGCCTTGCGCGCTTTCGCATCGCGCCAGACGCTGAGCGCCCAGCGGATGACGTTGAGCATCTCGCCGGCGTCGTAGTTCGCGAACGAGAAGCCGTTGCCCTCGCCCGTGAATTCGTTGTAGGGGAACACGGTGTCCTTCAGGCCGCCCGTTTCGCGCACGATGGGCAGCGTGCCGTAGCGCATGGCGATGAGCTGTGAAATGCCGCACGGCTCGAACAGCGAAGGCATGAGGAACAGGTCGCTGCCCGCGTAGATGCGGTGCGAGAGGTCGCCGTTATAGCCGATGTACGAGCACAGGCGGCCCTTATGGCGCGCTTCGGCACCGCGCAGCGCGTTCTCGTATTCGCCGTAACCCGACCCCAGGATGACGACCCGGACGTCTTCGCCCATGAGCTCGTCGATGACGAAGTTCACGAGGTCGACGCCCTTCTGCGGCGTGAGGCGCCCGACCATGCCGATGACGGCCGTGTTCTTGCCGGCAGGTTCGAGCCCGAGGTCGTACAGCAGCGCGTCGCGCACCTTCTTCTTGTTCGCGAGGCTCTTGACAGAGTAGTTCGCGGGAATCGACTTGTCGGTTTCGGGATTCCACACGTCGTAGTCTATGCCGTTCAGGATGCCCACGAGGTCGGACCCGCGCGAGCGCAGCACGCCGTCGAGGCTCTCGCCCGCCAGCGGACCGCAGATCTCACGTGCATAGGTGGGACTTACCGTGGTCACCTTGTCGGCGAACACGATGCCGGCCTTCAGCATGTTGTCGCAGCCGTAGTGCTCGATGAACTGGGGCGTGGCAAGCGAATCGTCGACGCGCAGGAGGTCGCGGTCGAATTCATGGCTGAACTGCCCTTGGAAGTGCAGGTTGTGGATGGTGAGGACGGTCTTCAAGCCCGCCTGCATGCCGCCGTGGTACTGGGTCTTCGCAAGCAGCGGCATCATGGCCGTATGCCAATCGTTGCAGTGCAGGATGCTCACGTCGAAGTCGAGCTGGGGGATGGCGTCCATAACCGCGCGGGTGAAGAACGCGTACTGCTCGCCTTCGAACTCGCCGCCGCAGTAGATGGGGCCGCCGAAGTAGAACTCGTTGTCGATGAAGTAGTAGACGACGCCGTCGAGCTCCATCTTCTCGAGGCCCACGTACTGCGAGCGCCAACCCAGGCTCGCCTGGAAATCGCACACGTGCTCGACCTGGTTGAAGTAGCGCTCCTTGATCTGGCGATGGAACGGCATGATGATGCGGGCGTCGATGCCGAGCTTCTTCAAGTACTTGGGAAGCGCGCCCACGACGTCGGCAAGGCCGCCGACCTTCAGCAGCGGCGCGCATTCGGCGGCGGCTATGAGGACTCCGCCGACTTTCTTCTTCTGTGCCATGGTCATGGTCCTTTCTCATTTGCACCAGTGGCGCACAAACACTTGATGATAACGCAATGCCCACACCATGCGCCGAACTCGACGCTTACTCCACGTACATGTTGTGTGTGTCTGCGATGAGCGGTCCAACGGGGCCTCGTCCCCGTTGGACCGCCTCTTGGATCATTATTCCACCTTCAGGCCCTTGCGGATGACGGTGAGCGTGTCGGGGGTTCCGATAACGCGCGCTCCGGGCGCCACGATGACTTCCTTGTCGATGATCGCGTTGCGCAGGTACGCGCCCTCGCCTATGACCGAGTCCTGCATGATGACGCAATCCTGCACGTCGGCGCCTTGCGCGATGCTCACGCCGCGGAACACGACGCTGCCGCAAACGCGGCCGCGCACATCGCACCCGTTGCCGAACACGCTGTTCTCGACTTCGCAGCCCTTCGCGTAACGGACGGGCGGCGCGTCGGCGACGCGCGTGTACACGGGTCCATGCGCGAAGAACAGGTCGTTGCGCACGGCGGGGTCGAGCATGTCGCGCGTCATGTCGAAATACGACTTGACCGTCGTGAGCCGTCCGGCATAGCCCTTATGCTCGAGGGCCGCGACCTTGTAGTTCGGCAACGCCGGCTCGATGATGTCGGTGACGAAGTTGTAGCGACCTTCGGCGCAGGCGTCTTCGACGAGCTTGACGAGCAAGTCCTTTTCCATGATGCAGGCACCGAGGTTGTAGCACCCGCCGCCTGCCCCGCGCGGGCCGAAGTCGCCGCCGGTAACCCATCCGTCATCGTTGATGTGAAGGTTCGCGATATGCGTCGGATCGCCCTCGCCGAGCCGCAATTCGCGGGAGTACAGCACCGTGATGTCGGCCTCGGTTTTCAGGTGGTGCGCAAGCAGGTCGTTGTAGTCGGCGCGGTACACCATGTCAGAAGCCAGCAGCAAGCAGTACTTGGAGCGTTGGTGGTCCAGGTAATACCGTTTCGCGAACAAGGCGTCGCCGAAGCTCTGGTACAGGCCCGTGCCGAGCCCCTGGTCGAACGGGGTGAGCAGCGCCACACCGCCGTTCTTGGAGTTGAGGTCCCATGCGTCGCCGGAGCCGATGTGCTCGACGAGCGATTGGAAGTTGCGCTGCATGATAACGCCGACGTTGCGGATGCCGCTTTGCGAGATGTTCGACAGCAGCACGTCGATGGTGCGGAAACGACCCGCCAGCGGAAGGGCGGAAACGGCCCTGTGCGCGATGAGGTCGCCGAGGAGCGGGTCGCCGTGACCGGCAAAGACCATTGCGAAGGTATCGTTCATCATGCGCCCCCTACTCCACCGTTGCGTTCGGTTCGATGGACTCGCCCGCGGCCACGACGCCGCCCGGCGCGATCCAAGAATCGGGCCCCAACACGGCAAGGTCGCCATCTGCCTCGCCGACTTTCGCGTCATCGCCGACGAAGGCGTTCTCGGCGATGACCGCGCGCCTCACCACGGCCCCGGCTGCGATGCGCGCGCCGCGCATGACGACGCTGTCTTCGACGATGGCGCCATCCCCTACGCTCACGCCTTGGAACAGCAGGCTGTGGCGGATGTCGCCTTCGACTTCGCAGCCCTCGGCGACCATGCACTCGTCGAGCGTCGCGCCGTGGCCGATACGGGCAGCGGGAAGGTTCGGGTTGCGCGAGTAGATCTTCCACGCGTCGGACATGTCAAGGTCGCTCGATTCGTCGAGCAGGTCCATGTTCGCCTCCCAGAGGCTGTCGATGGTGCCGACGTCGCGCCAGTACCCTTCGAACCGATAGGCGAACAGCCGCTCGCCTGCGCCGAGCATGGCCGGGATGACGTCCTTGCCGAAATCGTGGCTGCTCGACTCGTCTGCCGCGTCGACTTCGAGGTAGCGGCGCGCTTTCTCCCAGCTAAAGACGTAAATGCCCATTGACGCGAGGTTGCTCGGGGGGTTTGCGGGCTTTTCCACGAAGTCGGTCACGCGGTTGTCGGCGTCGGTTGCGAGAATGCCGAAGCGGCTCGCCTCCTCGATGGGGACGGGCATGACGGCGATGGTGGCGTCTGCTTCGTTTTCCTTGTGGAAGCGCACCATGTCGCTGTAGTCCATCTTGTAGATGTGGTCGCCGGAGAGCACGACGACGTACTCGGGGGCGTAGCGCTCGATGAAGCGGATGTTCTGGTAGATGGCATCAGCTGTTCCGAGGTACCAGTTGCCCGTGTCGCCGATGTGCGTGGAGGGCGACAGGCAGTACGCGCCGCCGTTGTTGGTGTTGAGGTCCCACGGAGCGCCGTTGCCGATGTAGCTGTTCAGCACGAACGGCTCGTACTGCGTGAGCACGCCGACGACGTCGATGCCCGAATTCGTGCAATTCGAAAGCGGGAAGTCGATGATGCGGTACTTTCCGCCATAGGGAACGGCGGGTTTCGCGCGGTACCGGGTGAGCACGCCGAGCCGGCTGCCCTGCCCTCCTGCCAGGATCATGGCCACGCATTCTTTGCGATTGTTCATGCTCCCCTCCTTTTAAGCTGCGTTATTGCTTGAACGTGTAATACAACGCCGACAGCGGCGGCAGCACCAGCGAGGCGCTGCAGGGCTTATCGGAGAACGGCTCTTCAACGGCTTTCGCCGTCTTCTTGACCTTGGTTCCGGTGCCGCCGTAGCATTCGTCATCGCTGTTGAGCGCAAGGTGCAGGGTCCCCTTTCCGGGAAGGCCGACTTTGAACCCGTCGAGCGCGTTGGGCGTGAAGTTGAAGCAGCACAGAACCGGCTGGCTGCCGTCGTTCGCATAGCGCATGAACGCGATGGCGCTCTCGTCGCGGTCGTCGACGTTCGCCCAGCCGAAGCCCGCCCATCCGTCGTCGACCTTCCAGAGCGCGGCGTGCTCGCGATAGAAGCGGTTGAGCTTCGCCGCGTATGCCCGCATGCCGTCGTGTACCGGGTACTCGAGCAAGAACCAGTCGAGCTGCTTTTTGAAGTCCCACTCGATGAACTGCGCGAATTCCGAGCCCATGAACGTGAGCTTCTTGCCGGGGCGCCCGAACTGGAAGCCCATGAGCGCACGCAGCGTGGCGAACTTCTGCTCGTAGGAGCCGAACATCTTGTTGACCATCGACGCCTTGCCGTGCACGACTTCGTCGTGGCTGAACGCGAGCACGTAGTTCTCGGAGAACGCGTACATCATGCCGAACGTCAGCTTGTCGTGGTTGCCGCTGCGGAAGAGCGGGTCCATCGCGCAGTATTCGAGCATGTCGTGCATGAACCCCATGTCCCACTTGAACGTGAAACCGAGGCCGCCGGCGTATGGCGGGCAGGTGACGAGCGGGAAGGCCGTCGATTCCTCGGCGATCATGACGGCGCCGGGGAAATCGGAGAGCACGGCCGCGTTGAGCTTCTGCAAGAACGCGACGGCTTCCTTGTTGATGTTGCCGCCCTCGTCGTTGCGCACCCAATCGGTGCGCGCGTAGTCGAGGTAGAGCATCGAGGACACCGCGTCGACGCGGATGCCGTCGATGTGGTAGACGTCGAAGAAGAACGTCGCGGACGACACGAGGAAGCTCTGCACCTGGGGCTTCGCATAGTCGAACACGAGCGTGCCCCACTCGGCATGTTCGCCCTTGCGCGGGTCGGCGTACTCGTACAGGGGCGTTCCGTCGAACTTGGCGAGCGCGAACGCGTCTTTCGGGAAGTGCGCCGGCACCCAGTCGAGGATGACGCCGATGCCGGCTTGGTGAAGCGTGTCGACGAGGTACATGAAGTCCTGCGGCGTGCCGTAGCGCGACGTCGGCGAGAAATAGCCCGTCGCCTGGTAGCCCCACGATTCAGGAAGCGGGTACTCGGTTACGGGGAGCAGCTCGACGTGCGTGTAGCCCATGTCCTTGCAATACGCGGCAAGCTCGTCTCCCATGACGCGGTAGTTCGGGTACACCTCGCCGTCGGGGACGCGCCACGAACCGAGCTGCAGCTCGTAAATGGAAACGGGGCTGTGCAGGACGTCTGCGCTCTGACGCGCTTCGAGCCAGCGGGCGTCGTGCCAGTCGTAGCCTTCAAGGCGCCAGACCTTCGATGCGGTGGCGAGGCCGTTTTCCGCATGGAACGCGAAGGGGTCGGCCTTCAGCTGGACCGTGCCATCGGGGCCTTCCACGGCGTACTTGTACGTGGAGCCGTCTTCGAGCCCCGCGACGGCGCCGACCCAGATGCCGGGTTGCTCCTGGCGCATGGGATCGGCCTGCGCGTTCCAGCCGTTGAAGTCGCCGATGATGTGGACCGACTTGGCGTTCGGGGCCCAAACGGCGAACCGGAACAACGGCTCGTCCCCATCGGGGTTTTCAACCTCGTGGCACCCGAACACCAGGTATGCGCGATGCGCCTCTCCCCTGCCGAAAAGGTACAGGTCAGCTTCGGGTAAGGCGGTGGGATTGTTCACTGAATTATCCATGGCACCAGTATACGTCAAGCCCTTTGTTCGCATGCGGTAACAAGTCATGATGTGTCGAAAGGACAGGCCTTTTGACACGCGCCGTTCCTGCGGCGCTAATGCAATTGGCTGACCAGGTTGTCGGTCTCGCGCGCGATGCGCATCTCCTCGTCGGTGGTCACGACGCAGATGCGGATGGGGCTGTCGTCGATGCTGATGATGCGGTTCGCGCCGATCTGGCCCGTGAAGTCGTTGCGCTCCTTGTCGAGGATCATGCCCATGTGCGCCAGGCCCGCGAATATGCGCTCGCGGAGCTTGGCGGAATTCTCGCCGATGCCCGCCGTCATGACGACGGCGTCGGTGCGGGTCATGGCCGCGTAGTATCCCCCGATGGCCTTCTGGATCTTGTACACGTACATGTCGATGGCCAGAGCCGCGCGCTCGTTCCCGGCGTCGGCGGCCTCCAGCACGTCGCGCATGTCGCCGCCGACGCCCGAGATGCCGGCGATGCCCGACTCCTTGTTCAGGATCTCGTCCATGTCGTCGAAGGTCTTGCCTTCGCGGCGCATGATGTACGTGACGATAGCGGGGTCGATGCTGCCCGAGCGCGTTCCCATCATGAGGCCCTCGAGCGGCGTGAAACCCATCGTGGTGTCGATTGACTTGCCGTGGTTGACGGCCGTGATGGAGCCGCCGTTGCCGAGATGGCACGTGATGAGGCCGAGGTCGCGCAGCGGCCTGCCCAAAAGGTTGGCGGCCTGCTGGGCTGCGTAGCGATGCGAGGTTCCATGGGCGCCGTACCGGCGGATATGGTATTGCTCGTAGTAGCTCCACGGCAGCGGGTACATGTAGGCCTTCGGCGGCATGGTGGTGTGGAACGCGGTGTCGAACACGGCAACCTGGGGAGTATCGGGCATGAGCTTTCGCATCATGTCGATGCAGGCATCCGCCGCCGGGTTGTGCAGCGGCGCGAGCTCTTCGCACTTCGCCAGGTTCTCGCGCGCTTCGTCGTCGATGAGCGCCGCCTTCGTGAAGTATTCGCCGCCGGCCACGATGCGGTTGCCGATGGCGTCGATCTGCCCGAGGCCGCTGATGGGCGATTCGGGATCGTCGGCCATGACGTCGAGCAGCTTGGCGAGGCACTGGGCAACTGAAAGCCCGGCAGCGTTGTACGTGACCTTCTGGAAATCGGGTGCGAACGAGACGTTCATGTACGCCTCGTCCGTTCCGACCTTCTCGGCCAGGCATTTCATGCGGCAAACCTTGCCTTCGGTTTCGATGAGCTGGGATTTGAGGCTGGAAGAGCCTGCGTTCACGACGAGTACGAGCATGGCGGTGCCTTTCTTTCGGAATGGCACCATTGTAAACCTTGCGCAATGAGGTTACAGCGTCTCGTTCATACTCCCCGTGCGGTATCCCTGAAGGTCGAGCGAAACGTACGCGAAGCCTATTTCTTTCAGCTTGTCGGCGATGTCCGTCCTGAGGCTTTCGCTGGCGAGCCGCTCGATATCCGATGAAGGCACTTCGATGCGCGCGGTTTCACCCTGCATGCGAACCCGCACTTGCGAAAACCCCGCGTCGCGAATGACGTCTTCGGCTTGGTCGACCATCATGAGCCGTTCGCTCGTGATGAGGTCCCCATAGGCGAAGCGCGTGTTCAGGCAGGCAAAGGCAGGCTTGTCCCAGACGGAAAGGCCGAGGAAACGCGCCAGGTTTCGAACGTCGGCTTTCGTGAGGCCGGCCGCGCGCAACGGGCTTACGATGTCCATTTCGGCTATGGCCTTGAAACCGGGGCGGTAATCGCCTTCGTCGTCGAGGTTTGAACCCTCGGCGATGGTCCAGATGTCGTGGGCCGCCGCCTCGCGCCGTATGCAGTTGAACAGCTCGCGCTTGCAGTGATAGCAGCGGTCGACGGGGTTGTGGTCGAACCCTTCGATATCGAACTCGTGGGTTTCCACGAGAAGGTGCCGTACGCCCTCGTCGCGGCAGAACCGGCGCGTTTCTTCGACTTCGCGCGTGGGAATGGAGGGGCTGCAGCCTGTAACGGCGACGACATCGTCTCCCAGCACGTCATGGGCCACCTTCAGCAGCAGCGTCGAGTCCACTCCGCCGGAAAACGCCACGGCCAAGCGCCCGTGGGCGCCCAGCGTTTCGCAGAGGATGTCGAATTTGTCGGCCAGCTCCTCATCCAGCTTGAATTCACGTTCCATTGTTAACTCCGTTAGTCGTAGTTGTTCCCGTGCATTATAATGCGCTCCTGTAAACAGTGGTTATACGAAAGATGCACGATGGCGCTCTACTTGATTGACAATTCCTTCGATTACGGGCTATTCGACGGCGCTTCATGCGCATTCGGCGTCTTCGATGGCTTGCATACCGGCCACCAATACCTTTTGCGATGCGCCATCGAGACGCGGCCTGCCGCGGGGCGCTGCATTGCCATGACGTTCGACATCGACCCTGACGAAGTCTTTCACCCCGATCGGCTGAAGAAGCTCATGCGAAACGCCGACAGGCTCGCTGCGCTCGAAGCGTCAGGCGTCGATGACGTCGTGGCGTTTCCATTCACGGAAGAACTGTTCACGCTCGATCCCGAGGGCTTCCTCGAAACCGCCTTTCCCGCTGGCGTGCCGGCGCATGTGCATGTCGGCGAGGATTTCCGGTTCGGCGCGAAGGCTGCGGGCACCGTTGAAACCTTGCGGGAATGGGGCGGGCACGTCGGCTGCGCCATCCACGCGCATCATCTCGTAAGCGCCGACGGAAGGCCCATTACCGCCACGCGCATCAGGATGCTGCTCTTGGAAGGCAACGTACGAGAAGCGGCGAGGTTGCTGGGGCGCCCTTACTCCCTTCGGGAGACCGTGCGAAAAGGCCGCGGCGAAGGGGCTGACTTCGGGTTTGCGACCGCGAACCTCGTCGTGAAGCCGCATGACAGGGTGCTCGGTGAAGGCGTGTACGCGGCGTATGCGCTCGTCGGAAGCGAAACGTACAAAGCAGCCGTCTCGGTCGGCGTCTCCCCCACCTTCGAATCTTCCTCGACGGCGAATGTGGAAGCCCACATCCTCGATTTTGCGGGAGACCTCGTCGGCCAGGACATCGTCCTTCAGTTCGTCGAATACCTCAGGCCCATGATCAAGTTCGACTCGACAGACGAGCTCATCGCGACGGTGATGTCGAACATCGAATGGGTGCGCGAAAACCTTTAGCGGCAGCCGGCTTCGATTCTCAGCGTCAGCATGGCTCCGGTGTCGTATGCGACGCTGCCCGGTTCGTCCTCGTCGCATACGAGGTTGAAGCCGACGAGGCGACGCTGCTTTCCCTCGCGATGCTCGAAGATGTACACGACCGTCATGTCGTCCGTCTCGCGCACTTCCACGGTCCGCTCGGGCGTGACGTCCATGGTGCCGGCGGAAATGAACAACGTGCCGTTCACGGCGATGGTGTTCGTCGGAATCGAGCCCTTGAACGCGCATGCTTCATCGGGATTGTCGCCGGCGAGCTCGGCTGCGATGGCGGCACCCGCAGTCGCTCCTTGCAGCGCGGCGTTCTTCCAGATTCCCACGATGCGCTTCTCGCCCGATATCAGCTCGGTTGCCTGCGCGACATCGCCCGCCGCATACACGTCCGGGTCGCTTGTGCGCATGAATTCGTCGACGACGAGGGCGCGATCGGTTTCCAAGGCCCCCTCGGCAACGAAGTCGAGGTTTGATTTCATGCCGTGCGCAACCGAGATCTCGTCGAACACGTCGGTGTCGCCTGACGAGAACGTGACCTCGAGCTTGTCGCCGACGCGCTTCACGGCTTGAATGCTCTGGCCCAACCTGAGTTCGACGCCCTTTTCCCGCAAGCCCATCTCGAAGCGGATGGCGGCCTGTGGGAGCGCGTTGAAATCGAGCACATGGGGGTTTATTCCCACGAGCGTGCATTCGAGTCCGTGGTTCAAGCATGCCTCGAGCGTTTTAAGGGCCACCATCGACGCGCCGCTGACCAGGACGCGTTTAACGCCCGGACGCTCGAGGGCGCCTTTCAGGCGCTGCGCATCGGCCATCGAACGCAGGACGAGCGGGCGGTAGTCTACGTCGCCTTCGACTTCGGGGAACCCCCAGCACATGGGCGTTGCGCCTGTGGCGATGACGCACTTGTCGTACGCATACGTTCCTTTGGCGGTCGCAATGGCATGAGCGGCGGTGTCGAGCGCTTCAACCGGCTCGCCGTAGCGTATGTCGAGGTTCAGGTCGGCGACCTCTTCGGCGCTCCACGGGAAGCACTCTTCGTACGTCTTGTCGCCCCACGCGTAATACGACGTGAGAATGGGGCTGTATGGCAACGTGTCGATGTTGGAAAACACGAGCACGCGGCCGTCGTATCCGGCGTTGCGCAACGAGATTGCCGCATTCATGCCCGCCGTGCCGAAGCCGATGATCGCAACCGTCTTCGAATTCGATTGTTCTGCCATGTCTATCCCCCAAGCCGCAAAGCCGCGTTATTGCCGTTGATTCGGTCCGCTATGCGAACACGCTTGCAAGCCAAGCTCCGTACTCTCCCGACCACATGCTTCCGAGCTGGTAGAAGACGAGGCTCCAATCGAACTGGCTTTCGAACATGAGCTCGGTGTAATGCTTGTTCTGGATGTCGCGCGGAGCGCTCATGAGGCGGTACGCATAGGTGTACGTGCAGGTGGGGCACATCGTGATGACGGTGGAACCGTCGGGCGCGAACGACATCTTGCTGTCGGCCTGCTGTGCCTGCCGGTCGGGCTGGAAGGCGCTCACCGCGCCGCCCGCGCCGCAGCACCCGTGGAATATGGAAGGCGTCGCCGGGTCGATTCCGAGCACGTCGCACGTTTGCCGCAGGTACGTGCCATCGCGGTCTTGGCATGATTTCGAAAGGTACAGGTCCCCCTCGGGAGCTGGGCGTTTCGATTTGAACCCGTGATCGGAAAGGAACGCCGCAAGGGAGACGACCTCGATGTCGGCACCGCGAACCGACAGGGCCTTCGCCATGTCGTTGGCGCAACCGGGACACACGCACACGAGCTGCCTCACGCCCGATTGCACGAGCTCGTCGATGTTGCGCTGGCAGAGGTTCTCGGCACGGTCGAAGAAGCCGGCGCTCTTCAGGGACGACCCGCAGCAACTGTCGAGCATGGTCGCCTTCTCGCACATGCCGTCGATCGTGTCGAAGATTTCGCGCGTGAGCTCGGGCCCGTATGCGGCGAGCGAGCACCCCGGCATGAAGGCGACATCGCAATCGGCCGAGGCCTCGTGGTGTTCGTTGGCGATATGGCGCGTGAGGTCGACGTAGCCGATTCCGTGGATGGCGCGATACGCCTTGAAGATGTCCCATTCCTCGTCGACGAGAACGCTCGACCAGGCTTCGCGTTCAATGAGCCCGAGGCTCTGGAAGTCGACGCGTGCGTGGTAGATGAGGTCGCACACGTCGTTGTGGGCGAAGCACGTGTTCTTGCAAGACGTGCAGAAAAAGCAACCGCGCACCGCTTGCACGAGTTGCGGGTTCATTGCGATGTTCAGGCGCACGTCGTCTTCCGATTCCGCACCGCGCTCGACCTCGAGCATGGCTTTCGCGATATCGCCAAGCGTCATGTCAGCTGCGACGAGAGACGTGCAGGCGCCTTTGCAATGGCCGCATTCCGTGCACGTGCCGGAAAACGAGCGATACGTATCAGAGCATTTGAGAATACCCATGGCAATTCCCTTCCCTATGGGCAAGTCGTTCCGCTTAAGGCGTTAACCCCACGTCGATGAGCCCGGAGAGTTTGTCGAAGGCGCTGAACCCGTCAAAGCCCCGAGGTCGGTTCCCTGAAGGGTTTCCATAACTGCAGGATACAAGAATACAAGGGCGATGATGTTCAGGACAAGGGCGAAAGCGGCGATGGCTATGACGATTGCGCCCGAGCGCCTGATGACGTGCTGCAGTTCTGGGTCGCCGCCCCGGTTTACCGCAAGCTGATTGAGCTTAGCGTATGCGACGCAACCAAGCGCGACGGCGATAGAGCTGAGGAGGACACCCCCGAAGAACAGCGAGAAGACCGCGGTGACCTGAGATGCCGTGATGTAGTTACGGGCGCTTTGGAACACCTTCTGCTCGTCTGCGCTCAGGTCGAATGCAACCCTGCCGATGACGGCATAAGCCGCATGTGACGCACCCTGGCGGTTGGGCGCCTGGTTTTCATTAGATGGCTCGGTTTGGCCGGGTTCCCCGGGGTTTTCGGGGTTCCAACGAGCAGGAGGCTCGGGCCTGTTTTCACTGTCGCCCATTTAAGCGCTGACGCCGCTGCTGCCGAAGCCGCCTGCGCCCCGCTGCGTCTCGGAGAGCTCGTCTGACTCTTCGAGCGTGACGGTGGGAACCGCCATGATGACCAGCTGGGCGATGCGGTCGCCGTGCTCGATTGCGAAATCGTTTTCCGGGTCGAGGTTGACGAGGATTGCTTTGATTTCACCGCGGTAATCGCTGTCGATGAGGCCGGGCGCGTTGACGATGGAGATGCCGTGCTTCGCCGCCAAGCCGCTGCGTGGCAACACGAAGCCCGCATAGCCGCGCGGGATGGCGATGGAGATACCGCAGGAAACGAGCTTGCGCTCAAACGGCTTGAGAACAGCCGACTCCGCAGCGCGAAGGTCGAGCCCGGCATCGCCCGGATATGCGTAGGCGGGCATGTCGAGCGTGGCGTCGAGCCGCTTGATGGGAAGCGTTACCTGGTCGGCCATGCTATCGGAGCTCCTCGAGGGCGGCGGCGAACTCCTCGATGTTCTTGAAGTCCTTGTACACGCTGGCGAAGCGGACGTATGCGACGTCATCGAGCGATTCCAGGCGCTCGAGCACCTTCGTGCCGAGGTTCTTCGACGTGATCTCGTTGCGGGGCGCCGCGCGCAGCTCGGATTCGATGTCGTCGATGAGGCCGGTGATCTGGTCGGGGGAAATCGGGCGCTTAGCGCAGGCGAGCGTGACGCTGCGCAGCAGCTTGTTGCGGTCGTAGGTTTCGGATGAGCCATCGGACTTGGTGACGAGCAGGGGGCTGTCGCCCAAACGCTCGTAGGTCGTGAAGCGATGCTTGCAATCGAGGCATTCGCGGCGGCGACGAATCGTTGCGCCATCGTCGGACGGGCGCGAGTCTACGACTTTTGATTCGGGGAAACCACAAGATGGGCAACGCATGGTGCATACTCCTTCGTTTAAACTACGTTGCCCATAGAATACCACGTATATGAGGGAATTAATCTACAAATACAATATATTGATTCATGCTCCGAGGGCGAGGGAAATGACCGCGATGGCCCCAGAGCAAGCGGACAGGATGGCAATTCCCTGCTTGGTAAACAGGTTGTACGGGCACCCGAGCATGCTTTCGAGCTTCAGGCTGCAGTACATCTCGCTGGATTCGAGGATGCGTTTTACCGTGGGCCGCTTGTGTTCTGCGGCTGGCCTTTCCTGCGCGTGCGTGCGGGCAGTGTTGGTGGCGGGTGCATTGTTCCGCGTCGGGAACATGATGATCTTCGCATCTTCGGGAGTTTCGGCCCATCGGGGCATCTTCAACGCGGCGGTGCCGTTCGTGTACGCATTGAAATTTCTCTTGCCCATTTTTCCTCCTGCACTTGCACAGAACCTTTGTTCGTGTGTATAATAAGCCGAACAAAAGTTCTTGTCAACGAAAAATCAAACATTTGTTCTGAAAGGATGAGACATGGCTGATAAGTTGACGAAACGCCAGCAAGCAGTGATGGACAGCATCGAGAAGAGCATACGCGAGAAGGGCTACGGTCCCACCGTGCGTGAAATCTGCGCAGATCTGGGCCTCTCTTCGCCCTCCACCGTTCACGTGCACCTGAAAACGCTCGAGCAGAAGGGCTATATCGTCCGCGACCCGCTGAAGTCACGTTCCATCTCGTTGCCATCGCATGCCGAGGAAACGCCCTCGAACGTCATTCGCCCCAGCTTCAGCAAGATCGTCGATGTGCCCCTCGTCGGCAACGTGGCTGCGGGCGAGCCCATCCTCGCCGAGGAAAACATCACCGACACCATCTCGCTTCCAACCGACATCGTCGGCGATGCGCCTTCGTTCATGCTGTCGGTGCGCGGGGAATCCATGATCGAAGCGGGCATCAACGACGGCGACTACGTGGTCGTCAAGGAACAGCCCGTGGCGAACAACGGCGACATCGTCGTCGCCATCATAGAAGACGGCGCCACGGTGAAGCGCTTCTACAGGGAACGCGACCACATTCGCCTGCAACCGGAAAACTCTTCGATGAGCCCCATCATCACGACCGACTGCACTATCGCAGGCAAGGTCGTCGCCGTGTTCCGCAGAATCTGACAGAGGCATTTGCCTCTGTCATCCTGAGCGGAGCGCGAAGCGCGTAGTCGAAGGATCTCCCCCGTCTCAATTGGAGGAGATCCTTCGGGTTTCACCCTCAGGATGACATGTAGTCGGCAAACATATGAGCACAATCGGGCGGCGCGTACAGCATCATGTGCGTGCCGTCCTCTTCATGGGCCTCGTTGATGATATGGCAGCGTTTGTGCGCCATCGCGACGAGGTCGCCGCGCACGTACGGAACCACCACGCTCAGCAGGTCATCGCGCGAGGCGGCGACTTTGGCGATGCGCTCGATCAGTTCGTCGATTCCCTCCCCGGTTTGCGCCGACACCAAAATGGCGTCCGGATGCGTTTCCGATAATCGGCGCTCGGCATCAGCCGATTCAAGCAAGTCCTTCTTGTTGAAGACGGTAAGGCGCTCGATCTTCTCTGCCCCTATCTGGTGAAGCACCTCTTCGACGGTTTCCATCTGATAGGCCAGCTCGTCCGATGACCCGTCCACGACGTGTAAGATGAGGTCGGCGCCGTTTATCTCGTCGAGCGTCGACTTGAAGGACTCCACCAACGTGGTCGGCAGCTTCCTGATGAAGCCGATGGTGTCAGTGACGGTGACCTCGCGACCTTCGGGCAGCCTGAGCTTGCGAGTGGTCGGGTCGAGCGTTGCGAACAGCTTGTCGTAGCTGAGCACGTCGGCATCCGTCAGCCGGTTGATGAGGCTCGATTTGCCCGCATTCGTGTAACCTGCCAGGGCTATTTTGAAGGTACCGCTCTTATAGCGTCCCTCACGTTGAACGGAGCGTATCTCGTCGAGCCGGGCGAGCTCGCGTTTAATCGACGATATGCGCTTCCTGACCATGCGCCTGTCGACTTCGAGCTGGCTTTCGCCTTCTCCGAAGCGCGAGCCGACGCCGCCGCCCATGCGATTGGAGGCAAGATGCGCCCACATGCCGCGGAGCCGCGGATACAGGTACTCGTTTTGCGCCAACCGCACCTGAAGGCGCCCTTCTTTCGTCGTGGCGTGAAGGGCGAAGATATCGAGGATGAGCGCCGTGCGGTCGATGACCTTCACGTCTCTATCGACGATCTTCTCGAGGTTTGCCTGCTGGGAAGGCGTCAGCTCGTCGTCGAACACGACAAGGTCAGCGGCGTGCGCTCTGCACATGTCGGCGATTTCTGCGGCCTTGCCAGAGCCGACGAACGTACGGGGGTTAGGCGCGTCGAGCCGTTGGGTTGTCATGGCGATCGTCTCGGCGCCGACGGTGTCGATGAGCCGGGCGAGCTCCTCTAACGACGACTCGACTGGCCATGGCGACCCCGGCCAGTCGATTCCAACGAGTATTGCCCGTTCTTTGACCTCAACGATTTCCTGCATGCCTTAATGATAGACGTTTACAAGGCAAATGTTCCCTTGAACGATTCTTCTGCGGGGCCGGTCATGAGGACGCTTCCGCCTGGGGTGTAGGCGATATGAAGCGTGCCGCCGCGCAGGACGAGGTCGTTTTCAGCCCCTGCCCTGCCTGTCAGGTAGGCGGCGACGCCCGTTGCGCATGCGCCGGTTCCGCATGCGAGCGTCTCGCCGCAGCCCCGCTCGTACACGCGCATGTGAATGCCATCTTGCTTGACGGCGGCGAATTCGATGTTCGCCTTTTCGGGGAACGCATCGCAGCTTTCGAAGTACGCTCCTACATGGTCGATGTCGATTGCCTCGCAATCGTCCACGAACGTGACGGCATGGGGGTTGCCCATCGACACGCATGTGAAGTCGAAGGCGCCATGAGGCGATTCGATCGAAGCGTCCTTCACGAACGCCTCCCCAAGGTCGGTCAGCGCGTTGAACGCGAGCTTCGTCGGCACGAGGCGGGGGCTTAGGATCGGCGCGCCCATGTCGACCGTCGCCGTGAGCAGCTTCCCATCGTCGTCGGCTGTGTAGCTGATGGTTTTGACGCCCGCTCGCGTCTCGACGTTGAGAAGCGGCGTGTTCTTCTCGACGATGCCGTAATCGACGAGGTACTTCGCAAAGCAGCGCACGCCGTTGCCGCACATTTGCGCAATGCTCCCATCGGCGTTGCGGTAATCCATGAAACCGGAGTTGCCTTCGTTTCGAGGGGGCCTCACGAATATGACGCCGTCGGCTCCGATGCCGAAATGCCTATCGCATATCCGGGCGACTTCGGAGGACGAGAGGTCAATTCGGTTTTCCAGATCCTCGATGAACACGAAGTCGTTGCCGGCTCCGTGAAGCTTTACGAAATCATAGGCGGTGGGCATGGCGGCTCTCCTTCTCGGTTGCCGTCGATTGTAGCAACGATGCCAAGCGCCTCTTCGAGCATGTAATCCAGATTTAACGCGTCGGCGTTTATCCAGCGAATGCGGGGGTCTTTCCTGAACCACGTACGCTGGCGCTTCGCATACCGCCTCGTTGCGAGCTTGATTTGCCCGATTGCCTCGTCTAGCGAAATCTCGCCGTCCAATGCGGCGACGATTTCCTTGTACCCGATGGCCTGCGGAGCCGTGATGCCCTCCCTGAAGCCCTCATCGAGCAGCAGCTTCACCTCTTCGACTAATCCCGATTCGACCATTTCGTCGACGCGGGCGTCGATCCGCGCTTTCAGCACGTCCGCGTCCACTGAGAGGCCGATGAGCATCGCTGGGACGCGCTGCGGTATATCCGCGAGCGTCTCCTTGCGCTTCGCGTAGCTCTCCCCCGCTTCGAGCATCTCGAACGCCCTCACGACGCGCTTCACGTCGTTTTCGGAAATGACTGCCGCGCTGTCGGGATCGGCCTCTTCGAGGAGCTTCCACAGCTCGTGGGCGCCGCGTTCGTCGGCTATCTTCATGTAGCGTTCCCGTGTCGGGTTGCCGACCTGCTCGCCTTCGGCAAAATCGTAGTCGTCGATGGCGGCTCGAACGTAAAAACCCGTCCCGCCGCAAAGAAGCGGCCGTTTGCCCCGTGACTGGATGTCTGCGAAGCACTCGCGTGCGTACGATTGGAACAGCGCAGCCGAGTACGGCTCTCCGGGGTCGACGAGGTCGAGCCCGAAATGCGCCACGACGCGTTGGTCGGGAGGCACTTTGCCCGTGCCGATATCCATGCCCCGGTACACCTGCATGGAATCTGCGCTCACGATTTCGCCTTCGAGCGACTGGGCGAGCTTTATGGCAAGCGATGATTTCCCCGAAGCCGTCGGCCCGACGACGCATATGACGCTGTTTCGAGGCTGAGGTTCCATGTGCGCTATGCGAGCGTGCCGCGAAGGTACCAGGTTTTCGCCTCGTCGACGCGGACGTTGGCAATCGAGCCTGTCAGGGATTCGGCGCTCACGCCGTCAGGCAGGGGCACGTTCACCGTGATGTTCTCGGGGCTGCGACCCGTGACGATGCGCGCGTCTTTCTTCGAGGCGCCCTCGAAAAGCACGGGAACGGTTTTCCCCGCCTGCGCTTGGTTGAAATCGTATGCGCCCTTCTCAACCGCCACGCGCAGCCTGTCGAATCGGTCTTGTATGACCTCGCGGGGCGTATCGTCTGAAAGCTTCGCGGCGGGCGTGCCCTCCCGTTTAGAGTAAATGAACGTGAAGACCTGCGAATACCCGATGTCCTCGACGAGCTTGTACGTTGCCTGGAAGTCCTCTTCCGTCTCGCCTGGGAAGCCGACGATGATATCCGTGGACATCGAGATGCCCGGACAAGCATCGCGGAGCTTCGCGACTAGTTTCCGATAATGCTCGACGGTATAGGAGCGGTGCATCGCCTTCAAAATGCCGTTAGACCCATGCTGCGCGGGCAAGTGCAAGGCGGGCATGAGGTTCTCAACGTTCCCGAATTTTGAAATGACCTCGTCTGTGAGGTCTTTGGGGTGGCTTGTGGCGAACCTCAACCGCTCGATTCCCGTATCTGCCACAGCCTGAAGGATGTCGGCGAAACGGGGGCTCCCGTACAAGTCGCGGCCATAGGAATTCACGTTTTGCCCGAGGAGCGTGATCTCCTTGACTCCCGAGGCCACGTACCCTTCTGCTTCGCGGACGATGTCCTCGAACGGGCGCGATTTCTCCCGTCCCCGGACATACGGCACGATGCAGTACGTGCAGAAGTTGTTGCACCCGATCGTGATGGGAAGCCATGCGGCCCAGGAATGCTCGCGCGTCGTGGGAAGCTCGGTTGGGAACGCTTCAGATTCCTCGACGGTTTCCGACGTGCGCGATCCTCCGTCGAGCACGGATTCGAGCAAGCTTGGGAGCGATGCGAGGTTGTTGGTTCCGAACACGACGTCGACATGAGGGAGCTCGTCGAGGAGCTTTCCCCCATCGCGCTGGCCGATGCATCCGCCGATGGCGACCATGCGCTTGCTCAAGGGGCTCGCATCGCGGAGCGGAACGTTCTTCATGCTCGAAACCTGGCCCATGAGGCGCACGTCCGCCGCCTCGCGCACGCAGCATGTCATGAACACGACGATGTCCGCTTCTTCGACGGTGTCGACGCAAAGCGCCCCCAGCGCTTCGAGCATGCCGGTGACGCGTTCGGAATCGTGCTTGTTCATCTGGCAGCCAAACGTCTGCACGTGGAACGTGAGGTCCCAAAAAGCGCCCGATGACAGGTTAGACATTGACGGCCTTAATCGAGCAGCGTCGTGTTGAAGCCGTCGACGTCGTAGTCGGCGGCACCGCGGAGGTATTGCGCCTTGATGGCGAAATGGATCGCCGTGCGGTATTCGCCATCGATGATGATGTCTGCAAACGATGGAATGCAGGCGATTTCTATGCCTACAGGGGACAGGAAGCCGCGCGAGATCGCAATGGCCTTGATGGCCTGATTAACGGCACCTGCGCCGACGGCCTGCATTTCCACTGGCACGCCGTCCTTCACCATGCCCGCAATGGCACCAGCAACGGAAGCCGGAGATGATTTCGAGGAGACCTTCAGGCAGTTGACGCCAGAGTGCTGTTCGCTAGTCTGCATACCATTCCTTTTGCGTGTTAGCGTTTCGAGAGCGAAAATGGTTCGTTCGATATGCTATTACGTTTACGATTCGTTTATTCTAGCCGCAACGAGCCAGCATTTCAACGGGCAGATATTCCGCCCAAAGCAGGTCAGAGCGGCATATTTTGGGTTCACGGACGCTTGACGATGGGAATCGATATGAGGATGCGGTGCTTCGAGCTTCTGATGGACGGCTCGACGCCCTCTTCCAGGTAGTATCGTTGCGCGATATCCGAGAAGGCTTCTGAAACGGTTGCGGCAAGATGCGCAGCGTCTTCTTTCGCCAGCTTGAACGAGCGCGCGTCTTCCATGCGCGGCGCCTTGCCGTTTCGCCTGGGCTGGTTTTGCCCGTGTCGGACGATCGACACCCGTTCCAGGATCGGCTCGAGCCCGTCTAGTTCCCCGTCGATGATCCTACGGGCGCTCCTCGGCGAAACGTCGAGCCCCATGGCCGATGCCACCTCGGAGAAGGACTCGGGATCTGCCGTGGCGGCGAGCCGTTTCACCAGCGGAAGTTGGAACGCGTCTTTGCAGAACGCCCTGTCGATGGCCGAGAGCGCGGATAGCCCGTACGCGTAAAGGGATGCTGCGATTTCCACGGGTGAGCCGATGTACACCGCGCACGAATCGCGCGATTCTATGGCGAATTCGCATGTCGTCCTCAGGATGTTCTTCGGCCCGCGGACGTTCACGCTTCCCGATTCCGCCAATTCGAATGTCGGGAAGCTCGATTGGTCCTTCCGCTCCGGAAGGTCTTTCACGTTCGTCTCCACGCGTATGGAGCACCCCAGCGAAGGGGCCGAATCGGCAACACGAGCGTCTTGCGCGTTGACGCGAATGGAATAGAGCGCCATGCCGCGCCCGTGCATGCCCCAAGCGTCCATATGGCTCGTGTCGAGCTTCGAGGTGACGCGGGGCTCGAACACATGGTCATGCATGTCTTTGGGAATGCCGTCTCCGTTGTCGACGACGACCAGCTGGCGCTTGTCTCCTTCCCTCGACATGGCGACGTAGATGCGGCTTGCGTGGGCATCGCGCGAGTTTCGAAGGAGCTCGAGCACGATGCTCTCGGAGTTTCGGATGTCCTGGGCCGCTTGCCTTCGTTCGGCTTCAGACGTCCTGAGACGAACGAAGCCACCACCGAAGTCGTGTTCGACTCGGAGGTGGCTTTCGCCGTTGACAGATGCCACAAAGCCCGTGAGCGTCTGATCCATGGGCTTACTTCGCAATGCCGATGGCGCGGCTTTCCCTGATGACGACGACCTTCACTTGGCCGGGGTACTGAAGCTCGTTTTCAATGCGGCGCGCGATGTCGTGCGCCAACACGACCGTTCGCGCTTCGTCGACCTTCTCGGGTTCGACCATGACGCGTACCTCGCGGCCAGCCTGGATGGCGTAGGTGCGCTCGACACCCTCGTAGGACATGGCGATTTCCTCGAGCTTCTCGAGGCGCTTGATGTAGGCGTCCAGCGTTTCCTTGCGCGCGCCGGGACGCGCTGCGGAAACGGCATCGGCGGCCTGCACGAGCACGTCGAGGACACTGTTGGGCTCGACGTCGTTATGGTGCGCCTCGATGGCGTGGACGATGGCGTCGTTCTCGCCGAAGCGACGGGCAAGGTCGGCGCCGATGACGGCATGGTTGCCTTCGACCTCGCGGTCGATGGCCTTGCCGATGTCGTGGAGCAATCCGGCGCGTTTCGCGGGAACCGGGTCGAGGCCGAGCTCGCTTGCCATGACGCCGCAGAGGTAGGCGACCTCGAGCGAGTGGTTCAGGACGTTTTGCCCGTACGATGTGCGGTAACGCAAACGTCCGAGCGTTTTGACGAGTTCGGGGTCCATGTCGTGGATACCCGTGTCGAATGCCGCCTGCTCGCCAGCTTCGAGCACGCGTTGGTTCACGAGCTTCTCCGCTTTGGCGAACATCTCTTCGATGCGCGCAGGATGGATTCGGCCGTCGGAGATGAGGTTCTCCATCGTCACACGGCCGATTTCGCGACGCACGGGGTCGAAGCAGGAGATGGTGACGCATTCGGGCGTGTCGTCGATGATGAGGTTCGTTCCGGTGATCTGCTCGAACGAGCGGATGTTCCTGCCCTCGCGCCCGATGATGCGGCCTTTCAGGTCGTCCGAGGGAATCTGGATAGTGGAAACAGTGTTCTCGACCGTGAATTCGGATGCGATGCGCTGCATCGCCTGGCTGAGAATCGAACGGGCCGTCTTGTCGGCTTCGGCCTTCGTGCGAGCCTCCGAATCGCGGATGATAGCCGCGCTCTCGTGTGCGACGTCGTCCTTCAGGTTGTTCAGGAGCTCTTCCTTGGCTTCCTCGGGAGACATGCCGGCCACGCTCTCGAGCCTGCGGTTGATTTCATCTTCGGCATCGTCGAGTTCGCGCTGGCGCTTCTCGACTTGCCCCTGCAGTGACGAGATCTGATGCTCGCGTTTGTCGAGGGAGTCGGTGCGACGATCGAGCGATTCCTCGCGCTGCTGGACACGATGCTCCGCTTCGCGGACTTCGCGCTGGCGCTCCTTGCGTTCAGATTCGATTTCGGCGCGCATCTTGTACGCCTCGTCCTTGGCTCCGACCTCCGCTTCGCGCTTGATGGTTTCAGCTTGACGGCGTGCGTCAGCAAGGATGGATTCTGCTTCCTCGGTCTTCTTCTTTGCAGATGCGTTAGCAAGGTAACGTGCGATCACGAAGCCAAGGAGAACGCCGATGATGATTGCTACGATTCCGACGATTACGCTGGTGATCATCGCTGCTCCTTTCTTAGTGCGTACAGATAATGCCCGACGCACACATGCGCGGGGCATGAGAACAGGATCTCGTTTCGGTGTCGATATTCAACTGGTTATATAAACACCCTAGCGGGTTCGTATTCTCATACGAAGTCAATAATAAGCGCAGATAGGATGCAAGAACATGAAATGGCGCCTATCGACATAAAAAGTGCGGGAACGTAAGCGGCGCGTAACGCGCTGGCTATACGCGAGTTCCCTCTTCCCAGATCCTGGCTGCTGACGAAGCGACTGCGCTCGGGTAGCCTCTTTGAACGAGCTTCCGATAGGCGCCTTCGCGCTTGTTTTTCGAGCGGGGCGGCTTGCTGCCGAGAATGCCGAGCGCACGCGAAAGCTCGTCGTCGAACTCGAGGGGGAACTCATCAGGCCAACCGGGAACCTCGTAGGGGTCGATTCCGTTATCGGAAAGCTCGCGGGCTATGAGCACGCTTCCTTTCCCCTGGGAGATGCGGCTGCGCACAAGCACTTCGCCAAAGCGGACATCGTCGATGAACCCGCATTCCTTGGCGCGAATGACGGCCTCTTCGATTTCCCCTTCCGTGAATTCGTCGCGTGAAAGACGCTCTCGGATTGCCTTCTCGGAACGGTCGCTGACGTTCACGAGCGCGATGATCTTCTTGAAGGCGTCGCGTTCCTTCATGTCCTCAGAAGCGGGACGATCGGGACGCGACGCTTTCTTTCTTGCGCTTCCCAGGTTGCCATCGTCGCATTCGAGCGAGCGAATGTCGGCTTTGAGTTGCGCTATGAGATCGCTTCTTGCCATTGAGGGCGTTAGCGCTTCTTCGTGGGCTTTTCCGCGGGCGTGATGGCGTCGGCTTCTTCGGCGGAGCGGGAGATGATGGGGATATCGAAGTGCTCGCGCACTTTCGTTTCGAGCTCGCGAAGCAGGTCGGGGTTGTCGTGAAGCGTCTGCTTGGCGGCTTCGCGGCCCTGACCGAGGCGTTCTTCCCCGTAGGTGTACCAGGCGCCGCTCTTCTTGGCAACGCCCGCTTCGACGGCCATGTCGATGACGCAGCCTTCTTTCGAAATGCCCTGACCGTACATGAGGTCGAATTCAGCCTGCCTGAACGGAGGCGCGACCTTGTTCTTGACGACCTTGGCGCGAACGCGGTTGCCCACCACTTCCCCGTTGAGCTTGATGGAGTCGATTCGGCGAATGTCGATGCGCACGCTGGAGAAGAACTTCAGCGCACGGCCGCCCGTGGTGGTTTCGGGATTGCCGAACATGATGCCGATCTTCTCGCGGAGCTGGTTGATGAAGATGCAGGTCGTGTTCGATTTCGAAAGAGAGCCAGCGAGCTTGCGCAGGGCTTGCGACATGAGGCGCGCCTGGAGGCCGACCGTCGTATCGCCGATTTCGCCTTCGATTTCAGCGCGCGGGACGAGCGCCGCCACCGAGTCGATGACAATGCAATCGATTGCGCCGGATCGCACGAGCATGTCGCAGATTTCAAGCGCTTGCTCGCCGGTGTCGGGCTGCGAGATGAGCACTTCGTCGATGTCGACGCCGAGGCGGGCCGCGTAAACGGGATCGAGCGCGTGTTCCGCGTCGATGAACGCGACGATTCCGCCGAGCGCCTGCGCTTCGGCGAGGATCTGCAGGGCAAGCGTGGTCTTGCCGCTGGATTCGGGACCGTACACTTCGATGATGCGACCACGCGGCACGCCGCCGATGCCGAGCGCGGCGTCGAGCGGGAGGGCTCCGGTGGGGATGGCGTCTACCTTCAAGTCGACGCCGGCGTCACCGAATTTCATGATGGAGCCCTTGCCGAACTTTCCTTCGATCTGGTCTGTCGTGAGCTTGAGCGATTTCAGTTTTTCTTCGTTCATGTTGCCTTCTCTCGTATGGTTACGACGAACTCATTATACCGAACAGATGTTTGTGGTCAAGAGTTCAATTCAACAATGGGGACATGCTACCAATGCGATGTCGCGGCTTATGCGACAAAATGGGCACAGCATCATCCGAAGAGTTCAGCGTCAACGCCCGTGCGCGCTAATGATTTCCGGCACACTTGTCACGATATTCACTCGCAAAGGGGCATGCACCTAGCCGATTTCCGACAGAAACGCCTCAAGCGCCGCATCGACGGTGCTTTTGCGCACGTCGTCCCTATCGCCCTCGAAATGGAACAGGCGCGCTTTCGTGGAATCCTGAGTCGAAACGCCCATCCACACCGTGCCCACGGGCTTCCCGGGCTCTTCCCCGCCGGGGCCTGCAATGCCCGTCACCGACACGGCGATGTCGGCGCCGATGAGCCTTCGCGCGCCATCCGCCATCTCGAGCGCGCATTCTTCGCTCACCACGCCAAAGCTTTCAAGCGTTTCGGGCGCAACGGACAGGACGCCTTGCTTGACGGCCTCCGCATAGCTCATGACGCCGCCCAAGAACACGTCTGACGAGCCGGGCACCTCTGTAATGGACGCGCCGATCAGACCGCCTGTGAGGCTCTCGGCGGTCGCCAGCGTCACATGCCGTTCCCGGGCGGTTTCGACCAGTTTAAGGGCAAGCGACCGCTCCTCATCCGGGATGGCTGCGACGTTCGCGCCGTTTCCGAGGCCGATGATGTCGCGCGCCTTCACGAGGTAGTCGATCATCGAGGCGATCGTCAGAATGACCGCTATCAGCATGACGACCCAGCTGAACACCCACAACGTGTCGCTGAACGCCTCTCCGATGTCGCCGACCATATGAGATCCCTTGATGGTGAACAGCACGATCGCGATCATCTGGAATACGGTCTTGAATTTCCCGATCATGCTCGCGGCGATGACGACGCCCTTGCTCGCAGCCATCATGCGCACGCCCGATACGATGAATTCCCGGGCGAGGATGATGAGCACGACCCATGTCGGCAAAGACCCGAGTTCGACGAGCGCGATGAGGGCGGCGGCCACGAGGATCTTGTCGGCGAGAGGGTCCATGAACTTCCCGAAATCGGTCACCTCGTTGCGGGAACGCGCAAGGTACCCGTCAAGCCAGTCAGTGCACGATATGAGCACGAAGATGCCGGCGGCGATGATCGACTTCCAGTCGTTGCTGAATGCCGCGTTCATGCCGAACCATTCGGGCCAAGGGGCCAGCAGGGCCGCCACGAACACGGGTACGAGCAAAATGCGCACGATCGTTATGACGTTCGACGGCGTCCAGATCGTCTGATTCCCGTTGTCCCCGTTTGCAGCGCTCATGAGAGCACCGTTCCTTCCAGCTCGTACATGAGCGAGTCCTCCAAGCGGACGCGCACGACATCGCCGGGCTTCCCGCCGTCGACATACGTCACGCCGTCGACATCGGGAGCTTGGCACATGGCACGGCCGAAGAGCTGCCCGTCTTCCTCGACGCCGCACACGAGCACGTCGACTTCTTGGCCTATGCGCGCAGCCATGCGCGGTGCGCATACCGCATCGGCAAGGTCCCTTATCTCCTGCGCTCGGGCCAGCTTCTCGTCTTCGTCGACCTGGCCTTCGAGGCCATATGCGCGCGTGCCCTCTTCCCGAGAATACGGGAACACGCCGATGTAATCAAGGTCGGCCTGTTCGACGAAGTCTTTCAGCTGCTCGAATTCCTCGTCCGTTTCCCCGGGGTAGCCGGCGATGAGGGTCGTCCTGAGCGTCGCATCCGGAATGGCCTGCCTAATCTTGTCCAGCAATTCCAGATGCGTTTCAGCAGACCCGCGGCGGTTCATCGACTTGAGGATGGCCTCGTTGGCATGCTGGAACGGTATGTCGAAATAGTCGCACACGTTGTCATGGGACGCCACTGCCGCTATGAGCTCGTCAGTCACACCTTCGGGTTGTATGTACATGATGCGGAACCAGAGCTGCGGATACGCCTCGGCGACATGCGCCACGAGCTCAGCCAACGTCGAAGGCTGCTCGAAATCGGTTCCCCAACGGCCCGTGTCCTGCGCGATGAGCACGATTTCGCGCGCCCCTTGCGCTGCGACGCGCTCGATCTCGGCCGTGATGTCCTCGAGGCTGAAGGAGTGGTACCGGCCGCGAATGTGGGGAATCGTGCAGTATGCGCAAAAACGATCGCACCCGTCGGAAATCTTGACGTATGAAGAGACGCGCTCGCTTCCGCCCACGAGCTCGAACGCGAAGTCGGAGCCGGGCACGCGCTCTACGCCGAGCAGGCCATCCACGACATCGACGATCGTCGTCTCGTCGGCGCAGGGAACAAACGCACCCGCTTCGGGCAGCTCTGCCGCGAGGTCGTCTCCGTAACGTGCCGGCATGCATCCGGCCACGACGAGGTGAGCCGCCCCACTCGCAATGGAAGGGTACCCCGCGACGTCCAGGATGGCCTCGATGCTCTCCTCGGTTGCGGCTTGAATGAACGAGCACGTGTTGACGATCACCACGTCAGCCGATTCGGGATCGTCAACAAGCCCGTATCCCGCCCTGAGGAGGCGATCGCCCATGTGGTCGCTATCGACTTCGTTCTTCGCGCACCCCATGGTGACGAAGGACACGGTTCCCATTGCGGACTTGTTCTTGGGCATGCGGCTTACCGGTAGTTCACGTACTGGAGGGGCTGGCCGTAGTCTTGGCCCTTCAGAAACGCGATGACGTCCTGAAGCGTGTCGCGCGAAGCGGAGCTCACGCGCAGGTGGTCGCCTTCGATTTGCACTTTCACCTTCAGCTTCAGCGCCTTGATGTCCTTGTTGATGGAACCGGCCGTGTCGCGGTCTATGCCTTCCACGATCGAAGCCGTCTTGGTGACGGACTGCCCCGCCGAAGCAACCGAATCGCCCCAATGGACGGCGGCAAGGTCGATCTTGCGCTTCACGAGCTTCGATGAGATGACGTCGATCACCTGGCCGGCGGTGAAATCGCTCGGCGCCTTCACGGTCATCGTCTTCCCCGCCTTGTCGAAGCTGATCTGGGCGCCAGAGTCCTTCAAGTCGTAACGCTGCGTCAGCTCTTTCTTCGCCTGCTGAAATGCATTGTCGACTTCCTGAAAGTCGATGGTCGACACGATGTCGAAACTCGATTCCTTAGCCATATACGACCCTTTCGGCGTAGTTCGCGTTTACAGATGCAATGTTATTCCTCTTCGGAGCTTTCTTCTTCGTACTCCCCGTCTTCATCGGATTGCTGCTCTTGCTCTTCGGCAACTGGCTGCGCCGGCTGAGCGGCGGCTTGGTTCGCGCTGCTTTCCGCTGTCGCGACCGCAGCTGAGCGTTGCGCTTCCTTCGACGTGTGGGTAGCGCGCCAGTTCTCGAGAATCTTGGGGAAGTCGACCGTGTAGGTGTACATGCCGTTGTACTCGTCGTTCGAGGTGAGCTCGACTTCGGCCCCATCGACTGTGACCTTCACGTATTCGGGCGTCCACGTGGCAATGGTGAGAACGGTGGTGACCTCGATGTTCTCCTGGGCAGGTCCTGTCAGCATGTACGGCGTCGTCGTGTTGTTGTCGCCATACGTTTCGAGGTAGCACTCTTCGCCCTGCTTGACGCTCAGGACGACGCGGGAACTCGACGGCGCGACTTCTACGAGGCCTGTTGCGCTGTCGTCGTCTGCCGTTCCGGTCGTATCGCTTATCCCCGAAACAGGCAGCTTCGTGACGTCCTCTTCCACGGGCGCGTTCCTGTTTCCGAGCACGACAAAGGCAACGATTGCGATTATCGCAACGATCACGACAACGGCAATTCCGAGGACAAGCCTGGATTGAAGGAAGGACGGCATGCGCGACGCGCTGTATTCCATCGGCGTTTGACCGACGTGCACGGGCCGCACGGTCGACGGCGTCTGAGATCCGACAGAGCCGTAGTCGGTTGCGGAATAACCTGAATGGTGGCTCATGAAGTCCCGTTCGGATTTCCCCGGGCGTTCGGCGCGTTCGCGCGTGATTCCATAGCCGTCATGGGAAAACGGCGTGCGGTCATCGTAGAGAGCTCGCGTGTAGCGGGCGCCTCCGTCGGTGTAGGCCTGCCTGATGGAGCCCTGCCCTTCGTCGACTGCCGGGTTGTTTCCGGTGCCCGTGACATCGCGAAGGCCACGGGCCCTCCGACTGGCTGCCCGGCGGCTCGTGTCCACCGAGAACGCGCCCGCCGGTTCGCGGCCCCTCGCCTTTTCGACTTGGGCCGCGTAGGCTTCGTCGAGGTACATGTTCACGATCTCGGTCGGATTCAGGCCGAGAAGGCGCGCGTAAGCGTTGACCATGTTGCGCGTGTATCCGCGCGGCGGCATGCTCGCGAAATCGCCGGCTTCGATTGACCTGAGAATATCGGGCCTGATGCGAAGGCGGCGTGCAACCGTGTTGAGGTCGTATCCCTTGCGCTCGCGGGTTTCGCGGAGCACTTTGCCGGACATCATCTGAGTCACGTCTACTCCTTACGGTTTACTCGTCGGCTTCCTCGAAGGCCTTGAGCGCTTCGAGTTCCATGGCGTCGACGAGAACATCGCGGGGCTTGCTTCCGTTCGGGGGCCCCACGACGCCCTTTTCCTCGAGCATGTCCATTATACGGCCGGCTCGCGAGTACCCGACTTTCAGCTTGCGCTGTATGTTGGACGTCGAGCCGAGGCCGCTCGCGACGACGATTTCGGCCGCCTCCCAAATGAGCGGGTCGTCCGAGCCGCCGGACCCACCCGATCCGTCGGGCATGGAATCGCCGATGGTGATGAGGTTGGTCTTCAGGATCTCGGAATGGTAGTCGGGTTCGCCTTGGGCCTTCACCGCTTCGACGACGGCGGCGATTTCCTCGTCGGACGTGTAGCAGCCCTGAACGCGCAGGGGCTTCGGATACTCGGGCTTGGACAGCAGCAGATCGCCGTTGCCGATGAGGCTTTCGGCGCCGGACGTGTCGAGGACGACGCGGCTGTCGAGGCTCGAGGCCACGTTGAACGCGATGCGGTTCGTGATGTTCGCCTTGATGAGGCCCGTGACCACGTTTGCAGACGGGCGCTGCGTCGCCACGATGAGGTGGATGCCGGCGGCTCGGGCAAGCTGCGCAATGCGGCTGATGGAGAACTCGACCTCTTTGCCGACGTTCATCATGAGGTCCGCAAGCTCGTCGATGACGATGACGATATAGGGCATCGGCTCGTCGATGTACTGCTGTTGCGGCAAGTCGGTTTGCTTGATGGAGCCGTCTTCTATCATGCCTTTCAGCTTGCCTGATGTGACGAGCTCGTTGTACGAGCCGATGTTGCGCACGCCGACTTTCGAATACGTCTTCAGGCGCAGCTCCATCTCCGCAACGCCCCACGAAAGCGCGCTCGCGGCTTCCTTGGGCTCGGTTACGACGGGAACGTACAGATGTGGAATATCGGCATACGGCGCGAACTCGACGCGCTTCGGGTCGATCATGATGAAGCGGACTTGGCTGGGCGTGGCGCGCATGAGCATCGACATGATCATGGCGTTGATGCCGACCGACTTGCCCGAGCCGGTGGTGCCGCCGATGAGCAGGTGCGGCATCTTGGCCAGGTCGCAGATAATCGCATTGCCCTCGACGTCCTTGCCGATGGCCATCTCGAGCGGCCCGCCATGGACGTCCTTGAGCACGTCGCCAAGCAGCACGTTCTCGCGCGTGGCGTTCGGCACCTCGATGCCGACGTAATGCGTTCCGGGGATCGGCGCGAAAATGCGCACGCCGGGAGCGGCGAGTGCGAGCGCGATGTCGTCGTTGAGTGCCGTGATGCGGCTGACGCGCACGCCGGATGGCAATTCGACTTCGAACAAGGTGACCGTCGGGCCCGCGACCCAATCAACGACGGTTGCCATGATGCCGAAATCCTCGAGCGTCTGCTGAAGGCGGGCGGCGGTTTCCTCGAGCTCGTTCTCGAATGCCTTGGTCTTGCGCTTTCCCTTCCCCACCTTCAGCAGGGACATGCTGGGAAGCTCGAAGGTATCGCCCGGTATGGCGCCCGAAGCGGGCTCGTCGGCCTTGCTCGGCTTTGCGCTGGAACCCGCCTTCTTTTCGGGGAGCGGAACGGTGTCGTCGTTTCGCCCATCGCGTGACCCGAGCTTGCGCGTGAGCTGTTGCGTGGCGCCTGCGGGCGTCGACGGCGTGGTCCTGCCGCCTGATATGCGGTCGGAGAGCCTTCCCGACGGGCCCGGTGCCATTGACGGCTGGCCCGGTTCGATGAGCTGAGTGCGTGCCGAGCTGCTGACGTTGCCGGAATTGCGGGAGCGCCTTGCGGTCATGGGGACATACGGCTGGTCGGGAGCGACGCCCAGCTCCTCCTCTTCCCTGAGCAGCGCTTCCTCGCGCCTGCGGTTGACAGCTGATACGACCTTGCGCACCGAAAAGCCGATGATGACGAGCCCGATTGCGATGACGCCGATGGCGATGATGACCGAAACGGGAAGCCCGAGGAGCATGAGCCCCAGATAGGCTGGCCCGGCACCGACGTAACCGCCGCGGTAGACGACTTGGCCCTCGTCGAATATCGCCAGCGTGACATTTCCGCTCGCGTCGAGCGCATCAGGTGTGAACAGGGCGAACAGAATAAGCAATGCTATGTATATGAGCGCAAGCCCGATGATCACGCGCGTCGGGACGCGTTCTGATTCGAATCGCGCGATGAACGTGCCCGCCACGATGATGAGGAGAATAGGCAGGATGTAAGCGCCGATGCCAAGACCGCGGCGCAACACGAGCGAAAGGAACGAGGTGACGACGGCGTTCGTCGGCCATGCGACGATGAGGATGAGCGCCAAGGCCACGACGGCGCATACGATGCCGATGATGTTGCGCTTCGAATTGTCGTCGATGAGGGGCGCGGGCGCTGCAGGCTCTGTAACGCGCTTGCGTCCGCTCTTCTCTGCGGGCGATGCGGCGCGCTTGCGCTGAGCGGCCTGTCCGCTGCTTGCGCCCTTCGAACCGGGTGATGAAGACTTGGCCACGAATGGCCTCCTTTTTGCTGCGATTATGCTTCGTTTAAACAGGACGATTATATATCTTTCAGCCCCTCAAACCAAATGGGGCAGGCCTTAGGACCTGCCCCAACGCCGTTCTTTATCGGAAATCCGTTAGACCTCCAGAATCGTTGCGATGGCCATGGGGCGCTGCTTCGTGCGCTCCCACAAAAGGTTCAGCAACGTGTCGCGCCCGACCTTGCGAAGCTCGACGGCTGTCGCGCCCTTGCCGAGCTGGCGCTTCAGGGCTGCTTCCACCGCTTCCTGGGCCTCGATGGCGACATACGGGTCGTCGCCGCCGGTGATGCCGTGCATCTCGATGGAAACAGGTGCGGCAAGCTTGCGTTCGGACATGGAAACCGCGGCAGACATGGCCGCAAACCCCTGGGCGCCGAGCGTGACGCGCTCGTCGAGCACGTCTTGGGACGTGTCGCCAACCGACAACCCGTCGACGTACACGACGCCGCTTTGCACATGCTCGCCGGGTTTCACGCCGTTCGCGTCGAGCACGAGGCTCTCTCCGTTCTCGCAGATGAAGATGTTGTCTGCGGGAACGCCCGTCTGCTCGGCCAAGGCGGCGTGGGCGCGAAGATGCGTCGCCTCGCCATGCACGGGCATGAACGCGCGTGGATGCGTGATCGACAGCACGAGCTTCAGCTCCTCGGCGCCTGCGTGACCAGACACGTGAACGAGCGCCCGCGACTTGTCGTACACGTCGGCGCCGATCTTCGAAAGCATGTTGATGACGCGCGTGACGGCCTTCTCGTTGCCGGGAACCGGCGTCGCGGAAATGATGACGGTGTCGCCTTCGTCGATCTCGATCGTCTTGTGAAGGCCGCCCGCGATGCGGGAAAGCGCCGAAAGGGGCTCGCCTTGGCTGCCCGTGCACATGACGACGACCTTCTCGGGCGGAATGCCCGACAGTTCGTAGGCGTCGACGAGGTCCTTGTCATCGATGCTCAGGTAGCCGAGCTTGCGGGCGATGTCGGTGTTCTGGATCATGGAACGCCCCGTCACCACGACCTTGCGCCCGTTGGCGACCGCAGCGTCGCATATCTGCTGCATGCGGTGGATATGGCTCGCGAACGAGGCGATGACGACGCGACCCTGCGCTTGCGAGATGATCTTGCTGAGGGTCTTGCCGACTTCGCTCTCGGATTTCGTGAAGTTCGGGTTGTTCGCGTTCGTCGAGTCCGAAAGCATGAGGTCGACGCCCTCGTCGCCGAAGCGCGCAAGCGCCCCGAAATCGGTGTGCACGCCGTCGATGGGGCTCTGGTCGAGCTTGAAGTCGCCCGTGTGCAGGACGTTTCCAGCGGGGCTGCGGAAGAACACGCCCACGGCGCCGGGGATCGAGTGGTTCACGGCGAAGAACTCGGCTTCAATGCATCCGAGGTTGATCTTGTCGCCGGGTTTTATCTCGATGAGCTTAGCGTTCTTGATGCGATGCTCGGCGAACTTGCCCTCGATGAGGCCGAGCGTCATCTTCGTACCGTAAATGGGAACCTGCTTATCCAAGTCCTTGTACAGGTACGGCAAGCTGCCCGTGTGGTCCTCGTGACCGTGCGTTATGACGATGCCGCGCAGCTTGTCGGCGTGCTCGAGGACGTACGTGTAGTCAGGCAGGATGAGGTCGATCCCGGGATGGTCGTCGTCGGGAAACATAAGGCCGGCGTCATCGAGCACGATGTCGTTGCCGCACTCGAATACGGTCATGTTCTTGCCGATGGCGTCGAGTCCGCCGAGCGGTATGACCTTCAGCTGGGCGCCCTGTTTCTTTTTCTCGCCCGAGCTACCGCGCTTGCGATGGGCCTTCTTCTGCTCGCCCTTCGAGAGATCGCGCGTGAGAGCAGGGCGCTCCTTCTCGAGCTTCACGAACTTGACGGATTGCGTTCCGCGCTTCTTCTTCTGGTTGCCCTGCTGCTGGGTGGGCTGTTTTTGCTTTTCCTGCCCGACGTTCTGGACTTTGCCGTTTTCGGGCGCAGATGCATGACGCCGCCTGGGCGTTCTGGCATTATCTGAATCTGCCATTAATACCTCGTTTCTGTTGCAAATCCTATGAGGCCGCATTCGGCCTGTTTGTTATAAACACGCCCCGAGGGCGTTCCGTCCTATATGAAGCGTGGAACAGGTGCTGGGAATGCGTCCCGCGCATGGCGACGGTTCCACGCTGTTCGGCAGCCTGCCTACTGCAGCACGCCGACTTCGCGCATGATGGCGGCCAGGCGCTCCGATTGCTCGGAAGTCGCGTCGACGAGCGGCAAGCGCACGCCGCCAACCGGGAACCCGCACAAAGCGAGCGCCTCTTTCACGAGAATCGGGTTCGTCGTCTCGAACAGCCCGTTCATGAGCGGCAGCAGGCGTTCGTTGGCATCGGCTGCCTCGTCCCACTTCCCAGCTGCGCACAAATCGACGATTTCCTTCATGCGGGCCGTGGCGACATTCGAAATAGTCGAGATGACGCCGACGCCGCCCGCCTGCATGAGCGGGTAGGTGAACGAGTCGTCGCCGGAATACACCGAGAAGCCCTCCGGGGCGCCCGCGACGATTGCCTTCACTTGCTCGATGTCGCCAGAGGCCTCTTTGATGGCCACGATGTTGTCAAGCTCGTTCGCGAGGCGCAGCGTCGTCTCGGCCTTCATGTTCACGACGCAGCGACCCGGGATGTTGTACAGGATGATGGGCAGGTCGGTCGATTGCGCGATGGCCTTGAAGTGCTGGTAGAGGCCCTCCTGCGGCGGCTTGTTGTAGTACGGCACCACGCACATGAAGCCGTCGACGCCGAGCTTGCTGACGTCCTGCGCAAAGTCGATGGTGTCGGCCGTGCAGTTGTCGCCGACATTGGCGATGATGGGCACGCGACCGCCGGCGGCTTCGATGACGCGGCGGATGACCTCGATTTTCTGCGGGTAGAACACCGTCGGGCTTTCGCCGGTCGTGCCGCACACGATGATGGAATCGGTGCCGCCTTCGATGAGGCGGTTCACGAACTCGTCAGTGCGCTTCAGGTCGATGTCGCGGTTCTCGTCGAACGGCGTGATCATCGCGGTTATGAGTCGGCCGAATTGAGGCTCAGGCATCTGGTGCTCCTTTTCTTGCGCTTACCGCATGAAACTCTCGAGGCCAATGATAAGGCCACTCTTGTCGCCGACGTTGCGGATTCCCAACAGAACGCCCGGCATATACGACGAACGGTCCCAGGAATCGTGCTTGATGGTGAGCGTTTGGCCCATCGAGCCGAAGATGACCTCCTGCGTGGCGACGAAGCCCATCGAGCGGACCGAATGAACGGGAACGCCGCTCACAAGCGTGCCGCGCGCGCCCTCGCACCCGGCGATTTCCGTTTCCTTGCCGGGCGCCGTGCTTTCGAAATCGCGCGAATCGGCAATCATCTGAGCCGTGCGAACAGCCGTGCCGGACGGTGCGTCTTTCTTGT
Source organism: uncultured Eggerthellaceae bacterium (assembly GCA_905234785.1). Lineage (GTDB taxonomy): Bacteria > Actinomycetota > Coriobacteriia > Coriobacteriales > Eggerthellaceae > UBA9715. The sequence goes on from CAJOIP010000004.1 coordinate 52,305, forward strand.
TGCAGTGGTGGAACTCGATTACCTCGGCTTCGGGGAAATACGGGGCAGCCGCCTTCGCGAACTGCATCATGAGCACAGCGCCCGTCGTGAAGTTGGGGGCGTAGAACAGGCAGGTTCCCTCGGGCGCCAACGCTGCGAGCTGTTCGAGCCTCTCGTTGGAAAGCCCCGTGGTGCCCACCACGCAGTCGATGCCCGCGGGAAGCGCGACTTCCAGGTTTCCCGCAACCACGCTCGGCTGCGTGAAATCGACGAGCACGTCGAACGTTGCGCCGTCGATGGCCTCGGCGACGGTTGCGAACGTCGGGAAATCGACGGGTTTTCCGAAGGGATCGATGCCGCACGCGACTTCCATGTCATCGGCAGCGGTAACGGCTTCGACTACCGCCGACCCCATGCGCCCCGCGTACCCTGCAACGGCTACTCGTATCATGTTAGCGCCTTTCTCTTGTCCGCCGGTTTCGCCGTGAACGGTGTCGGCCTACGGCTGCTCGGCGGTATGTCGTAATTCAACCAGCATCATTGCCGCCGCCTGCGCACGCGGCCGACACCGTCTCGGCGAAACCGGCTACCGTGACAACCAGACATTATGTAGCTCCCGAGAAAGCGATGGGGCTTGCTGCCGCTTGCGCAGGCGGACAACCCCCATCCTTTCCTTCAGATGTCCCCCGCCGAGCAGCTGTAGGCGCAGGCCCCATCGCTTTCTCGGGAGCGGACGTTCAGTGCTATTGGTTACGCCTCGTGGCTGCGGCGGGGCTTGCGGTCGCGGTTGTTGTTGCGACCGGGCTTGCTGTCGTCGCGCTCGCGACGAGCCGGAGCGGAGCCAGCAGGCGCATCGGGCTTGTCGAGGCGGTCGAGCGAGATCTTGCCGGTCTTCTCGTCAACCTCGAGCACCTTCACCTTGATGACGTCGCCGAGGTTCAGCACGTCTTCGACCTTGCCCACGCGGCCGTTGGCCACGCGCGAGATGTGCAGCAGGCCATCCTTGGCGGGCGTGAGCTTCACGAACGCGCCGAAGTCCTTGATGCCGACGACTTCGCCTTCGTATTCCTCGCCGACCTCGGGCTCTTTCACGATGCCGAGGATCATCTTCTTGGCAGCCTCGCCAGCCGGGCCCTGAACTGCGGCGATGTGGATGGTGCCGTCCTCCTGGATGTCGATGCTCGCGCCGGTTTCCTCCTGGATGCCGCGGACGACCTTGCCGCCTGAGCCGATGACGTCGCGGATCTTGTCGACGGGAATGTGAATGGTCTCGATGCGCGGAGCGTAGTCGGAAAGCTCGGGACGCGGCTCGGCGATCTGCTCGAGCATGGCCGACAGGATGTGGGCGCGGCCACGCTTGGCCTGCGCCAGCGCTCGTGCGAGGATCTCGACCGACAACCCGCGGGCCTTGTTGTCCATCTGGAGGGCGGTGATGCCGTTCTCGGTGCCCGTCACCTTGAAGTCCATGTCGCCGAGGAAGTCCTCGATGCCCTGGATGTCGGAAAGGATGACGACGTCGTCGCCTTCCTTGATGAGTCCCATGGCGATGCCGGAGACCGGCGCCTTGATGGGCACGCCGGCGTCCATGAGCGCGAGCGTGGAACCGCACGTGGAAGCCATGGAAGAGGAGCCGTTCGACTCGAGGACCTCGGAAACCACGCGGATGGCGTAGGGGAATTCGTCTTCAGAAGGCAGCACCGGGATGAGCGCGCGCTCAGCCAGGGCGCCATGGCCCACTTCGCGGCGCTTCGGAGCGCCCATGCGCCCGACTTCGCCCGTGCAGTAGGGCGGGAAGTTGTACTGGTGCATGTAGCGCTTGCCCTCGACCGGCTCGATGGTGTCGAGACGCTGCCATTCGTTGAGCATGCCGAGCGTGGCAATGGAGAGCACCTGGGTCTGGCCGCGCTGGAACAGGCCCGAACCGTGCACGCGCGGCAGGTAGCCGGGAACGATGTGCAGCGGGCGGATCTCCTCGGGGGTGCGGCCGTCGGCGCGCTCGCCCGTCTCGATGACCATGGCGCGCATCGCGTGCTTCTCGAGCAGCTTCAGCTCGGCGGCGATGTCGGCGCCCCAAGCCGCGCGCTCTTCCTCGGTGAACTGCTCGGCCTTGATGCGCTCCTTGAGCTCTTCAACCTTGCCCATACGGGCCAGCTTGTCAGCGTCCTTCAGGGCTGCGGACATCTCGCCTGCGAACGGCGTGATGCGCTCGGCGATGGAAGGGTCGGCCTGGTGAACCGGCCATTCGCGTTTCTCGATGTCGCAACGGTCCAGGAAGCGCGCTTGAGCCTCGCAGAACTTGGCGATGGCCGTCTGGCCGAACTGCATGGCCGCGAGCATGTCCTCTTCGGAGATTTCCTTCGCGCCTGCCTCGATCATCGAAATGTAATCGGCCGTGCCGGCGATGATCAGGTCGAGGTCGGAATTCGCCTGTTCCTCGTACGTGGGGTTGCAGATGAAGTCGCCCGTGTCGATGTCGCGTGCGACGCGCACGCAGGCGCAGGGGCCGTCGAACGGCGCATCGCCGAGCATGAGGGCGGCGGAAGCGCCCATGACGCAGATGTTGTCGATGGGGTTGACCTGGTCGGCGACGAGCGTGGTGGCGACCACGTGCACCTCGCGCTTGAAGCCCTCGGCGAAACCGGGGCGAATGGGGCGGTCGATCATGCGGGCCGTGAGCGTGCCCTTCTCGCTGGGCCTCGCCTCGCGCTTCAGGTAGCCGCCCGGAATGCGGCCGACGGCGTACATCTTCTCGATGTAGTCGACGGTCAGCGGGAAGAAGTCGTAGTCTTTCTCCTGGTTGGAGATGACGGCGGTCACGAGCACCGTGGTGTCGCCCTGGCCGACGAGCACCGCGCCCGTTGCCTGCTTGGCCAGCTCGCCCGTTTCGAGGCGGTACTCCTTGCCGTACAGTTCGAACTTCTCGACGATCTTTTCCATGTTTACTTTTCTCTCTTCCTCTTTATCCTCTTGCCGGACGGGGCTTTCCCGCACGGCATTTTTAAAAGAACCCGCTTGACGCGGGTTCCGTCTACCTAGATGTTGTCGCGGATGCCGAGCTTCTTCACCAGCGCGCGGTATTCGTCGATATCGCGGTTCTTGATGTACTTCAGAAGGCCACGACGGCGACCGATGAGCTTCATGAGGCCGCGGCGCGTGTGGTTGTCCTTCTTGTGCACCTTCAAGTGCTCGGTGAGGTTGCGGATGCGCTCGGTCAGGATGGCGACCTGAACCTCGACGCTGCCGGTATCGTTCGCGTCCTTGCCGTATTCCGCGATGAGCTCGGCGGTGCGCTCCTTGGTGATGCTGAGCTTGTCTGCCATTTCTTCCACCTTTCATTTTCCCTTGCGGGCATGCCTTGGCTTCCAACTGGGCAGCATGCGGTGGCGCATGACGGCCAAGTAGAAAGTCACCGCGCGTTTGCGCAGCTTGTCCATTCTATGGAAGCCGGCTCACCCATTCAAGGAAAACCCCGCTCCCCCACAGTTTCTGCATTTCAGAAGTCAGAATAAGCCCGACGAGAAGATGAAATCGAGGGACTTCAGGTTTTTGCCCACATGCACGCGCGACCATTGCTGCAAAAGCTGAAGGACCGCGAAGAGCGTTTGCAGGCTGGCGTCATACGTTACGACGTCTTCGAAGCGGGAACGCATGAGGGCGTCGGACCATCGGATGGTCTCCGCTTCCACCCTGATGCAATCAGATGGCCGTGAACATGACGTGCAATACGAGCCGCCGTCGGCGATCGAGAACATGACGTGGCTATCGACGTCGGCGATTGCGGGTTCGCCGCATGACACGCAGTTGTGAAAACTGGGCCTGAACCCCGTGTAGGCAAAGGTTTTCAAGAGCGCAGAGCACGTGAGCTTAAGCGCGTTGCGCGCATCTGACCCGGCTATCTCCCTGAACGCCGCACATGCCATGAGGTACAGGCGATCATGTGGAAGGTCCTCTTGGGCCACCAACGACAGAAGCTCAGCAAGCCCTGAAGCGCATGCGGACTGCTCGATTCCGAAACCGGCCTGAGCGCTTCCCGGGGCGAGCTTTGCGCTCGTGATGACGTCGAGGCTCTTCCCCTCGGCGCACATGACGTCGGCAATCGAGAAGAGCTCGAGTCGCGCCGCGTACGAGCCTCCGGGCTTTCGGGCGCCTTTGGCGACAGCGCGCCTGAGCGAGCCCGACTCGTCGAGCATGGTGACGATGAGGTCCTTTTCCCCGAGTTTCGTCTTGCGGAGAACGATGCCCTTTGTCTTGTACGTCTTGCCGGTCACGCCTACGAGATGCTCGCGACCTCGTTGGCGGCAGTGTAGGTAATCACGCCGGAAACCTTCTGCGGGTCGCCTTCGACGTACACGCCGAAGAACACAGTGTAAGGACGCGCCGTAACCGTGAAGGACACCTGGTCGCCATCGATGTACGAAACGTCGTCGAGCGAGCTGACGATGTAGTTCGTGCCGTCTATCGCAAGCTCGTAGCCGGGCGTGATCAGCTCCTTGGTCAGCTGCGTGAGCTGAGCGCCGCGAGCCCGTGCGACATTGACGACGACGACGGTGTCGCTCTTCACCTTGGCGCCAGCTTCAGGGCTCGTTCCAAGAACCGTTCCCTCGGGATAGTCCTGCGTTTCCACATATGCGATGTCGTAAGGCAACCCGGCATCCTGAATGGCCGCAATCGCATCGTTCAAGCTCATAGACGATGTATCCGGCACCGTGTACGGCTCTGCGACCTTTACGGTGACGGCAACGGTGCTCTTGGCGCGGGTGCCGGCTTCGGGCGAAACGGACAAGACCGTGCCCTCGGCGGCATCCGACCGCTCCTTTTCGTAGCTGACGTTCTCATAGCCCTCTTCGGCGAATGCGGCCTTGGCTTCTTCCTCTGTTTTGCCGACCACCGCCGGAACCTCTCGTGCGGTGGCGATGTGGATGACGACCTCATCGCCCTCATTAGCGCGAGCTCCCGCAGTCGGGTCTGTTATGAGCACGAGACCCTCGGTGTCATCGCTCTTCACCTGCGTTGTTCTAACTTCGAACCCGCTTTCCTCGAGTACGCTCGTCGCGTCGGCCTCGGTCATGCCGCGCACATCCGGCACGGCTTTGCCGCCCCATAGCTGCATTTGATACGTCGCGAACGCGATTATCGCGACGACCGCCACCACGGCCACGATTATGCCCGCGATCAACTTCACGTTGCGTTTCTGCTTGGTCGTCGTAGAGGCGAGGAAATCCCTGCTGCGCGGCGCCTCGTCGCCTTCCACGCGCGGCATTTGCATGGTGTTCCCATCGCGCCAATTAGGTTGGGGGTTCTGGAAGTCGGCGCCGACGACGCGCTCGCCGTACTCCCCTTCGATCTGGTCGAATCCGCTGAAATCGGTGCTCAACACAGCGGTGATGTCGGGCGCCGGCGCCGAATCGGGGGCACTCTCGATTGGCTCTTCGACGGGTTTGTCCTCGGGGGCTTTCTCAATTGCGTCTTCTGGCGACTCTTCCCCGCCATCCTGAGCGCTATCGACAGCTTCCACGATTTCAATGGCCTCTGTGACGTCTGGTTCCGGAAGGCCCGCTCCTTCATCATCGCCTTGGGTGTCGGCTGCCATTTCCGCGGCGCGCGCGGCGATGGCCCCCGTGAGCGGAAACCCGCATTCATCGCAGAACTTAGCGCCGTCTCGGTTTTCGGTTTCGCAGTTCGGGCACAACATGTTTAATCCCCTTCGAGGTTGGTTAACCACATATTGTATCTGAATGGAATTGCGAATGTGGACTTACATTTGAATTACGCGCCGTCGCCATAGCCGAAGCGGCGAATCTGGCTGGCATCGCGGCGCCAGTTCTTCTTCACCTTCACCGACAAGTCGAGGAACACCCGCGTTCCGAGTATGCGCTCGAGGTCCTCGCGCGCCTCGGTTCCGATGCGCTTGATGGCCGCCCCGCCCTTGCCGATGATCATGCCCTTTTGGCTGTCGTGCTCGGTGTAGACGATTGCCCGGATGCGGTGCAGGTCCTTCTTGCGCACGTAGTCCATCTCCTCGGTTTGCACGCCGATGGCATGGGGAATCTCGTCGCGGAAGCTGCGCAGGATCTTCTCGCGGATGAACTCCGCCACGATCACCTCGAGCGGTTGGTCGGTTTCCATGTCTTCGGGGAACCATTGCGGGCCTTCGGGCAAAAACCCGACGAGCGTGGAAACGACGTCGTCGACGCCTTCGAGCGATTCCGAAGAGCACGTGACGACGGCATCCCATTCCGCGAGCTTTTCCGCGGCGGCGCGCTGTTCGGCCAGCAAGCCCTCGTCGACGAGGTCGGTTTTCGACAATACGAGCACTTTTGGCGTGCGAACGTTCTTCACCTGGTTTGCGACCCACTCGTCGCCCGTGCCGACCGGTTGCGACGAATCGACGAGCATGGCGACGACGTCGACGTCTTCGAGCGCCTTGAGGGCCGATGTGTTCAGCTCTTCGCCGAGGGCATCGTGAGGCTTATGGATGCCGGGAGTGTCGACGATGACGAGCTGGTAGTCCTCGGTCGTCTTCACGGCGCGAAAACGGTGGCGCGTGGTCTGGGCCGTGCTCGATGTGATGGCGATCTTCTTGCCCATGATGGCGTTGAGCAACGTCGACTTGCCGGCATTCGGACGGCCCACGAACGTCGCAAAGCCCGACTTGTACCCGTTGAACATACCCGCAAACGACATGAGCGCCCCTTACATGAACAAGGAAAAGAACTTCGGCACGATGATGATGGCCTCGACGATGACGGAAGCGATTGCGCATACGAGAACGCCGCCAGCCGCGCAGTCTTTAGCGCGTTTCGCAAGCTCGTGGTAATCGGGCGAGACGAGGTCGACGATGGCCTCGATAGACGTGTTCACGCATTCGCCGCCGAGCACGCACCCCATGCAGATGATGATGGCGAGCCACTCATGCGGCTCGATCTTGAACGCGAATCCGAGGACGATCGCCGCAACGGCGAAGCACAGCTGCACCTTGAAGTTTCGCCCCTCGCGAAACGTTTGCGCTATGCCGGAAAAGGCGTACCCGAACGACTTTATGAACGTGGCCCTGCTCACAGCCCTTCCCTCTCAGCTGCCGAGCGGGCGAACGGCTCTCCCCAGAACTCACTGAGCAATTCGCGTTCCCGCGCTTCCATTTCGACCGCTTCATCGTCTTCCATATGGTCGTAGCCGCACAAGTGCAGAAGGCCGTGCGTGATGAGCAGGCTCATCTCGTGCTCGAACGAAAGGCCGTACTGCGGGGCTTGGGCTTCGGCGACATCCGGTGCGATGACGATATCGCCGAGCTCGAACGCCTCCCCCTCTTCCCAGGGCATATCGTCTTCGAACCCGTCGCATTCGAACGAGAGGACGTCGGTCGGCCTGTCGACGCCGCGCCATTCGCGGTTGAGCTCGTGGATGCGCTCGTCGGTCACGAAGCTGATGGAGACCTCGGTTTCGCCCGGCTTTCCCTCGTGCGTGACGACGAGCCGCGCGAGCGCCTCGACGTCGATAAGGTTCCGCATGTCGTCTTCGCGGTAATCGTAGTTCACGTAGATTTCCATAAGGTCATTCCTCGTATGCTGCGACGATGCGCGCGACAAGGGAATTCCGGACAACGTCGGCACCTGAAAGCTCGCAGAACGCGATGTCGTCGATTCCGGACAGCTTCTCGCGTGCACTTCTAATGCCGGCAGGCCCCTTCGGGTTATCCGACTGCGATTCGTCGCCCGTGATGACCATGCGCGACCCGAAGCCGAGGCGCGTGAGGAACATCTTCATCTGGTCGGGCGTGGTGTTCTGCGCCTCGTCCAAGATGACGAAGCTGTCGTTGAACGTGCGCCCGCGCATGAACGCGAGCGGCGTGATCTCGATCGTGCCGTTTTCGATGGCGTGCTGCGCGCGGTCGGTGTCCATCATCTCGAAGAGCGCGTCGTACAGAGGGCGGATGTAGGGGTCGACCTTTTCCATCATGGTGCCGGGAAGGAAGCCGAGGCTCTCCCCCGCCTCGACGATGGGGCGCGTCAGGACGATGCGGCCGACTTCCTTTCGCTGCAACGCCGCAACGGCCATCGCGCATGTGAGGTAGGTTTTGCCCGTACCCGCAGGGCCGAGCCCGAACGTGATGGTGTTAGAGCGGATGGCGTCGACGAATCGCTTCTGCCCCGCCGTCTTCGGGCGAATCGCCTTCCCCCTGTACGTGAGCAGCACGTCTTCGCGCAGCTCGCTGGGCGAGAGCTCGGCAGTGCGCAAAAGCCCGATGAGGCGCCCGACCGATTTCTCGTCGGGGACGCCGCCGCCTGCGACTTCCTTGAACAAATCGGCGAACAGCAGCTCGAGCGATTTCACAGCCGCCGCATCGCCCGAAAGGGAAACCTCGTCGCCCCGTACTGAAACGAGGGCGTCGAAGCTGTCTTCCACAAGCCGCAAAAGCGAATCTGCGGGCCCCGTGACGAGCGCCATGTCGACGCCATGGGGCGCCTTCAATGAGATGGAAACGTTATCAGCCATGTGCTTCATTGTACCCGATATGCGGAGCGGGGCGGATACCGGGTTCGCGTTCCGCATTACAAGGTCATGCGCACAAGGTCGCCTGGTTTGCAGCCTGCGGGCGCTTCGATCTCGTGATAGCTTTCGCTCAGGCACATCGCGCCCTCGACAAGGCAGTATTCCGAAGAGCCCTTCCTCGATTCGAGATCGCGCCGGGCTAAATCGGATCCGATATGGCGAAGGATCGCAGCACGGTCCTTCTTGGTTTCCGATGCGACCTGGTCTGGTCGCTCGGCTGCCGGCGTTCCCGCCCGGCGGGAATAGGGGAACACGTGCAGGCGCATGAAGCCGCAATCCTTGACGAGGTCGCACGTTTCCCCGAACTCCGCGTCGGATTCACCCGGGAAGCCCACGATGACGTCGGTCGACAAGGCGATTGAGGGAACATCGGCCCTGAGCTTTCGGACAAGCGAGCGGTACTCTTGCGCCGAATACGGGCGGTCCATCTCGCGAAGCACCTTCGAGCTGCCCGACTGCATCGGCACATGCAGATGGCGGCAGAGCCTTCCGTTCGAGGAAGCGAGGATTTCGATGAGCCCGTCGTCGATGCTGCGGGGCTCGATGCTCGAAATGCGGATGCGGGCAGGCGCATCGCCGGTCGCGCAAGCGCGGTCGGCTTCTTCGAGCAGCACCCTGACAAGCTCGGTTATCCCGCGATGTTCATGGCAGTAGGCCCCGATGTCGATGCCCGTGAGCACGATTTCCTTCACGCCGGCTTGGAAATACGCGCGCGCTTCGCGCACGATGTCCTCGAATCTGGAGCTTCGCGCCTTTCCGCGGGCGACGTGGACGATGCAGTACGTGCAGGCATGGTCGCACCCGTCTTGCACCTTGAGGCCAACGCGCGTCCTGAAACCGTCGCCTATGCGGAGCTGAGGGGTGCGGACTTCGGAGGCAAGCTCCCCTTCCAATTGGGCCTTCCCCACAACGCGCACGCGCGGGCTCATGGCCTTGAACGCGTCGGCTGAAATCGCCGCCGCGCAACCGGTGACGACGACATCTGCCAGGGGGTTCGCCGCCAGGGCATGGTGAACGGCCTTGCGCGCTTTCTTGTCGGCTTCGGCCGTGACCGTGCAGGTGTTCACGATGACGAGGTCGGCAGCCTCTTCCGGCGCATATGAAGCTCCCTGCGCGATGAGCGCGGCATGCATCGAATCCGCTTCGACGCGGTTCACCTTGCACCCGAGGTTTACGATGTGAAAGCTAATTGAAGGCATCGCGCAAGCGCTCGAGCGGCGACCTCGACTGGGCATAGTCCTCGCCGAGATCCTCTGCGAGCTTCTCGAGCAATTCGCGTTGCGTCTTCGTCAGCTTCTTGGGAATCATGACGTCGACATGGACGTAAAGGTCGCCCCTCATGTCGCTGCGGAACTTGGGCATGCCGTGGCCCTTCACGCGCAGCACCTGGTCGTTCTGACAGCCTTCGGGAATGCGCACCGTCACCTTCTCGTCGGGAAGGATGCCGTCGATTTCGATTTCAGCGCCGAGCGCCGCCTGCGTCATGGAGATTTTCGCCATGGCATGCAGGTTGTCGCCTTCGCGCTCGAAGAAGTCGTGCGGCTCGATGCGGCACGTGACGATGAGGTTGCCCGACGTCGCGCCACGCAAGCCGGCCTCGCCGAAACCGGTGATGCGCAGCTGCTGGGAGTCGCGTATGCCCGCGGGAACTTCGACCGTGACGCGTTGGCGGTCGGGCACGCGGCCCTGGCCTTCGCATTCGGGGCAGGGGTTTTCGATGGTGTGCCCGGTGCCGCCGCAGCGTGTGCAGGTCGACGTCGTGCGCATGTCGCCGAGGAACGTGCGCTGCACGGAGTACACGCGCCCGGAGCCGTTGCAGTCAGGGCACGTGACTTCGCGGCCGCCTTCGCCCAAGCCCGTGCCATCGCAGTCGGCACAAGGAGCCAGCCGGTCGTAGACGATTTCCTTCTTCGCGCCCGTCGCGACTTCCTCGAGGGTGAGACGCAGGCCGACGCCCATGTCGCGGCCCTCTCGACGCGCCGTCGCGCCCCCACCCATTCCGCTGAAGAACGAGCTGAAGATATCGCCCATGCCGCCGAACCCGCCGCCGAAGATATCCTCGAAGTCAACATAGCCCGTGCCGTACGGGCCAGCTCCGCCTGCGGCGCCGGGAGTCGACCCTGTACGGTCGTAATAGGCGCGCTTGTTCGGGTCTGATAGCACGTCGTAGGCTTCGTTGAGCTCCTTGAATTCCTCTTCGGCATTCGGAGACTTGTTGACGTCCGGATGCAGTTTCCGCGCTTGCTTGCGGAACGCCTTCTTGATCTCGTCGTCAGTCGCGTCGCGCGAAACCCCGAGAACTTCGTAGAGGTCCTTAGCCATGACCGTGCTTACCTTTCCTCTTGTTGCGGCGGTTCGTTGCCGAGCGTCTTACTGGCAATGCGCACTGCCGCAAGCGCCTTAGTGTAGTCCATTCTCGTGGGGCCGATGACGGCGACGATGCCGCCATCGGGGCCGATGCCGTACCGACACGCGACGACCGACACGCCCGCGAGTTGCTCCGCTTCGTTTTCGCGGCCGATGCGCACTTGGGGTCCGTCGTCGGAAGGAGCCGTGGCGTCGAGCACGTGGAGCAGCACCGTGTCGTCTTCGAGGACCTGCATGACAGGCAGGAGCGACTCGGTGTACGTGAATTCGGGCTGCCTCATGAGCGACATGATGCCGGCGCGGCTGGGATGGTCGTAGCCGGGAGGCGTGACGACCGACAGGCAGTCGGTGAATTGGGAAAGCGCCTTCGAGGTGCGATCTAACAGCTCGTCGAGCTCGCGCGCCGATTCGCGCAAGCGCCCGATGGCCTCGCCGGCTTGCTCGTCTTGGGAAACGGCGCCGGATTCTATGAGCTCGTCGACAAACGTGCGGTAGCCGAAATCGGTGGGAATGCGCCCTGCCGACGTATGCGGCTGCGATATGTAGCCTTCGTCTTCGAGCGCCGAAAGCTCGTTTCTGATGGTGGCCGGACTGACGCCGAAGCGGTAGCGCTCGGTGAGCGTGCGCGACCCGACGGGCAATGCGCGCGCCACGTATTCCTCGATGAGCGCAGCGAGCACGCGCTGACGCCTATCCGAGAGCATTCCGACCTCCTCTACGGTTTCTATCCCAACTTAGCTATTCTAGCAGCCTCAACCGTCGAGTGCTAACACGTTACTCAAGCGTCAATGATGCTGGTAAAAACGCCTATCATGCAAACAGCCCAAGGCTGCTTGCATGACGTTTACGGGGCTAGGTCGAGAAGGCGGGCGTAGAGGTCGTTGCCGCAGAGCCAGCCTTGGCGCGTCGGACGCCACTCGCCATCTTCGTGCTCGACGTAGCCGTCTTCGACAAGGTCCCTCATGACCCTTTCCGCTTCAGGGAGAAGGGCGCATGCCCGCGTTAAGCGCTCATCTGAAATGCCGCGTGCCATGCGCATGCCGAGCATGAGGTCTTCGGCTTCCATCTGGCTGCGGTTCAGGTCGTCTACCACTTCCCCGTTCATGACGCGCATGCGCCGCTCGTCGTTCTGGGTCATGGTGGTGGCGCTCTTGCCGATTCCGAGATAAGGAACGCCCGTCCAGTACGATGAGTTGTGCTTTGACTCGTATCCGGGAAGTGCGTAGCTCGCGACTTCGTATCGCGAAAAGCCCTGCGCTGCCAACACTCGCTCGGCCAGCTCCATGTGCTCCGCTTCGACGTCGTCGTCCGGCTCTTCCATCTCCCCTGCCAACACAAGCTGGTCGAAGGGGGTGTGGGGCTCGATGGCAAGCGGGTACACGCTTACGTGCTTCACTCCGAGCTCGATTGCCTCGAGCAGGCTCGCTTCGAAGCTCTCTGCGGTTTGCCCCGGAATGCCGCACATGAGGTCGATGCTCACGTTTTCAAAGCGCTCATGTGCCTCGCCAATGGCCTTTCGCGCCCGGTCGGCGTCGTGTGCACGTCCGAGGATTGCGAGCACGTCATCGTCGAAGCTCTGAACGCCGATGGAAAGCCGGTTCACGCCGAGCGCCCACATGTCCTTGACGAGCCGTTCGTCGAGGCTCTCGGGATTCGCCTCGACTGTGAATTCAAGACCATCGCACGTGAGGTCCATCGAAACCGAAAGCGCGTAGAGCAAGCTTGAAAGCCGCGCCGAGCCTATATGCGTCGGCGTTCCCCCGCCAATGTAAACCGTTTCGATCTCGGTAAGCTCTCCTGCCTTCGATAGCCTTCGGATGTCCATTACGAGCTGTTCGATGTAGTCGTCGATGCGCGCATCGTCGCGCGGTACGGCCGACGTCGCGAAATCGCAGTAGCCGCAGCGCTTCACGCAAAACGGGACATGCACGTACAGGGCTTTATACGGATTGTGAGGCATGCTCTTCCAATTCGTCGAATACGCGGTTGAAATCTTCCAGGCTCACGCACTCGTTGAACATGCCGCGGGCGCGAGCGGCGCCTGGAAGGCCGGTCACGTACCATGCGGCGTGCTTGCGCATGCGCACGATGTTGCGCCCCTCGCGATGCGTGAGCAGCTCGGCGTGGCGACGCGCCATGGAAAGGCGCTCCTCGATCGAAGGCGGCGTGAAGTCGGTGCCGTCAAGGGCGGCTTTCACGTCTGCGAACACCCAGGGATTGCCTTCGGCAGCGCGGGCTATCATGATCGCGTCGCACCCCGTTTGCCCGATGAGCGCAAGCGCGGATCGTCCGTCGACGACATCGCCGTTTCCCACGACAGGAATGGATATGGCGCCCTTGACCTTCCTGATGACATCCCAGTCGGCAGAGCCGCGGTACATCTGCTCGGCGAACCTTCCATGCACGGTGACTGCGGCGGCACCTGCTTGCTCCATGCGCTTCGCGAATTCGACGGCTGTTTCATCCCCCAGCGCGAATCCGCGGCGGAACTTGCAGCTAACAGGGTGATTCACCGCATTGGAAACCGCCGAAACGATACTCGCCGCAAGCGCTGGGTCTCGCATGAGCGCCGCGCCATCGCCTTTGCCGGCGATCTTGCGAACGGGGCACCCCATGTTCACGTCGAGATACGCGAGGCTGTCGCCCATCGACTCTTCCACCCATGAAGCCTGAGCCGCCATCGTGTCGGGCTCGTGTCCGAACAGCTGCACGGCAACCTTGTCTTCGCCCGGTGCCAAGTCGAGCAAATGCCTGGTCTTCTCGTTTGCGAACGAAAGCCCCTTGGCGGACACCATCTCGCAAAACGTCATGTCGGCGCCTTGCTCGCGGCACAGCGTGCGCAGCGCGATGTCGCTGACGCTCGCCATAGGCGCGAGTATTACGCGGTATGTCCCGAATAAGCCCCTCAAATAATCAATTTCCTCCGAGGTAATTGATTCGTCATTGGAGCGAGCCGACGATGCCGACGATGGCGAAGCCGATGAGGAAGATGGCGACGATCAGCACCACGACGAGCAACACGCCGGCCAGTTTCGGACCGCGTGCGCGTTCCATGTCCTCGGCTGTCTTCTTGTCGTCGAACGCATCGTCGATCCAGTCGAATTCTTCACGCGCCATGTTAATCATCAACCTTCAGGATGGCCATGAACGCATCTTGCGGCACTTCGACGTTGCCGATCGCCTTCATGCGCTTCTTGCCCTCTTTCTGCTTCTCGAGCAGCTTGCGCTTTCGCGTGATGTCGCCGCCGTAGCACTTTGCGAGCACGTCCTTGCGCTTCGCCTTCACCGTCTCGCGCGCGAGCACGCGCCCGCCGACGGCCGCCTGTATGGGCACCTCGAACATGTGGCGGGGGATTATCTCCTTGAGCTGCTTGGCGAGTACGCGGCCCCGGTCGTAGGCTTTGTCCTTGTGGATGATGAACGACAACGCGTCGACGGGCTTGCCGGCGATCATGATGTCGAGCTTCACGAGCTTGCTCGGCTTGTAGCCTTCGAACTCGTAGTCGAGCGAAGCGTAGCCCTTGGTGGACGACTTCAGGCGGTCGAAGTAGTCCATGATCATCTCGGAAAGCGGCATGTCCCACTCGATTTCGACCGTCGTGGTCGACAGGTAGTTCATCGTGACGAACTGCCCGCGACGAGCTGTGGTGAGGTCCATGACCGCACCGACGAAGTCGGGCGGCACGAGTATCTTGACCTTCAGGAACGGCTCCTCGATGCGGTCGATTTCCGACGGGTCGGGCATCTCCTGCGGCGAGTGGAGCGAGAGCATCTCGCCGTTCGTCTTGAAGACGTGGTACTCGACGCTCGGCGCCGTCGCGAGCAGGTTCAGGCCGAACTCCCGCTCGAGACGCTCCTCGATGACCTCCATGTGGAGCAAGCCGAGGAATCCGACGCGGAAGCCGAAGCCGAGCGCGTGAGACGTCTCGGGCTCCC
>CAJOIP010000005.1 GCA_905234785.1 uncultured Eggerthellaceae bacterium
TGGTCGACCGTCGTGCTGACGCTGATCATCCCGTTCGCGCTCGGCTTCATCTGCACGCTGCTCTTCGTCAAGGAGACCGGCGGCAAGACCATGGACCAGCTGGCCGAGGAGGCCTCCGGCGACACCGGAGACACCGGCACCACGCTGTTCGCCATCATGATGGTCATCGTCGTCCTGCTGGCAGTGCTGTGCATCGTGCTGCCGCTCGTCCCGGCCGACGTCTTCGGCGGCGTGCCGTTCTCGAAGACCCCGATGGCCCTGCCGCTCATGGCGGCCGGCATGCTGCTGCCGTTCCTGTTCTTCTTCATCTTCGCTGGCCCGCAGGCCATCAAGAACCGCAACGCCTAATCAGCCGCGCTTCCGAAGAAGATCGGACCAAGCACAACAGAGCCCCCGAGCAATCGGGGGCTCTTCTAGTTCGCCGCCATTGTCATCCTGAGCGAGCGAAGCGAGTCGGAGGATCTCGGGCTCTGCCCGTCTATCCGGGACGACGGGCAGAGCCCGAGATCCTTCGACTACGCGCCTTCGGCGCTCCGCTCAGGATGACAGTATTGGAATCGATTCGGCGCTCCGCTCAGGATGACAGTATCGGAATCGATTCGGCGCTCCGCTCAGGATGACAGTATCGGAATCGATTCGGCGCTCCGCTCAGGATGACAGTATCGGAATCGATTCGGCGCTCAGCTCAGAGTGGCAGTGTTGGGTTATAATTCCGCTATTGCAAACACATTTCCAAGGAATCAGTCATGGCCTACAAACTTTCGAAAAAGCAGCGCATCGCGTTGAAGCAGATCGACGAGCTCGCCAAGGAACGCAAGCGCGAAAACATACTGGCCATCGCTTCCATCGTCCTCATGATCGTGCTCATCGTGCTGTACAACTACGGCACGTACTATTCGAACTTCATCGACCCCGACAACACGATCATACGCGGGGCGCTGTACGCCATCGCGGTCGTCATCGCCGGTTTCTGCGGCATCATGTTCATGCGCGCGGGCCAGAAGAAGGCAAAGATGGACAGCTTCCGCCAAGCCACGGGCATCTCGCGCGAAGTGCTCGAAGCCTGGAACCGCGGCGATATCGAATAAGAGCGCTCGAATAAATCCTGTCATTCCGAGCGTAGCGAGGAATCTCCCCCGATGCGACGTTGGGTATCCTTCTAATCCGCGCTACGCGCTCCGCTCAGAATGACAAGTCTTTCTGCTGGTATAGGCCGTTGTCGATGAAGCCGAGCTTGCGATAGTATTCGCGCGTGCCGACGGCGCTGATGACGTTGATGCGGTCGTATCCCGCCTCCCTCGCGATTTCGCAGGCTCGTTCCACCAGTTGGCGCCCAAGGCCGTGATGCTGCGCAGACGACCCCTTGGCATCGACGGCCGTGGCAAAGCCGTAGACGTGCACTTCGCGAATCATCGCCTCCCCCGCCCCGATCGGCAAGCCCGGATAACGCTTTAACGCCGATTCATGCGGCATCGACAAGCGAAGGAAGCCGGCGATTCTCCCATCTAGCGTTACCCACTGCAAAAACGCCTCGTCGGTCGCAGTCGTCTCGTACAAGACTTCGTCGAGCCGAAGGTCGTCCAGAACGACTTCCCCGGTCGCAATCTCCCTGAAGCGTATTTCACGCACGTCGCCAGCTTTGCCTTGCAGCGCCTCGTCGACCATCTGGCGCAGATTCGTCTTCTTGTTTCCCACGAGGATGTCCTTGGCCGAAATGTCTCGAATCATCCGGGAAACGCGCGTGAACGGGCGCGTATGCAGCATGCAATCGCAGAGCACGTCGATGAGCTCTTCTTCCGAATACGGCTTCCAGGAACCGTCCTCGAAACGCTCGACGAGCTCGGTTCCCCCGACCAACGCGCAGGGATACAGCTTCACCTCGTCGGGCGAATAGGCGGGATCGTTTGCGAACACGCGGTAATCGCGCTTGTCCGATTCCGGCGTTGCGCCAAGCAGGTTCACCATGAAATGCGCGTGCGTCTTGAAGCCGAAAAGTCGGGCAAGCTCGAGCGAGCGCCGTATGGTCTCGACGGTCTCCCACCGCCCGTTCATTCGCAAGATGTCGTCGTTTACCGACTGGACGCCCAGCTGCAGCTTCGTGCAGCCGAGTTGTCGCAACTCCACGAGTGCCTCGGGCGTGATTGTGTCGGGGCGCGTTTCCACCACGAGGCCAACTACGCGATGCCGTGCTTCCTCATTGCGCGCTTGAACGGATTCAAGTAACAGGTCATCCGTAGGGGCGCTCTCCGAGCGCCCGTCAACCACGGCAGGCGGGCGCTCGGAGAGCGCCCCTACGATGGGAACCTGACTCTCTTCGACATACGCGCGAGCATTCCTGAGCGCTGATTCCCTCTCTTCCTCTGAATCGTTCAAGGCCCGGAACAGCTCGCTGACGAACCACCGCCGGTACCCGCGCGGGTAATCGAGCCAAGTGCCTCCCAGCACGATGAGTTCGACCTTTCCCGTGTCATGGCCCATCTGCTGAAGCGTGCGCAGACGGCTTGCAACTTGCAGGTACGGATGGAAGAGGTTGCGCTCAGCCCGTTGGCAGGCGGGCTCGTCGGAGAGGTAGCTCTTCGGCATGCGCTCGTCGTTCGGGCAGTACACGCACGAATTCGCACATGGCCACGGCTTGGTGATGACCGTGATGGTGGCCACGCCCGAAG
The DNA here is from genome assembly GCA_905234785.1 of uncultured Eggerthellaceae bacterium. GTDB lineage: Bacteria > Actinomycetota > Coriobacteriia > Coriobacteriales > Eggerthellaceae > UBA9715. The sequence goes on from CAJOIP010000005.1 coordinate 2,667, forward strand.
CGGTCCGACGCGGCTTCATTTGCATCGTTTTGATAAAGCGCGCATCGAGGTCGTCGTCGACGTGCCATGATTGCCACACGGCACCGCCCTCTTTCCTCGCCTGCAGGTAATACGGCAAGATGCGCTTCTTCGCGAAGATGCGGCGCCCGTCGTGCGCGCGTGCGCTGTGCGCCCGTATGATGCGGTCGAGTTCGGACGGGCCGAGTTCCCGTTCCCGAAGAGCATCGAGTATGTCACGCACCGCTTCGTCCACCCGACCATTGTACAATGCTGTCATGGACACGCAGACGATTCAAAGGCTTCGCCACCTTAACAACGAGTTCTACCGGCACAACCACGCCTCGTTTTCCGCAACGCGGCAAAGCGCATGGCCTGGATGGGAGAGGCTCGCCGATCACCTGGGCCCGTGTGCAGGAGCGGTTCTCGACATCGCCTGCGGCAACTTGCGGTTCAAGTCGTTTCTCGAATCGCGCGGCAAGCCGGCAGGCGCCTACTACGCCGTGGATTCGTGCGTTGAATTGCTTCCCGAGCCGACTTCCGCTGCGTTCCAAGAGCTCGATATCGTGAAATCGCTTTGCGACGACCGCTTGGCGGCTGACATCGCTGCGCCCGCATGCGACCTGACGGTGTGCTTCGGCTTCATGCACCACGTGCCGACGGCGAAGCTGAGGGGCAGGCTTATCGACGCCCTGTTGGAGATGACGCGCGAAAACGGGCTCGTGGCCGTTTCGTTTTGGCGATTCGCGCAAGACCAGAAAATGCTCGCGAAGGCGCAGGCGACCACCGAACGCGGCTGCGCCGATTTGTCGTTGGCCCTCGAAGAAGGCGATTACCTGCTTGGCTGGGAGGACGCTGCATGCGCCTACCGCTACTGCCACAGCTTCTCAGAAGAGGAACTCGACGCGCTCGTCGAGCGCTGCAAGCCCAGAGCGACGCTCCTCGACCGCTACGAAGCCGACGGGCGCACGGGAAGCATGAACGGCTACCTCGTATTCCGAGTCGCATAGCCCACATGCTTGTAGAGTCCCTGAAAGGGCGCCGTCGCCCGCGGCCTTTTTGTATAATTGCCCTTGCTGGTTTTCAACGTAAGGAGCTCCCTTGAGGAACAACAGGGTTTACATGCCGATCGACGCTGTCGACAAGCGCGAAGATTTCGAGCTGTATTACGCTGATGGCGACGTCTTCCTAACCGTTAAGAGCGACTGGACCAAGGAAGGCGACAAGGTTTCGATTCTCAACCGGTTCGGCGGCGAGCTCGGGCGCATCAAGACCGACCCGCAGCAAGTCGTGTACTACGTCGGCGTCGAACGGTACGAATACGAGCTGCACACCTACACCGTGTTCGAGCACTACTTCTTCAAGGGCATGCTGTGGGACATCCGCGGAAGCATCGGCGACCCCCCGCTCGATTTCCGCAACGAGGGTACCGGCAAGCTCGACGTGCGCATCAGCCGCGTCCGGTTCCGCGACAAGGGCCAATGCTACGAGATCAAGGTGAAGGACCTCTCGAAGCTTCGCACCGCCGCATGTTGCGTCATCGCCATGGCCATCAAGGAAAGCTTCAAGGGCAAGAGCGAAGGCGAACCCGAAGACGTGAAGGCGATGTCCGCCCTCAAGCGCTTCAAGCGCCGCATCTCGCTTTCCGAGAAGGGCATCACCTACGACGAGATACTCGCCCGCAAGGCTGCGGAATCCGAAGAAGAATAACGCGCGGCAACGGCGGGCAGAGCCCGAGATTCCTCGCTGCGCTCGGAATGACAGGGGCACTCGGAATGGCAGAGGGACACTCGGGATGACAATTGAGACGCATTTCCCTACGCTCGGTAGAACGCGCGGTTGTTGGGGGTTTCGTCGACTTCTACCTGAGCGACGGGAAAGCCCTGCGCGGTCAGCTTGTCGAAAAACCAGCGGGAAAGGTTCTCGGCGGTCGTGCGGAAGGGCAGAACCTTCAACGTGAACCCCTCGCCTTCGAGCGCGGCGATGGTCTCGGGCTTCAGCGAGCCCTCTTCCACGAGGAACACATGGTCGAGCTCTTCGGCGGCATCGCGCACGGCTTTCTTGAACACGCCGAAATCGAGCACCATGTCGTGCATCGTGCCGCCTTGCTGAAGGCCTTCCTGCTCGAGCGTCACCTCGACGCGCCAACGGTGGCCGTGCAGGTTCTCGCATTTGCCGTAGTAGTCGGTCAGGAAATGCGCTGAATCGAACGCGGCTTCGGTATTCAGTCCGTACATATGGCCTCCTGCAGGAATCATGTCCATTTTTCCTGCGGTTATTGTATCCTAGCCAGGTGCCAGAACGCGTAACGGGAGGTTTTCATGAACATCGTATGCCTCGACATGGAAGGCGTCATCATACCCGAGATCTGGGAAGAGTTCGCGCAAGCGAGCGGCATTTCCGTCCTAACGCGCACGACGCGCGACGAACCCGATTACGACAAGCTGATGAACTGGCGTATCGGCGTATTGCACGAGCACAACATGGGCCTGAAGGAGATTCAGGACGTCATCGCCACCATCGACCCGCTTCCGGGCGCGAGGGCCTTCCTCGACGAGCTGCGCAAGCATGCCCAGGTCATCATCCTGTCCGACACGTTCGAACAGTTCGCGATGCCGCTCATGGAAAAGCTGAACTACCCGACGGTGTTCTGCAACACGCTTGAAACGGCCGGCGACGGCACCATTACGGGCTACCGCATGCGCTGCACGCCCTCGAAGCTGACGACGGTGCAATCGCTGCAAGCGTGCGGCTTCGACACCATCGCCTCGGGCGACAGCTTCAACGACCTTGCCATGATCAGGGCGTCGAAGGCCGGCTTCCTGTTCAGGTCGACCGATGCCATCAAGGCCGACAATCCCGACATTCAGGCGTTCGAGGAATACGACGACTTGCTGAACGCCATCCTGGAAGCGCTGTAACGCCTGCGAAGCGGCCTATTCCACGACTTCGACGTAGCCTTTCGACTGGCGCACGCTGACTTCCTGGTTCTTCAGGGAAACGCGGCTGTGCGGCGGAATAGACGACGTGACGAACGAGCTGCCGCCAATAACCGAATCGGCCCCGACGACGGTTTCCCCGCCCAGCACGCAGGCGTTGGCGTAGATGGTGACGTTGTCCTCGATCGTGGGGTGGCGCTTCACGCCGGCAAGGCGCTGACCGCCGCGCGTCGACAGTGCGCCGAGCGTGACGCCCTGGTAGATCTTCACGTGATTGCCGATGGTCGTCGTCTCGCCGATGACCACGCCGGTTGCGTGGTCGATGAAGAAGTACTCGCCCACCGTGGCGCCTGCGTTGATGTCGACGCCCGTGCGGCTGTGCGCATACTCGGTCATGATGCGCGGAATCAGCGGCACCTCGAGCTTGTACAGCTCGTGCGCGATGCGGTACACCCAAATGGCGAAGAACCCGGGGTACGAGTACACGATCTCTTCCTTGGACTGCGCAGCCGGATCGCCGTCGAACGCAGCCTGGATGTCCTTGTACAGCATCTTCTGGATGCTCGGCAGCTTGCAGAGCATCGCAGCGCACACCTCGGCGGCACGTGCGTCTATCTGCTCTGAAGTGAGCTTCTCGCCGTCGCGGAAATGCAGCGCCAGGCGCACCTGCTGCGCAAGCTTCTCCTCGACGCGCAGCACCGTGTTGCCGATGAAGTAGCTGGCGTCGAGCGACGTCTGCGCCCCATCGCCGAAATACCCGGGGAACATGATGTTGCGCATGTCTTTCAGAATCTCGATGATGGCGTTGCGGCTGGGCATGCGGCGTTCGGGGTCGGTGAAGAAGATCTCGTCGCTCGAATCGTAGGTCGCCTTGATCTCGTCGATTATGTCGTGCAGGTCGCATTTGCGCATAGGAACCTCCTCGTCGTGTTTCGCCGTGATTGTAGCATGGAAGCAAGGTTTCCCACGTCAGGGAATGGTTATAACAGGCTATTCGCGAGGCGCGCCATGACGGTTTGCAAGTGGAACAGGTTGCCGCGTGCCTACAGAGCGCGGATGCGGGTTTCAAGCATGCGGAAGCGCGGTGACGGTTCCAAGGCTCCCTGAACCTCGGGGTTGCAGGCAATGCTTTTGGGGCTGGCGAGGCGAATGGCGGGTGGCGCTTGGATGCGCTTGAAAGCCGCGGTTCGCATGCTGCGAAGCACCCAGTCCAAGTCATCGGCGAACGCCTTAGGATCATCGAGCCCGTAGAAGCCGATCCACTTCCCGACCTCGGTTCCGATGAGCCTGTCGGAAAGGTAGCGCTCCATGACATCGCAGGCGACTTCGTCGATGCCCGGCCCGTCGAGCAGCTGCTCGATGAGCCAATCGTGATAGAACCACTTCATCGGGTCGCGCTGGCCGTCGGCAAGCTCGGCTGAAGGGGGCGTTTCCCAGTCGTATCCAGCATCGGTTACGCGGGGCAGCAGGTTCTCGGGAATGATGGCGCTTTCGCGGTCGCCGTTGATGATGTGCGCCAGCTCGAACAGGCGCACCTTGGAAAGGTCGCCGATGGGCGCGAGCGCGCCGATGGCGTCTCCGTACAACGTCGCGTACCCGAGCGCGCATTCCACGCGGTTGCCGTTATTGGCCACCACGCCGCCTTCGACTGCCGCAAACGTCGAAAGGACGTGTCCGCGAACACGGGCCTGCACGTTTTCGAGGACGAGGCCCGACATCGCGTCGTTGGCGTACCCGTACTGGGAAAGCACCTCGCCCGTAGCCGTTACGAGCGGCTCGATCGTGCCGTTTCGAAGCTCGATGCCCAGCGCTTCGGCGAGTTGGGCGGCATTCGCCTTCGTGGCTTGGGTGTTGAAACGCGTGGAGAGGTTGTAGCCCGACACACGGTCGGGGCCGAACGCGAGCGTGAGCAGGACGGCGACGATGCTGCTGTCCAACCCGCCCGATAATCCGATCACCCATTGCGGGCCCCAGGAAAGCACCTGCTCGTCGAACCGGCGCAGCGTCTTCACGAGAGCGGCGAGCAGCTTGTCCTTCACGGGCTCCTGCACGGTGTTCTTCTCGGAGAACTGCACGAGCGCGATATCCTCTTCGAAGTCGTCTTGCAGCGCCGCGACGAGCGCGCCGTCGGCGTCGTAGACCTTCGTGCCGCCATCGTAGGCGAGCACGTTCTTGTCCTGGTTGCGCATGCCGACCGGGCGCAACGCTATCGTCGGCACATGATGCGCCTTCCCTTCGCTGCCCGAAGCGCCGGCGAGCGTGAAGGGCGCCACATCGCACAGCACCGCGAAATCGCACGACCCGTCATCGGGCTCGAGCCCGATGCGGTACGTTTCCCCGCACGCCTCGAGGTAGACGGCATTGCCCGCCACGTCGATACGCGAATCGTTCAGCACGACCAGGTGGACGTCGTGCGCATCGACGAGCGAGCCCGGCATGACGAGGAGGTCGGCACCGGCATCGACCGCATGTTCGACCATGCGCTCGCGCGCCTGCTCGTTCGCCGACCCACGGCCGTACGACAGCTCGGGCTGCCCGACGGCGATCTTCAACTTCGACAGATCGCCCATCTAGCGCCTTCCCCCCCGCTTCCGCGACAGCTGGATCCGCTGCGTGATGTACTCGCGCACCAACAGGATGAGCAGGATGGCCATGACGATAAGGTAGCCCACGACGGCGCCTTCCAGCCCCATCATCGTGATCATCAGGATGAGCACGAGCAGCGAGAACCCGAACGTTATGAGGTACAGGCCCATGACGACCTGCTGGCGGCGCAGGATCGTGATGACCTGGTACAGGAAGTCGATGGCCGCGGTGACGCCGCCAGCCGCCAGCATGATGTAGGACAGCTGGGCGTACGGGCCGAAATCGAGGCCGTACAAGAAGCTCATGATGGGAAGGCCGATCCATGCCATGAAGATGACGCCGATGACCGTGATGGCCACGATGAGCGCGATCATGGCCACGATGAGCAGGTCGAAGCGGCCGCGGCGCGATTCGTCGGCCCACGCATTGGCCATCTTCACCAACATGGGACGGTAGATGAGCTGCACGGTGATGAGGATCGCCTGCGCCGGGAAGTACAGCGCGTTGAAGTACAGCTGGTTGTCGTAGGGAAGGCTCGCGCCCTGCATGACGAACTTCGGCATGTTGTCGATGACCGCGTACAGGAACAACGCCAAGAACACCGGGAAGCACTCTTTGAACAGAAGGCCGATGCTGTGCAGCGTCGGCGGCGTGGAGCGCGGCGTTTCGAACATCGTGAGCGGGAACGTGAAGAACAGGAACGTGAGCAGCGCGGCAACCGCCATGGCGATGCTGGCGACGCCCATGTTGCCCGTCACGAGCAAGAAGCCCGTGAACACGAAGAAGGCCGCGGCTGAACGCAGCGCCAGCGAAACGCCGCCCAGGTAGAGTTTGTCGACCTGCTGCAGGCGGCCTTCGTACACCTCGCCGAGCGCGTCGACTGCGCGGTAGGCGAAGATGCCCATGCACATGGTCCCCATCTCGCCTTCGAACCCGGCAAGGCGGCAGATGAGGAACCCGACGACCATCATGACGACGCACGTGACGATGCGGTTCACCTGGTAATCGGCGAACGAATGGTATTCCTCCTGGTCGGATACCTGATACGTGCGCACGCCGTAGTTCGCGAGGATGTACAGCAGGTTTGCGAGCACGAATGCGAACGAGAACATGCCGGCGCGCTGGACGCCCGCGACTTGCGTGACCACGATGGTGAGGAACGGGAACACCACGCCCCACGCGCCCTGGCCGATGGAGTTCCACATGAAGTCGCGCGAGGTGCGGCCCGACCCATACGCCTCGTCCTGGTCGGCAAGGTTGCCGTCGGACACGGCGCCCATGAGCCGGTCGAACCAGTCGTTTATGAGGCGGCGAACGGGGTTGACGGACCGGTAGCGCTCGTCGCGCGTCCAGCGGCCGTCATCGGCTTGATCCTCCTCGCGCGCGCGGCGCGCACGGTACGAGCGCCCCGCATCGTGGATGCTGCCGGAATCGCGCACGTTTGCCTGCGCAGTACGACGACGCGCCGCCGATGGGCGACGCGTACGGTCGGTTTCTATGTCGGAACGCCGTTGTGCCACGACATGGATTATATGCCCTGGAGGCGCACCAGCGCCTGCCTCGACAAATCCTTTTTGTAATCATCAAAGTACCTTCATGCCGCGAAGCCGTTCCCACCATTCATCCAAGCAGCCTGAGGCCGCATGGACGAATGCGTTACTTGGCTTCGAGCAGTTCGATTTCGAAGGTGAGCGCTTGGCCTGCGAGCTCGTGGTTCATGTCGAGCGTGATGGTCTCGTCGTCCTTGTCGGTCACGACGCACGGCATGGGGTAGCCCTCGGCGGTGGCCAGGCGCAGGTGCGCGCCCACCGGCACGTTCTCGGCGCCGGGCAGCATCGACAGCTGCAGTTTTGCCACCTTGTGCTCGTCGCGCTCGCCGTAGGCATCGGCGGGCTCGAGACGGACCGTCCGCGTCTCGCCTACCTCCATGTCGCGAACGGCCGCGTCGAATCCGGGAATCATCTGCCCCGCCATGCATGTGAACGCAAGCGGCTCGCCACGGTCACGTGAAGAGTCGAACTTGGAGCCATCGTCAAGCGTGCCAACATAGTGCACCTTGACATTCTTGCCCTCATTGCCCATATCGCATCCTTCCCGATTAATTACGACTGCAAGTGTACACCAACGACGCAGCACAATCATATACGGCTATAATCAGCTACAGACACCGAGTCACCGCGAAAGGGCGGATGCAAGCATGATGAACGCCCACAACGATCTTTCCCAGCGGACAGTGCGCCGCAAGGTTCTGGTCGTGGAAGACAACGACCTGAATCGCGAGATGCTGTGTGCAGTGTTAGAGCAGCAATTCGACACCATCCAGGCGCAAGACGGGTTTGCGGGCCTTGACGCCCTGGCGGAGCATCAAGCCGAGCTCTCGCTCGTCTTGCTCGACGTGTACATGCCGGGCTGTGACGGGTTCGATTTCCTGCGGAGCATGCGCGCGGACAGCCGCTTCGACACGCTGCCCGTCATCGTGGCCACTGCGAGCGATTCCGTCGACGACGAACTGCTATGCCTGAAGCTCGGCGCGAACGACTTCGTTTTGAAGCCCTACAACTCTGAAATCATCATGAACCGCGTGACCAACATGATACGGCTGCGCGAATCGGCGGCAATCGTGAACCAGCTCACATGGGACGAGACGACGGGCTTGTACAGCAGAGAGCTTTTCTTCCGCACTGTAGAGGATTTCCTGACGGCGAACCCCGATGGCGAATACGACCTCGTGTGCAGCGACATCGACGGCTTCTCCGTCTTGAGCGACCGCTACGGCTCCGAAAACTGCGACGAGCTGCTTCGCGAACTTGCCCGAAACCTGAGCGATGCGATTCCCGGATGCATTGCCGGCGGCCGGATCGGGGCGGATGCGTTCGCCTTCCTCGTAGAGCATCGGCAAGCGTGGCCAGCTGAAGCTCCTCAAGAAGCGCTTGACAACCTTCCGGTTCCCAACGTCAGCCTGAAATTCGGCGTAGTGGAGCACGTAGACCGCGCCACTGCCGTGTCAATAGCGTGCAATCGGGCCATGCGCGCATTGGAAACGGTGAAGGGCCGCCACGGATTGCTCGTGGCGCCTTACGACGACGACCTTCACCAGCGTCAGGAACTCGAGCAAACCATACGCGAAACCATGGAAGACGCCCTCGACGGCCTGCAATTCGAAGTGTATTACCAGCCTAAGCACGATGCGAAAACGGGCACGATACGCGGCGCGGAGGCGCTCGTGCGCTGGTCGCATCCCACAATCGGCTTCATCAGCCCGGGGCTGTTCATTCCCATTTTCGAACGAAACGGCTTCATCATCAAACTCGACATGTTCGTGTGGGAGGAGGCCTGCAAGGAGATCAAGCGCTGCGAAGACCGGGGGTTGCCGACGATTCCCATTTCAGTGAACGCGTCGCGCCTCGATTTCGACAATCCCGATCTACCCGAACGCATCTGCGAACTCGCCGACAGGCACGGCATCGACCACGCCTTCCTGCATGTCGAGCTCACCGAAAGCGCGTACGCTGAAAACCCCGACACCGTCGTGCGCATGCTCGGCGAGATGAAGTCACTTGGGTTTTCCACAGAGCTTGACGATTTCGGGGCGGGATACTCGTCGCTCGTGTCGCTGAACATGCTGCCCCTCGACATCATGAAGCTCGATATGAGCATGGTCCGCCAGGCGACGGCGACAGGTGATTTCCGCATTATCGAATCGACGATCAAGCTCGCGCAGGTGCTCGGCTTGAAGACCGTGGTCGAAGGCATCGAAACCGCCGAGGAGGCGCAACGCGTCACGGACATGGGCTGCGACCTTATCCAAGGCTACTACTATTCCAAACCCCTTAACCGCGACGATTTCGAAGAGTACCTGAAGCGGGGGTAGCCCAATGGGGAGTATCCCCTTCGGACTAGAGAGGAGCTTGCCATGACGATAGAGGAGCTCTACGACCGTATCGGAGGCGATCTGGAAGGCGTGCGCAAGCGATTGCCGTCAGACGACCTCATCGCGCGCTTCATCGTCAGGTTCGCCGACGATGAATCATGCGCGCAAGCGGCAGCCGCCTGGTCCGAAGGCGACGAAGCGTCCGCCTTCGAGGCCGCCCACAAGGCCAAGGGCGTTTGCGCCAACCTCGGGCTGAGCAAGCTTTGGAACATCGCAAACGACATCACCGAGGCACTGCGACCGGGCAATTCCGATGTGCGGGCTACAACCGACGTGGATGCGCTCGTCAAGCAGCTCGCGAGCGAACACGCGTCGACGCTCGACGCGATCCGAGAATTCTCAGCAAGCGCTTAGGGCACGGAGGCTGGCTTACATGAGCGAACGGAAACCCATTGGCTTCACGATGAAGGCGGCGGTGTTGGGCATCGTCGCCGTGGTGGCGATGCTCGTCTTCGGGTCATGGTGGATGGGGCAAAGCGCCCAGGAAGCCACCGAAAAGGCTGTACGCGCCGTCAGCATGTTCTACCTCGACGAGCTGACGGGCCGGCGCCAGCAGGTCGTGGAGAAGAACCTCGCCGACAACATCGAGAAGGCGCAGACCGCCATCGGGCTCATGACAGCTGAGGACTTAAGCGACTCGGCGCATCTGCAGACTTACCAGTCGAAGATGAAGGCCCTGTTCAACTTGGAGAAGTTCGCCTTCGTGGACGAGACGGGGCTCATCTACACCTCCCTTGGCATGCAAGAAGACATCGACGATTACGCCTTTGATTACCGCACGCTTTCCGGACCCGACATCTCGGTGAAGGGGCTCGATGGCGACGAGAAGAACGTAATCATAGCCGTTCCAACCGACGGCATCCCGTTTCAGGGCCGAACACTCGTGGCATGCTTCATGGAGATAGACATGAAGGAGATGGTGGAGGGCCTCTCGCTCAGCTCCGACGCCAACGCCACCACGTTCTGCAACATATACACACATGACGGAATCGCGCTCACCGACATGGTGCTCGGGGGGCTGGCGAGCGAGGATAACCTGCTCGACGCCCTTGCCACGGCACAGTTCGAAGAAGGGTATTCCTACGGTAAAGTCGTGAGCGATTTTGAGGAGGGCAACTCGGGCGTCGCCTCGTTCACGTATGGAGGCGTGCAGGAAACGCTCGATTACGTCCCCATAGCGGAAACCGATTGGATGCTTTCCTACCTCATTCGGGAAAGCGTCATCACCGAGCAAGTCGGCGGCATTTCCGACGAGCTGACCCGCCGCAGCCTCGTCCAAACGCTGCTGACCGCATTCGTCATGCTGGCAGTTGGCGGCTTGCTGCTGTCGCAGACGCGCAGAAGCGCCCGCCTCGCCCTTGAAAAGGAGGCGCTCGAAACCGAGAGCCGCGTGAAGCAGCAGGAAATGGAACGACAGATAGCGCTGCAAGAACGACTGCTCGACCAGGAAAAGCAGCGAGCCCAACAGGCCAGCATGATAACCGCGTTGGCGTCGGATTACCGCAGCGTGTACTACGTCGACCTCGACACCGACGAAGGGGTGTGCTATCAGGCGAATGAGCGCATCGAAGAGGGCATGGAGACAGGCGAGCGGTTCACGTTCTCGGAGCGCTTCGAAAACTACGCCCATCGATTCGTCGACGAGCAGTACCGGCAGAGCTTCCTCGACTTCGTGCAGCCGAGCGCCATCCGCAATGCCCTGGCCACAAACGCCATCGTGTCGTATCGCTACCTCGTCAAACACGGCAACGTGGAGAGCTACGAAGCGCTGCGCATGGCGGGCGTGCGCCACCCGAAGGACCGGGATGACGGAATCGTGCACGCTATCGGAGTCGGATTCGCCGATGTGGATGTGGAGACGCGCGACCAGATGGCGCAAAGCCAGGCTCTCGCCGACGCGCTCGTGGTGGCGGAAGACGCCAGCAAGGCCAAGACGGCCTTTCTCTCCAGCATGAGCCACGAGATCCGCACTCCCATGAACGCCATCATCGGGCTTGACAGCCTGGCGCTCGCCGACGAGGGCGTTCCGGACAAAACGCGCGACAAGCTTGAGAAGATCGGCGATTCTGCACATCACCTGCTCGAGCTGATAAACGACGTGCTGGACGTCTCGCGCATCGAATCGGGTCGCATGGTGATACGCAACGAAGCGTTCTCGTTCTCGCGCATGCTCGAACAGGTGAACACCATCATAAGCGGCCAATGCGCCGAAAAGGGCCTCGAGTACCACTGCAAGGTGAAAGGGCGGGTCGCCGAAGCCTACATCGGCGACGACGTGAAGCTGCGCCAAACGCTGATAAACCTCCTCGGTAATGCCGTGAAGTTCACGCCGAGCGGCGGGCGCGTCGACCTCTCCGTGGAAAGGACAGCCCATTTCGACGGGCACACGACGCTGAGGTTCACCGTCAGCGACACCGGCATCGGCATCGCTGAAGAGTTCCTGCCCCGCATATTCGACACCTTCGCCCAAGAGGACTCGTCGTCAACCAGCAAGTACGGAAGCACGGGGCTGGGCCTGGCCATTACGAAGAACATCGTGGAGCTGATGAACGGCAGCATCGAAGTGGAAAGCACGAAAGGCGAAGGCACGACGTTTACCGTGACGCTCACCCTGGCCGATGCCGAAACCGTCGCGGACGGGTCGGTTAACGAGAAGGTGAATCCGCACGAGCTGGACGTCCTCGTGATTGACGACGATCCGGTGGCGTGCGACCACGCGAAGCTCGTCTTGGAGAGCGTAGGCGTCACGACCACTGTCGCTTCCTCGGGTCCGCAGGCTGTCGACATGGTTCGCCTGCGGCATGCGCGCTGCGAGCCGTTCGACCTCATCCTGGTCGATTGGAAGATGCCCGATATGGACGGCGTGGAAACGACGAGGCAGATTCGCAGCATTGCCGGAAGCGAGTCGGCGATCATCATCCTGACGGCCTACAACTGGGACGACGTATTAGAGGAAGCCGTTAGCGCGGGCGTTGACAGCTTCTTGGCCAAGCCGCTGTTCGCCACCAGCGTGTTAGACGAATTCCAAACGGCGTTCAAGAAAAAGAACGCTGAGGGCGGACGAGCCGCGCGCAAAGCGGACCTTGCGGGATGCCGCGTGCTTTTGGCCGAAGACATGCCGATTAACGCCGAAATCATGGTCGAGGTGCTGAAGATGCGCGGCATCGAGGCCGAACATGCCGAAAACGGACGCATCGCCGTCGATATGTTCGAGGCGCATGATCCCGGGTACTACGACGCCGTCCTCATGGACATGCGCATGCCGGAAATGGACGGCCTGACGGCCACGGCGACGATCCGCGCGATGGACCGGCCCGATGCGTTGACGACCCCCATCATCGCGCTGACTGCCAACGCCTTCGACGAGGACGTGCAGCAAAGCCTGCAAGCCGGCCTGAACGCCCACCTAAGCAAGCCAGTCGAGCCCGACACGCTCTTCGAAACGCTTGAGAGCCTCATCGGGAACGGAAGGTCGTTGTGCTAGCGCAGACGAGCGGAGCGGCGGTTACCGAATCGAGCCTGCATCCATCCGCAGGACGCGGTCGGCGTATTGCTGCGCCGCCGACTCGTGCGTGACGAGCAGGACAGCTGCCCCCTCGTCGGCGATCCTGCGCAGCGCTTGAAGCACGATGCTGGTGTTCTCGTCATCCAGGTCGCCTGTCGGCTCATCGGCCAACACGACCCCTGGGTTGCATATGAGCGCCCTGGCCACCGCCATGCGGCGCATCTCGCCGCCGGACAGCTCGGACGGGTAGCAATCGGCCAGCTCGCGAATGCCGAGCATGTCGAGCAATTCCATGGCGCGCCCTTCCACGCCGTCGTCATCTCGGTACATGAGGTACGGCAGCGTGACGTTCTGCACGACCGTCAGGTTGTGAAGCGCCGTCTGCCCCTGCGGGATGACGCCGATGCGCTCGTTGCGCAGTTTCGACAGCGCCGCGTCGTCGAGCGCGTACAAGTCCTGCTCGTCGAGCACGACCGCGCCTTCGCTGGGCTGCAACAGCCCCGCCATCATGTTGAGCAACGTCGACTTGCCGCCGCCCGAACGGCCTTTGAGAGCCACGAGCTCGCCTGCTTCAAGTTGAAGGTCTATCGGCTTCACGGCTTCGAAGTACTGCGCCGACTCACGTCCCTTGCGGAAAAACCTCTTGCACGCACCACGCGTCTCCATGCGAATCTCGCCCATGCTACTCCTCCCGCAGAACCTGGCCGGCGTCGACCTTCGAGAGCCTGCGCGCCGAAAGCGCCGAGGCAGCACACCCCGCGACGAGCGTGATTACGAGCGCAAGCGCAGCGAACAGCGCCATCGTCGCAAGGTCTGGCATGAGGAACGGCACGCCGAGCGCATCTTCAAGCGCGCCGTTGAACGCCAACACGACGAGCAATGCCACGGCGACGCCGATGACCGCGCCGAGCACGCTTATGAAGGCAGCTTCTTTCACGACGACGCCCGACAGGGCCGAACGCGATGCGCCCAACACGCGCAGCACGGCGAATTCCCTGGCGCGTTGCTTGCCGACGACGGTGAACGCGATGACGAGCACGGCTGCCGCAAGCGCCCAGATGACGCCCATGAGCACGCCGACGACGCCCGAGATGCCCGAAACGCTTTCGGCAACCGACGACGTCATGGCGCGTGTAGACTCGGCGTACACGCCGCGCACGTGGATGTTGATGTCGCCCGCAACCGCTTCGGCATCGTAGCCGTCGGCGACCTTCACCTGCACGGTTGAAATCATCGTTGCGGGATCTTCGTGGGAATCGGGCGGAAAGCCCTTCTCGATCGCCGCGTTGATGAGATGCTGGACGGTGTCGCCCGTGGCGAACACGGCGTTGTCGAGCTTCGTCCCCGTTTCGTCGAGCTTCGAGACGATGTCGCATTTCACGCCATACAGCTGGATGGTCGCCCCCACGGCGCCTTCGATGTTGCACCCGACGACCACCTGGTCAAGACCGAGCTCGCCACCGTAAGAGCGCGCGATCCACGGCTGCACGGTGAAGTCGGTGTTCGGGTCGAAGCCGATGATCTGCACGGGCATCGAACAGCAGCCCGCCTTCACGGTTGCGAGGAAGTACTGGGGCGAGGCCGCTTCGATGCCTTCGCGCTCGGCCACCTTGTCGAGCACCGACGCGTCCATGTAGAACTGGCCGGGCACGCCTTCGACGAGGATCTCGCCCAGGTCGTTGTGCGAACGCGCGGTCATGGGCGCGACGATGACATCGGCGCCGAGACGCGCCTCGAGACTTGCGATGCCGTTCTGGAGGCTCGACATGACGAGCGACCCGCCGTACACGACGAAGGCGAGCAACGCGACGAGCACGACGAGTCCCGCTGTGCGCCCCGAATTGCGCACGAGGTTGTTCAAAGGCAACTGTTTAAGATTCAACGATTCATCCCCGTTCGCAGGGGCGCTCTCCGAGCGCCCGTCAACCACGGTAGTCGGGCGCTCGGAGAGCGCCCCTACGGTTCATATGTACCATTCGTAAACTATCGAACGGCTATTTGGAAGCTTCTTCCAAGGCCGCCTCGGTTGCCTCGACGAACTGCTCGTACAGGTACGTGGCGCCCGAAATGGCGTCGACGCCGTCAATCGAGCCCGCCTCGATGAGCGCGGCCGTGTAGTCCTCGCCCGTGGAAACGGCTTTCTGCGCCACGGCGTAATAGGACCCGTCTTTGCCGTAATCCTTGTCCTTGGGCGTGCCATCGACCTGAAACGCCTGGAACTCGGCGTCGACGATCTTGCCGTCTTCGACGGTGATCTTTATGATGCCGTAGCCATCGCCGTCGACGTTGGCGTCGAGCGTGCTCGACTGGCCCGTGTACGTTCCGTCCTTCAGGTTCGCAGACGCGCTCGTGGCGCTACCGCCTCCGCCGCCGCAACCCGCCAGGCCCAGCGCAGCGAACATCGCTGCCGTGCCGACCATGCAAAACTGACGTCGAGAAATGTCCGTCATCTTATACCACGTCCTTCCGTGCGGCTTTGCCGAAACTCGTGTCTCCGTTCTCACTTGTCACTTTTCCGTATTCGAGCGTGATGACGCGCTCTGCCGCGGCGCCCACCTCGGCATCGTGCGTCACCACGATGAGCGTCGTGCCCTCGTCGTGAAGCTGGCGGAACAGGTCGAGCACGATCTTCTCGTTGGCCTCGTCGAGGTTGCCCGTGGGCTCGTCGGCCAGGATGAGCTCGGGGTGGTTGATGAGCGCACGCGCCACGCACACGCGCTGCTGTTCGCCGCCGGAAAGCTGGCTGGGCAGGTGCTTCGCGCGGTCCGCCAGGCCGACGCGGTCGAGCGCCTCGAGCGCCTCCTTCTCGTCGGGCATCGAGTGATAGTACTGCGCCACCATGACGTTTTCGAGCGCCGTCAGGTAGTTGATGAGGTGGAACTGCTGGAATATGAGGCCGATCTTGTCGCGGCGGATGTCGGTCAGGCCCTTGCTCGAGACGCTGGCGATGTCGACGCCGTCGAGCAGCACCTGCCCCTTCGTCGGCGAGTCCATGCAGCCGATGATGTTCATGACCGTGGACTTGCCCGAACCCGACGGGCCCATGATGGCGACCCATTCCCCGACGTCGATCTTCATGTTCACGTCGTCGAGCGCATGCAGGTCACCGTAAATCTTGTACACGTTCTTCAGTTCGAGTAATGACATGCGTTTCTCCTTACAAGAATCAATTACCTCGGAGGAAATTGATTACTCTCCCTTCAAGACGAGGGCCGGGTCGACCTTCGTCGCGTTGCGGACGGGCAGGATGCAGGCGAGCGCCGTTACGGCGAGCGCCACGATGATGGTGATGGGAATGAGCGCCGGCAGGAACGTGATGGTGGAGTTGAACACGTTCGTCGACACGAGGTACGCGAAGCCGAAGCCCAAAAACGACCCCAGGAGGCCGCCGATGAAGCCAATGAGCAGCCCCTCGCCCATGAACTCGAGCATGATGGAGCCATCGGAAGCGCCGAGCGCCTTGCGCAGGCCGATTTCGCGGCGGCGCTCCGTGACCACGGCCGTCATGGTCGTGGCCACGGTGATCATGATGAGCGCGAGCGTGATGATGGTGACCAGCAACACGAGCGCCGACAGCTTCGAGAGCACGGTCGTCTGCGATTCGGTGATGCGCTTCACGAGCTGGGGCGATACGCCGGGCACTGCGTCGGAAATCTTGTCAGCTGCCTCTTGCAGCTCCTGCGCATCGGCGTTCACGCGAAGCTCGGCCACGTCGTAGGTGAGCTCGGCCCCGATGAGGCTTTCCATGTCCTCCGCGGAAATGAAGAAGTAGCCCTCTTCCGACCCGCCGGTATCGAGGATGCCAGACACCGTGAAGTCCTGGAACACCTTTCCCTCGATCTCGCCGTTCAGGTTCACGCCGTTCGCCACGGCGGCGGCATCGGGCGGCAAGTACGCGATGGGCACGGTGTCGCCCACCTTCAACGAGAAGAACTCGGCTTGTTCGAGGCCCACGAGAACCTCGCCCGGCGCGCTCGGCAGCTCGCCGTCGATTTGCCAGTACGGGCTCGTAGCGTATGTTTTGCCGAGATCGCACCCCGTGACGATGATGGGCGCGTCGTTGATCGTGGCCGATTCGTAGCAGTACTCGATATCGCTTTCGACGCCGGCGTCGATCTCGTCGATTGCGTCTTGTATCTCCTCGATCGTCATGCCGTCCGATTCGGCGCTCGGCACGAAAATCATGTTCGCGCCATACGCGAGGAACTGCTCGCCCATCTGGCGCGGCATGTCGTAATACACCATGACCAGGCCGGCGAGGATGGTGGCACCCACCGTCACGGCCAGAAGCGCCACCAGCATGCGCGATTTGCGGCGTGCGATCGACGCCGTGATCATGCGGAAGTACATCGTTGAACGTTTCATGGCGCCTCCCTACCTTCCGTGAAGCACTTCGGCCGGGTCGAGACGCAGAACCGTGCGGATAGCCGGGATGGAGCCGGCGAGCGTGACGACGATGACGAGCACGACGACGAGCGGGATGACCATCGGCGACAACGCGATGCTCGAATTGAACACCGTGTAGCCGATGATCTGCGCGAAGCCGAAGCCCACTGCGAATCCGACGGCGCCGCCGACAATGGCCACGATGATCATCTCGACGAGCAGGAGCGCCGAAATGGCCCGGTCGTGGGCGCCTATAGCCTTCAGCAAGCCGATTTCCTGCGAGCGCTCCATAACCGACGCCGTGATGAGGTTCGAGATGCCGAGGGCCGACCCCACGAGGGCCAGCACGGTGATGAGCAACATGAGCAGCTGCGTCTTGTCGAGGATGGCGCCTTCGGATTCGGCCACCTGGCGCTTGGCCTTGGCAACGGAATCGGTGATGACCTCTTGCAGCTGGTAGCAGATGGAGCTGACGTAGGCCGTGCAGTACCAGGTCTCGTACTGGGCGGCCGTGAGCTTGGTCGGGTCCTTCGCGGCCTGGCGCGACAGGTCGTTGTCGGGCGTGGTGAGCGCGCTCACCTCGACGCTCGAGATGAGCCCTTCGGTGCCCGAAAGCTCCTGCACCAGGTCGAGCGGCGCGTATATCTGGCCGTCCTCGTCGCCGCCCGCCTCGTACACGCCGACGATCTCGTACGACCCGCTCAGCTCGCTGCCCGAAACCTTCAGGCTGTCGCCCGCCGACACGCCGAGCTCGTCGGCGAGCGCGACGCCCACCATTACCTTCTCGGCATCCGCAGCGACCGACTCGTCGAGCCAGCGCCCTTCCACGACGTCCCACCACGAGCGCATGCTCACCACGCCGGCGTCGAGCTCCTCGCCCGTCGGCAGCGACAGATGGTGGTTGTACCACGAGCCGACCATGGTGACGTCCTGGCCGTTCGCGTTCACATGCGCCTCGATAAACGGCGCGAAGTCGACGATGTTGAAAGCCCAGAAGATCGTCTTCACGTTACCGAGCTCGTCTTCCCTCAAGTACGACGCAGGCACCGATGACGCACCTTCGACCTCGTACAGGTCGCTGACGACGCTTGCCTCCTTCGGCACGACCGTGATGTTCGAGCCGTACGTTTTCAGCTCGGCGTTCACCTTGTCGCCGACGTCGAACATGACTGCGAGCATGGCCGTGGCCAGCGACGCGCCGAGCGCGATCGTGAAGGCGATCATGAACATCTTTCCCTTTTGGCGAAGCAGCACGCCCGCTATCATCCTGAGGAACATCCGATCACCTCCCTACTTGAACGTTTTCTCGTATTGCGACAGCCCGTCGGTCGGGAACACGATGTAGCCGTCGGCGATGCTGTATTCGACCGGTATGGGGTTGCACCCGCCCTTGAAGCCGATGGTGTTTATGTTCATGACGACGTCGCACAGCTTGCACACCACTTGCCCGTCGCGTTCGTAATAACCCGTTTCGCCGCAGATCTCGCACGCGTCGAGGCCGATGCCGTAGGCGCTTGAGCCGGGCTTCTTGATGACGATGAAGCGCACGCCCACGCCGCCCTGCGTGGTCTTGCCGTTTTCAAGCTCGACGCCCGCTTCGGTCGTGTACGTGAAGCGGTGCAAATGCCCGTCGGCGACTTGCTCGAGCGAGACGTACACGTTGCCGTCGCGCACCTCGCACTCCTCGGAAGGAGAAAGCTCGGGCCCGCGGTTGGCGTAGTCTTTCACGACCGTGACCGTGAGCATCGAGATGAGGATGCACACGAGCACGCAGATGGCCCAACGGCGGCGGTTGCGCCACTTGGCGCGCAGCTTGCGGTGCTCGGCCGGATTCGCATACGGCTCGTCATCGCGCAAGCTGAGCGCGATGACGTAGATGGAAAGAACCGCGAACACGACGAGGACGAGCATGGTGAACACGACCGCGTTGTTCGACGTCCACGTGGTGATGGAAAACGCCGCCGAGTACAGGTCGGTGCCCGCTTTGACGATGCGGCGCGCGATGAGGATCTGCACGAGGCTGACCGTCTGCACGACGCAGATGATGGCTATGACGATGCCCGTCGCAAGGCCCATCATGCGGTGGTTGAGAGCCTTGTAGGCTTTCGCCACGGCGACGCAGGCGACGACCGCCACGGCGATGCCGGCGATGTAGCCGATGATGCGGTAGGCGAAGTCGGTCGAAACCAGATTGTCGACCGATATGCCGAAGTTCGCGGGATAGTTTATAACGTCGGGCAGCATGTAGAAGATGCGCAACGCCATGAACAGCGTGAAGGCGAAGAGCACGATGACGCGAAGAACAGGCGAAGCGCCGCCGCCGGCTTGCCCGGAAGCGGCGCCTTTCGCCCCCTTGCCCATAACGCGCGCGAGAACCGCGCACACGAACGCGACCACGGCAACGACGAGCGACACGACGAAGATGCCCATGTTCCAATCGCCCGTGGCGATGAGCGCCGTGTTCTGCTTCATGACGGCCATGATGACCGAGGCGACTGCCGCGGCGATGACGCCTCCGAGCACCACCCTCGCGCCGAACCGGCCCTGCGAATCGCGCGCATACGCGAAGACCACGCCCACGAGCAATGCCGTGACGATGAGGTCCTCGACTACGTTTGCGAAATATATCTCCATAAGCCTTTCCTTCTTGACGGTTCATCCCCCGACGGGCAACTCATGCGCGCCCGGGGATACACCATCTTCAAACGCCAGAACTGGCTCGCCCGGTTTCCCAGGCGAGCCAGCAGGGAAGGAATAACCCTTGAAGGGTGCAAACCCCTAGCGGATTAGTACTCCAGCGGGACGTAATCCCAGGTCTCGCTGACAACCAGCGGCCACTTAACGCCGTCGTCGAAGCTCTGCGCGCCAGGGCCGGTCTCGGCATCGGTGTGCAGCAGGTAGTTGTTGTCAGCCGGGCTGCCGATCGTGATCTCGAGCGTGTAGGTGCCCTGGTTCGGCAGGGCGATGTTGGCGCCGTAGTGCGGGCCGTCGGACGCGCTCATCTCCATGAAGGTGCCCTCGGCGGCAACGCTGCCGTCCTGAGCGGTGACCTTGTAGTCAACCGTCAGATACGGGACCCAGTCGCCAATGCCGAAGCCAAAGTCGTTGTCGAGCGCGTGAATGTCAGCTTCCAGGTGGATGTCCTTGCCCTCGATGGTGGAGCCATCGGTCATGGGCACGGGCTGGAAGTACACGGCGGACACGTTCAGCCAGCCACCGGCCTCGACGTCCTCGAAGATCGGCGTCTCCTCGAAGCCGGCTTCCTCGCCCACGGCGCCTGCGGCGGCGCTGCTGGCAGAAGCGGACTCGGAGCTTGCGCTCGCGGAGCTGCTGGCCTCAGAACTTGCAGCCGAGCTGGAGGCGGCAGCGCTGCTCGAACCCGAGCTGCTGCAGGCAGCCAGGCCGAGGCTGGCGACCATGACGGCCGACACGGCGAAGCAAGCCATGAGCTTCTTCACGTTCTTGGTCTGTTCCATTGGTATCTCCCTTTCCTCACAAACAGACTTACTTATATCGGACACGGTTTTACGCAACCGTTGTTCCCTATTCCGCGGGCGCCTCCGCCATTTCCACGCCAGCGGCCTTCGCCTTCTTCTCCTTGTGGAAGTGCACGATGAAGATGACGATGGTCACGAGCAGCAACAGGATCTGCGGCACGATGGTTTCGACCCACGGGTTGATGCCGAGCACCGTGAGGACCTCGTTGCCGGTGGGAATCCACGGGATGTAGGTGCCCACGATGACGTTGCCCTCGATGAGCTCGTTGATGCCGCTGCCGAGGAAGCTGATGGCCATGACGAACATGAGGATGGACATGACCATGAAGAACGGCTTCAGCGGCAGGCGCACGCTGAACACGCGCATGATGACGAAGATGATGGCCAGCACCACGAAGCCGGCGAGGATGCCGCCCCAGATGACCATGGGATCGGTGCTCGCGACGAGCGGGTACAGGAACAGCACGACCTCGGCGCCCTCGCGGAACACGGCGAGCCATGCCGTGAACGCGAGCGCGAACACGCTGCCCGTTGCCGCCGCGCCGGCGACTTGCTTCTTGATGTAGGTGTTCCAGGCCTCGGTCTCGGATTTCGAGAGCATCCAGTTGGAAACCCAGTACAGCATGACGACCGCCACGAGCGCGGCAACGCCTTCGATGATCTCCTGCTGCTGGGAGCCCTCGCCGAGCCCCAGGCTGTACAGGACGCCCGCGACGACGAAGCTCAAGACCACGCCGAGCAGCGCGCCGATGTACACGTGACGCAGGCTCTTCTTCTGGCCGGCCTTCACCAGGTACGCCACGATGGCGCCGATGACGAGCATGGCCTCGATGCCCTCGCGCACGATGATGCCGAACGCGCCTGCGAACGCCGCAGCGGTCGCGAGGTCGGCGCCGCCGCTTTCCTCGGCGCCGCCCTCCACGCCGTCGAGCACGTTCGCGTCGGTGTGGATCATGTCCTGCAGGACCTCGACGGCCTCGGTGAACTCTCCCGCCGTGCCGCCCTTCTTGGCGAAAGACTTCGCGAGCGAGAACTGGTTCTCGACTTCGGTCTTGCGACTGCCGGCGATGTAGCTCATGGCGTTGCGCTCGAAGCCCGTCGTTTCGTAATAACCGTAGTACGCCTGGTTGACGGCGTCGTATGCCAAATCGGCATCGCCTGCGGCATAGGCTTCCTTCGCGACTTCGAAGAGGTTGTCCATGGCATCGGCGACCATGTTCCACGTGGCCGCTTCCTTGTCGCCAAGTGCGGCCTTGTACTCGTCGGTGGCCTCGTACTCCTTCCAGGTGCGGACGAACCCGTCGTCAGCGTACGCCTGCGTGACGGGCGCCAGAAGGAACGACGCCATCGACAAGGCGACGATGACGTTGAAAACGCGTGCCATTGCAGGCTGAAAAGTTCGAATTGCTGAAGCCATGGTAGTCGTACACTCCAAAAAAGTAACCCGTTGTTAATTCTTTGGCAGTCTACCACGACTAACTTTTCAAAGATAGTTAGAATAAGCAAATTTTTTGCCGACGGCGAATCGTCGGCGCATCGGGCACCTAACGAATTAAGCCCAAAGGGCACACTTCCCCTTGGGCTAATTGCAGCTAACGTGCGGGTTTGCAGGCCCGTTGATGGAGCATTAGCCCAATGGGGAATGTCCCCTTTGGACGAATACGCTAGCCTTGCTTTTGATTGCGCAGGATGACCTCGGCGAGCGCGTCGAGCGAGGTGGCATCCCACCACTCCTCGTCGGGAACGTGAGCGCCGAATTCCGCCTCGAGTATCGTCAGCACGTGGATGAACCCCAACGAATCCACACCGCCTTCGGAAAGCAGCGGCTCGTCGTCCTTAACGTTGGGATCGTAGTCTTCGGGCAGCTCGCGCGCCATAATCTCGCGTGCGCGTGTCTTGATTTCTTCAGCAGTCGTCATCTTGCACTCCATCTCGTTCTTAGCAATGAGGCACAGGCTGTCCTGTAACTCAGTTCGCTTCTAGTTCCTCTTGAATCTTCCATCGTTCGACATCGCCCGAAGCCGTGCGCGGCAGCAGGTGTCCCAGCTGCACGATGCGCGCAATGCGCGAGCCAGGCGGAAACGCGCGCAAGGCCGGCTCTATTGCCCTCGCAACCTCGTCATCGACCCGCTCAATCGCCATGCGCCCGCACACAAGAACAAGCTTGCCCTTGTGCAACACGACGGCGATATCCCGCTCGCCAAGAGCCTCCGCAAGCGCCGCCTCGTAATCGGGCAAGAACACCTTCGTGCCTCCGGGCAGCGCAATGACATCTTTTAGACGGCCCCTCACGTGCAACAGCCCCCGCTCGTCGAGGAAACCCTCATCGCCCGTGTGCAGGATGCCGCCCTTCACGGCTGCCTTTGTTTTCGCGCTGTCACGATAATATCCCTGCATCAGGCAGGTGGGGGCGCACACCAGGATTTCGCCGTTATCGGCAATGGTAACCTTGTCTTCGGGGCAAACACTCATCGCGTGGAAGTCCTCGCCTGTGCTGAGCGCCACACCCGAGCTCGTTTCGGTCAAGCCGTAGCCCAGGCTTACGCGAATCCCGCGAGTTCTCACCTCGGAAAGCGAGCCGTCTTCGCAATCGGCCGCCCCCACGAGCACAAGCGCCAGCTCGTCGTTAAGAGCCCCTCGTGCGCATAAGAACGCAAGCAACCTCGGCACAACCGACACCACCGACGGTTTGAACAGCGACAAATCGTCGGCGTAATAACGGGGCCCACGTCCAAGCGCCACCTTCGCTCCGCAGCTTAACCCCCAAAGCAAACCGCACACGAACCCGAACACATGTGAAAGCGGCAGCAGGCACAGCAAGGTGTCGTCAGCGGAAAGCGGAAGTAAAGACGAGCCGTTGAAGGCGCTCGACATCAGACTTGCATCGGTGAGCACGACCGCCTTCGAAGCCGACGTGGTGCCGCTCGTGAAGAACAGCACGCCGTGCGCTCCGTATGCGGGCGCTGCCGCAGGTGCCAGACGCCCCTCGAGCCGTGCTTGCCGTGCAGCATCCAACGCCCATACGCAATCGGCATCCACTGCGCTCAGCAGCGGCATCATCACGTCGTCGGGCATCATCGGGTCGACGAGCGCCACCTGCAGCCCCGCCTTTGCGGCCGCGAAAACCTCGACGACGCAATCGGCGCTGCCGTCAGCCAGCACCGCCTCGCAGCCGCATCCTTCGCCTTTCAGCTCATCGGCTCGCAACGCCACAAGCCGCGCCAGCTCGCCCCAAGCAATCTCCCCCAAAGCCCCAGCCTCGTCGCAAACAAGCAACGCCGCCCTATCAGGCGCCGAAGCAGCCATGCGATCAACTAAGTCAGAAAAGTCCTTGTAACGGTTCATGGAATGTAGCCCGGTTCGAGGGTGGGATGCTCGGCCGCTTGCGCATACGGCCGAGCGACAGCAGGTTTGTTAACGGCTATCCGCCGAGCAGCCGTAGGCCGAGCGTCCCGCCCTCGAACCGGGCGGACAACCCTGAAGCCCCGACCGCAAAACGATGGTGAAAACCAAGCGCCTCGCTCAAGAGCAAAACCGTCGAGGCGCTCGGCTCGCATTTCCAATCGCTTATTTGAAGAAGCGCTCGACGAGCTCGCGGCTGTACTCCACCGTCTCGTCCATATCGCCGAAGCTCATGATCTCGCCGGCGTAGAACGTGTCGTACTTGTCCTGCATGGCTTCCACGTCGTCGTACCAACCGGCGGCGTAGTCCTCGGTGAACACATGCGGGAAGTAGTACCACGAACGCTCCTCGATAACCTCTTTGGCGGGGTTGCCCATGGTCACGAGGTCGTCCCGCACCATCTTCTTCGACACCTCGTAGTCGATTTCCTTCAGGTCGCGGTGCTTGCGCAGCGCGTACGTCACGTACATCTGGTCAGCGCCCAGATCCGGCCAGCGGTGATAGTAGACCATCAGGTGACCCAGACGCTCGGGCACCATGTTCTCCATGATGTAGTACGAAATCTCGGGCGCCTTGTCCTCGTCGGTGAGGAAGCCCTGAACGTCGTAGCGCTCGTAATCGATCTTGTCGAAGTACTTCTTCTCGTCTTCGCGGATATCGGCATAGTCGCCGAAGAACTGCAGCGGCGCGGTGACGATCAGCTTGTCGAATTCCTCGACCTTGCCGTTCACGGTGATGAACACCTTGCCGTTCTTACGCTCGACCTTGGTGATGTCCGAATTCAGCAGCGCCGGGTGCTTGATCTTGTCGTTCAGGTGCTCCCAAATGCTCTGCGTTCCGTCTTTCCAGGTCCACAGGTTCACCTTCACGAAGTTCATCGTGGTCTGGAAATCGAGGTACTTCAGCACGTACGCAGCCGGGATCTCGTCGAAGTAGCCGTAGCCAAACGAGGTGAACGGCCCAATCCAGACGTCTTGCACGAGTTCGACGCCGTTCTTCTCGCAGAAGTCCTTGAACGGCAGCGCCAGGTCCTTCAGGTTCTCGTTGACGCCTTCCACCTTCTCGCGGTCGGGCGTGACCGCATAGCCGTCGTAGCGACCCTGAGCGACGCCGCGATGGCCGTTGACGTCGTAACCTTTGTACTTCGTCTGCAGAAGCTCGCCGAACTTCTTGATCTGGCTCTTCATGCGAAGCAGGCGCGGGGCGCTTAAGGGATGCTTCTTCGGATCGAACGGATCGACGACGTTGCCGTTCAAGTCCTTGTAGTTGCGGTTCAGGCGCGGGCCGTCATGAGTGATCCCGCAGAATTCCTCGACGTCGTGCACCGCGTAGTAGGACGGCACGCCCATGATGGCACCCAGCTCGTAACGGCGACCCTTGTACTCGGGCGAATGGCACTTGCCGCCAACCCAGCCGTTACGCTCGTAAATGGTGTAGTTCTCGTACCCAGCCTGTTCCAGGTACATGCCCGCGGAAAGGCCCGCAGGGCCGCCGCCGATGATGGCAATGCGCACGTTCTTATCCATCTGTTGTCCTTTCTCACTTTACGTGCAAAAGGGACAGTCCCTTTTGCATATTTCGTTACTTCAAAGCTGCGAGCTCTTCCTCGAGCGCCTTTATCTTGGCATCGGCCGCGGCCTGCTGCTTGGCGGCCTGCTGCTTGATCTCCTCGATGGCGCGCGGGATGCGCTCCTTGTAGTAGTCGTAATCGACGTCCCACGGGCCCTCGACAGGCGGCCAAGCAGGGTCGGCCATCTTGGCGGGGCGCACTTCCTCGATGGCAGGCGCCTCGCGGCCGTCGCGCACATGCGTGCAGTCGGTCTTGTCCTGAATCTCGTCGGGCATATGGTGGTACGGCCCGAAGATCTTGCGGTACAACTTCACGTGCTTGTGAACGGGCATCGTGCCCTCGGCGCACTTCTTGGTGTACTCCATTTGCCAGCGCTGCATGGCCGTGCCGCACTGCAAGATGGCGCGCTTCAGGGCGAAGCGGGTGGCGGCGTCCTTGGTGCCGTAGTACTTCCAATGGCAGATGAAGCGCGTGCGGTTGCCCTTCAACGGGATGAAGTACCAACCCCAGATGAAGTTCATGTCATCGACCGTGCCGCCGGCGATGGCGTACGCGCCGCGCGCCCGAGGCGGATGCTTCACGTCGGAGAAGCTGAGGATGTACTTGTCGGCCACGACGTCGGCGGCCTCGCAGCCCATGCCGCTGCGGTCCCATTCCATGAAGTCGCCGGGCATGAACGAGTCGGGCATCTGCCATTCCTCGCAGATCTCGTAGCGGTTGAAAATGGACATGCGACCGAACACGCGCTCGAGCAGCTCGGAGCTCAGTGAACCCGATTTCGTGCCGCCCCACTGGTAAATCCAGGGATATACCTTCTCGACGGGCGCGTTGATGGTGATGGCCGACGTCACCGTTTCGACGAGATCTTGGTCGAAACGCTCCATCAGCTCGTCACCGGGGTACTTCAGCGCCTGCTCGGCCGGGGTGGCGTAGTATTTCTTGCCCCACTCGTACACCGCCTGGCATCCGCCGATCACGGCGCCCGCGGCAACGCCAGCGACGCCAGCTACCTTGCCCGCGGTCTTCACGACGCCGAGCAAGCCCGACTTCCCGTTAGAACTAGCCATGCTTCATCCTTTCCTCGTGGCTACACGATCACACGTGATACTTGGATGAGAACAGCGTACTCCTATTTGGGAATTTGTGCGTGAATTTTTCCACACCTGGGGAAAATTTTGACGTACTGCACGAACAGGTTACGAGTAGATGCGGCGGAACGTGCCTACTCCTGCACCTTCATGGCCAAAGCAAGGGGCACCTTGCGGATGCGGCGCATGTGCAAGAAGGCGACGACGGCATATGTGGCCGCGCCGACGAGCACTTCGATAACGTACGTTTGCGGAGCAATCCAGATTTCCAAATTGCCCGAATAACGCGACATCAGCAGCTGAACCAATACGTCGATGACGCCGACGATGATGGGCAGGCACAGCACGAGCGACACGAGCACGGTGTACGTGATCGAGCGGATGTAGAGCTTCGAGATCTCGCCGTCGTGGTAACCGAACACCTTCATGTACGAAATCGAGCGGGCCGAACGGTCGATGACAGTCTTCGTCAGCAGGTAAATGAGGATGAGGAACAGCGGAACGACGGCGTACAACAGCGACTGCGCCATCGTGCCCATGGAATCCTGCATCTGCACGGCCACGGCCTTCATCTGGTCGGGCGTTATCTCGGTTGCGACATAACGGCCGTTGAGCGCCAGCGGCATATCGGACGCATAACCGCTGAAGTAGTCGTCTTCGTTGCCGAGCAAGCGGTTGAAGTCGCCGATGGTCATGTACACGCTCATCGTCGTTGTGTTCCCCACCACTTCGTCGAACGTGATGTCGTACGTGTCGCCCGTGTATTTATCGGTGAACGCACGCGCTTCACCGAGCTTGATGCCGCATTTCTGCTGTGCGCCGAGACCCACGCACGCCTTTCCATCTTCAACGGGAACATCGCTCCAATAGCGGGAATGGGGTTGGATGCCGTACACGGCGATCTCTTCGGACATGTCGCCGAACCGCCGCGGCGTTTCGAGCGTGGCCATGGCGAATTTCTCGGCCTGCTCTATCGCCTCATCGGAGTTCTCGAGCGTGTTCGCCACGTTATCGTCCTCGTCGATGCGCGATGCCCGCAAATACAGCGTCAGCAGATGCGCGGGGTCGATATCTGTCAAGTCTTGGGTCAGCATGAGCTCTTCGGCTGCGGCGTACTCTTCCCGCTGCTCGTCGGTCACGTCTATTTCCATCGGCGTCTTCAGAACGTACAGGTGCTCGGCGGGCACGCCTTTGGCCGACTCATCGGCAAAATGGTTCATCAACGGCATCATCGCCAAGCCGAACAGCAAAAGCAGGCTGCCGAACATGATGCCGAAGAACAGCGTTGCGAAATGCGAGAGATTGCGTACGAACACGCGAAGGCGGAAGCGCGTGACGAAGCGCAGGCGCTCGGGCAGCTGCATGCTCGAGCGCTTTGAACGGTGCGTGATCTCACGACGCAGGAACTGCAGGGGCGTGGCCTTCATGCGGCGCACGAGCCCGACGAACGTTATGACAAGCAAGAGCACGAGCGGCACGATCGTCGTGGACACGAGCACGCCCGGGTTGAACGTCGTGTGGTATGGCGGGAACCCATACGAGTTGTAGTACAGCCCCTGCATCGGAAGCACGAGCAGCGTGTAGCCGATGACGTTGCCGAGAATGGCGCCGGCGAACCCCACGATGGCGGGCAGCGTCATGTAGTGCGCCACGAGCTCGCGCTTGCGCCAGCCGCTGGCGAGAAGCGTGCCGATGACAGCGCTTTCCGCCTCGATGGTGGCATCGGTCAGCACAACGAACACGAACGCCATGATGACGATGAGCATGCCGAGCAAGATCTGCCACATCATCTGGTCGCCCGTTATGTCATCGAGCGCGTAGGCCATGGCCTGGTTGCTCTCGTAGTCGACGAAGTCGGTGACAATCTCGCCACTGTCGGCGAGCGTTTCCATCATGTCCTTCTCGAACTCGGTTCGGTCAGTCAGGGGCATATCGCGGTCGTCGAGGAAGAACGTGTAGCTGTAGATAGCCGACCCTTGGTCGATCTGGTCGTACGCTTCCTGCGTGACCTGCGCTGTGGTGAAGCTGAGCGCGTTGAAGATGAAGCTCGCGTTGTTCTGGAACAGACACGAGTAATCCGACAGCGTCATGATGCCGGAAAGCCGCATGTCGCGGCCTGCCAGCTGCACGGCATCGCCCACCGAAAGGTCGTTGTTCTGGCAGAACACGCGGTCGAGCGCGATTTCATCGTCGGCTTCAGGCGCGCAGCCTTCGCAGTAGACCACTTGGTTTCGCTCACCGCGGTTCACGAACGTGCGGGCCTGCGTCCCGTCAGCCGATCCGTCGAAGGCGAGCGGCGCATCGTAGTAGAACTGCTCCTCGACTTCGCAACCCAATGCTTCCACCGCCTCGATTGAGTCTTCGTCGGCTTCGAACGTCGTCGCGAAGTGACCGTCTTCGGTGTTGTAGTCGTCGCGCATGCTCGTGCCGATGAGCTCGATGGAGCTCGCCGCCACCAAGAACCCTGACGTGAAGGCGATGGCAAGCGTGAGCAAGAGGAACATGCCCAGGTACTTGCCGATGTTGTTCTTCAGCTCGCGCGGCAAACGCTTTCTCAAGGGGGAAGACATGCTTACCAGGTCAGCTCTCTCGCGGGAAGGATGTGCTCGTTCAGCTCGTCGCCGACGAGCTCGCCGTCGCGCAAGCGCAGGATGCGGTGCGCCATGTGCTTTATGGCGTCGTTGTGCGTGACGATGACGATGGTGCAGCCGTATTCGCGGTTGACCTGCTCCATCAGCTCCAGGATTTCCTTCGACGTGTGGTAGTCGAGCGCGCCCGTCGGCTCGTCGCACAGCAGCAGGCCCGGGTTCTTCACCAGCGCGCGCCCGATGGCGCAGCGCTGCTGCTGGCCGCCTGAAATCTCGTGCGGGAACTTGCGGCGATGCTCCCACAGGCCAAGGGACTTCAAAAGGCCTTCCATGGGAAGCGGGTCGTCCGAAAGGTACTGGCATACCTCGATGTTTTCGGTGACGGTGAGGTCGGGCACGAGGTTGTAGAACTGGAAGACGAAGCCGAGTTCGCGGCGCCTGTATTCCACCAAATCGTTTGCCGCGAGGTCCGTGATCGTGGAATTGCCCACGCGAATCGAACCTTCGTCGGCAGGCTCGAGACCGCCCACGATGTTGAGGAACGTCGACTTGCCCGAGCCCGACGGCCCGAGCAACACGCAAATCTCGCCCTTGGCGATCGAGACGTCGATGCCTCTCAGGACCTCGACCCTCGCTTCATCCTCGCCATAGCTCTTGGTGAGCCCGTGCACTTCGAGGTACGCGTCGCCTCTGTTCAACGGCATGATTCCCGCCTTGCTTTTGTGTTAGCTATCTATAACTTTCAGAATATTAACTAAATCTTACTTCAAAGGCAATGACACAACATAGGCGGTGGGACCTGTTTCGCTCGCCTGTCATTTCAACGCGTTTGCTGTACCATTGTCCCTAAAGCGAAAGGAGATGCTTGATCTGGTCAGTTGACGGACAAACGCCTGAGTTCTTGGCGGCAACGCGCATGGTGTCGCTTGGCGACGCAATCGTGAAAACGATCCTCGGGAAGCTTGAGCTGCAACCTGGCATGCGCGTGCTCGACGTCGGATGTGGCTCGGGCGAATACGCGTTCCGCTTAGGCAGCGCAACCCAGTGCGTCGAGTTCGTGGGCCTTGAATACGACGCGGCGTTCGTCGACTTCGCGAACAGGCGGGTTGTTGGCGAAATCTGCTACCCCTTCGAAAAGCCGAACCCTGCGAACACGTACCGGTTCATGTGCGGAAACGGGCTCGACCTTCCCTTCGACGACGGCTCGTTCGACGCTGTCATCTCGCACACGTACCTGACCGCTCTACCCGACTGGGCTTGCGCTCTGGCTGAAATGTGCCGCGTATGCAAGCCGGGAGGTACGGTGTCGTCAATCACGTCGCTGACCGACGACTTCTACGGAACGGGCACGATCAGCCTGTTCTCTAAGCTGTTCGACCCTGAAAGCGCCGGGCTTTTACAGCTCGTAGGCAAGGCGAAGGCAGCCGCCTTCAAGGACATGGACCTCATGAGCGGCATGCCGCCGCGCAAAGCGCCCGTCGCCTTCGATTGGATTGGCCTCGAAAACGTAAGGTGCGCTCCCCTTGCCCATTACGCCTGCCTGAGCGATGCTGAAACGTCCGATGACTTCAGGCGGCGCTACGTCGATTTGCTGTACGAACACGAGCTGAGCCAGCTTGCGCATCTTACAACGAACCCACATGCCTGCACCCTGCTGACGAGCGACCAATTCGACGCGTACGAGAAGCTCATGGAATGGCGCCGCGACGAGCTGAAAAGCACAACCCGCGACCGCGAGTGGAACTGGTACGGCAACGCATCGCTGCTGGTATGCGGGACAAGGCCAAACAACCCCGACCCGCGATGGGCCGCGATGCGCGATGCCAGCCGCGAAGCGCGCGAAGCGCTGGGCCTGCTTTCTGAGGCTGATTTGGAAATCGACGTGCAGATGGAACAGCTCGGTCCCGGCCGCTGCGTGAAGGCGACGCTTGCGTCCGAAGGCATCGAACCCGTCACCGTATGCGGATTCGACCCGCCCCGCGCATTGATGGAAGCTTGCGGCAAGCTCGAAATGCGAGAAGCCTCCTTGTTCGAAGCGCTTCAAAGCCTCGCCGAGCCAGAGCGCCGCTTCCTTCAAGCAGAGAATTATCTTGACGAGCGTTCGAAGGGCCCATTTCCAAAGCTTCCCGATGCAACGGCATTCGAATCGGAAGACATGTGGGAAGCCGTTTCCGAAGCTGCAATGTCCGGCACCGCTATCGAATTCAAAGATGCCGGCACAGCAGGCGGCCTCTTCCTCGTCATCTGCGAGGCCTCATCTGCGGTTAGCGCAACACGCGCAATCGCCGCGCACCCAAACCAACAAGAGGCCATCCGCCGCGCCTTCGCAAGATCGGTTGGCGCAGATTTAGCACTTTAACAAAGCTTAATCCAGACTAATTACCCAAGCCCGATGGCCGAGAATAGCAAGAAGGTCGCGAACGCCATCACCCAGGCGATGGCGCACTGCAGAAGCACGATGCCGCACGCCCACTTCCCGCCGAGTTCGCGCTTGATGGCGGCAACTGCGGCAACGCAGGGCGTGTACAGCAAGCAGAACACCAGGAATGCCAACGCAGCCGCTGGCGACAGGGCGCCGATGAGCGCAGCTGTGCCGTCGAAGAGCACCGACAGCGTGGACACGACGGTCTCCTTCGCCATGAAGCCGGCGATGAGGGCGGTCACGAAGCGCCAGTCGCCGAAGCCGAGCGGTGCGAACAACGGCGACATCCACCCGGCGATAATCGCCAGGATGCTGCTGCCGGTCTCGTCCTCGCCCAAAAGCTCGAGCTGCGGCGAGAACGACTGCAGGAACCACACGATGATGGTCGCCACGAAGATGACCGTGAACGCGCGCGTGATGAAGTCCTTCGACTTGTCCCACACGAGGCGACCGACGCTCTTGGCTGACGGCATGCGGTAATTCGGCAGCTCCATGACGAACGGCACGGCCTCGCCCTTGAACGCCGAGCGATGGCAGATGAGCCCGACGACGATGGCGAGCGCTATGCCGAGCAGGTATAGCCCGATCATGACCCAGCCGGCAGTGCGCGGGAAGAACGCCTCGGCCACGAAACCGTAAATCGTCAGCTTCGTTGCACAGCTCATGAACGGCGTCAGCAGCACCGTCAGCTTGCGGTCGCGCTCTGACGGCAACGTGCGCGTGGCCATGATGGCGGGTACCGTGCAGCCAAAGCCCATGACCATGGGAACGATCGAGCGCCCCGACAACCCGATGCGGCGCAGCGACCGGTCCATGAAGAACGCCACGCGCGCCATGTAGCCGGTGTCTTGCAAAAGCGACAGGAAGAAGAACATCACGACGATGATCGGGAAGAACAGGAGCACCGTGCCCACGCCGTTGTACACGCCGCCGATGACGAACGATGTCACGATGTCGCCGGCGCCCCATGATTCGAGCGCCTCCTCGGTCACCTCGGTCACCCAGTCGACGCCCATCTGGATGAGGTCCTGGAAGAACGGGCCGATGACGTTGAACGTTAAAATGAAGATGGCGGCCATGATGACGATGAACATGGGAATGGCCGTGAAACGGCCCGTCAGCAGCCTGTCCACGAACATGCTGCGCGCATGCTCCTTGCTCTCGCCCGGCTTCACGACGGTATGCGACACGACCTTGCCGATGAACGCGAAACGCATGTCGGCGATGGCGGCGGCGCGGTCGAGCCCGCGTTCCTCTTCCATCTGCCGGACGATGTGCTCGACGGTTTCAAGCTCGTTTTGCGAAAGGTCGAGCGTTCGCGCGACTCGTTCGTCCCCTTCTGCAAGTTTGGTGGCGGCGAAGCGAAGCGGAAGCCCGGCGCGCGCCGCATGGTCCTCGATCAGGTGCATGATGCCGTGAAGGCACCGATGGACCGCGCCGCCATTGTCGGATGCGTCGCAGAAGTCCTGACGGCCTGGACGCTCTTGGTAATGCGCAACGTGAAGCGCGTGATCGACGAGCTCGTTCACGCCTTCGTTATGTGCGGCTGAAATGGGCACGACTGGAATGCCGAGCATTTCCTCCATCTCGTTGATGCGAATGGAACCGCCGTTGCCCTGCACTTCGTCCATCATGTTCAGCGCCAGCACCATGGGCACGTCGAGTTCCATGAGCTGCATCGTCAGGTACAGGTTGCGCTCGATGTTCGTGGCATCGACGATGTTGATGATGCCAGATGGCTTCTCGTCGAGGATGAACTGGCGCGATACGACTTCCTCGCTGCTGTAAGGCGACATGGAGTATATGCCGGGCAAGTCCACCACGTTGGTCTTATCGTGGCCTTTGATGGAGCCTTCCTTGCGGTCGACCGTGACACCCGGGAAATTGCCGACGCGCTGGTTCGCGCCAGTCAGCTGGTTGAACAGCGTGGTCTTGCCGCAGTTCTGGTTGCCTGCGAGCGCGAAGGTGAGCACCGCATCGTCGGGTAGCGGGTTCTCGTCGGCGCGCGAATGGAACCGGCCGCCCTCGCCCAAGCCCGGATGCTCGACAGCGTCCTCGTCAGCCACCTGCGAGTCGAACGCCGACACATGCTCGGCATCGTCAGCGACCAGCTCGATTCCGATCTTCGAAGCGTCTTCCCTGCGCAGCGTCAGCTCGTAGCCGTGCACGCGAAACTCCAGCGGATCGCCCAAGGGGGCCGCCTTCACGAACTCGATGTGCGCGCCGGGAATGACGCCCATGTCGAGGAAATGCTGGCGCAGCGCCCCTTCCCCTCCGACCGAGCGCACGACTGCGCGCTTCCCACTTTCAAGCGCGTCGAGCGATAGCGGGCTTTCGCCCGTCATTGAAATGTTAGTCATGGGTATCCTTCTCTCCAATGCCATTATGGCATGCCAGCACGGGGCTGATAAGAGGAAACCGAAGGCACCCTTGGCAAACTATGGAAACTGCATAAGCAAACAACGGAACCGGCATCGGGCATGGAGCAGCTATCGGGAATGCGTTCCATTACGTATGCGTGACGAAGCGTCGCGCACAGGCGCGGTTTCGGCTATCATGCCGCTTAATCGATTAGTTCGCTCCCCAACAATTGAAGGGCCGCAAACGCGCGAAAGGAAAGGGAATGGACGTCATTCAGGCAATCGAGAAGCGCATTTCGTGCCGCGCGTTCGCCGCGCGCCCCGTCGAGCAGGAGAAGTTCGAGGCGCTGCAGGCCGAAGCCGAGCGCATCAACGCCGAGACGGGGCTGCACTTCCAAATGTACGGCCCGCGTGAGGACGGCACGGCCATCGACATGGCCGCCAACATGTTCGGCAGCAACCCGCCCTGCTATGCTGCGCTCGTTTCCGCGAATGACCCGGCCATCGAGGAGAAGCTCGGCTACTACGGCGAGAAGCTTGTGCTGCTAGCCGAGACGATGGGGCTTTCAACCTGCTGGGTTGCGAGCACGTACGACAAGGAGACGACCCGCGTCGAACTTGCCGCGGGCGAAGTGCTGCACGATGTGATCCCCATCGGCTACGCGCCCGAGAAGATTCCGCTGAAGCAACGCACGATTCGCGCCAGCATCCGCGCACGTTCGAAGAAGCAAGAAGACCTGTACCGCGGCCCCGTCGCCCTCGCGCAAGCGCCCGAATGGATCCGCGCCTGCGTCGACGCCGTGTGGAAGGCGCCTTCGGCCATCAACGAGCAGCCGGTCGTGTTCGTGCAGGACGCGATCGACGGCCCCGTGCACGCCGAGCTTTCCCGCGTGAAGACGGGCTTGGAATTCACCGATCTGGGCATCGCCAAGTACCACTTCGAGGTCGTGGCAGACGCCTGCGGCATGACCGGCGCCTGGCAATGGGGCGTCGGCGGCGCATTCGAGCTGCAATAAACGGCGAGTTAGCCTAAGATACGGCGAGTGCCGCTTGCCATGAGCAAGGCGCCCGCCGTCATCGTCAGAAGGCCCGGGCCCGGCAGGATGAGCATCGGGATGCCGGCCAGGATGAGGCCCGCGCCTGCAACGACGCGCACGATGCCGCCCAAGACCGAGCCGCCGCTCTTGGATGCGGCAGCTGCTGTCGAGTCTTGCGCAAACGGAGCGCCAAAGGGAGGGGTGGCGCCAGCACCTGTCGAGCGGTAACGGCTCGAAGTGGCATTCCAACTCGGCGACTGGGAGGAGGAGCGCGCGGAAGACGTGCGCGCGGCGCTGGTCGTCTGCTCGCGCGAATGTTCGAGGGGTTGCACGTCGATGATGGGTTGGTAGTCGCTCATGGCACTCTCCGATGCTTCTTGCTTGTCTTGCTACCATTGTACAAACGGACCTTAACCAAACCTGAAACAGATGACGACCCGCTGCCCGCCCGTTGACGTGGCGTTATCTGGCTTACGAGGCTATCCGACCTTCTCGTATGCCAGACGGGGGTAATCGTCTTCCTCGACGTAGATGGTGCCGCAATGGGTGAAGCCGAGCTTTTCGAGGAGGCCCTGCATGACCGCGTTATCGCCATGCGTGTCGATGCGCACGAGCTCTTCAGGCGGCCAGTTAGTGGGACCCCACTGGTTAGGGTTGCCGTGCTCGGGTAGATTTCCATGATGCGGTCGAAATCCGCCTCGGTCGCTTTCCGTATCTGCATGAGATTCGCCCTCTGCCTTCGTCCCGTTTTCCGGCTTGCGCGGGTTGTCGCCTTAATTCTAAGTCAGAAACCGGGACAGCGGATGATCTTGCAGGCCGCACCTAATTCCCAGCGGTCGAGGCAATAATCAATTTCCTCGGAGGAAATTGATTGCGAGAATCCACGGTTTGTTCGATTGACGGCATGATGCAAAAAGGCGTACATTTGTTTTGTTTTCAAATCTGCCATGTTGAAAGTGCCCTGATAGAAGGGCTTAGGTTGTCGTTGCCTTGAAGCGGAAGGAGCGCGTCGGTGGACAGGATCATATTCCACAGCGACATGAACTCCTTCTACGCCAGCGTCGAGCAGGCCGAGCAACCCGAGCTGAAGGGAAAGCCGGTCGTGGTGGCCGGAAAGGAAGAGCTGCGCCACGGCATCGTGCTGACCAAAAGCAGGGAGGCCAAGAAGTACGGCATCAAGACCGCCGAAGCGCTTTGGGAAGCGCGCGCGAAATGCCCCGACCTCATCGTGCTGCCGCCGCGCTACAAGCTGTACCGACGCTATTCCGAGATGGCGCGCAACATCTACTACCAGTACACCGACCTGGTAGAGCCGTTCGGGCTCGACGAGTGCTGGCTCGACCTGACCGGCTCGGTCAAGCTGCACGGCGGCAACGCGCTCGTGGTGGCGCGCGAGATATCCGAGCGCGTGAAGGCGGAACTCGGCTGCACCGTTTCGATCGGCGTCAGCTGGAACAAGATCTTCGCGAAGTTCGGCAGCGACTACGAGAAACCCGATGCCATCACCGTCATCGACCGCAACAACTACCGCCGCCTCGTATGGGAGGCGCCCGTGCGCGACTTGCTGTACGTGGGCCCGGCAACCGAGCGCAAGCTGCTCTCCAGCAACATCCGCACCATCGGGCAGCTCGCCCACGCAAGCGACTACTACCTGCAGCATCGGTTCGGCAAAGTCGGGTTCATCCTGCGCACGTTCGCGCGCGGCGAGGACGCGACCCCCGTGAAGCCCTACGACCCGACGGCGCGCGACGTCGACCGCATCGTGAAGAGCTACGGCAACGGCCTGACCGCGCCCCACCCCATCACCAGCGAAGCCGATGCGCGGGCGCTTATCTGGCTGCTCGCCGAATCGGTGGCACAGCGCATGCGCGAGGACCGCATGCAGGCACGCACGATTTCCATAGGCGTGCGCAACGACATCGACCTGGGCGGCTACGGCTGCCAGGTGAAGCTTCCGCGCCCCACTGCGGCAACCCGGCATGTGGCCCAGGCAGCCTGGGCCATGCTGCGCGCCCGCGAACCGTTTGACGAGGACCACCCCATTCGCGCCCTGCACGTGCGGGCGACCGACTTGGTGGAACCGGCTCCTTACGAGCAACTCGAGCTGTTCTCAGACCCCGGCCCCGACTGGGAGGGGCTCGATTACTGCATCGACGAGCTGCGACGCCGCTTCGGCAACACGTGCATCGTGCGCGGCACCGAGCTGCTCGACAGCGCGCTCGCCGGCACCGACATAAAAGGCGAGAACACCGTGCATCCCGTCGGATACTTTCACCGGTAGGCGCACATGGTGAGGGGAATCGAAAGCCGCGAGAAGAAGTACGTGAAGGTCGTTTCCTCGACCGACGAGGACGGGCGCATCACGCCGCTTTCCATCGAATGGGAAGACGGCCGCGTGTACGAGATCGACCGCGTGCTCGACCGCCGGCACGCCGCATCGCTGAAGGTCGGCGGCACGGGCATGCGCTACCTCGTGCGCATCGGCGCCGCTACCACCTACCTGTTCCACGAGGAATCGCGCTGGTTCGTCGAGGCGAAGCGCTAAGGCAAACGGCTTCCTATTGCTATCCCGAGCCGCAGGCGAAGGCAAGCCGCCTTCCAACGCAGGGCATAACGAAACGGGCCCGCCAAAGGGGGCGGGCCCGAACGAAAGCGAGCGTCAGCGCGCTTTACGCGAGCTTCGCGTACTCTTCGGGATCGACCGCCTCGCACCATTCGGTCGAGGTGCCCTGTCCGGGAACCTCGATGGCGATATGCTGGAACGCCGTGTCGGCCGCCGCGCCGTGCCAATGCTTCACGTTCGCGGGAATGTTCACCACGTCGCCCGGATGCAGCTCGCGCGCAGGCTGGCCCCATTCCTGGTACCAACCGCGCCCCGCCGTGACGAGCAGCATCTGGCCGCCGCCCTGCTCGGCATGGTGAACATGCCAATGGTTGCGGCACCCCGGTTCGAAGCTGACGTTGAACGCCGGCACCTGCTCGAGGCTGATGGGCCCCAGGTAGCTCGTGCCGTCGAAATACTGCGCGAAGTTCACGTTCTCCTCGCCGAAGTTGAATAGGCTCGTTTGCCTCAGTTCCTCGATGTTCATGTTCGACCCTCTCTCATGCTTTCCATCAACCTTAAGATACCTCTTTTGCCCTGAGCGGAGCACCCAGAAAGACAAAGGAACGTTACACGATGATGCGGCCCTCGCCGGCCTTGTTGGGCACCGAGTCGAGCTGCCACTCCGGGAAACGGTGCAAGCCGTGCTCCAGCTCCTGAATCAGCAGCTCCTTGTCTTGTGGCAGCGTGCCCGACACGCGCACCGGGTTCGACACGTGCAGGCCGAAAAACCAGCAATCGGTCACCTCGAGGCGCTTCAGGAACTCGATCTCCTCGGTGATGTAGTCGCGCAACGTGCATTCCTCGAACGCGCCGTCTTCGACGAGCTGCTCGAGCCTTGCGCCTTTGTCCACATGCAGCGGCGAAACGAACACGAGCGTCGGGTTCGCCTCGTTCACGATGGCCGCGTTGGCCTGCGCATGCTCGACCGTGCGGCCGCGCCCGGCGGCGCAGGTGATGATGTTCAAATTGAAAGGCATGCCCGCTTCGTTCAGGCGGGCCAGCGCCTCGCGTGCCTGCTCGAGCGTATAGCCCTTGTTCATGAAGGCGAGCACGTCGTCGAGCCCCGACTCCAGGCCGATGTTGAAGTCCGCGTACCCGAGCTCGGCCAGCATGCGCAGCTCGTCTGCACTCTTGGTCAGGATGTTGTTGATGGACGCGTATCCGCCAATAGTCTGTATGCGCGGCAGGTACTCGTGAATGAGCTCTGCGATGCGGACGAGCCTATCGGTGCCCAGGCAAAACGCATCGCCGTTCACCAGGAAAACGCGCTTGTGCAGCGTGCGGTTGCGCGCAACATAGGCGATGTCCTCCTCCACCTCTTCCATCGGCGAAACGGAAAACGGCACGTCTTGGTACATGCTGCAGAACGTGCACGCGTTATGGCTGCACCCGGTCGTCACTTGCA
The DNA here is from genome assembly GCA_905234785.1 of uncultured Eggerthellaceae bacterium. Lineage (GTDB taxonomy): Bacteria > Actinomycetota > Coriobacteriia > Coriobacteriales > Eggerthellaceae > UBA9715. Next base: position 41,986 of record CAJOIP010000005.1, read on the forward strand.
GGAGCAGCGACCGTTCCTCGTACGGCGGCCTGAACGTCAACCCCGAGTAATGCATCGTGCCCTCCTATTCGCGCGTCCATCGCGACGGTTCGCCAGGGCGCTTCCGATCACCGCAGCGAACAGCTTCCAAGCCCGCTGCCAGATGAAGCTTTTGGCATCCCCTCTTCACTTGACGGGCTCATTGTAACAAGGCCGTTCACAACCCCCAAATGATGCCATTTGTCACATAGAAGGTGCGTAATTGGCATTCTCGACGGGAAAGGCAACGCCACTCGTTTGCTCGCTTTGCAAGGAGCTGCCAGCAAACGCGCGATTGCTGCAAGGTAAGGCCTCGGCAACGGGTGCAAAACCCCGAATCTCGAACACCCGATGTACCAAATTGCAGGTTTTGCACCCCGATTTGGCGCAAATTGCGGGTTGTGCACCTGAAATCGACCGTTTTCAGGTGCAAAACCCCGAATCTCGAACAATACGTGCTCGAAATTGCAGGTTTTGCACCCGGTTTGGCGTGAAGCAGGATGCGCAGGGGCGCTGCCTAGCAATCCTGCAAGGCGTTCGCGCGCTTGACGACGACCTGCTGGGCAGCTGCCGTGCGCGAGCGGCGGGCTGCACGTGCCGCCATGAGGGCCAAGACAAATCCGCACACGTCGACGGCGAAGGCCACGAGGCAGGCCACGTCGAAACCGCTTGCCACGGCGGCCGCCTCGGCAGCGCCATTGGCCATGGCAGATGCCTGCACCATGGAAAGCACGCCCACGAACAGCGACGAGCCCACGCAGCCGGCGATTTGGAACAGCGTGCTCATGATGGTGACGCCATGCGGGTACAGGCTGCGGTCGAGCGAAGCGAGCGCATGGCTTTGCGCCGGCCCCATGGTGAACGCGCAGCCCGCGATGGCCGGGGCGTAGAGCGCCACGATGAGCAGCGAGGTGGCGGCGGAATCGCAGAACGAGAGCGCCAGCACGAAGCACGTGATGACGCCCATGCCCACAGGCACGATGACGCTGATGCCCCAGCGGTCGTACGCCTTGCCGGCGATGGGCGCGAGCACGCATGACACGAGGCAGGCGGGCAGCAGCGTAAGCGCCGCCTGCAACGGCGTGAAGCCGAGCGAGCCCTGCATGAACAGCGGCAGCACGATGTTCATGGAGAACACCGTCATGAGCGCGGCGAGCACCACGCCCGCGCCCAGGCGGAACGAGCGCACGCCGAACGGGCGCAGGTCGAGGAACGGATGGTCAAGCCGACGCTGGCGCACGATGAACGCCGCCATGCACGCGATGCCGACGGCAAGCGCCGCGCCCGCCACCGCGAGCTGCCCCGAGAACACCGTGGAAAGCCCGTACAAGAGGCCGACGAGGCCGAGGGACACGAGGCAGACCGAGGGGGCGTCCATGCGCGGGTTCGTGAGCTCGGCCACGTTGCCGACGAACACGGCAGCCACGGCGATGCAGGCCACCACCAGCACGGCGAAGGCGACGAAGAGCGCGGGCCAGTCGAAGGCGGCGAGCACGGCGCCGGCCGCAATGGGGCCGAACGCCGGCCCGAGCGTGGTCATGGCCGTGACGATGCCCATGTTGGCGCCAAGCTTCTCGGGCGCGCTGATGGCAAGCACGAGGTTCATGCCGATGGGCACGATCATGCCGGTGCCGAGCGCCTGCACGACGCGCGCCGCCACGAGCACGCCGAACGCCGGCGCCGCGGCGCCCATGAGCGTGCCGGCGAGCAGCAGCCCAAGTGCCACGAGGAACAATCGGCGCGTTGGCACCTTCTGGTAGAGGAAGCCCGTCACGGGCACCATGATGGCCGCCGCCAGCATGTAGGCGGTCGTGAGCCACTGCACCGTGCCCGCCGACACGGCCATGCTGGCCATGATCGGGTTCAGGGCCACGTTCAGAAACGTCTCGTTGAACGTGGCGAGGAACGTCGACGCGGCGACGGCGAGCAGCACGCCGCCCACGTTCACGCTCTTGGTCATGCGGTTGGATTCGGTATTCAAAGTCAACTCCCCTTTCATCGAGTCACCGTTTGCGTCTTGCGACGCGGCAATGAACGCCCGTAGGCGAACCGACGCTTTCCCGATGCGCTGGAGTTGCTCTCTGAAGAAAACTGGATGCCGTTAATTCCTTGACAGCTGGTCACTTTACGGATTTCGGAAAACGCTCGTAAGTCACTTCGCCGAGTTCCACAATTCGAACAAACTCCCCGCTCAACAGGTGTATCGTGAAAGGGAGCCTATGCGTCCGGCCCCATCGGGCGCCCTGTTTCGCGCATATGGTACGCTTGTTGGCGACGACTGCCGAAACGAGATGGGAGGGCCTGTTGGACGCGACCGTGATGCAAGGGAAAACGCCGCCAGCGGAAGCGCTTCGGGAACGCGATGCGCTGACTTCGCCGACGGTGCGGGCCGAGGTCGCCGCGCTTTACGAGGAGGCGTTCCCACCCGAAGAGCGCATCGACCCCACACTCCTCGACGAGCTTGCGGGCGAGCCGGCGGTGGCGTTCACCGCCTACTACGACGGGGAGCGGTTCTGCGGGTTCAGCTACAGCATCGATGCCGGCGACTACCTGTACCTGCTCTTCCTGGCCGTGCGCGGCGCCGAACGGTCACGCGGGTACGGCACGCGCATCCTCGCCCAGCTGAAGGGCCAGTTCCCGGGTCGCATCATCGTGCTCGAGGTGGAACCCGCCGACCAGTCAGCCCCCAATGCGGTTCAGCGGCGCAGGCGGCTCGCCTTCTACGAGCGCAACGGCTTCACGCCCGCCGGCTTCGACTCGATCGAGGGAGACATGACCTACACGCTCCTGAAGACGCCGGGGCCCTTCGACCCCGCCGCGTGCACGCGCGCAATCGTGCGCGCCGTGAAGGGCCGCGTCCCCTTCGGGCTCGTCGCCTCGCCCGCAACACCCTAGCCGCATGAGCGGCCGCCTACAGCCTGGTCGCGGACCGCGTGTACGTGCCGCTCGAGGGCATGAGCGATCTTCTGCGACCGTGCTTCATCTACCTGAAGTCCAACGACAACCCCGCGCTCGGCATGTTCGCCGAATTCCTCGCCGAGGCAGCGACGGAGGCTCACTCGAGCGAGTCGAAGTAGCGCTTCCCCATTTCGCGCGCGTCGGCGTCGCGGCAGGCGTTCACGTCGTCGAAGTTTGAAACGAGCAAGTCGACGACCTGCTTGGACAGCGGGCCGTTGTCGGCGTCTTCCCGCAGGATGGCTATGACCTTCTCCTTAGGCATGCTGGCACGGTAGGGTCGCTCTTCGGTGAGGGCTGAGAAGATGTCCGCCACGGCCATGATGCGCGAGCCGAGCGGAATCTGCGGTTCCACCAGCTTGAAGGGATAACCTGAACCGTCGAGCTTCTCGTGGTGGAACGTCGCCCAGGCGCTGATCTGCCCGAACCCGTCGACTTTCCTGAGCAGCATGTACGTGAAGTACGCGTGCTCCTTTATGACGTCGCGCTCCTCGCGCGTGAGCTTGCCTGGCTTTTCCAGGATGGCCCGCGGCGTGGCGAGCTTGCCGATGTCGTGCAGGTTGCCGGCGATGCGCATCATCTTGCACTCGTCTTCGGACATGCCGGAAAGCTGCGCCAGGCGCACAGCCGATGCCGCCACGCCAGCGGAATGCATGGCCGTGAAGGGGCTTCTGAAGTCGATGATGAGCGACATGAACTTCGTGAAGTGAACCGCCTCGTCAAGCGTCACGTAGCGCTCGGCCGGCACGAAATCTGCGAACGACTTGGGGTTGTGCAGCAGGTCCATCCACACGAACTCCTTTTCGCGCACCCGCTCGAACGCCTCGATGGCCTTCGGCATAAAGCGCGCCTCGGAAGAATCGAGAACGGCACGTCGGATGCCCTCGACTTGGTTCAGCGCATGGCGGTCGTCTTCGAGCATGGTTGCCGCGATGTCCGCCACGTGCACGACATGGCCGATAAGCACGGGGTTTTTAGGCAAGGGGTAGTGCTTCGCCACCCCGCCTAGGAACTGCGCGCTCTCAGCGATCTTGGCAAAGCCGTGCGTGACGGGCAGCGCTTGCCGCAGGGGCGTTGCGCTCGGGAGCCTTCCGCCCGTGACCCAACCCGACCACATCGCATCTGCGTCTTCACCCGTGACGATGGCCCCCACGTCGTGAAACACGGCCCCGAACAGGGCGAACAGGCGGTCATGTCCGTAAGGCCCAAAAACGCCGTCATGTCCTTGTAGGACGCGATAGCGCCGGCATACGGGCTCGGCGACGACGAGCTCAGCAGCAACGCGGCTTTCGTAGCCTTGGCCGGCTTGCCAATGGCGTACACGCGTTGGGTGGCGGCAGCGAGGAAGAGCTTGCACGCGCGCTCGTGCAACGCCACCCGCGCGAAAGCTACCAGCTGGCCACGAAGGCCATCTCGTGGATCGGCTACACAAAGCCCGAACAGGCCCAAGCGCAGTTCCACCAGTCGCTCGAGCGTACGGGCGCAGGCTACTTCGACTTCTACCTCATGCACATGACGGGCGGCATGCGCACGCAGGCGTTCGACTTGCTCGGCATGTGGGATTTCGTCGCGGGCCTGAAAGAACAGGGGCTCGTGAAGCACATCGGGTTCTCGCACCACGGCACCGCCGAGGAACTCGACGCCATCATCGCCGCGCACCCGCAGGTGGAATTCGTGCAGCTGCAGGTGAACTACCTCGACTGGGAAAACCCGGTGAACCAGAGCCGCGCATGCATGGAGGTGGCCGCCAAGCACGGCGTGCCCGTCGTGGTGATGGAGCCGCTGCGCGGCGGTCTTCTGGCCGAGCCGCCTGCCAACGTGGCGCGCGTGTTCGCCGAGGCGCAACCCAAGCAATCCCCCGCCGCCTGGGCCCTGCAGTACGTGGCCAGTCAGCCCAACATCATCACGGTGCTCTCGGGCATGAACTCCATGGCGCAGATGGAGGACAACATCGCTGCGCTCAAGGGCTTCAAGGGACTGAGCCCCGAGCAGATGGGCGTCATCGACGCGGCGATGGACGAGTTCGCCACGTTCGACCTCATCCCCTGCACGGGCTGCAACTACTGCGCGAAGTCCTGCCCGCAGAACGTCGGCATCTCGGGCGCGTTCCTGGCCATGAACGCCGAGATCATGTTCGGCCGCCATGTGCAGGAGTGGCTTAACGGCGGGTCGGGGAAGAACCCGCCGAGCGCCTGCATCGAGTGCGGGGCCTGTGAAGCCATGTGCCCGCAGAACATCCCCATCATCGAAGAGCTGAAGCGCGCCGCAGAGGTCATCGGGTAAACGCGCATAGTGGGCCAATGGGGACATTCTGCCCTGTCCCCATTGGCCCACTTGAAGGTTACACCTGCACCTTGCCTGCAAGCACGTTCTTGTAGTCTTCCCAGTTCTCGCGAAGCAGCTGGGGCGTGGGTAGCTCGTAGGGGCAGCGCTGGATGGGCAGCGCCCCGAAGGCGTTCTGCACGGTGGATATGCCGGTCGATCCGAGCGTAACGGTGCGCATGAACATCCCCTTTCCACGGTTGAGACCAGTATACCGTCGTCGCGCAGCGTCAGGGCTTCAAGCCCTGACATATTCGCATCTCCCAGAGCGTACGCAACAGATAGGCGGCGTTGCGCTCGAGCTGCTCGCGGGTCACCGTGCCTCCCGCCAAGCCGGCCAAGAGCGCCTCGTGGTCTTTCTTGCTGCCGGGCATGAACAGGCTGCAGCCTGCGGCGGCAACCTTCGCAGGGTCAGGGCCAGGGTACTTCGCCCCGCTCGTGAGCAAGTCGCCGCCCACGACCCAGTCGGTCATGACCACGCCGCCGAAGCCGAACTCGTGGCGCAGGATTCGCGCAAGCCCGAGGCTTTCTGACGTATGCGTTCCGTTGACCAGGTTGTACGACGTCATGAGAGCCCGGGGTGCCGCCTCGCGCATGCAAATGCCGAAACCCTTCAAGTAAATCTCGCGCAGGGCCCGCTCGCTCACGATGCTGTTGTTGGCATAGCGGTTGGTCTCCTGGTTGTTCGCGGCGAAGTGCTTCACCGTGACGCCGCGCCCAGGGTGCGCCTGCACGCCACGCGTGAGCGCTGCGGCGAACAGGCCGCTTACAAGCGGGTCCTCGGAATAGTATTCGAAGTTGCGCCCGCACAGCACGTTGCGGTGGACGTTGAGCGCCGGCCCGCAGGTCGACTTCCTCGAAATCGACCGGCCCGAAGAGCCGCTCGACCTGGCGGACCACGATGTCGCGTCGAAGTAACGGTACCCCACGAAGATGCCCTCGCGGTAGCGCGTGTCGTCCGGCTGCGCGAAGTCGCCGAGCTGGCAGTAATCGTCGCAGGCTGCCCAGGTGGTGGCGAGCTTGCCCGACGGGTAGCTTATGCCGAGCAGCACGTCTGCCACGGCAGCGCCCATCTCCACGCCGAGCTGCGATGCGACGAGGATGTTTCCCACGCCCGCAACGGGTGTCAGGTCGACGGGCCCGCCCGCGTTCACGATGAGCATGAAGCGGTCGTACGCCCGGTCGAGCGCGAGGATGTCGCGCACTTCGCTGTCGGTGAGCTGGAAGTCGCCCTTATCGGGCAGCCGGTCGTTGCCCTCCCCGGACAGGCGCGCGACCACGTAAATCGCCTCGTCCTCGATTTCGAACGTGCTTACGCTTCTCCTTCCGCCTTCGGCTTCTACCGGAAAGCAAATGAAACGCCTATACATGGTACTGGCAATGCAATTAAGCATTGGGGTGGATAGGCGGATATGCACCAGTGTAGCGCACAAGCCTCGGCGAAGCCCGAGAAGCGTGCGGGAGCGCGACACCTGCGCGATGACTCAACGTTAACTGCCCGCCATGTTCACGGCAGCGCTCGCAACTAGAATAGGTCCATGCAGACGTTTGACGGCATAGTGCGCAAATCGTGGTTCGCCCCGAAAACGTGGGCGTTCTGGCGCGCGCTCATCGTGTGCTTCTTCGCGTTCAACATCATCGGGCATTGGGTGGAACTCGGCTACTGCGTCGCCGTCGATGCGCTGTTCGACGCCGTCGAGGACGACTACGCGGTGTGGGACGATCCCTGGTGGCACCCCTACTGGGTGTATGGCCTGGGCGTCGTGTTCATGACGCTCGTGTTCGAACCGGTGAAGGAGCGCCTGCTGAGGGGCAGCGCCAGCGTATGGGAGACCGTGGCTAAAACGTTCGTGCTGGCCATGTTCGTGTCGATGGTGCTCGAGCTGACATTCGGGCTCATCGTGAACCAACCCGACGCCGCGGGGAACTACCCGTATTGGAACAACGAGAAGCTGCCGTTCAACGTCTTGAACCAGGCCTGGCTCGTGAACGACTTCTTCTTGGGCCTGGCCTCCACCGTCTACATCTGGGTCGTCTTCCCGCTCGTGTGCGCAGGGTTTGAGCACCTGAAACCGCGCACGGCCAACATCGCGTTCGCGCTCATCGCCGCAGGGTTCGCCCTCTGCTGCTTGACATCGTACCTGGAAATCATCGCCTCGGGCCGCTTAGGGTGAGCGCACGGGAGCCGATAGCGCTACTCGCCGGCCGTCATAGCTGCACGAACGCGTACTCGTAACCAGTTTTCGCGCTGTATTCCAAGAGGTCCGCGGGAGCGCAGCTGAGCGCGCGGGCAAGGGCGATTACGTAGTCAGCCCTTGCGTGATTGATGTTCTTCTGGCGCTGCTCGTACTGCTGCAGCGTGCGCACGGGGACGCCCGCCGCAGCTGCCAGTTGGCTTTGGCTGAGTCCGGCGACCATGCGCCGCACCTTGAGGTTCGTCTCGGGCTGCGCACGATTCATGGCGGAGTCGAGCCGGTCGCAGAACTGCCGAACGTCCATCTCGTGATAAGGCGAGTACAGCGAGCGTACGTCCTCGATGCCGACGCGCTGCTGGATGGCGGCGAACGGCCACCCGCTCGCCCACTGGTAGAACGCCAATGCCCAGCCGGTCCAGTAGACCGAATCTGCTACGGGGGAAGGCCTCCAGATCCCCGGCTCGAATACAGGTCCACTCGGCCCAACCACTTCGAGGGCAAGCTCCTCGCCCGACCGGCCGGCGACGATGGCGGGATCACCCGCCTCGAATCGCCTCGACACGGGGTGTTCCAGGAACAGCCGGTGGAAGTCGGCCAGCTTAAGCCCCATGCCCGACACGGCGAAGTCGAGCATGGCTCCCAGCCTGCGCTGAGCGCCCGACACGTACGTCTCATCGTAGGCGTTCATCGCCCGGCCCCATTCCCTCGTCTATGATTTGCATAATGAACAGGTCACCTTTTCGACGCGCGTTGCGTTCGACGTCGAAGTACCTGTTGCGCGCTTCGCGATCGCGCTGCTCCCGGCGCGGCAACCAGACGGAGCGCCCCACCTCCTGGGCACCAAGAAACTCCATGCGGGCAAAGGCTCGCTCGCTCCGTATCATAACCTGCCTGCCGAGGCTCCCGAGCTGCATGGCATTTCTCAGCTGCCTATACGAGATGGAGCCGGAAATGAAGTCCTGGGCGAACGTGAAGTAGCTGTCGTCTGCCCGATTGCCCTCGACCACGTCGGCGCCCGAGAAGTCGACCGAGAAGTGCTTCAGCAGGTAGCCCCGCGCCTCGTTCGCGATCGGGGAGCGGACATCGAACCAGCGGTTCTGCAGCAGGGTGGCCAGCCAGTGGAGCGTGCAGTACCGCTGATCGTCGAGGTCGACAACGCTCAGGCCCTCGAGGTCGATGGCGTAGCGGTTCGCATAGCCGTCGTGGTCGAACCCCACGGCCCATTCCTTGGCCATGTCCTCGTGCTCGGTGCAGTAGAATCCCAAACCGTAATCGTTGTGCGGCTTCCCCGCCCCGAACCGGGGCGATTCCACTATGCGCTCGGACCCGTGGTAGAGTTCCATCGCTTCCCTTTCTATACTCCTATTGGAGTATATCATGAACGCGGACCTCTTGATTCTATGAAAATGACCGGGTAGCTCACGCGCTCGCCTCGTCTTCGGCAAGTGCGCCTTCGAGCTTGCGTATGGCTATTTTCGCGAAGCGGCGCACCTGGTCGCTACCCTCCGAAGCCGCGCGGCGGGACCCCTTTGCCCAACGCGGCGCGGCTTGTGAAGTTCGCAGCCACAAGCTGCCTTCTCATGACGTTCTTCGTCGTGGTGCTCGTGCTGGCGCCGGCCTACAACGCGCAGGGCCTCGACGGCTACTACCTCATGTTCTGCGTGCGCGATGTTGATCGGGTCGTCGGTAAAGCTCGACTGCATGAAGAAGCGCTGGCGCCCGGTGAACAGCTGGAAGGGGTACTCCTCGAACTTGCCGATGTAGTTGGGCTCGAGCGGGTACGTCACGCCCAGCCCCACGCGCTTGGCGAGCTCGCTGTAGTAGTACACGGGGTCCTTGCAGCCCTCGGTCGGCTCGACGGCCGGCTCCTGCAGCACGATGTGGTTGTACGTTGCCGACTATGAAGCTAGGCGACCGGCTCTCCTGCGGTGGGGCCGGGAGCCGACGAGTAGACGCCCTCGACGTGCACGAAGCAGCCGCCCTTGGCGCGGATGGGCATGCCCATCTTCTCGAACGCGACGTCGACCCAGGCCTTCTGCCCCTCGAACTCGGGCCCCTCGTTCACGTAGCGGGCGGTCCCATACAGCTCGTAGGCGTCGTTGCCCTTCCAGAAGATGACCGACACCTTCGGGTTCTCCTGCAGGTTGGCCAGCGTCTTCTTGAAGAACTGGTCGGAAAGGTAGACCGTCTCGTCGTCGATCACGGCCTTCATCGCCACGATGCAGCAGTTGGGCTGCGCGTCGGCGCGGGCGGTCGCGAACACGACGTTCGGGACCTCCTTGAAGAGCTCTTGCACGTTCTCGGGCATTGCAGTCATATCGGTTCCTCCTTATCGATGGGACAGGTAATCTGCCTCATCTTACACCGCCTCACCTCATCGGCTTCGTGGCAGATGGAGCACGCGACGCCGCCGCCCGGCAAAAGGAAAACGGGGACGAGTCACCAAGCGCCGATGCTCCAGCCAGAAGGGACGCTCCCCCATTACCGGCACGCCCGGATGATGTAGCGGTTCTCGAAGGTGCCCACGAGCCAGGCTTCCATCTGTTCGCGCGTATAGGGCACGTCGTTGTGCTTGCGCGCCGGCCCCGAGGGGTCCTTCATGTAGAACAGGCCGCCCTCGTGCTTCCAGATGCATGCGAAGTGCCCGCCCGAATGCTGCCATGTCTGCTTGGTGCCGTCGCGGTTGAGCCAGGGCTCGCCGATGTCACGCGAACTGGCCCAGATGACCGCGCCGCCGTCGAGCACGCGCGCCACGTTGCCGACCGACTTGTCGGCCAGAAACTCGGTTTCCACGCCGAAAAGCTCGCGGTGCATGTCGGCGTATTCGACGTAAGCGTCCTTCGCGAGGTAGGGGCTGGAGTCTACCTTATTCTATCTTTAATCAAGTGAGACAGGTATCTGCGCCTCGGCGCCATTGCCCTCATGGCCTCAACTCACCTGCCCGATGGGGCGCAGACGGCTGGCGTCGAATGAAACAGACACTCAGTATGCAATTCCGAAATAGTCGAGGCGCTCCTTAAACCTGTCCTGGGCGGAGAGGCAGGTGTCCATCAGGTATCCGCGCTCGCTTCGCCATTCGGCGAGCCCGCGGTAGTAGAACTGCTTGATGTCGTCTTCGATGACGAACGGGACGATGCCGTTGCACAGGCATTCCTTGAACAGGATCAGGCGGCCCACGCGGCCGTTGCCGTCCTGGAACGGGTGGATCGACTCGAAATCGCAATGGAAGGCGACGACGTCCTCGAGCGTCTTCGCCCGATTCTCGTTGTAGCCCGATACGAGTTTCGCCATCTCCTGCGGCACCTCTTCGGGACGCGCGGTGGGCCCGCCGCCCACCTCGTTGGCCAGCCGCTTGTACTCGCCAACGGCAAACCACGACTTGCGACTGTCGCTCGTGCCGCTTTTCAGCAACAGGTGCAGCTGCTTGATCATGCGCTCCGACAGCATCCTGTTCGCGTTGTCGATGACGTAATCGATGCAGCGGAAATGGTTGACGGTCTCTATGACGTCGTCGGCGCTCACGGGGAGGTCCGCAACGCCTATCGTGTTGGTCTCGAAGATGAGCCTCGTCTGATCGTGCGTGAGGCGGCTCCCCTCGATGTGATTCGAGTTGTACGTCAGCTCCACTTGCACCTTGTGGTAGATGCCGCCTGGAAGTTGCGATTCCTTCTCGAGGCGGAGCCTCTCGAGGAGGGTGCCGGGGAGCTTGCCCTTCCGGGGTTTCCTCGCCGGCTTCCCGGCGTTAGCGGGGATGTTCCAGGTCCGCCCCGTCTGGAAGGCGCCGGGGACACGCCCGGCTTCGCAGTAACCGCGGGCAACACGCGGCGTAACACCCCATTTTTCCGCTGCCTCGTTAACGGAGATATAGTCCACCCAAACAACCCTCCCGCGCATATCCTGATCCCTATTCGGCTATTTATATTCCCATTATATTACTTTTTATTCATGTTTTTAGCCGTATGACGAATGGGGATGGCGTGAACTTGATGTGGGTCAGACTTCCCCGACCATATGGTCCGCGGTGAGCCGCGCCTGGACCAGCCGCATGACGTTCATCACGGTGCGCGCGCTCACCGAGCTGCCGCCGGCCGCCTCCATGAAGTGCGCGGCCTTGGCGTATGAGCCCTCCGAGGCGGCGTCCACCAGGAACTCCTGCGCATGCGGCGACACGCGTGCGTTGCGGGCGAGGTCGATGGCGCCGTCGAGCGGGGCGAACGTGTTGCCGTAGCGGTCGACGCAGACCCTGCGGGCGAAGGCCAGGTCCCCGAACGTCGTGGCGAGCGTGCGCGGGCGCCTCTCGTGGATCCTGCTGCCCGCCGGCAGGCTGGCGCAGAGCTCGCCGTCATAGGATTCCAGCGCGAGGGCGGCCGCGGCCGCAATCGTCATGTGGCCCACCAGCACGGCCTCGCGCTCGAAGCCGGAAAGGCCGATATCCCCGCCCTTGAGGATATCGAGGAATACCCCGCCCAGGCAGGCGACGGCGGCAGCTGTGTCATAATTCTTCATCGGGACTTCCTTTCTCTCTTTTTGCTGCAACCTAAAGGTTAAAGGAAGTCCTTTTTTGATTTCCCGGGAGCCGGCTCCCGGGGATATTGCTCCGCTTCCTCGGGCGGGCCCCGCTTTTCCAAGCACTTGGCAGGTGGGCCGCCGCCTTGGAAATCGCCGCTGATGCGGTATAGTTGCACGAGGCCGAATGTTCGCCGAACACCAAGCTGGGAGGCCCTCATGCTCACATCATGGTACGCCTACGCGGTTGCGGCCGATCCCGACAAAACGCCCTACGACTTCAGCTTCTGGCGCGCGCTCGCAAGTGTCGCCGGAACGGGCCTTGGCGCGTGGTTCATCCATCGTCGCTCAAAGGCAGCCTTGCCTGCGGCGGCGGCAACGGCTGTTGGCACCATCGCGCTCGGCGCGCTCAACATGATGAGGAAGGGCGCCTACGTCACGCGCTCGTGGAAGAGCAGCTCTCCCAAGGAGACCATTTTCAACCGCATCATGCCCGCCCTCCACATCGTGGGCTCTGTCGCACTCGCCGGCGCAGGTGCGGTGGCGGAAAAGGCGCGCAGAAAAGGCGCCCCCGCGCTCGAAGGCCCGCTTTCAAGCGCGTCCTGGTATCCGCAAGCGCGCAAACTCGGGCTGTATTTCATGTCGTTTTCCATGGTGGGCCATTGGGTCGAGATGCTGTTTTGCACCGGCATCAAGTACGGCATCTTCAAGGGCGGATACGACCGCAACAACCACATGCTTTGGGACCAGTGGCTGTTCCCCTTCCCCGCCGAGGGCACGGCGGCCGTGCTGGCCGACTTGGTGTTGAAGCCGGCAAAGGAAGCGATTGTGGGCGCTGTCTCCAGGAGCGTCCTTCCCCTGTGGCTGCACATGCCGACGGCGCTTGCGGGCAGCTTCTTGGTGAACCAGCTCGTATGCACCTCCATCGACTTCGCCACGGGCATGGCGGCGAACCGCAACTACGAGCTGTGGGACTACCGCGACATGCGGTTCCACTTCATGGGGCAGGTATGCTTGCAGAACTCGCTGTTCTACTCGATTGCGGCGACGTGGGGCGTATGGTGGCTGCTGCCTGCGCTGGAAAAGCTGATGGAGAGCGCCGGCGACACGGTGCTTGACGGGGTGCTTGTTGGCATGGGCTCGGTTTTCATCTTCTTGGAGCTGCTTTACCAAGCCGTGCCGCCCAAGAAAGCGCCGGGCGCGCTACCCGCATAATGTTGGTATCCTTACGTTAGATGGCTGCCTGCGCCGAGCTTTGCGGCCAGGCCGCGGCCAAGAGAGGGGACTATGATGGCATACCTTGGCGAGAGCATTCCAAAACTCGGATTCGGCCTGATGAGGCTGCCGAAACTCGACGATGGCGCGATTGATGTCGAGCAAGTCAAGCAGATGGTCGACTTGTTCTTGGAAGCAGGCTGCACGTACTTCGACACAGCTCGTGCCTATGACGGCTCCGAAGCGGCTATCCGTCAGGCGTTGGTGGAGCGCTACCCGCGCGAAAGCTACCAGCTTGCCACGAAGAACGCCGCCTGGATCAAGGCGAAAGACGCCGCCGAGGCGCGGGCTGACTTCGACATCTCGCTTGAGCAGACGGGTGCAGGGTATTTCGACTTCTACCTCATCCACAACACGGGCGGCCCGCGCACGGCCGTGTTCGACAAGTTCGAAATGTGGGATTTCGTGAAGCAGCTGAAGGCCGACGGCAAGGTGCGCCATATCGGGTTCTCGCACCACGACAACGCCGAGAAGCTCGACGAGATCATGACGGCGCATCCCGAGATGGAGTTCGTGCAGCTGCAGGTGAACTACGCCGATTGGGACAACGCCAACACGCAATCGCGTAAATGCGTGGAGGTCGCGCAGAAGCACGGCCTGCCCATCGTCATCATGGAGCCGGTACGCGGAGGGGCGCTGGCCACACCCCCCGAACCGGTAGCCGAGGTGCTTCGCGCCGCCAACGCCAACCGATCTTTCCCCGACTGGGCCCTGCGCTTCGCTTTCGGGACGCCCAACCTGATCACCGTGCTTTCCGGCATGTCGAGCGTCCAGCAGATGCAGGAGAACCTGGAAACGTGGCGCACATACGAGCCACTCACCGATGCCGAGCTTGCAACGCTGCGCCTGGCCAAGGAGAAGCTCGACGAGCTGTTGGACAACCCTTGCACGAACTGCCAGTACTGCATGAAGTCGTGCCCCATGGACATCCGCATCGCACCCATCATGGAAGCGCTCAACCGCGCGGGCATGTACGGCACGGCCAACGGCAAGAACTGGTTCGGCTTCCAGACAGCAGCCGGCGGCAAGGCATCCGAGTGCATCCAGTGCTTCCAGTGCGAGGCTGCTTGTCCCCAGCACATCGAGATAGTCGGCAAGCTGCAACGCGCCGCCGAGCTATTCGAATGACGAGCTGTGAAGCCCTGTCGGCTCGTGCTATGATGCCCTTGCGGAGATAAAAACACGACCCCGTTGGGTAGTCGGGGTGCGCTTGCGGTTCGCCCGCGGCGTCAGTAACCTGCCTCCTTGGTTGTCCCTTCTCTGCGTGGTGACTACATACAAGGAGGAATTCACCATGCAGGAGATCAGGGTTTCCTCCACCCTGAGGCCAGTTTTGGGTGGGGATGTTCGAGCGCGTCGAAGGCGGAAAGCTGTGCGCGTGCCGAGTCGTGTTCGGCGCCGAGCCTTCGAACGAGGAAATTCAAGAGCTCATAGTCAAACGATACCGCCGGCTGCGTTTCACCGAGCCAGTGGCAAGCGGCTCGACGCCCAAAGTCGTCGCAAACCCCAATCGGCGAGCGCGCGAAGCTGCCCGCGAGATGAAGCGACCCGGCCCGTCGACCAAAGCGCAGCAAGCGCTTTCCGATCAGCGAGAGGCGATCGCCGAGCAACGTAAAGCCGCCACGCGGGAAAAACGCGACCAGGAAAAGCAGCGGCGCTTCGAGCTGCGTCAGGAGAAACGCAAGCTGAAGCACCGCGGTAAATAATGTGGCAGGAGGCGTTTTCTACCGTGAGGACGCCGCCTGGTCGATGGCTTTCGCGAAGACATCCGGATGCTCGACGTGGATGTCGTGGCCGGATTTGATCGCGATGGTTTCGCAGGCGGCAATTGTCTCCTGGATGCGCGCCGCGTCTTCGTCGGTCGTGGCGGCAAAGAGAACGCCGTCTTCGCCGTAGTTTGTCAACGCCTTCAGGTAGACGGTGGGGCATTTGATTTGACGCAGCATTGCCTCCTGGTCGATGCCGGCCATCCAGCTGCCATCGTAGAACGAGTCGCCGAAGCGCGGATCCCAATCGTCCATGAAGTACATGCCGCGCGTCCAATCGCGCGGGACCCAAGCGTTCGTCGCATGCTCGCCGGGGTGTTCCGCGCAGAACGCGGCTGTTTGGTCCGCGAGCAGCTTTTGCAAGCCGCCGAACAGGCCGAACAGGTAGCTGTGCGATGCGTACCATGCGGGATAGGCCGTCACTTCGCTCTGCTGCAAGAACGCGTGCGCAACGATATAGCCGTCGTACCAGGCAAACGTGCCCGCACCTTCCTGCGCCTCTTCGGGTGTCACGCGGAACAGCGGCGGGTCTTCCAGAACGCAGGCGGTCACGTGCTCCGTATCGTTCGCGGCAACGTATGCGGCGAGGATGCCGCCCGACGAGTGGCCGGACACGATGTAGTCGCCGCCGATAACCTGGCCCGCGAACGCGATCAGCGCATCGCCATTTGCCGCGCACGTGTACACCGCCGGGTCATGCGCCGACTCGCCATGCCCGAAGCAATCGACGGCGAACACGTGATAGCGCTTCGACAACTCGGGCAGCACGCTGGCGTAATCCTCCCATTCCATGCCCTGCCCGTGAATGAGCATGAGCGCCGGCCCGTTGGCTGGTCCTTCTGCGTAGTTGATGGTTGCGCCGTTCACCGTCGCCTGTTTCTCCACGAGGCCGGCGTCAAACGCCTTGGCAATCATGCGCTCTTCGGCATGCAGGTTGTTGTCGCAGTACAAGCCGACGGCAACACCGGCCACGGCCACGACAACGCCCGCGACGATGCCCGTCACCTTCAACGCCTTTCCCCCGCGCTTCCTCCCCGTCATCTTGCAGCCCTCCTCGCCGCGGCCATAACCGCTTCCACGCCCGCCATGAACTCTTCCTCCCTGCACAGCGCAAGCCCCTGCCCCTCTTCGCCAAGCACCACGAGCTTGTCACCGGGCTTGATGCCAAACAGATCGCGCGCTTCCTTGGGAATGACGATCTGCCCGCGTTCGCCAACTTTCACGTTGCCGAACAGGTGCCTGCCTCTTGGAGGGGCGGCAACCCCCAGACTGCCGCCATCGAAGGACACGAGCGCGTCAAGCGTCGTGCCGAGCGCGTCGGCGAGCGCCGCCGCGTGCTCGAGGTCGGGCGATGTCTCGCCCGATTCCCACTTCGCCACCGTCTGACGCGATACGCCGACGGCTTCGGCCAGCTGCTCCTGCGTGCGCCCCGCCGCCGTCCTCGTCAACAATATGTTGCCGGCAATGCCCATGCTCGCTTCCTTCTCAATGCTTTCGCATGTTTCATATCACGTATGAAATGGTATGCCGATGCGAACTGCTGCGCCACCAACCAAACCTGGCAATTTGACGAGACCCCTGTCACGTTCGGTTGGCATGGAGGCAGACGCGCGTCAGCAGGCGAAGGGGTCGTGAGCGGGGTCGGAATTCCAGGAATACTCGGCGTAGTGAGCCGTTTTCTCGGCGCACTCGCGCCCGCAAACGTCCGCGATGAACCCGAGCGCCATGTCGGTTCCAGCGGAGACGCCCGACGAGACGTATAGGTTGCCGTCAACCGTCCAGCGGGCATTGCGCTCCCATTTGACCTCGGGGAACATTTCTTCCGCTCGGCTCATGCGGGCCTTGTACGTCGTCGCACGACGACCGTCGAACACGCCCGCCTTGGCATACAGGAACGCACCGTTGCACACCGAGAGCACGTATTGCGCCCGATCGGAGAGCGCGGCGAGCGCCGAGATGAACTCCGCATCCTCCAGCATGTCGTAGACGCCCATCCCTCCGGGGAGGAGGAGCACTTCGGGCACAGGCGCATCGCCGAGCTTCTCCGTCTGCACTGGCACGCCCTGATAGCTCGTGACGATGCCGCCATCGCGGGAGTAGAACCGCACCTCGAAGGCGCCTGAAGCCCCGAGCATCTCAACCGGCCCGAACATATCGAGCGTCTCGAACCCCTCAAACAGAATGGCAGTGACGTTCATGCGATCGCCTCCTAGCACTCGGCAGCAGATCAGCTCTCCCCGATCATGATACCCGACGACCATCCCGCTCATGGCCTCGGCAGCCAAGTTTGCTCGATACAGCCATCCGGGTCGATGCGGGTCCGGCATCGCAAGGGCAATGCCGCAAACAGCACCTGTTTTGCCCGTCGGCCCCACGAAAGCGATGCGCCAGATCGCGCCGCTTTGGCAGCCAACCCGCAGAAGCGCCATACCGCGCCTCTGCGAGCCGGCTTTTTCGCGCCCATACCAAGCTTTTGGCAATTTTTTCGCTTTTCCGACGATTTTGCAAAGCACCTCAGGGATCGAGTTTTTCAATGCCCAGGTCAGAGAGGCGCTAACTTATGAGATGCAGGCCATTGCGCCCGCAAATCGTCGGATTTAAAGAATTTTTGCCATTTCCTCCAACCGAAAACCCCGATTCGTCGGAAATACGATATTTTTG
>CAJOIP010000006.1:0-54718 GCA_905234785.1 uncultured Eggerthellaceae bacterium
GCCCGACCACATAGAGGCGCACTTCCTCGTCTGCTACATAGCGCTGACGATCCTGAGGCTGCTGCAGTTGGCCACGGGCCTGCCCTGCGGCCGGATACGCGAGGAGATCGCGGCCATGAACGGCGTGAACGTGGACGCGAACTGGTGGGTGTTCGGCCACCGCACCGACGAGTCCGACCTGATCGCCGATGCCGTCGGGCTGGAGGAGCTGAAGCTCAAGAACCTCACCACCGGCAAGGCCAGGGAGGTCCTGGCCAAGGCCGCCAAGTGGAAAATACCACATGCAAAATAATCATCAGAATCGATGCATGTCTGCAGGTCAGATGCCGTTTCTTCTAAAAACTGCTGCGGAAGTCAGGCCTCTTCGCATAGAAAACCACCATGAAATCTAGTGCACTGCCGATGACTAGGGAAGGTTCACATGTGTGCCGTCTTTGCGTTTGCGCAGTTCAGAGAGGTGTGCGCTCTGTATCGATTGGGGGCCGCTACGCAAGAGGGGCGGTCTGCCCGGAGGCTTCAGCAGGCGGCACCTCGCCGCTTGCGCGCATGACCAGGCCTGCGCGATTGGCGGCGCCCGTCTTCTCGTAGATGCTGGAGACGTGCCGCTGTAGCTGGCGCCGCGAGATGTGCAGGCTGTCGGCGATTTGCTGGTTCGTGCCCTCGGTGAGCACGAGGGCCTCGAGCGCTTCTTGCTCGCGGTCGGTCAGGCCGCATTCGGCCGCCAGCATGCGCACGCGCTCTTCAAGCGTCGGGGCGGGCTCCTCGGATGCCGTAGGCGCTTCGGCCAGGTTGAAGTCCCCGTCCAGCGCCATCATGACGATGACCAGGGCGACCCCGGCGATGTCCAGGCCCACCACCACCGGCATCGGCAGCGCGGAGAGGTTGATCGCCCCGGCCGCCAGCACCATGGCGCTGTCGAGCATCCGTCCGAAGGGGGCCCAGAGCGCCGGGTTGCGCGTGCCCGGGGCCAGCCGCCAGAAGGTGAGCAGATAGTAGGAGGTGAAGGCGGCGATGGCCAGGTAGAACAGGCACATGTTCAGCCAATACGCACCCTGCTCGCCGATGAGGACGACGTTCAGCAGCGCAATCAGCATGATGCACAACGAGGTGATCGGCACGTACCTTCCGCCCTTCCTGTCGCCGATTGCGGCGAACAGCAGGTACCCGGGGACGAGCATCAGGCGCGGCCAGCTGTACACCGTGTAGGAGGCGTAGTCCGATTGGATCATCAGATGGTGGATGTGCTCGTTGTAGAAGCAGGTGAACAGGATGAAGGCGGCCGCGGTCACGACGGCGAACACGATCCGCCGCGGCAGCGTGGGTGGCACGTCCCCACTTCCTTCCGCGCCGGTTTCCGGGGCCATGTGCGGCAAGACGAACAGCAGAAGGCCGGTCGCCGCCAGCATGAAGACCGGAAGGGCCGGCGTCGGGCCCCACTGGATCTGGAGCAGGTACTGCAAGACGACGGCAACCGAGCTGCCAATTCCCATGCAGCGCGCCACGCGCACGCCTTCAACGGTCGCCATGCTCATGCGCAGGTGCGCCGCGCCGCCGATTCCCCCGACGCAGAGCGCCGCCGCCATGGAGGCGACCACGCAAGCGAGGGAGGCGGGGCCGACCAACAGCATGACCGCCACGCAGACGACGAACACGCCGAAGGCGCCGTATGCGACTGCGTTTCGTGCGCGCTTTCCCGAGGCGAGGCGGTCGAACAGGGCGTGCAGGAGGAACCCGCCGATGACGAACGCCTGCAGGGCGTAGTAGACCAAGGTGCGCTGCTCCGTGTCGAGATAGCCCTCCCCGGCGTGGTTCGCCAGCCCGAGCACGGTGAACTGCAGGAAGACGAAGGCTCCGAACAGGCCTATGAAAGACAGCTCGCGCTTCGCTTTATCGGATAAGGCAAACATGGCATCCATAATCCTTCAGGACCCAACTTGGCACAATGAAAATTAATGAATTCCGTTCAAGTTGCTTCGAAATCTGAAGTGACCCACTGATCTTGGACATCTGCGAGCGGAGAGGAGCCGCGATGTCCAAGATCGCTGGGTCACGTCTGCTCTGGGTCAAAAATGGCGCCCTTCCCGCATCGCGGCACCGCGCCCTAATCTAGCCAGTAGCAGCTCAGGCTTTCGGGCATCATCCCGTACAGCAGGTCGGCGGCCTCGTCGGCGGAAAGCTTGTACTTGCCCTCGATCCACTTGCGGTACATGTAGCAAATTCCGTAGCAGAACACGTCGAGCTGCAGCTCCTCCTGCGGCGTGAGGCCTTCGCCCCCTCGGTTCTCGCGCGTGATCCGCACGACAGCTTGGCGCGAGTAGGTGAAGATGAACGCCTCGAACGAGTTCACGCCGCTCGACCCGAATGTGCCCTTGATGTCGCGCAGCTTCGTGGCGCCCGCCTGGTAGAGGCGGTAATAGAGGTCGCGGTACGATGCGCAGTCGTCCAGGCTCATGAACTCGTCGAGCAGCTCTTTGTAGTTGCTGTTCATGACGTCGTACTTATCGCGGAAGTAACGGTAGAACGTGGCCTTGCTCACGTCGGCTTCCGAGATTATGTCGGCGACGGTGATGTCGTCGAAACGCTTGTATGAAATGAGACGATTGAACGCATCGACAATCGCCTTCTGCGTGCGCTTTATCATGTTTCACCTCTTATGACGTAAAAAGACCATTTCCATATTATGTCTCATTATGAGACTAATGAATCAGATGGATTCGTGACAAGCCCGACCCACTATGCGAATGTTTAACCGCTGGAAAACGACATTCGATCCCGTGCAAAGGAGGACTTGTGAGCGCATACGACGTGAAGGTGGACGGCTACCGCTACACCCGCCTGCAGGAGGCGGGGTTCATCCTGCTGGGCTTTTGCCTTGGCATCCCCGGCATCCTGATCGACTGGGCTATCGCCCGCAAGAAGAAGATGATGGAATGCTCGGCCGAGGGCATCTGGCTGGGTATCATCGGCTGGGCATTCGGTTATTTCTGCTGGTACATTCTGACGGCGACGGGCGTATGGGCCGAAGGCGCGAGCGTGTGGTGCATCCTGGGCCTGTCGTTCGGCGGCGCCCTGCTCGGCCAAGCGGGCATCACGCTCGGCGACCCGTACGGCGCGCCCGGCAACCTGAGCACGCTCTGGTTCGTGGGCTCGATCCTGTTCATCATCTTGGCCGACATGTGGGTGTACGGCATGCGCTACAAGATGACGCCGGAAGAGAAGGCCACGCCGCTCATGGGCGACGACTGGATCAAGCCCGGCGAGAAGCACCTGCGCTACGACTCGGGCGTGACCATCGACGCGCCGGCGGAGAAGGTCTGGGCTTACGTGCAGCAGTCCGGCCAGTCGAAGGCCGGCTGGTACAGCTTCGATTGGCTCGAGCGCCTCTGCACGTTCGACATCCACAACCACTACGACATCCACCCCGAGTGGCAGAACCTGCAAGCCGGCGAGTACCAGTGGTTCCACCAGGCGCCGCTTTCCATCGGCGAATGGGTGACGGAAGTCTCGCACGAGGAGCCTTACGGCTGGGCCGCGCATTCCGACACCGCCACTGACCCGAGCTATAAGAACCCGGGCCCCAACGGCGAGGCCGCGATGAAGCTGTGGTTCCGCCGCTTCTGCTGGACGTGGAACTGGGAGATCCGCACGGTCGAACCCACGGCCGACGCTCCCGAGCGCTGTCGCCTGCGTTGGCGCTGCGACTGTGTGACCGACCCCGATTCCCGCACGCCGTGGGCCAAGTACTTCAACGTGTTCATCCTAGGCACCGCGAGCATCGTCATGGGCCGTCGCTACATGGACGTCATGAAGAAGCTCGCCGAGGGCCGCATGACCTACCCCGATTCCAAGAAGTAAGAAACGCGTGAGGCAGGGGGCGGCCACGCGCCGCCTCACCCACCACCAGACGAAAGGAAGCCAACCATGGCAACGTTCGATCACGAGACCATCATCGTCGGCGCGGGCGCGGCGGGCATGAACTGCGCGCTCGACCTGAAGGCGGCCGGCCACGACTACCTGCTCATCGCCGACTACATGGGCGGGCGCATCTACAACAACACCGAGCGGCATATGAACTACGGCGCCGTGTTCTACTTCGGCAGCTACCGCACGATGCTCTCCAAGGAGCGCGGTATCCTGAAGCCGACGGTCGACGTGGTGCCGTCGCTTTCGGCCGCCGCCTGCAACCGCGGCGACAAGCAGTGGGGCGCCGTGTCGGGCAAGACGGCCGGCCACTTCTCGTTCCTCATCCGCTACATGCGCTACATGCGCAACGAGTTCCTGCCGAACTACGAGCGCTTCAAGAAGGACTGCGAGGTCATGGAGGTCTCGCGCGCGCTCGCCAACAACCGTTTCATCGACCAGCTGTTCCACGAGACCGCCGACGAGTGGATGGACCGCATCAACGTGCGCCCCATCTGCGAGGACCTCGTCAGCATGTTCGCGCATGCCTGTACGGGCACCCCGCCCGAGAAGCTGACGGCGCTCGATTACCTGAACACCGTGCAGCCGCTCACCATGGAGCTTCCCAGCATGAAGCTCGTCATGGAGCTGAAGCGCTTCGATTTCGACGCCGACGGCATGACCCAGCGCCTGTCCGAGGGCTCGGGCAACGTGCTGCTCGACAACCTGGTCGTGAAGGTCGAGCGTGAGGGCGAAGGCTGGAAGGTGACCACCGACAAGGGCGTTGTGAAGACGGCGAAGAACCTGGTCATGGCCACGCCGGTGGACGTGACAGCCGATCTTCTGGCCCCGGTCGAGGGCGTGCCCGACATCTTCGTGCGCAAGCATTGCGTGCTCTACGCCTACCTGCTCGACGACGCGGTCATCAAGCCGCACTACGCCAAGCACACCGTGCACATCTTCGACGAGCAGACGCCGATCATCTTCATCGCCAAGCGTGGCGAGAGGGAATACGAGATCTTCACCGAGGTCGACTTCGAGAAGGACGGCCGCCTCGACGAGTATTTCGACCAGTACACCATCCACAGCTCGAAGGCGTGGCCGAAGGCCATGTTTACCGGCCCGACCGAGGGCACGCCGCAGAACGTGGCTCCGGGTCTGATCCTGGCCGGCGACGCGAACGGCCTCGGCATGGAGCCCGCCGCCATCTCGGGTGTCTACGCCGCCAACAAGATCCTCGGCAAGACCATCGACTAGGCGGTTGGAAAGCGCCATCTGGTTCGCCTTCTGACTCATGGGTGACTCGATGGGGCGAAGCGGGCCTAGGGCCATTTGTTCGCGGCAGGTGCAAAACCCGCAATCTCGCGCATGCGCTGTTCCAGATTGCGGGTTTTGCACCCCGATTTGTCGCAAATTGCGGGTTGTGCACCCGAAATCGGCTGTTTCCAGGTGCAAAACCCCGAATCTCGTGCACGGGATGTTCCAGATTGCGGGTTTTGCACCCGGCTTGGCATAAACTTCGCGTTTTGTATCTATTCCAACGCGCGCATCGCATGCAACTCAAACGCGCAGCTGGCAGTTAGCGGAAGTTTAAGCGCGCAGTTACCGGTTAGCGGAAACTCAAACGCGCAGTTACCGGTTGGAAGTTAGCGGACGTGCCTGCCGTTGCGAGATGCGCGCGCCGTTTGCAGCTTAGCGCCGCTTATCGCCAGCATGATGATGGAAAGCAACAGCGCTGCCGCAATGGGAAGCGTGGCGCCAGGGAGGGAATCGCCTGTCTGCGGCACCGTCGTCGCAGTCGTGTCCTTGCCGGCTTCCTTGGCGTCTGCTCCGGCCTTTTCAGCGTTTGTGCCCTTGGTGCTGGTCGACGCCGACGTGCTGCCGGAACTGCCCGTGCCGCCACTGCCGCTACTGCCGCCTTTGTTGCCCGAGTCGTCTGCGGCCTTCTTCGATGCGTCGATGAGCTGCACCACCGCAGTAAGGTCCACGCCGCCGCCCCTCGGAACGATGATGGAGTAATTGCCGTTCGCGTCCGCCGTCAGCAGGATGCCGCTGCTGTAAGCCTCGACGATTTCGTAACCGTCCTGAACGGCCAGGTAAACCCTGTCTCCCTCTTTGGCCGAGGTAATGGCTTCGCCGTTTCCGTTCGTGGCGCGCAGCCGCGAGGACGTTGCGGTGAGGTCGTCGTCAGCCGCCGCGGTCGTCAGGACAATGAGCTGCTCGCCTGTTTTGGCTGCCGCATCTTTTTCCGACACCTTGACGATGTAGTTAATGGATTTGGCGAACCGCTCGACGTCCGCGTTAGAAACGCCGGCCCCGCCGATCATCGAGTCCTCGTCCTTGCCGGTGATTCTCCAAACAGTCACTTCCTTGGCCACGACGTTGCCGTTGCCAAGCTCGATGCCGTACTGCCCGCCCGAAATCGTGCCGCTGACGCTCACTTCGATGTTGTCGCCGCTCAGGTACAGGCCCGATTTGCTTTTGGACGTGATGTCGCCTTCGACTGCCAGCTTCACGGCGCCGTTGTCGCTCGTGAGGATCTTCGCGCCATGGTCGTCTGATGCTATGTCCCCATTAACGGTGATGGTGGCGCTGCTGTCCTTGAGCGCGCAAGCGTCGATTCCGATGCCATCGCTTTGCACGGTTCCCGTGGCAACTGATGCGGTTCCTTTGGAGTCGCCATCCGAAGGAGACGCGCCTGCTTGGACGTTGACGCCCGTGCTGCGCGCGGTGACGTTGCCGACTTGCACTTCGGCCTTTTGCCCGTCTTTGGCGATGACCTGCAACCCCCCGCCCGTTTCACCGCTCAGGTCGCCGTAGGATTTGTCGAGCGCGTCAGCATCGCCCGATGCCACGACGCTTCGGGAGTAGTCATCGTCGGCCAGTGCCGCAGAGGGAACCAGCATGACGGAAAGGGCGAGCGCCATGCATGCCGCCATTGCCTTCTTGCCGAAGCCCTTCGACTTATGTGCGCTCATGAACGCTCCGCTTCTCTCGAGCCGCGTTATACGGGAACCGTCCAACCCATCATACTACCAAGAAGCTCTCCGCAGACGTGCGGAAGCGGCCGGGAAGCCTATTCCGACCAGTAATCGAGGGGCTGGTACTTCTTCACGAGTTCCAGACGGAAGGCCTCGATGGGGGAGCAGTTGCCGATGAGCGTGACCGGCTCGCCGATGGCGGCGATGTCGCGCACGAGCGCAGCGTAGTCGGGCTGCACGGTCATGTTCTCGGGTTGCACGCCGGCGCGCAGCAGGCGTTCGCGCATGTCGTCGTGCTTCGGCCCGCCGACGATCACCTGCGTGTCGGGGCCGCACAGCTGTTCCCAGCGCACGTCTTGGATCCAGTCGGTGGAAAGTCCGTCCATGATCTCGGCGCCGAGCAGGCACACGAGGCGCTTGGGGGGCTCGCCTTCGGAAAGCAGCATGTTGATGAGCTGGTTGCAACCTGCGGTGTTCTTCATGAGCAGCAGGCGCGTGCGCGTGCCGTCGATGTCGAAGATCTCGAACCGGTGCGCCGCGTGCGTGAAGTGCGCGAGCGCGCGGAACGCGTCGTCTTGGCGCATGCCCGTCGCCACGAGCCCCGCCACGGCGGCGACGGCGTTGTACACGTCGTAGCCCGCGCGGACGTTGGCCTCGACCGTGTGCTCGACGCTGCCGAGCCGCAGCGTCAGCGTGCAGCTCTTCTCGCGGCGCTCGCTGATGGCGGTGCAGGCGAAATCGGGTTTGTGGTGCATACGTCCGCATTGCGGGCAGCGATAGGCGCCCAGGTGCGCGAACGTGCGATGGTCGAATTCCAGTTCGGCGCCGCATTCGACGCATTCCACATGCTCGTCGAAGTCGCCGATGCCATCCTCGTACACGGGGCATTCCACGCCGAACCACACGACCTTGTTGGGAACGGCTTCGGCAATCGAGGCGGTCACCTGGCAGTCGGCGTCGAGCACGAGCACCGTGTCGGGCGAGCTCTTCGCCGCGGTGATGATGTAGTCGCGCGCGGTGGTCCAGCTGGTGTAGCGGTCGACCTGATCGCGGTACAAGTTGGTGACGACGAGCACCTGCGGCTTCATGGCGGGCAGGATGGTCTTGGTCGCGCCCTCGTCGCTTTCGATGACGGCCCAATCGCTTTTGCGCGTGCCGCCGACCGAGCTGTCGAGGCACAGTGTCGTTGCGATGCCCTGCTCGAGGTTGGTCGACGACGGGTCGTATGCGGCGGTGCCGTACGTGTTGATGACGGCCTGCTGCACGATGTGCGTGGTCGTGGTCTTGCCGTTGGTGCCGGTGATGACGATGGTCTTATGGCCGCGGGCGAGCTCGGCGATGATGCTCGGGTCGATTTTCATGGCGATCTTGCCGGGCAGCGCGCGGGCGGTGCGGCCGAGCAGGCGCATGCCGCGGTGGCTGACCTTGCACGCTGCGATGGCGACACTCGATTTCAGGGACATCCGGTTTCTCCTCGGAGTGCTATGCGGTTCGTATGGGAAGAGTATAAACGAGCCATATGCGCACGGCGTGAAGCGCGGATGCTGCCGTATACTGCGTAAGCGCAAAAGAAACGATGACGAAAGCACCCAAGAAGGAGAGCCGCATGGCAGTTAACGCCGAGTTGCAACAATACGGAATCGCCCATACCGACAAGAAATGCACGGTCGACGCCAGCCCCGCAAAGCTGGTGGAGATGGCGGTCGAGCGAGGCGAGGGCATCCTTACGAGCACGGGCTGCCTTGCCGTGCTGACCGGCGCCTACACAGGCCGCAGCCCCGAGGACCGCTTCATCGTCGACACGCCCGACGTGCACGGCAACATCGCGTGGGGCAAGGTAAACAAGCCCATGGCGCAGGATGCTTACGAGAAGATTCGCGAAGAGGTCGTGGCGTACCTTTCCGAGCGCCGCGTGTTCATGGTGCATGGCATCGCCGGCGCCGACCGCCGCTTCTCGCGCAAGGTCCTGGCCGTATGCGAGATGGCCACGCAGGCCCTGTTCGTGCACCAGATGCTCGTGCGTCCGACCGCCGACGAGCTCGCCGAGTTCGGCATGGCCGATTTCGTCGTGCTGGCGGCGCCGCGGCTGAAGCTCGACCCGGCCGAGTACGGCACGCATTCCGAATGCGCCGTGGTCATCAACTTCCAGGAGCGCATGATCCTGGTCGTGGGCACGCAGTACAACGGCGAGATCAAGAAGGCCATCTTCTCGACCATGAACTACCTGCTGCCGGTGGAAAACAACGTGCTTCCCATGCATTGCTCGTGCAACATGAACCCGCGCAGCCACGGCACCACGGTGTTCTTCGGCCTGTCGGGCACGGGCAAGACGACGCTCTCGGCTGCCGAGGGCCGCATGCTCATCGGCGACGACGAGCACGGGTGGGCCGACGACGTGGTTTTCAACATCGAGGGCGGCTGCTACGCCAAGACCATCAACATCACGCCCGAAACCGAGCCGCAGATCGTCGGCGCGGTCCGTTTCGGCGCCGTGTGCGAGAACGTGGTCATCGACCCGGAAACCCGCGTGGCCGATTACTTCGACGATTCCGTCACCGAGAACGGCCGCGTGGCGTACCCGGTCGACTTCATTCCCAACGCCGTGAAGGCGGGCTTCGCAAAGCGCATGCCCGACGTGGTCATTTTCCTGACGGCCGACGCGTTCGGCGTGCTGCCGCCGGTCTCGAAGCTTTCCACGCAGGCGGCCATGTACCACTTCATCACGGGCTTCACGTCGAAGGTCGCGGGCACCGAGCGCGGCATCAAGGAGCCGCAGCCGACGTTCTCGTCGCTGTTCGGCGAGCCGTTCATGCCACTCGATGCGGGCGTGTACGCGAAGATGCTCGGCGAGCGCATCGAGCGCGGGGGCACGCGCGTGTACTTGGTGAACACCGGCTGGACGGGCGGCCCGTACGGCGTGGGCAGCCGCATGAAGCTCGATTACACGCGCAAGATGGTGGAAGCGTGCCAGTCGGGCATCATCGACGAATGCGATTTCGTGCACGACGAGCGCTTCGAGGTGGAGGTTCCCACGGAATGCCCCGAGGTGCCCTCCGAGCTGCTGAACCCGAAGAGCACCTGGGCCGACGGCGATGCCTACGAGAAGGCCGCCGACGAGCTCGCGCGCATGTTCCAGGCCAACGCCGCCACGCGCCACCCCAACATGGACCCCGACGTGAAAGCCGCCGGCCCGCATCCGCTCGGATAATCAATTTCCTCCGAGGAAATTGATTATTGTCATGAATCATTTAACGTGACGCAATTACGATGAACCGCAGGTCATGCGGGTTGCTCGGTATACTCGACTTCAGAATCGGATTCATCTGCTAGGAGGGTATATGGGCAAGCTGACTGGGGAAGTCGCCATCGTCACGGGCGCGGCGCGCGGCATCGGGCGCGCATTGGCGCTGCGGCTGGCCGATTTGGGCGCCGACGTGGCCGTCATCGACATCGATTTGCATTCGTATAAGCAGTTCGCGGCCGAAGAGGAGCTCATGACGGCCGACACGACGGTCGACGAGTGCCTGGCGAAGGGCGTGCGAGCCATCGGCATCGAATGCGACTGCACCGACCAGCCCGCGGTCGAGGCTGCCGTGAAGCGCGTGGCCGAAGAGCTCGGCGACCCCACGATCTGCGTTGCGAACTGCGGCGGCGGTGGCGGCACGTACGAGCAGACGGCGGCATCCACGCTCGACTGGGATCTGTACCACCAGATCATCAACCGCAACCTCCACGCGACGACCTACACCACCAACGCGGTGGCGCCCTACATGAAGAAGAACCGCAAGGGCAAGATCGTCACGCTTGCCTCGATCGGCGGCATCGGCGTGCACGACGGCGGCGACTACGTGCCCTATTCCATTGCCAAGGCCGGCATCATCCTGTTCACCAAGTACCTGGCAGAAGACCTGGGCAAGTACGGCATCAACGTGAACTGCCTGGCGCCGGGCTACATCGCCACCGGCCGCCTGGTCGCCTCGATTTACGGCACCGAGGAAGGCAAGAAGCGTGCCCATGTTTCGAGCCTTCGCCGCTTCGGCACGGTGGAAGACTGCGCCAACGGCATGGAATTCCTGGTCACCGACCAATCCGATTACGTTACAGGCTTGGTGCTCGAGGTCAGCGGCCAGACCACCGGCAAGATTCACGTGTACGGCCTGGAAGACGGCCTCGATTAAAAACTCATCCAAACGGCCTTAGGCTGTTTGGATGAGGCTGTTTGGATGACACGATGGAAGGGACGGTCATGGCAACCGATAAACCGACGATTCTCGTGGCGGGCGCGGGCACGATGGGCAACAGCATCGCGCACGTGTTCGCTGCCAATGGCTACACCACCTACATGTCGAGCCGTCATCAGGAAACGCTCGACCAGGCGCTCGAGCGCATCAGCGCCGCGGTTGAGGTCCTGAAATCGGAGGGCATGGCCGACGAGGCGTACGAAGCGGCGCTGCGCGAGAACCTGCATCCCATTCATGCCGACGAGATTCCCGGCATCGCGCCGCAGCTCGACGTCGTGTTCGAAAGCGTCGTCGAGGACCCGCAGGCCAAGCGCGACCTGTACAGCACGCTCAGCGACAGCTGCCGCACCGACTGCATCTTGGCTTCCAACACGTCGGGCATGGACGTGTTCTCGGTGTGCGAAGGCGCCGTCGAGAACATGGAGCGCCTCATCATCGCGCATTGGTTCAACCCGCCGCATCTGATGAAGCTCGTCGAGGTCGTGAAGGGGCCGAAGACGTCCGATGCCGTTGCCGAGCGCATGCGCGAGCTGCTGGAAGCCGTCGGCCGCAAGCCCGCCGTGCTGAACACGTTCGTGCCCGGCTTCATCGTGAACCGCCTGGCCACGGTCATCAACCGCGAGCTGTACCACATGATCGACCAAGGCTGGGTCGCGGCGGAGGATGCGGAAGACGCCATCAAGTACACGCACGGCTTGCGCTTCGGCTTCGAAGGCCCGCTCGAGCTGTGGGATTTCGTCGGCCTGGACATTCCCATGACCGTGGCGCGCGGCGGCGTTTTGGCGTCGCTGTGCAACGACGCCGAGACGCTGCCGCTCGGCGAGAAGCTCGTGGCCGAAGGCAAGACGGGCGTGAAGGCGGGCGAGGGCGTGCTGAAGTACGGCGACGTGAGCGAATACGTCGAGAAGCGCAGCCGCCGCGTCATCCAGATGACCAAGGTAGTTGAAGAGTGGGACCGCGAGGACGCGTAATGCGTCAAGCGCGCCCGTTCAGGTCGACACGCTGCACGGAGGAACACGATGGCTGATCCTAAGGTTGAGCAATTCGCAATGCACGAGGAAGACCTCGAGGGGTTTTCCGTCGGCGACGTAGCGTGCATCTCGTGCCGTCCCCTGTGCACCAACAAGGTCATGCGCCGCTACCACGGCGGCCCGCTGTTCATGTGCACGCGCAAGGACGCGACCAAGGAAGTGCTCGCCCGCGAATACGCCCGCATGCAACCCGACGCGGAATGACGCACAAGCGCGCGAACGCGAGCGTCCCGCGAATGGACACTCGGCTATGGGCCGATGTTCACCTTGCCGATATGCGGGAACGGCGTGGCTACGGCGTTCCGTTCCACTCGTTTTTACCAGAGGTGTGCTACAGTCATCCGAAACGTTGGAAGGCGGCGGAGTGGAACGGGGGGGTCGAGGCGGTGGACACGCAGGCGCAAGAGACGCTGCGCAGCCGGTTCGGCTTCGATTCGTTCCGCCCGGGACAGCTCGAGCTCGTGAACGGGATCGCCGCCGGGCGCGATGTCATGGGCATCATGCCGACGGGCGCGGGCAAGTCGGTGTGCTACCAGGTTCCAGCGCTCATGCTGCCGGGCGTCGCCATCGTCATCAGCCCGCTCGTGTCGCTCATGCACGACCAGGTGAACGCGCTTGCCGGCAACGGAATACCCGCGGCGTACCTGAACTCGCAGCTGACGCCTTCCCAGCAGCATGACGTGATGGCGCGGGCCCTCGCCGGCGACTTCAAGCTGCTCTACATCGCCCCCGAACGCTTCGACGACCCGCGGTTCGCGTCGTTTGCCGCAGAAGCGCCCATTTCGCTCGTGACGGTCGACGAAGCGCACTGCGTGTCGCAATGGGGGCAGGATTTCCGCCCGTCGTACCTGCGCATCGCCTCGTTCATCGCCAGCTTGCCGAAGCGACCGCCTGTTGCCGCGTTCACGGCGACGGCCACCCCGCGCGTAGCCGACGACATCGCCCGTTTGCTGGAACTGCGCGAGCCGGTGCGCGTCGTCACCGGTTTCGACAGGCCGAACCTGCGTTTCGAGGTGCATCAGCTGACCGACAAGCGGAAGCTTGCGCGTATCGCGTCGTATGCACTTGAACATGCAGGTGACAGCGGCATCGTGTACTGCAGCACCCGCAAGGAGGTCGAAAGCCTGCACGAGTCGCTCGCCGGGGCGGGCGTGCGCGCGACGCGTTACCATGCGGGCCTGACGAAAGCCGAACGTGCCGCGAACCAGCGGGCGTTCGTGAACGACGACGCCCTGGTCATGGTGGCGACGAACGCGTTCGGCATGGGCATCGACAAGTCGAACGTGCGCTACGTCATCCACCACAACATGCCGGGCAGCCTCGAAGCGTACTACCAGGAAGCGGGCCGCGCCGGGCGCGACGGCGAACCGGCCGAGTGCCTGCTGTTCTGGAACGATTCCGACATCGCCACGGCGCGGTTCTTCATCGAGCAGGAAACGGAAAACGAGGCGCTCACCCGCGAGGAAGCCGATGCGGTGCGCTCCGCCCAGCGTCGGTGCCTCGCCGCCATGACCGGTTACTGCATGACCACCGACTGCCTTCGCGCCACCATCCTGCGCTACTTCGACGACGAATCCATTCGAATGATGCACGGGAGGGGAGCGCGTGCGTCATCGTGCGGCAATTGCTCGAACTGCACCGGCGAGGTCGATGCCGTCGACGTCACGCTGACGGCCCGGGCCATCATGCGATGCGTGCACGAACTGCGCGGCCGGTATGGCAAGGGCATCGTGGCAGACGTGCTGCGCGGCTCGAACAACGAGAAAGTGCGGCAATTTGGCCTGACGAACGCGAAGACGTACGGCATCCTGAACGAACCGGCTGGCACGATAAAGGAAATCATCGAGCTTCTGGTGTCGGATGAGTACTTGGAAGTGAGCGAAGGCCGGTACCCGCTCGTGGGCCTGGGTCCGCGCGCCCGCGAGGCGGCAACCGACGAGTTCAGGTTGTACATGAAGCGGGTGCGCAAGCCTGCGCGGGCGGAGTCTTCCAAGGCGGCTGCGAAGCGAAGCAGCTCGTCGGGCCCCGCCAGGTTGGAAACGGACGAGCAGCGCGACCTTTTCGAGCGCCTGCGCGCCTTGCGCAAGCGAATCGCCGACAGCGATGGCGTGCCGCCGTACATCGTGTTCTCCGACGCGGCGTTGCGCGGCATGTGTGTGGCGCTTCCGAAGACGCCCGAGGAGTTCCTCGCCATCAGCGGCGTCGGCCAAGTGAAACTCGAACGGTACGGCCAGGATTTTCTCGCCGAGATAAACCGCTAGCCCCCCATGTCATCCTGAGCGAAGGGCCGTAGGCCCGTAGTTCCCCGTGTCATCCTGAGCGAAGGGCCGTAGGCCCGTAGTCGAAGGATCTCGGGCTCTGCCCGTCAACCAGGTTCAGCATGCTGGTTGTGCGGACGAAGTCCGAGATCCTTCGACTACGCGCTTCGCGCTCCGCTCAGGATGACAGGGGGGGCCTTAACCCAGCGCCTGTTCCAAATCGGCGATGAGGTCGTCGGCGTCCTCCAAGCCGACCGACAGGCGCAGCAGCTTGTCGGTGAGGCCGAGCGCCAGGCGCTTCTCCTCGGGCACCGACCCATGCGTTTGCACCACGGGGTAGGTGATCAGGCTCTCGGCACCGCCCAGGCTTTCGGCGAACGTGATGAGCTTCGTCTTCTCGAGCACCTGCTCGGCACGCACGGCTGAGTCGACGTCGAAGCTGATCATGGCGCCGAAACCCGTTGTCTGCCTGCAGCTCAGCTCGTAGTCGGGATGGTCGGGGTCGCCTACGTACAGCACGCGCGTGACGTGCGGATGCGCCTTCAGAAACGCGCAAATCTTCTTCGCCCGCGCCTCTTGCGCGTCGAGGCGCAGCGTCAGCGTCTTCAGCGAGCGCAGCATGAGCCAGGCGTCGAACGGCCCGAGCGCGTCGCCTTCGCTCATGTAGTCCATGAACACGCGCTCGAGCAGCTTGTTGTCGCGGATGACGACGAAGCCGCATATGCAGTCGTTGTGCCCGCACAGGTATTTCGTGCCGCTGTACACCACCAGGTCGGCGCCGAGGTCGAGCGGGCGTTGGAAATAGCAGGTGAGGAACGTGTTGTCCACGATGAGCAGGGCGTCTTGCGCGTGGGCAAGCTCGGCGAGCGCCGCGATGTCCGACACCTTCATCATGGGGTTCGTGGGCGTTTCCACGAAGAACGCCGCGATGGGCCCCGAACAGGCCGCTTCCACGGCTTCGAGGTCGGTGAAGTCGACGGGGCGAAACTCGATGCCGTAACGTGCGGCGTACACGTCTTGGAACAGGCGGTGCGTGCCGCCGTACAAGTCGTCGCTGACGAGCACTACGTCGCCTTGCTTGAACAGCTTGATGACGCACGAGATCGCCGCCATTCCGCTGCAGAACGCGAGCGCTTTCAAGCCGCCTTCCAGCATGGCGATGGTGTTTTCCAATTCGAGCACGGTGGGGTTGCCACAGCGCCCGTATGCGAAACCGGTTGACTCGTGAAGGCGCGGGTGGGCGAACGTCGCGCTCTGGTAGATGGGGTAGCTGACCGCGCCAGCCGCATCGGGGCGGTCGCCGTACCCGCGCACGGCGCGCGTGGCGAACGAGTAGCGCTCATGGCGCGTGCGGTCTATGCCGAGAAGTCCTTCGATTTCGGAGGCCATCGCCTCGAAGCTGGAATCGTCCATGTGAACCCTTTCTGCAGCGCCAGTCGGTTACGGCGAAATTATACGCTTCCGCTATCAGCAAAATCGCTCTTCGGGTCATAGACGATATCAATAGCGGGTTATCAATCCGCCAATTCGCAGGGGCGCTTTTTATCGCACCCGTCGCCGAAGGCGGATATATTTGTAAATACTGACGCATCGCCGCTTCGCGGCGCGGGCTCGATGAATCGAGCCCCTACGAGAAACTCAACGATCCAGCTTGTTGACGCGACGGTCGTAGGTGAGGATGCCGTTCGTTTCCTCTTCGATGTCGCTGACCTGGGTGTACACGTAGCCTGCGAGGCCTTGGGGCTCGAGCGCGTCCATATGCGCCAGAAGGTCGCGCACGGCACGCCGCCATTCGCCGATGTCGTCGTAGGGCTCGTAGCCGTACGCTTCGTCAAGCGCGCTGTGTCCGTCGACGCGGTGGGTGAAGCCGCCGAACTCCGATACGAAGAACGCGCGCCCGCGACGGCGATCGCGCCACACCACCAGGTCGCGGAAGTAGTTGTGAACGCTGAGGAAGTCGCCGCAATGCTGGTCGTACCAGCCGCTCACGGCGTCGATCACGCGCGTGGGATCGAGCGCTCGCACTATGCTGCACGCCTTGCGCGCGTTGAACTGCCCCCATGCCTCGTTCATGAGCGACCAGCCGATGATGCACGGGTGATTGCCGAGCAGCCGCACCGTGCCACGGCAGGTTTCCACCCACTCCGCCCGGTAACCCGCATCGCCCGCGCCGAGCTTCTCCTGGTTGGCGGGCGTGTCGTCGCGCATGTGGTTCCAGCTGACCTTGAACAGGGTGGGCTTGTAGCTCCACTGCCATGACTTGATTTCAGTGTCGCCGCCGCTGACCATGTCCTGCAGCACGAGCATGCCCAGCCGGTCGCAATGGTAGTACCACCGCGCCGCCTCCACTTTTATGTGCTTGCGCATGAGGTTGAAGCCCGCCGCCCTCATGGCCTCGATGTCGTGCACGAACGCCTCGTCGGAAGGCGCCGTCATGAGCCCGTCGGACCAATACGCCTGGTCGAGCACGCCCTTCATGAACAGCGGCTTGCCGTTCAGGAACACGCGTTTATGTCCGGCATCGTCGGCGCGCATCTCGATGGAGCGGAACGCGCAATAGCTTTCCACGACGTCCTCGCCGAACGTGAGCCGCAACTGGTACAGGTAGGGGTCGTCGGGCGACCACAGCCGCGCATTGGGCACGAGCACCGCTTCGGCGCAGGAATCGGAATCGACCGAGCACGTGGCCGAGCCAACTGCGTTCCCCTGCGCGTCAAGCACCTCGAGCGTGAACGCGCCAACCTGGCCGGGCAACGCCGACACGTGCGCGCCCACTGCGACGATGCCGGTCTTCGGGTCGGCCTCGATCTTGGCCGATTGAACGTACGCTGCCGGCACGACCTCTGCCCACACGGTCTGCCAGATGCCGCTTTGCGCCGTGTACCAGATGTCGCCGCGGTCGAAGCGCTGCTTGCCGCGCAGCCTGCCGCCGAACTCGCTCGGGTCGGCGACGCATACGGCAAGCTCGTTTGCGCCTGCGGCCAGCAAGTCGGTGATGTCGAACGCGAAGGGCAGGTAGCCGCCCATATGCGCGCCCGCAAGCCGCCCGTTCACGCGCACGGCGCAGGCGTAGTCGACCGCCTGGAAGTGCAGCAGCAGCCGCTTGTCCCCAAGCGCAGGCGCGTCGAACGTGCGGCGGTACCACAGCAGCTCGTCGGGCTGCAGCTGCCGTTTCACGCCTGAAAGCGTCGCCTCGGGCGAGAACGGCACCACGATTTCGCGGTCGAACGCGCTCGCCTCGGGCATGACGGCCGCGCGCACGACTGCTTCCAAATCATCGGTCGGCTCGTGCCCGCTTGCGACGAACGCGCATTCCCAGCGGCCGTTTAGAACCTGGAAGTCCGTGCGCCGAAACTGCGGGTCGGGGTGCTCCTCGAGCACATGGTCGCAGTCGAGCTCTTCGCCCCAGGGCGTGAGCAGCTCGGCAAGCTCGGCTTCCACGTGCTCTTTCGGCTTTGCTCCCAGCACCTTCTTCAGGTTCAGCATACGGGGCTCCTCGGGTTTTAATCAACGAGAACGCCCCCATTATACGCAGCGAAGCGTATAATCGGAGATTCGAAAAACGCGCGGGGGTGCGCGTGAAGCACGTGAGAGAGGGGCCGACCATGGCCATAAAGCCTGATAACGGACGCATTACCATCGTGAAGGAGCCGTACGGCGGCTCTACGGTCGAAGAGCGCAAGGCGGCGATGAGCCGCGGCATGTCCGACGAGGAAATCGCGAAGCGCAACGTCATTCCCACGACGGCGCCCAATGGCGAGCCGCATCGCGTCATCGCCGAGGAGCTGTATTCCGAAAACGACACGTACGTGCCCTACAAGCCGGCGGTGCCCAACGCGCCCGGCCCGGCATCGTACCGCACGTTCAAGCCCGGCGTGCGCGACGAGGGGCAGAAGATCACCGACCGCATCGGCGTGAAGGTGACGAAGGACGACCCGGATTACTGGGGCTTGGCCAGCGTCATGACCGAAGAGGAAGCGGCCGTCACGAAGCACATGAAGGTGCGCAAGCCCATGACGTTCACGCAGCTTCAGCAAGCGTGCGGCGTCGAGCCCGGGCATCTGCAGCAATTGCTCGACGACATGTCCATCAAGGGCATCATCGAGTACAACTGGGAAAACCTCGACGGCAAGAACCCGAACCACGAGAAGCGCTACGTGCTGCCCATGTTCGTGCCGGGCTCGGCCGAGTTCACGGTCATGAACCAGGCGCAGCTGGAAGAGCACCCCGAGCTGGGCACGTTCTTCGAGCGCATGACGTTCCTGCCGCTCGAGAAGGTGACCAAGATGGTGCCGCCCGGCGGCGCCGGCATCGGCATGCACGTCATTCCCGTCGAGCGCGCGATCGACCAGGTCAACGAGGCGGCCGATGTCGAGAAGCTGTCGCACTGGCTCAAGAAGTACGACCGGTTCAGCGTCGGCGCGTGCTCGTGCCGCATGTCGGAACGCGTTCGCGGCGATAACGCCGGCAGCGACCCGCAGAACTGGTGCATCGGCGTGGGCGACATGGCCGATTACTGCGTGGAAACGGGCAAGGGCCACTTCGCCACGTACGACGAGGTCGTGAACCTGCTGCTGCTGTCCGAGAAATGCGGCTACGTGCACCAGATCACCAACATCGACGGTTCCGAGAAGATCTTCGGCATCTGCAACTGCGACGTGAACATCTGCTACGCCCTGCGCACCTCGCAGCTGTTCAACACGCCGAACATGAGCCGCTCGGCGTACGTGGCGCACATCGAATCCGACAAGTGCGTGGCGTGCGCCGGCTGCGTTGAGGTGTGCCCGGCGGGCGCCGTTCAGCTCGGCCAGAAGCTGCCGACCGTGAACGGGACCGTGGAGTACCCGCGCCAGGCGCTCCCCACGCTTTCGTGGAGCGAGAAGGACTGGGACCCGGACTACAAGAACAACAACCGCATCGAGTGCCACGACACGGGCACGGCGCCCTGCAAGGTCGCCTGTCCCGCACACGTCTCGGTGCAGGGCTACCTGCGCATGGCGGCCGAGGGGCGCTACCGCGACGCATTGGCGCTCATCAAGAAGGAAAACCCGTTCCCGGCCGTGTGCGGGCGCGTCTGCAACCGCCGTTGCGAGGCGGCGTGCACGCGCGGCACGGTCGATGAGGCCGTGGCCATCGACGAGGTGAAGAAGTTCATCGCCGAGAAGGATTTGGAAGCCGAGCACCGCTTCGTGCCCGAGATCACGCCGCCCACGACGCGCGGCGGCTTCAACGAGAAGATCGCCGTGGTGGGCGCGGGCCCGGCCGGCTTGTCGTGCGCGTACTACCTGGCGACGCTGGGGTATGCGCCCGTCGTGTTCGAGCGCGACGAGAAGCCGGGCGGCATGATGACGTACGGCATTCCCGCGTACAAGTTGGCCAAGGACGTCGTCGATGCGGAAATCGACGTGCTGCGCGAGATGGGCGTCGAGATTCGCTGCGGCGTGGAGGTCGGCAGCGATGTGACGCTGTCCGAGCTGCGCGAGCAGGGCTTCAAGGCGTTTTACGTGGCGATTGGCTGCCAAGGCGGCCGCAAGGCGGGCGTGGAAGGCGAGGATGCCGAAGGCGTCACCACGGCCGTCGAGTTCCTGCGCGTGGCCATCGGCGACCCGTCGCATGAGGTCGCGGGCAAGACCGTCGTCATCGGCGGCGGCAACGTGGCCATCGACGCCGCGCGCGTGTCGGTGCGCTGCGGCAGCGCGGATGTGTCGATGTACTGCCTCGAGCAGCTCGACGAGATGCCCGCGCTTCCCGAGGAAATCGCCGAGGCGCGCGAGGATGGCGTGCAGATCGAAAACGGCTGGGGCCCGGCGCGCATCGAGGTCGGCGCGGACGGCAAGGTATGCGGCGTCACCTTCAAGCGCTGCACGCGCGTGTTCGACGACGAACACCGCTTCTCGCCCGAGTACGACGACACCGACACCATGACCGTGAGCTGCGATAACGTGGTGCTCGCCATCGGCCAGTCCATCGAGTGGGGCAACCTGCTGGAAGGCAGCGCCGTGAAGCTCGGGCGCGGCAACGGGGCCGTGGCCGATCCGCAGACCTACCAGACCGACGAGCCCGACATCTTCGTAGGCGGCGACGTGTTCACCGGTCCGCGCTTCGTCATCGACGCCATTGCAGCCGGTCACGAGGCCGCCGTTTCGCTGCACCGCTTCGTGCAGAAGGGCAGCTCGCTCACGCTCGGCCGCAACCCGCGTCACTACGTCGAGCTGAACAAGGAGACCGTGGCGCTGAACCCACTGAGCTACGACCATGCCGGCCGCGGCGTGCCCGCGTGCGCCCAGCCTGCGAGCATCCTGCACAACTGGGATGACGTGCGCGCCACGTTCACCGAGGAGCAGATCCGCGTCGAGACGGCGCGCTGCCTGTCGTGCGGCGCTTCAATCGTCGACCCGAACAAGTGCATCGGCTGCGGCCTGTGCACGACGCGCTGCGAGTTCGACGCCATCCACCTGTACCGCGACAACCCGGAATGCTCGACGATGGTGGCGTCCGAGGACAAGCTGAAGAAGATCCTGCCCAACGCCGGCGGCATGCTTCTGCGCAAGATCGCCCCCATGGTGAAGAAATAACGCAAAGGGGAGTATCCCCTTTGAGTTATGGAAGGTGAAGCATGCACGAACTGGGCGTCGTGTTCCATATGGTCGACTTGCTCGAGGATATCGGCCGCGAGCGGAACCTGTCGCGCATCGGCAAGGTCGTCGTGGATTTGGGCGAGGTGTCCGGCGTGGTCACCGAGCTGTTCGGCGACGCCTGGCTGTGGGCGTCCGATAGACATGATTTGCTGCGCGGCGCCGAGTTGGAGATTCACGAAATAGAAGCCGCAACCATCTGCAACGCGTGCGGCCACACGTATCGCACGGTCGATCACGGCCGTACCTGCCCACGTTGCGGAAGCGCCGACACCGAGCTGCTACAAGGCAACGAGCTCAACATCCGCGAAATCGAAGCTGAATAAGCGCTGGCAACATTCATCCAAACGGCCTTAGGCCATTTGAACAGATTACGCGTTAGACGCCCGACAAGTCGAGGTTCATGTCGACGGTGGTGTCGAAGCCGGCGACCGAGCCGGTGCTGGTGTATTGCCACATGACGATGTCCGTGTAATGCGACGGGTACTCCACATCGTATTCCGCCCACCAGATGCCGCGGCCGGTCATGACGACGATGTCGTAACTCGACAGGTCGAGGGCGTTGCCGTACACCATCGTGCGGTAGCCGGCTTGCTCGATGCGGTCGCAGAACGCGTCGGCGATGGCCGTCAGCTCCTCGTCGGAAAGGTCGATCGTGCGGGTCGCCCCGAGGCTCGTCACCACTTCCGAATCGAAGGCGATGGGGTATTCGAGGGGCCTTCCGCCCAGGTTGTCGAGCACGAACTCGGCTTCCTCAACGGCCTCTTCGACGCTGATGGCCTGCGAGAAGAAGTACAGCCCGCAGTCGATGCCGGCGGCACGCGCGTTCTCGAGGTTCGACTCGAAGTACTCGTCGAGGTACAGCGCCCCCTCGGTGGCCCCGCGGTAACCCAGGCGGATCATCGCGAAGTCGATGCCGTCGGCTGCGGCGGCTTCCCAATCGGGGTAGCCCTGGTAATCGGCGACGTCGACGCCCAGGCGCGACTTCACCTGGCCGTTCACGACGTACGCGTAGTGGCCGTCGGTGCGGTCGAGGTTCGACCAATCGTAGGGGCTGACGTACTCGTCGTCTCCCGGGGCGCCTTGCGTGAGGTCCGCGAACATGCGCACGCCGAAAATCAGCAGGACCGCGATGAGCGCGACTGCGACAACCGACAGGATGTACACGGCGTTGCGCGCGATGAACTGGCCGATCGTCTCGCGCTCGCCGGGGCGGCGCTGCGGTTCGGGGCGCGGCGGTTCCTGCTCGCGGTCGACCCAGCGGCCGTCGGCTTCCCGGCGTCGCGTGCCTCCGACCTGGTCGCTATGCGAGTAGGCGCGCTGCTGCATGCCGGCGCCCGCCAGCGCGGCGCGCTTGTCTCTTACGTCCCTGTTGTCGCGTGCGTGGTTGGCCACGTTAACACCCCTCGTTTCAATGCGCTTCATGATACCGTACAATGGGCAGACGCGAAAAAGGAGACGCCATGACCGCACATGAAGAGCTGACGCTGCTCGGCGCCCATGCCGACATTCCGACCGATTACGACCCCGGCGTGCTGGAGTCGTTCGACAACGCGCACCCCGAGCGCGATTACCTCGTCACGTTGCGGTGCCCCGAGTTCACCACGCTGTGCCCCATTACCGGCCAGCCCGATTTCGCGACGATGCTCATCAGCTACATTCCCAACGAGAAGATGGTGGAAAGCAAGTCGCTGAAGCTGTACCTGTTCAGCTTCCGCAATCACGGCGACTTCCACGAGGATGTCACCAACATCATCCTGAACGACCTGGTGAAGCTCATGCAGCCCAAGTATATCGAGGTGAAGGGCCTGTTCGTGCCACGCGGCGGCATCGCCATCCATCCGTTTGCCAACTGGGCGCACCCCGACTTCGGGTATGCGGAGAAAGCCGCCAGCCGCTTGTTCGAGCAGTTGGACGACTAGCGAGCGAAGCCGGAAAACCTTTCGCGAAGAAAAACGCCCGCTGCTGAGCGGGCGTTTCTTACTGCCGAACAGGGAGGCTTAGAGGTACGGCGAGCCCTTGTCCTTCTCGACTTGCTGCATGACCTTGACGTTCTGAATCTCGGCGTCGGTGAGCTGGTTGCCCATGCTGTCCCATTGCGCCGGCGTGTACAGCGGCTCGTACCAAGCCTGCGAGTTGAAGTAATCCTGCAGGTCAGAGCGGTTGAACATGCGGCCATGGCGCGCGAAGATCTCGTTGCGCGCGATGTACAGGTCGTACGTGCTCATGCCGCTCAGCTCGTTGTACGAGTAGTAGTAATACGAGCTATCGGGCAGCACGTAGTAATCGTTGTAGTACACAGGCTCGGGTTCGGGCTGGGCGTTCTGCCGCTGGGTGGGGTCGACTGTTTGCGCAGCCGCTTCGGAGGCCGCAGAAGCAGAAGCGGCGGAAGCCGATGCGCTCGCAGCGGACGTTGACGTTGCCGAAGCGGAGGCCGAGGAAGTGCTCGACGTCGTGGAAGCCGACGATGCGGAATCGCTCGTCGCCGTGGCGCTTTCCGACGTGGCTTGGCTCGAAGTCTCATCGGAACCGGAGGTTGCCTGCCCGTTGCACGAAACGACGGCGAAGGCAATGATCGCGATCAGCGCGATGATGGCGATGATGATGGCCGCTATGCGCCCGCCGTTGCGCT
The DNA here is from genome assembly GCA_905234785.1 of uncultured Eggerthellaceae bacterium. GTDB lineage: Bacteria > Actinomycetota > Coriobacteriia > Coriobacteriales > Eggerthellaceae > UBA9715. The sequence continues at coordinate 23,679 of CAJOIP010000006.1, forward strand.
TGGGCGCGGGCTGGAAGCCGCGGGGGTTCTTGGATTGCGCCGAATGCAGCGCGCCGTCGGTTGACGAGCGGTAGTTCGCACGGTCGGCTTGCGCATCGACAGTGGGCCAATCTTCCCCGCGCTCGATGGGCTTGCCGTCCATCGACACCTGCATCGCACCGCACCTGATGCAGAAAATCGCACCGTCTTTAAGCTCGTGACCGCATTCAATGCACTTCATGGCATCCTCCTCGAACTATGCTGCTGACAGTATACTTCGTTTTTCCAGCAGTCGAAACGGGAATGAACGACGCTCGTGCAGTCATCCAAAGTGCCTTAGGCCGTTTGGATGACTTTCGTTATGCGAGCGTGGTCCAGACTTTCACGCGGCAGGCGTGCACGGCGTCGGCGCCGATGGGGTGGTGGTCGATGTTGGCGTACGTGACGAAATTCCCGTGCGTTCCCGACGACGCGAGGTACTCGCCGTAGTCGTCGGCGCCGTTGTCGACGTCGATGGCGAAATACGTGCCGGCTTCCAAATCGACGCCGCACACCGAGTAGCTCGACTTCACGATGAGCAGGTTCCCGCACCACGCGGGCGCGGCGGTTGGGGTGCGTGCGAAGCCGAACCACTTCGCGTTGCTGTAATTGCCGTCCGACGGCTTGCGCACGGGCGTGTACGTTCCCAAGTTGGAAATGCCGCCGCCGTAGTTGTAAATGTCGGCGAACGAGAACATGAACCCCGTGTTGCCGTATCCGGTTTCGAGCGGGGTCATGCCGCCGGGCAGCGTTAGCGTGTCTGTGACCTTACCCGATTGGGCGTCGATGTTGGTGAGCTGATAGTACACGGTTCCCATGTCGAGCCGCGGGGCAATGGTGATGGAATCGGCGTCGGAATACGGGGGCGTGCCCATGCGGCGCGCGTTCTCGTACACGCACGTCGTCTTGTCGCTTCCGAACGAGCCGGCCATCAGCCGCGACGGCAGCCCGGCGTCGTTGGGGGCCTTGGGCACGACTTGCCAGAACGCCAGCTTGGAAGACACGGCGAGCATGGGCGTGTCGTAGGTTGCGTCGCCTTCCTCGACGAGGGCCGGTGCGCCGTCGATGCCGCCGTTGGCGATGCGTGCCGTGTACACGCGCCACATGCCCTGCAGCACGTTGGCTTCGGTCCAAACCAAGCCGTTTGCCGTCGCCCGCACGTCGTAAATCTCGAAGTGGTCCGCTGAGCCCACGGCCCGGTCTAGCACGACGTCGAGCGAGCCGCTGCCGAAGAACAGCAGGCCGACCTGCGTGAGCGGCGAACCCGATGACGTCGGCAGCAAGCAGGCTGCCACCTCGTCGTCGTTCGCCCAGACCAGGGTGCCGTACGGAATGTCGAAACTGGCGATGAGCTGAACCTTCCCCTCGGGGCTCTCGAGCGCTTCGAAATCGTTGAGCGTGACGAGCGACGATTCGGGCACCTCGAGATACGTGACCTCGTCGCTGCCGCCGGTGATGGCCTCGCAGCCTGAAAGGCCCACGCCCACTGCAGCCGCAGCGCCCACCGCCGCGGTGCCGTACAAAAACGCCCTCCGGGAAACGAGCAGCTGGCCGTTCTTCTGTCCTGTGTTATCGCCCATGGTTCGAGTATACCCGTTTAGCGCGGCTCCACATTTCCGCTGCTTAAAGATTACCCCTTGGTCACGAAACGCTATAATTTGTTTCACATCTGCCCACGTGCGCAACGCGGGCGATACAATAATCGAATCTGAATCCTGCTAGTTAAGGAGACGAAATGGGTAACGAAACACGCCGCATCATGCTGGTCGAAGACGAAAAGGCCATCCGCGATGCCGTGACCGCCTACCTCGAGCGCGAGAACTACTGGGTCACCGCCATCGGCGATGGCCAGGACGCCCTCGACGAGTTCGCGAAGCATCATTTCGACCTCATCATCCTCGACCTCATGCTTCCGCGCGTCCCCGGCGAGCGCGTGTGCCGCGCCATCCGCGACAATTCCGATGTGCCCATCATCATGCTGACGGCCAAGGGCGAGGTCGAAGACCGCATCATCGGTCTCGAGCTCGGCGCCGACGACTACCTCATCAAGCCGTTCAGCCCGCGCGAGCTGGTGGCCCGCGTGCGCGCTCTGCTGCGCCGCGTGCACGCCGATTCCGAGCCTCAGCGCGAAGTGCTGGAATTCGGCGATTTGACCATCGACGTGTCGGGTCACAAGGTGCTCGTCAGCGGCAAGGAAGTCGACCTCACCGCCAGCGAGTTCAAGCTGCTCACCACGCTTTCGCGTTATCCGGGCCGCGTGTATTCGCGCATGGAGCTGGTCGAAAAGGTGCTCGGCTACGACTTCGAGGGCTACGAGCGCACCATCGACAGCCATGTGAAGAACCTGCGCGCCAAGATCGGCGACAACCCGCGCAACCCGAAGTGGCTGCACACGGTTCACGGCGTGGGCTATCGTTTCGAAGACCCCACTAAGACCGGCGTTCAGTAGCCGCCGAACGTCGCGCGCAATGCCGTAAGGGCGCGATTCACCGCGCCCGCCAAGCGCGGTAGTCGAACATAACGAATCGAGCCCCTACGGGAGGGCGTTATCTGTGAGCGAAGAAGAAGTCAAGCCCAACGAGCCCGTGGCTGAAGACGTCGACGTCGAAGAGGACGACGATCTGGAAGAGGGCGAACCCGGCAACCGCCGCGTGTGGTCGAACCTTTCGTACGCCGCTCGCGTCACCATCTCGTTTTCGCTGATCGCCGCCATGACGGCGCTCGTCGCCATCGGCGTGGTCTCCCTCGTGTGGGAGCAGCATTTCCATGCGTACACGCAGGAGAACATGTACGCCGTCGCGGAGACCACCGCGGCCCAAATCGGCGAACTGTACGAGCAAAAAGGCGAGTTCAGCAAAGACGTTCTGCAGCCGGCCGAGAACACGGTGGCGATCACGCATGGCGTGGGCGTGCAGGTGGTCGACGCCGAGAACAACACGCTGTTCGACTCGTCCACCCAAGCAGGCGGCGTCGACGGCATCGTGACGCCTTCGATGGCCCCGCAGCAGGGGCAATCGAACATGGCCCACGCGCCCATCGTCGTCGCCGACCAGGCGGTCGGTTCGGTGCGCGTGTGGGTGTACGGTTCAGATCAGCTGCTGCGCGCCACCGACCAGGAATTCCGCGACAAGTCGTACCAGGCCATGATCCTCGCCGCCGCCGTCGCGATCGTCCTGGCCTCGGTGTTCGGCTATTTCTTTGCGCGCAGCCTCGTGCGCCCGATTCGGCGGATGACGGACACGGCGGTCGCCATCAAGGAAGGCGACCTCACCGCGCGTACTGACCTGCAGGGCGAAGACGAGATCTCGCAGCTCGGCCAGACGTTCGACGCCATGGCGGACGCGATGGAGCGCGACCGCAAGCTCGAACGGCGCCTGACGACCGACGTCGCCCACGAGCTGCGCACGCCGCTCATGGCCATTCAGGCCACGGTCGAAGCCATGGTCGACGGCGTGCTGCCCGTCGACGAGCAGCGTCTCATGACCGTCGATTCCGAGGTCATGCGCCTGTCGCGCCTGGTCGACCAGCTGCTGAAGCTGTCGCGTCTGGAAAACCGCTCGAACCCGACCAAGCAGGAAGTCGTCGACGTGGGCGAGGTCGTGGCCGGCATCATCGCCACGCACGAGGCGTACGTGCGCGAGTCGGGCCTCACGCTGAAGTACCGCGCCGATGCGAACGTGCTGGTCATGGGCGACCCCGACCTCATCCGCCAGGCCACCGCCAACCTCATTTCCAACGCCGTGCGCTACACCGACGAGGGCGGGCACATCACCGTGCGCGTGCGCCGCGGCGAGTCGATGGCCTCCATCGCGGTGCAGGACACGGGCATCGGCCTGACGCCCGAAGAGGCGCGCATGGTCTTCCAGCGCTTCTGGCGCGCGAACGACAGCCGCGACCGCGAAAGCGGCGGCTTGGGCGTGGGGCTTACCGTGGTGAAGGAAATCGTCGAGCGCCACAACGGCTGGGTGCAGGTGGAAGGCCGCAAGGGCGAAGGCGCCTGCTTCACCATCCACATTCCGCTGTACGACCGCGACCGCGATCAGCGCCGCAAGGGCGGCCGTTCCAACACCGGCCGCGTTCCCAAGATTTCCCGCTAGCGTAACGCGAGGGCGCCCTTCTCGTTACGGCAACGGGGGCGCCCCTGCGTTGCGTGCTTCGGAGCATTTGTCGTGAAGTTGGCGCGGCAAGGGGCACTTGCAGCTACAATAGCTTAGTTCGGCGTTTTTCGACTGAAAGGCTGCAAGATGGCTGGTATCGACATCAAGCCCGATGCGCAAGGCAAGGTCCGCGACCTGTACGATTTGGGCGACAAGCTGCTGCTCGTCGCGACTGACCGCATTTCGGCGTTCGATTACATTCTGGAAGACGAGATTCCCCATAAGGGCGAAGTGCTCACGCGCATTTCGTGCTTCTGGTTCGAGCTGCTCGACGGCGTGGTGGAAAACCATCTGGTCTCGACCGACGTCGCCGACTTGCCCGAGCAGTTCCAGCCCTATGCCGATTACCTGCGTGGCCGCTTCATGCTCGTGCGCAAGGCCGAGATGTTCCCGGTCGAGTGCATCGTGCGCGGCTACCTGGCCGGCAGCGGCCTGAAGGAGTACCAGCGCGAAGGCACCGTGTGCGGCATCAAGCTGCCCGAGGGCCTCGTGAATTCCTCGAAGCTTCCCGAGCCCATCTTCACGCCGTCGACGAAGGCCGAAATCGGCGACCACGACGAGAACATCAGCTTCGAGCGCTGCGCCGAGCTGCTCGGCGATAAGGACGCCGCCGCGCTGCGCGACCTGTCGCTGAAGGTGTACACCACGGCGCGCGATCACGCCGCCGACCGCGGCATCATCATTGCCGACACGAAGTTCGAGTTCGGGCGCCTGAACGGCGACATCATCCTCGCCGACGAGGTGCTGACGCCTGATTCGTCGCGCTTCTGGCCCGGCGATGCGTACGAGCCCGGCCGCGACCAGGCCAGTTTCGACAAGCAGTTCGTGCGCGATTGGCTGACTGCCAATTGGGACAAGACCGGCAACCCGCCGCGCCTTCCGCAGGACGTCATCGACCGCACGAGCGAAAAGTACGTGCAGGCGTACGAGAAGATCACCGGGAGAGCATTCTAAATGAGCCAGCGTAACCCCATGAACGAGCGGTACAACGACGAGAACCGCAAAGGCAAGACGCGCAAATCGGCGGCTTCGGCGAAGCCCTCTGCCGAGCGCGCGGCAACGGTGCGCACGCCGGGGCCCAAAACCGCGAAGCAGAAGAAGCAAGAGGCGCGCGAACGCGAACGCAAGCAAGAACAGAAATACACGGTGGCAGTCCCCGATAATCAGCGCATCGAGTCCCTTCCCGAATACAAGAAGCTGCGTCGTTACTGGTGGGCCTGCCTCATCGGCGCCATCGTGCTCATCGCGCTTTCGTTTTTGACGATGCGGAACGGCGAGCTCAGCTTCCTGTACGTCTACTTCCTGGTAGGCGGCTACGTGCTGGTCATCGCCGCGTTCTACATCGACCTGGGCAAGATTCGCAAGCTGCGCAAGAAATACGAGCAGCAGGTGATGAGGGGCAAGTCGAAGGAGGCCCGCGCCCAGCAGAAAGCCGCGCGCGCCGAGGCCCGCGCCCAGCAGAAGGAAGCCGAGGAGAAGTTCGAGGCCGCCAAGGCCGAAGAGCAGGCCAAGAAGGAAGCCGGATTCCTCGGGCGCTTCCGCAAGAAGAAGGCCGACGAGGCGCCGGCTGAAGAAGCCGAAGAGGCTTCCGAAGGCAAGTAACCGACCGGTCCCTGGCCGTTCCCAGGGGGCTGTTCGCAACATCCAGCCTCATCAAAACTAAGGACATCGCAATGAAGAAAACGACTACGAACCTCATGCTGTGCGCCATGGTCTTCGCCGTGGCGCTCGTCATTTCCAACGTCATCACGGCGAAGACCGTGCAGACCGGCATCCCGCTGTTCGGCAGCACGATTTTGGTGCCGAGCGCGGTCATCTGCTATTGCGTCACGTTCCTCATGACCGACGTCATCGGCGAGATATGGGGCAAGAAGGAGGCGAAGACCGTGGTGCTCGGCGGTTTCGCCTGCCAGATTCTGGCGACGTGCCTCATTTTAATCGGGCAAGCGCTGCCGGCTGCCGATGCGAGCATGCAGGCGTCGTATGACATGCTGCTCGGCCAGAACGCCGTGTTCGTGCTGGCCAGCATGGCGGGCTACCTGCTTTCCCAGTCGTGGGACGTGTTCGTGTTCCACAAGATTCGCAACCGGGTGCTTTCGAATGGCGGCACCGCTCGCAGCCGGTGGATCTGGAACAACGCCTCTACCATGACCTCGCAGCTCATCGACACGGTCGTGTTCATCGGCATTGCGTTCGGCATTGGCTTCGGGTGGCTGTTCGATCCCGCGATGGTCGGCACGCTCGGGGGCATGATGGTGGGGCAGTACCTCTGCAAGTTCGTGCTTGCGGCCATCGACACGCCCATCTTCTACTTCCTGACGCGCAATGCGGAAAATCGTGCCGGTTTGATTGAGGCCGCTTAGGTTATCCTGCTTGTCCGCCCTGGCTTGAGCCGATGGGGTGTTCGCTTGTCTGAGTGAATTAACAGAGCCCCCGGGTTTATCCCATTTGCGGGTGCGATTAGGGTGTGAAGTGCAAATGGGACAAGCCCGGAGGCTCTGGGAAGCGTAAGCGACGGGTGCTGCGTTAAGCGCGTGTGTTCCCGCCGCGTACCGATGGTCGGGTGTTAAGCGGCTGACCCGACCGGAAAAAGCTGCCAAGCGGGGAGCGTTTCAGGCTCGTGAACCCGCTTTCGTTGGTGAGGTAGGGGCAAAACGGTTCGGTTTGCAGGTTTCCCTTGCCGGCGAAGATCCGTTTCTGCGCGGAGAACATCCCAGTCCTTCTTCCTTATGCGTTCCTACCGTTCAGATGGGGCATCGAGCGCTTCGAGCTGCTCTACGCACGCGACCACCTGCTCTCCGAGCGGCGTGACGGTGTAACCGCTGCGCGCCCGGTACTTCTGCACGCACCCCGATGCAACGAGCGCCTGCATGAGGGGATTGAGCTTTCCCTTGCTGACGTGGAAAAGCCTTGCAATCTCCTCCTGGCTTTCGCGCACCCGTTTCCCGTTCAGGGTGTCTGCCTGCAGGTTCTCGAGCAGGCAAAGCAACCTATACGAGTCCGAGGTGAACAGGTTCACCAGACCCCGTTGTGCGTTTAAGTGGTTCATTTGCCAAAATAATATACTCTAAAGATATAGAAATGCAACCAAAAAGAGACCAAAAAATTAGACCAAATGGCAAAAGACAGCGTTTTCGCACATGTGCCGATGTGGCTTAATTGTGTGTCCTGAAGAACCCGTGGAGAAAGTATTGGAGATGTGAAGACCGCTGACCTGGGCTTTTGATTTCCTCGTGCTGATTGCGTGCGTGCCTTGTCGGGCGCCCATGTGCAAAGTGTCGAGTTGCGGGAAGGCCCAGAAAGCTTGCGTATGCTCATTGTGCCGATCGGACCGCTCAGCGGAACCGGACCTGAACCGTACCCTCCGGTCGGCCCAAGGAGATAACGCTTATGCACACATGGACCAAATTCGCACTAGGGCTCGCGTTCGCCATGGCGCTCGTTCCGGGTGCTGCGTACGCCGATGACGGGTCGGGCCAAAGCTCGCTCGACTTGGTTGCGGCTACGCTGCGCGCCGAAGTATCCCATACGGAATCGACCGTTTCGGATGTTTCCGCGTTATGCCAAGGGGCCGTATCCCAGGGTATCCAGGGCGCAGGCGACGCGATTGCCGATGCCGCAGTCGAGCCTTTCAAGGAAAGCAAGCTGCTCGCGTATAATCCGGCAGACATTGCCGCCATTGGAAACCAAGCGCAGTCCGGCCATACCATCTGCTGTCCGTCGTACGCGTGCGCTTACGCCGATGCCGTGCTTGACGGCACGGTGCACGACCACGACTACTACACGTGCTCGTACTGCTCGTGGACCGATTGGGGCGGCGGGAACTCGTCGTTCCGCAGCGTGGGAACCGACGAGCAGCTCTTGCGTGAGGCGTACGACCAGATAGCTTCAGGCAAGCCGACGGTCATTCACGTCACATGGAGCGGTGGCGAGCATTGGATCGCGCTCATCGGCTACGAAAACGCCGCCGACCCCGATCGCCTGACGCTCTCGAACTTCATCGCGCTTGACCCGTGGGATGGCGCCCAGCTGAACGCCGGCTCGAAGTACGCCCTCTACGGCGACGGCTGCGAACACATTTCCGACCGGTAGGGATGATGCGCGGAAGGGGAGCTACTGCATCATTTTGCAGAAACACCCCTTGATGCACTTGCTCCCCTCCCGCGCATCATTCCCGGCCGTTCCAGCAGTAGGTGCAGATCTTCTCGCGGTCGATGCCGATGGCCTCGAGCATGCCGTCGAGCGACTGGTAGCTCAGGCTGTCGAAGCCGAGGTCCTCGCAGATCGTCTTCACCAGGCATTTGCCGCGCTCGGCCTTAGGGTCGATGTATTCCTCGAGATGCTCGGCGCCCTCGTCGCCTTCGAGCTTGTGCACGACGCGGCGGGCGATGAGGTCCATGACCGACTTGTTGCGCGAGAACGTGAGGTACTTGCAGCCGTACATGATAGGTGGGCACGCCGAGCGCATGTGCACTTCCGCTGCGCCCGATTGGTACAGGAACTCGACCGTGTTCTGCAGCTGCGTGCCGCGAACGATGGAATCGTCGACGAACAGCAGCTTCTTGCCTTCGATGAGCTCTGGCACGGGCACGAGCTTCATCGTCGCCACGCGGTTGCGCATCTCCTGGTTGGTCGGCATGAACGAGCGAGGCCACGTGGGCGTGTACTTGATGAACGGCCGCCCGAACGGCATGCCCGATTCCTGGGCGTAGCCGACGGCGTGCGGGGTGCCGGAATCGGGAATGCCCGCCACGTAATCGACTTCGGGCATGACGCCGCGCTTGCGTTCCTCGCGGGCCATGATGGCGCCATTGCGATAGCGCATGACCTCGACGTTTTCGCCTTCGTAATTCGAATTGGGGTAGCCGTAGTACACCCACAGAAACGCGCAGATCTTCATGTCGTCGCCCGCGGGGGCAAGCGTTTCGAAGCCGTCGGCGGCGACGCGCACGATTTCGCCTGGCCCCAGCTCGTAGGCGTCCTCGTAACCCAGCTTGTGGTACGCGAACGACTCGAACGACACGCAGTAGCCGTCGTCGTCGCGGCCGATGAGAACCGGCAGGCGGCCCATCTTGTCGCGCGCGGCGATGATAGAGCCCTGCTCGTCCATGACGAGCAGGGTGAGCGACCCGTCGATGCGCTCTTGCGCGAACTTGATGCCCGACACGAAATCGGGTTCGTGGTTGATGAGCGCCGCGACCAGCTCGGTCGTGTTCACGTTGCCTGACGACATGGCGGAAAACTGCCGCCCCTCGTATTTGAGGTAGCGGTTGACCAGCTCTTCCTCGTTGTTGATGCAGCCAACGGTCGTCAGCGCGAACACGCCCAGATGCGAGCGCATGAGCAGCGGCTGCGGGTTGGTGTCGGATATGCAGCCGATGCCGGAGTTACCGTGGAAGTCGGGCAAGTCGTCTTCGAACCGCGTACGGAACGGCGTGTTCTCGATGGAATGGATCTGGCGCTGGAAAGAGTCGCCGTCGTGGAAGATGAGGCCTGCGCGCTTCGTGCCGAGGTGAGAATGGTAGTCGACCCCGAAGAAAACGTCGTACACCACATCGCGTTTCGAGACTGCGCCGTAGAATCCGCCCATTGCTTCCTCCCCAAACCGTTTGCAATGGGGAAAGTATACACGGCGAAAGGGCTGTTCCGACGCTGAATTTACCGCATCGAAACGTCTGCCTGCAGCCGTCGGCAAGCACAGTGGCTTAAGCCGCCTGCCGATAAGCTAATCGCGCACAGTTGCGATGAAACGCTCGAATGCCGAAACCATGGCGGGATGCTCGATGACGAAGTGAATGACCGGCCCCTTGTTCTTCGACACCAGCACGTGATGTCCCTCGCAGATGGCGATCTGCACGTTCCTGAACGCCTGGTTGTTGTCGATGACGAGCGCGCTGCGTTCGTACGGCGCGATAAACGATTTCAGCGCCGTCAGGTGCTCAAGGTACTCGTCGTACGAATAGGGGACGGCTTCCTCGATGAACAGCCCCGATAGGTCGAGCGCCGGCGGGTAGGCGTCGAACTCCGCGCGCGTCAGGCTTGGGAACTCGAATCGAATCTCGTCATGGGCCAGCAGGTCCGTCAGCTCGTCGGCGCGTTGGGCGGCAAATGCCCTGATTGCCCCACGCTCCGCTTCGGCCACTTCGTTGCGCTCTAGCATGCGTTCGAGCAAACCGGTTGGAATGCTGCCGATGGGCGGCGCGCTCATGATGACGCGGCGGCGGCACCGCAGCTCCATGCACTCCTTCAGGAACAGTTGAAGCTTATCGGCGTCGGCGGCGGTGATGATGCGCATGAGCGGGCTTGCGTGGTCGAGCATGCGCTCGGCCCGCTTGCGGTAATACCGCACCTCGTCGCGGTTCTTCGTCAGGACGTAGCGTCCCTCGCCCTGGTGGTCGGCGATGGCCTCTCCCTGCATGGCCACCGTGCCCGCCACCTTCAAAATGTGGTTGAAGACGCTGTTGTCGGCGCCTGTGAAGTAGTACGGCGAAATCTGCCCGGTCATGTACATGGGAATCCACCCCTCCAAGCCGAGCATCATCTCGGGGAGGGGGCGGTTCGTGTCGTGGATCATGTGCAGGCGCAGGCCCTTCTTCAGCATCATGGCCATGCCGTACATCCACTTTTTCGGGAATTCGGAATCGGCGGCCATCTCTTCCAAGGGCATGTCGCTGTACATGATGACGCTCGCCGACGACTTCGAAAGCACCGCTGCTTTCAGAAAGTCGATTTCGCATTCCATCATCTCGCGGATGCCCGTGTACGTCTTCGTCGTGGGAAGCTGGATGGGCGTGGTGGGAACCTTCATCTCGTCGAAATGAATGGCGCGGATGAAGTCGTCGAGGTCGAACTCGTCGAGCTTCTTCAGGAAGCTGCTGATGGGGTCGTGCATGGGCGCGTAATTCGTTCCCAGCCACGTGGCGATCGCCTGCGATTGCGCGTCCTCGTCTGATGCGCTGTCGAACCCGCCGCCTACGAGGCTTTTCAGCGCCAAACGGGTTTCGTCCTCTGTGCAGCGGCGGGCAGCGAATTGGGCGACGCCGGCGACGAACGCCCGCAAGTCGGCAGGTCGGCGCTGTCTCGTGAGAATGCGCGAGATGTATGACGGGTCGAAGCTGAGCGCGCGGGCCACTTCGATGTTGTTCACGGAAAGCGCTTCCAGAAGCGCGCTCAGATTCGACAGGAACGTGTCGTAGTCGATGGAGATGCCGCTGATCGAGGCGGCGAGCTCTTCGTGCACAGCCTGCTCGCTGAGCGACCCTGCGGAAAGCGCGGCAATGCCGTTTGCCAGCATGCGCAACTGCTTGCTGTCGGGGTCGGGCGTGCGCTCCCCGGCCCGGTACCGGCTGATGGCGGCAGCCGATATGCCCGATGCTTCGGCCAAGTCCTTGGCGCTGCAGTCGAGCTCGGTGATGTATCGGTTGAGCAGGTCGCTGAAATCCATGTCTTCCCTTAGCTGATGATCAATTTCCTCGGAGGAAATTGATTATCGTCACGAGGCCAGGAACTGAAGCGATTCCTGGGCGGTTTGCATGGCCGCAATGGTCTCGTAGTCTTCCTTGTAGTAGTTGCACGACCACATGAAGAAGTAGCCGCTGATTTCCTCGGTGTAGTTGGCGACGAGCACCGTCTTGCCGCCGCCCTCGGGCGTGTACGCGTACTCGAAGCCCACGAGCACGCGGTTGTACTTGTCAGACAGCTTCACAGTGTTCGCCACCGGCTCGACGGCCAGGCGGTTCTGGTACTTCTGCTTCGTGTCTTCCATGGTCTTCGCCATGAGGTCCTCGACCGTGCGGCCCGTGCTGTTCTTCATGAGCGTCAGCCTGAAGAAGGGCACCTGACCTGACTTTTCTCCTGTGTACACGGTGGCGTTCATGCCGTTCGTCTCGGCGGTGTAAGCCTTGTCGACCTTGAAGGCGTAGCCGGCTTCCTTGTTCGTGTAGTCGACGAGCGTGCCGCTGGCGATGGTGGCCGCGCTGCTGGAAGCCGATGACGACGCCGAGCTCGACGAGGCGCTGGCGCCCGAGCTCGATGACGTGCTGCCCGACGATATGAGCGAGACGCCCGTCGCCTTGTCGTCGCCGGCTTCGGAATCGGCCGACGCGCTCGATGCGCTGACCGTCTCGCCCGACGCCGGTTCAGATGCAGCAGAGGTTGACGAACTGCCGCCTGAAGACGCGCATCCGGTCAGCGCGGCCATGCCGAGGGCTGCCGCCAAGGCGATTGCGCCCAAGGTTTTCCAAGTGATGTTCGAATGCTTCATTGCCGTTCCTTTCCTTCGGGCTTTCTTACAGTTGGTTCAGCTTCGCAAGCTCGGCGGTGCGCTTACCGCCAGAATACGTTATGAGGGCGGGGTCGGGCGTGTACTCGTTGCCGAACAGGTCGGTGACCGTGACCATGTACACGTAGGTGGCATTGCCCGCGAACGCCATGGTCATCTTGGTGTCGTCGGTCCAGGTGATGGTGCCGGTCGAGCCGCTCTCGGTTTTCCCGCCGATGGTGCGCGAAACGAGAAAGCGCAGCTGGTCGCCCTCCGAGAGGGCGGCCGTGGCCTTGGCGACCATGCCGTCTTCGGCGTCGTCGTACACGCACAGCACCTCGTAGGAGTTCGTGGCGTAGTCGTACATGGAAAGCAGGTTCGTGCGGTACGTCATCGTGGTGCCGCGGCTGCTCTTCGTCGTCCATTCGACGGGGGTGGAATACAGGTTGTACGCCGGCTTGTCGTCGATGGCCACCTGGTCGACGATGTCGGCATATACGTACGCGTCGCCGATCTTGTACCAGCCGCCTTCGAACCGGTCGGCGTAGTGCACTGCGCCGTTGGGGTCGATGTCGAGGTCGAGGTTGTTGTCGGAGCCGAGCATGGCGACCGATCCGTCGTCGAGCAGCTGGCCAATCTGGCATTTCGTGGCGTCGGCGACGAATTCGGTGTTGCCCGTGATGTCGACGATGTAGCGCCCATCGGAATCGATGTGCGACGACACGCTGAACGCGCCGAGCGCGTCGTCTTCCCTGATGGGGTCGAGGCCCTTCACGCCCTCGTTGTTCCAGTCGACCTTGTCGTACGAATCGGCCTCAGCAGCCAGGAACTGCAGGTAGGGGATGTTGTCGAGGTCGTTTTCCGTCGAAAGCTCGAAGTACTTCACGAACGTGTCGTAGTCGATCTTCAACGGGTAGAACACCGAAAGCCCGGTCGACTTCGCCGATTGCGGGCCGTGCACCTCGTAGACGACGGCTTTGTCGATGGCCTTCTCGACGGAAGCGGCGCTCGAAACCGATTCGCTCGTGCACTCCATGAGGTCGCGCAGGTCGACCATGTCGGTGTATCCCTCGAGGTAGTTCGCGTGCCCGAACGCCTGCACGTTGCGCGCCTGCTGCTCGAGGCGCTGCATGGGGCTCGGCTTCTCGGTGGCGGATGCCATGTCGCGGGCGGCCGTTTCGAACGCGCTGGCAACATCGCCGATGCGTGACAGGTCGACAACCGACAGCGTGGCGGTGGAAGCCACCTTGTTCGCCTGGCATTTCGCCAGGTAGCTGTCGCAAATCACCTGGCCAAGGCCTGCGACGCCACCTGTCGGCTTCTCGAACCAGGCGGGCCAATCCGCCCACGCCCAACCGCACGCGGGCTCGACTTCCTCTGAAGCCACCATGTAGTCGGCGTACGGGGCGAGCAGCTGCGCGTTTTCCAGGGTTGCCATGAGGCACGTGTCGAAGCCGACGACGTCGAAGGTCACGTTCGCCGCGGCGATGCCATCGCGGATTTCAGGAAGCGTCAGCGTGTCGTAGTCGAGCTCGTCTTGGCACACGCCTGAAAGCGACCCGCCGCCGTGGTCCCAGAACACGAGCATGTAGTGGTCGGCCGGGTAGGTTTTCACGCCCCAGGTCAGGAAGTCCGCGAGCGTGTCGGAGTCGCCCATCGACGTGCGGGGCAGCTGCTCTTGTTGGAACAGCTTGCCATCGGAAACGGTGTAGCGTTCGATGTAATCGGCGCTCACGACGTTGTTCCACCACTCGTTTGCGCCGCCGGTTTCCAAGACGAAGTTCACGTTTTTGGCCGTAGTTGCGCCTTGAAGCTCGACGAGGTTGTCGGTGGCGTATCCGGCCTGGGTTTCCAGGTTCGATCCGCACATGTATATGAACACCGACCAGGTTTCGTTGGCGCCGATGGCCTTTTCAGCTTCGGCGGCAGCGGATCCTGATGAGCTGCTCGTTGTGACGGCAGTGCCGCCGCTGCCTGACGAGCAGGCGACGAGCGCGACAAGTGCCATAGCGGCAACGATGCAGGATAGTATGCGAACAATTCGCTTTCCGCAGGTCATCATGGCTCCTTGCTCCTTGGGCTTTTCGAGAAAGTATAGGGTTCCGAGCTTGCCGAACGGTGACGATTGACAATTGGTCAACGACAACGCAGAGGGGGCAAGGGCGCTTTGCCCGGGGGATTGTTCTCAAGATAGCCACGCTAACCTTGATAGGCCCACTGAAATGCTGATGTTCCGTTGAACTGGGCAGTTCCCGATTTGGCAATTCCCAGACTGGCATTGTCAATTGAAAATTCCGGGGGAGGGCGCTTTTTTCCTAAGCTAGTATGACAATGTTTACTCGCTTGGAGAAGAGGTCGTGCTATGTCCGTAAAGAAGAAACTCGTCGCCTTATTCGCCTGTTTCGCGCTCTGCGCGTCGTTCGTCCCCGTGCTGGCCATCGCCGACCCGGTTGACGATGAAACCATCGAAGCCGAAGACATCGAACTGACCACGGCTGCGACAGGCATTCACGTGGCCATTAACAAATCTACCGGTGGTCCAGATGCAGAGGGAAAGTTCACGTTTGACAACGGGAGCGCCGTTGTGACGTATAACGGGGCGGCTTTTCCGAGCACTCAGATAAGCGCTGCTCAAACGGGTGATAAGGTGAGCATCACGCCGACGCCTGCGGAGGGGTACACCGCGTATGTCACGGTGGATGGGAACCAGGTTTCGGTCGCTGCGAACACGGCTTATATCTACACCATTCCCAATACTGTTGCCGACAACGGCGTTGTCAACATCGACGTGGATTTTGTAAAGCCCGGCCAAGAGCCGCCGTCTTCATCCGCTCAAGTGCGCGATGTTACGGTAACGGTCGATAGCGCAAGCTTGCCGCTCCTCTCGTCGAACAAGGCGTACTTCAAGATCGGTTCCGGCGATGGTAACGATGTCACATTCAGCCAAAATGGCGCGACGGTCACCATAACCAACGACGACGAGCATCCCGATGTGCTGCTTTCGTTCGCGATTGACAACCGCTATTTCATCCCGACCGTCATCGTCAACGGCACGACATACGAAACGTACGACACGGGCGAGCATGACAGCGATCACGATGATTTCGTGGTCATCGGCGTGGACCTCACGGGCGATGCTGCCAAGGCGGATGCGTACAACATCAACCTGACCATTGGTGCAATAGCCCAGGTCGATTTGACGGCGCAGAGCGTGCGGGGCGCCGACGCGCGGTGCATGCTCGTCGAAGAGGGCACGCAGATCATGCCTGCCACGACGGAAGTCGATTTGGCGGTTGCCGATACGGCCACGGACACGGCAGTCGATGGCGCAGTTGCGACATTCGATCTCGGCCTTACGCTGAACGGGGAAAGCGCGACTGAAATCGACGCGCCGCTTGACATTTCGATGATGCTCGACACAAGCGTGTACACGGCATCCGATTACGTCGTGGTGCGCAACCACGAGGGCACGATCACGGAGCTCGATACCACGTACGATGCGGCTACCGGCCGGCTTTCCTTCGCATCCGACCAGTTCTCTGATTACAGCCTGGTCGACAAGAGCGTCGCTACGAAAGCCGACGGCAAGGCCAGCAAGACGACGCTTGCCAAGACGGGCGATCCGCTCGCGGCAGGCGGCGTGGTTGCCATGAACGTCATCGCGCTTGGCGCCGTTGCCTTTGCAACCCGCAAGCTGCGCGAACAGCACTAGCTTGCGCATGCTGTAGGTGCTATAATCCAGAAGGTCGACGGACTGCCTGCGGTTAGTGGCGGGTAGCACCGTTAAGGTTGTTGAAGACCGCTAGCTGCTACTAGCGGTCTTCGTCCATTTAGGGCACCTGCACCCTAGTGTTTCTCTGCATCTAGATGTATAATGCATGCGTAATGCATGAAACGAGAAAGGACGCGTCATGCCCGCATTGCAAGTGCGCGATTTCCCCGACGACCTGTACGAGCGCCTGAAAGCGGCAGCGGCGAAGAACCACCGCAGCATCGCCCAGCAAACCGTGGCCTTCGTCGAAGCGCAGCTTAACCAGGAAGACGCGAAGAGCGCCGCCATCCTCTCGTCCGATTTCAGCGTGCCGTTCGTGACGCCCAACGTGCGCGAGGCTTCGGCGCGGGCGCGCGACGTCGACGCATTCGACTGGCTGCGCGATTTCGAGGAAGAGCCGGAAGAGGTTGTGGAAGCGCGCCGGAAGAAGCGCGAAAAGCTCCGGGAACAGGCAAAGGAGCTGAGCAAGGCATGGATTGGGCCAAAGCCGACAGCTGACGAGATAGCGGAAATGATTCGCGAAGAACGGGAGGCTCGCACGGACAGGATTATGCAGATAGCCGAAGAATATCACGAGGAAATGAGGAAGAGGCATGATGGTGCTTGATGCAAGCGCGGCGATAAACGCCGCATCGAGTGAGATTATCGAAGATGAGAATAGCGAATTGCTTGAGTTTCTCGATACCGAAAAATTCATCGCACCAAGCTTCTTTGGGGTTGAAGCGGCTAATTCTGCCTGGAAGTTCACGCATGCCGGCCTGTTTCCCGAGAGCGAAACGGCTCGGATGATGGCGACTGCCGTTGGGCACATAGATGAGTTTTTCGACGACGAAGAACTTGTTGGCGAAGCGTTCAGCGAGGCTGTTCGCCTTGATCACCCTGTCTACGACATGCTTTACTTTGTTCTTGCGAGACGCAAAGGCGTAAAACTTGCGACTGCCGACAAGAAGCTTGCCAAACTCTGCGAGGAGAACGGGGTCGAGTGCGTGCGGGTGCTCGACCTGTAATGCGCTATCATAGGCACCGTTAAAGCGCTTCCTACATCAACAACAACCGCAGCACGGAAGGCGTTATGGCGCGGGGCAACCTCATACTCGACCGTTACGAGCCCATCGGCACGGCTGGCGCCGGCGGCTTCGGCACGGTTCAGATTGCCTGGGACCCGCGCATCCAGCGCAAAGTCGCCATCAAGACCATCTTGCTGACCGAGCACGACGCGTACCGCGCGCACCTGCCGGGAGCGCAGGCCGTTGCCGCCAGTCCGACGGCAGACCGTTGGCACGGGGTTCAGCCGTGGAACGACTTCCTGCGCGAAGACCTTTCGGCCGACCCGTACGCCGCGGAATACGGCCCCGACGATTACGACGACCCCGACCAGGTGACGTCGCTCGCGCACCTGCCGGGCCTCGACGAAGCGCGCACGGCCGCCATGCTGCAGGATCCGCGCATCGTCACGGTGTACGACTTCGAAATCCGCGACCGCATGGCGTACCTCATCATGGAATACGTCGAGGGCATCACGCTGACGCGCCTGCTCGACGACTACGCCGATTTCCTGACGCTCGACATGGTCGCGGCGGTGTTCGACGCCATGGCGGGCGCCCTCATGGTGGCGCATAAAGCCGGCGTGCTGCACCTCGACATCAAGCCCGACAACATCATCATCAACCCGCAGGGGCAGGCGAAGGTCACCGACTTCGGCCTGGCGACGCTCGCCGACGCGTCGGGCGCGGGCACGACAGGTGGCGGCACCATCGGCTACATGCCGCTCGAGCAGATGCGCCGCGAGCACCTGGATGCGCGCACCGATGAGTGGTCGCTGGCTTCCGTGGCCTACGAGATGCTGACCGGCGACAACCCCTTCCGCGCGAGCAACCTGGACCAGGCGGAAGCCGCCATCGAAAACGCCGAGCTCATCTTGCCGTCGTTGTGCTGGGAAAACCTCGATGAGCAGGTCGACGACGTGGTGTTCTACGCCCTCGACCCAGACCGCGAGCACCGCTATGCCAGCGTGGCCGATTTCGCGGAGGAGATGGACAAGTTCCTTGGCAGCGCCGTGCAGGGCCGCGATGAGCTTGCCTTGGTGGTGGGCGATGCGCTCGGGCTTAACGCCGTCGAAGAAGAGCTGACCGACGAATGGGAAGCCGCCGACGTGTGCGAACGCCGCAAGCCAGGCTTGTTCTCGCGGCTGTTCGGTTCGGGGGGAAAGCCCGTCCGGGCCGACGATAGCGCCGCCGAGCCCGAGCCGTACGACGAGCCATATTGGCAAGCGGAAGAGGAAACCGAGCCTCAGCCCGAAAAGCACCACGAGCGGCAGAAAACCCGCAAGGTCCGCACCGAAGAGCAGAAGAGACGCCGCCGCGCAGCAATTGGTCGCGCCATCGCCGCTCTCTGCGGCGGCCTCGCAACCTGGTTCGCCCTTGGCAACCTGCCGCAGTTGCCGACGCTCTTCGGCCTCGACCCGCTGTTCCTCAAGCTCGTCTTATCCCTCGTGATGGCGGCCATCAGCGCCATCACTCCGCTCGTGGGCCTCATCATCGCCTTCGCCCTGCTGGGCGTGTCGTTTATTCCGGTTCGATGACCTCGACGCCGCCCATGTAGGGCACGAGCACGTCGGGCACCTTCACGGAGCCGTCGGCCTGCTGGTAGTTTTCCAAGATGGCGGCCATCGTGCGGCCCACGGCCAGGCCCGAGCCGTTCAGCGTGTGCACGTAGCGCGTGCCCTTGAAGTGCTCCGGGTCCTTGTAGCGCATGTTCATGCGGCGCGCCTGGAAATCGGTGCAGTTCGAGCAGCTGGAAATCTCCTTGTAGCCGTTGTAGCAGGGCAGCCACACTTCGAGGTCGTACGTCTTCGCAGACGAGAACCCGATGTCGCCCGTGCACAGGCTGATGACGCGGTAGGGCAGGCCCAGCAGCTGCAGGATGTTCTCGGCGTCGGCCACCATGGCCTCGAGCTCCTCGTAGGAATGCTCGGGCTCGCACACCTTCACCATTTCCACCTTGTCGAACTGGTGCACGCGGATGAGGCCGCGCGTGTCGCGTCCGGCCGAGCCGGCTTCCTCGCGGAAGCACGGGGTGAATGCGCAGTAGTGCTTGGGCAGGTCGTCGGCCGAAAGCGTCTCGTCGGCGTGCAGGTTGGTCAGCTGCACCTCGGCCGTCGGGATGAGGTACAGGTTGTCACCCTCTTTGTCAGACGTGCCTTCCATGTCGGTGGCGAAGGTCTTGAACATGTCGTTCTCGAACTTCGGCAGCTGGCCCGTGCCCGTCATTGTGCGGGCGTTGGCCATGACCGGCAGCCACCATTCCTTGTAGCCGCGCGACGTGTGCGTGTCGGCCATGAAGTTTATGATGGAACGTTCCAGGCGCGCGCCCATGCCGCCGAGCACGATGAAGCGGCTGGCGGCTAGCTTCACGCCGTAGTCGAAGTTGATGATGCCCAGGTCGGGGCCGAGGTCCCAATGGGCCTTGGGCTCGAAGTCGAATTCGGTCGGAGTGCCCCAACGACGCACCTCGGGGTTGTCGTTCTCGTCATCGCCGACAGGCGTCTCGTCCGAGGGCATGTTGGGCGTGTGCAGCAGCAGGTCGCGCAGCTCGGCATCGATGCGCTCGCGCTCGGAGCCGGCGCCTTCCAGCTCGGCTTTAATCTCGGCAACGCGCGCCTTCACGCTTTCGGCTTCGTCTTTCTGGCCGGCCTTCATAAGCTCGCCGACTTGCTTGGAAAGCGCGTTGCGTTCGGCTTGCAGCGCCTCTTCTTTCTGAATGGACTCGCGGCGAGCCTCGTCGAGCTGGGCGAACTTGGCGCCGTCCCATTCCGCGTGGCGGTTCTTCATGGCCTCCGCGACGGCCTCTTGGTTCTCGCGAACGAACTTGATGTCAAGCATGTGAAAGCACTCCTTCGTAATTGACGTGGGGGTAAGTATAGACCTACGGCATTGCGCCTTCATTGTCATTCTGGGCGTTAGCGAAGAATCTCCAGCGCCAAATTGCGGGAGATTCCGTGCTGCGTTCGGGATGGCGATTTCTCTGGTACTATGCGTATCATGGATTTCTCGGAGATATATCATTTCCTGTTCGAAACGTACGCGGGCATCGGCGTGCTCGTAGCGGTTTCGCTTGTGCTGTGCATCATCATTGCGGCGGTGCTCGAGCTGCGCACGCGCAAGACCTTCATCGACCGCGGCCCCAAATCCGAAGACGAAGAAGACGAGTGGTCGCTGTTCGACGATGAGGACGACTAAGGCGCTGACGACTAGGGAACACCTTAACCCCATTCTGTCATCCTGAGCGGAGCGCGAAGCAGCCCCCCACCTGTCATCCTGAGCGAAGCGCGTAGCGAATCCCCCTTTGTCATCCTGAGCGGAGCGCGAAGCAGCCCCCCACCTGTCATCCTGAGCGGAGCGCGTAGCGAATCCCCCTTTGTCATCCTGAGCGGAGCGCGAAGCGCGAAGTCGAAGGATCTCCGCGAAGCGACCAGCCGGGTTCGCGTCCCGGGACGACCGGTCAGAGCCCGAGATTCCTCGCTGGCGCTCGGAATGACAAGCAAGTTATGCTGCAACTAGGTATTTAAAAACCCTATACGGATGCCCCAACGTGACGGCGGTATACTTTCCCACGATAAAACTATGAGGAAAGAAGGCAACATGTCCGTTACGCAAACTTCCACGTTGTACGAGCGCGAAGGCGATTACATCCCGCGCATCGCCGCCGTACACGACCTGTGCGGCTACGGGAAATGCTCGCTCGGCGTGGCTATTCCCGTGCTGTCTGCGGCGGGCGCCGATGTGTGCCCCGTGCCGACGGGGCTGTTCAGCTCGCATACGGCGTTTCCCGGATGGTACATGCACGATACGACCGATATCCTGGCCGATTACCTGGCGGCTTGGAAGGGCATCGACGTGGAAATCGACGCCGTGTACTCGGGCTTCCTCGGCGCGCCCGAGCAAGTAGACATCATCCGCGACATCTACGCCACGTACCCAAAGGCGTTGCGCGTGGTCGACCCGGTCATGGCCGATCACGGGCAGGTGTACCCGACGTACACGCCCGAACTCGTGGCGGCCATGGGCGAGCTGGCGTGCGATGCCGATATCCTGACGCCGAACCTGACCGAGGCCGCCATCATCCTCGGCCGCGAGTGGACCGGCCCCGACATCGATGAGGACCAGGTGCGCGACATCATCGGCGCCCTGCGCGAACGCGGCGCGAAGAACGTCGTTTTGAAGGGCATCGAGCATGGCGACGGGCTCATCCACAACTACACGTGGGGCGATGCCGCCGAGTTCTCGGAGACGACGAACGCGAAGCTTCCCTACATGCTGCATGGCACGGGCGACCTGTTCGCCAGCGCGCTGCTCGCCGCCGTGATGACCGGCCGTGGCCTGCCCGAAGCCACCGCCTTCGCAGCCGACCTGACCGCAGACGCCATGGTCGTCTCGGCCAAGCAGCCGAACTTCGAAGCCCGTGGCGTGTCCTTCGAGCCCCTCCTGGGGAAGGTTGCCGCCCTGCTCGCCTAACCTGCCCGCAAATGCGCCTTTTAAAACGTCTAGCGGCTTGAAAAGAGCGTAAGAAGCGCTGTCATGTTATTGGCGCATTCGGCTTTCAAGTTAATCGTGATGCTTTCCCGCTCTGAATTACCAGACTGCGCCCGCTGAAGAAGCCGCATCATATCCGATTGCGCAAGAGCACGAGATTGGACGGCCAAAAGCCATATAAACCATGCTTCGTATTGCATGTGGCGGGTTGTGCTAAGGTTGCGAAAGCGACATAGGAATCTCGATTTGCATTGCGCAAGTGCGTGAGTGAAAGGTGCGGCCTTTCGGTCTGATAGCGACGTTTCACCGCAATTCGCGATTAGTAGCGTTACAGCGCTTACGGTAATTGCCGAAATGATGTTAGCGAGGATGCTGGCAGCTTTGGGCGATTTCACGTTGTATTTACCGGCAAACGTAACCCGTTTTGTTGGATTATCAATTGTGAGCGTCAGTTTCTGGGGAATTTGCTGCCCCGTTGTTTGCAATCGGGCAACTTCGTTTTTGATTATCGCGAGTACTCGTCCGCGCATTCGAAAAGCGGTTTTCAGGCTAACTTTGCATTTTTGCGAAATCTCCCTTAAGCTGCACAGCTCAATATGGCATTCTGCGAAAGTCATCCATGTTTCCAAGGGAATCTTTGTGCCTGATAAGAGGCTGCTTGAGTGGGCGGTAAAACTACGACCGCAGGTGTGGCATAGATAGCGCTGCCGCCCCTTTTCGTCGAAGCCTCGTTTCGTATGGCTTTCTGACGCGCATGCTGGGCAGGCGGGACTCTTGGCGTATCCGCTTTCGTGCTCAAGCGTTTCGTAATGCCCTTCTATCAATGCTTGCAGACGCTCTAAAGAAAGGTTGCGCTCACGGTCGATTAAAGCGCGGCTGTGCACATTCAGCCCTTTTGGAATTCGTAACAACACCCATCTCCTCCTGCCGTTTCGTCGCTGATGGCAGTATCGATTGACGGCGGGTTCGTGCGTGTACCGAATAACGTACAGACAGCTCCAAAAATGTCTAACAAACCGAAAAGATGTTGGATGTACGCGGTCGCGCCTTTAAGGCTCGTGGGAAGTGGGAGACGTGGCCGCAAAAAGGCGGTCCGAGGCCGTCTCTTACGCAAGGATCAAGTTGGAAATGGGAAAGAAAAAGGGCCTCTGACGAGGCCCTTTGCAAGTCAAATTGCCACCTACGTGGCGCCTGAAGGCTCTTTAGGCTAAGCCGTTATTTTGACTCGCAGTGTCGTCCCGGCTGGTAACCAGAACATGGTCATAATACCACTGTTGGCTAAAACGAAGGGCAAAAAGATACCCCCGCTTCTGATAGTCTGTTGTCATCGATAATCGGCAAGGCGATTCAATGCCAGCAGAGCGGAAGAGGTAAGTATGAATCTGCGAAATGCAGCCCGCGACGGAATCGATTACAGCATCGGTTTAGACATCGGAACCGGTTCGGTTGGTTGGGCGGTCATCGATTCGAATGGCGATTTGCTTCACTTCAAGAAAAAGCCAGCCTGGGGCAGCCGGCTCTTCCCTTCGGCTGACTCCGCGTCGAAAGCTCGCGTTCCGCGTGGGCAGAGGCGCCGCTATGACCGCCGACGCCAGAGGCTCGACTTGCTCCAGGAACTTTTCTTCTCGGAGATGGCCGAGGTTGATCCCGAATTCTTCGTGCGTTTGCGTCAATCTCGGCTTTTGCCGGAGGACCGCGAAGCAGGACATGCTGACTATCGGTGGCCACTGTTCAACGGGTCAGATTTCACCGAGAAGGACTACTACGAGAAGTTCCCCACCATTTACCACCTTCGCGCTTGGCTGATGGAAACTGACGAGCGCGCTGATTTGCGTCTCATATACCTGGCCTTTCATAACATCGTGAAAACGAGGGGCAATTTCCTCCATCAGGACAATGCCAAGTTGAGCGCGCGAAACGCCAGTATGAAGGAGTCGGTCGATAAACTGTGCGATGCGATTGAAGCTTGGTGCGAGGAGCGGGAGCTCACCTGCCTTCCGAAGCGGAAAAAACTCTGTGGAGTTCTGGAAGATGGGTCGCTCACTCGAGCGGACAAGCGAGACAAAAAGCAATTGGCATCGCTCTTTTCCTATGGCTCAGACAAGGAAGGCGAGCGATTTGCGTACGAAACAATAAGTGCGGTGCTCGGCTATCAGGCATCGTTCGGCATTGTTTTCGGCATCGAAGGAGAAGCGTACAAATTTGGCTTGGATAACGATGAGAAAGTCGAGGAGTTCCTGACGGTTTGCCCCGATGACGGGGTCGAGCTATTCGAAGCCATCCAAGCCGCTCATTCGTCCTATATCCTGGCGGGCATCCTCAAGGGGGCGGATGGCAAGACCATCTCGTATTGCAAAATCGGCGAATACGAGCGTTACGGTGAAGACCTTAAAACGCTCAAAGCGCTCGTTCGCGAATACGCTCCTGAAAAGTACGACGATTTCTTCCGCGGGTCGCACTACGAGGACGCTCGCTGGAAGAAGGACTACGACCCGAGCAAAGCGCAGGGCTATACCCGTTACAACCTCGGAACGAGCAAGCTTGGCTATGATGATTTCGCCAAAGAGGTGAGGAAGCTTCTCGGTCAGGCAGGGGCGGAGGGCGATCCTCGATACGAGCGGATGATGCAATCGTTCGCGGAAGAGACGTTCCTGCGTCGCCTGAAGACGAGCGACAACGGCAGCATTCCCTACCAGCTGCATCTCGAAGAAATGCAGGCCATTATCGATTCTCAGGGCAAGCATTATCCGTTCCTGCTCGAAGATCGCGCGAAAATCGAATCCCTTGTCACGTTCCGCATCCCGTATTATGTCGGCCCTCTGACAACTAAGAACGCGCCGACGAATCCAAAAACCGGGAAGACACGCTTCGCATGGTCCGAACGCCAGGAGGGAAAGGAGAGCGCGCCCATTCGCCCTTGGAACTGGGAAGAGGTCATCGACAAAGATAAAAGCGCGGAAAACTTCATCCGGCGCATGACCGGCACCTGCACCTATTTGCAAGGCGAGCCGGTTCTTCCGCGCTGCTCGCTGCTCTATGAGAAGTTCTGCGTGCTCAACGAGCTAAACGGCGCCCGCTGGTCGCAAGATGGCGACGACGAGCACAGGTTCAGTGCCGTTGACCGTCTGCTGATTTATGACGAACTGTTCAAACGGGGCTCCGTTACCTATAAAAAAGTCGAGGATTGGCTCACTCGGCACAATCGCCTTCATCCCCATGTACGGGGTGGACAAGGCGAGACGAAATTCGAATCAAAGCTCTCGTCGCATATGTTCTTCTGCAAGGTGCTCGGTGTGGATGACATCGACGGCGCCAATGAGCGGATGGTCGAGGAGCTCATATTGTGGAACACGCTGTTCGAAGATCGCGACATCCTTCGCGAGAAGGTGAAGCGAGCGTATGGCGATCGGCTAAGCGATGACCAGATCAAGCAGATTTGCAAGAAGCGCTTCACGGGGTGGGGCAGGCTCTCCGAGAAGTTCCTGTGCGGCTTGAAAGCCGAGATGACAGAAGGCCTCAAATCAATCATGGACATCCTCGAGGACGGCAATCCCGAAGGCAAGCATGTTGGCTCTGCAATGGTTCTCATGGAAATCCTTCATGATGAGCATTTCGGCTTCGAGAAACTCATCGACGAGGTGAATCTCGAGAAGGCGAAAGGCGAGGGCGGGCTCTCGATTGAAGATCTCCCGGGCTCGCCCGCATTACGCCGTGGCGTAAACCAGGCGACGAGGATTGTCGATGAGATCGTCGGCATAGCCGGAAAGCCTCCTGCGAACATCTTCATCGAGGTAACGCGGGAAGAAGACAGGCGTAAGAAGGGCAAGCGTACGACGCGTCGCTACGACGGGTTGAAAGCAGCCCTTGCAGAGTTGAAAGAAGACGGCGCGGTCAGCCTCCAAGAGCTGAAAGCCGTATCTCCGGATCAACTCGATGACGCTCTTTCCTTGTATTTCATGCAGAACGCGAAGTGCATGTACTGCGGCGAGCCGCTCGACATTCGGCATGTGATGAGCGGCGACCAGGAGTATCAGGTCGACCACATCATTCCCCAGTCTTATGTCAAAGACGACAGTTTCGAGAACCGCGTGCTGGTCCATTCGCACTGCAACCAGAGCAAAACAGATGCGCTGTTGATCGATCCGGCCATCAGGCGAAAGATGAGCGACTACTGGAAAAATCTTCTCGACGCCAAGTTAATCGGCGAGAAGAAATATCGAAACCTGATGCGCGACCGCATCGACGAGAAGCAGATGCGGGGCTTTATCAACCGCCAGCTGGTTGAAACGAGTCAGATCGTCAAATTCGTGCGACTCATGCTCGCCGAGAAGTACCCAGATACCGCCGTCGAATCCATCAAGGCGGGCCTCTCGCACCAGCTGCGTGAAAACCAGGGTTTCGTGAAATGTCGTGAGGCGAACAATTATCACCATGCGCACGATGCCCTGCTTGCAGCGGAGATCGGTCGGTTCATCAAGCTGCGGCATGGCAATTTGCTCGAAAATCCCATCGCAGCGACGAAGGCGATGAAGGACTTCATTCAGTCCCAAAGCGAGTACTACAAGCGAACGCACCGCATGCCGGGCTCCGCCTCGTATATCGTCGGAAGCTTCCTGACCTCAGGGTTCGACAAAGAAACCGGCGAAGTGTTCAGGGATGCTTGGGACGCCGAAGCGGAATGCGCGAGGATCCGCCGTTTCCTGAACTACAAGCAATGCTACATTTCGCGAATGCCCGAAGTGACAAACGGCGCCTTCTGGGATGCGACGATTTACTCGCCGAAGAATTCAAAGAAGGCGTTATCGCTACCGCTGAAGAAGGGGCTCGATCCCCAGAAGTACGGCAGTTACTCGAGAGAGCAGTTTGCCTATTTCTTCGTGTACAAGGCGTTGAAGAAAGGCAAGCCTGTGTTCGAGTTCGCGCCAGTGCCGGTGAGTGTGGCAGCGAGAGCTGAACAGGAGCCAGATGTTCTGCGTAGGTATGCGTTGTCGATATCGGAAGAGAAAGGGCTTGATTTCGTCGAGGTGGTTCGAGCAGGCATTTCTAAGTATCAGCTTATTGAATATGAAGGGGACAGGCTGTATATCACAGGTCAGAAAGAAGTACGTAACGCATCTGAGTTGGCGTTTACAATACATGAGGCCGAAGTCGTATCGAAACTAAGCAATGGGGATTTCCCATCCGCCGCCGATCTGGATGCATTATTCAGAACAGTCGTCGAGCGTTACGAGCGTATAGCGGGAAGACTTGGTGCCCAAATGGGCGTTGGTCAACTTTGGAAAGCATTCGAACGCGCAACAGACGAGGAAAAAGCAAAGGCGATCATCAGTCTTATTTCCATCGCAAACGGTAATACTAATATGATTGATCTGTCAGCGGTCGGTGGTCCGAAATGCGCTGGTTGTATGCGTATCACGTTTTCCAAAGCCCTTACAGACTCCCATGCTGATCTAGCATTTATCGATCAATCGGTCACGGGCATGTTCGAGAGGCGGCAGCGTCTTGAGCTTTAGAACCATCTTCATCGAAAGCCAGTGTCGCTGCTCTTATCAGGGCGGTTATATGGTCGTGCGCAAGGAAGACGAGACGTCGAAGGTGCACCTGTCCGAAGTGTCGTCTGTCATTCTGCAGACCCAGCAAGTCTACTTGAGCGCATATCTCCTTTCTGAGTTTGCGAAGAACAAAATATCCCTTGTCGTCTCGGATGAGAAGCACAATCCGGTGGGGCAGTACCTGCCGCTTTACGGAGCTCACAACACGAGCAAGCGCATCGTCGAGCAATTGCGGTGGGGTGAGCCAATAAAAAAGCGCGTGTGGCAGCATGTCGTGCGCGACAAGATCTACCATCAGGCAAGATTTCTTGAGGAGCGCGACTACGATGAGGCGAAAATCCTCCATGGGGCGATACCTGAAGTCCGCTCCGGCGATACGACTAACCGTGAGGCGCAGGCAGCCCGCATCTACTTCACCGCGTTGTTCGGGGATGGTTTCAACCGGAATGCAGAGATTCCTCTGAACGCCGCACTAAACTATGGGTATGCCATCTTGCTTTCCATGGTCAACCGCGAGATTGTTTCGCGGGGATATTTGACGCAATGTGGCATTTGCCATCGGAACGAATACAACCAGTTCAACCTCGCCTGCGATTTCATGGAGCCGTTCAGGCCTGCGGTCGATCGCTTGGTGGTCGATTTTTTCACAGGCGACTTCGATGTCGATACGAAGCGGGCGTTGGCCGACTTGGCGAACAAGGGGATGGTGTACAAGGGAGGAACCTATCGTCTTATCTCGGTTGTCAGTCTGTACGTCCAAGATTGTTTGAACGCCCTGAACAAGAAGATTGCCGTGGACGATATCGAGGCGTTCGAGATTCTATGAGCGATGACGGAACGAGGGTGCGCTACATGCGCCTTATGGTGTTTTTCGACTTACCGGTTCTGACAGCCAAGCAGAGAAAGGATTATAGGCTGTTCAGAAAGTACCTCATAAAAGAGGGCTATCTCATGTTGCAGGAGTCGGTGTATGCAAAGCTCGTGACGAACGACGCAAACGCCGGCGCGGCGATTATGCGGCTGCGGAAGCATCGGCCGCCTGATGGGTTGGTGCAGGTGCTGAAAGTGACCGAGCGGCAATACGAGACGATGGTGTTCATTACGGGGAACCGCGAGGCTTATGACGAGGTGGATACCATGGAAGAGTTTCTCGTGCTATGAACGTGTGCTTCACGGGGCTGAATGAGCCCATCATAGTAGGCCCTGATGCCGTGTCGGTTCTCGAGGTGCAAAACCGGGTTTTGTTTTGCCGCCTATGCTCGTCGCTTGTTTCCGAAAGGGGATCCGAGGCCGAAGAACCTTATACATTTTGGAGTGATGATGGCGAGGAGATTAAACCAGAGGGGAGGATCCTGTTTGTTCTGAGTCCCTTGTCGTTGCCGTGGACAGATAAGGCTCTTTCAAATGGTCTTTCGGCAAAATTGGAGAGATTGGTGAATGAGGATGAGGATGCGCGGCAAGGGGTCGAGTATGCGTTTGCTTGCCTTAAATCACGGCTGAGCGAGGTGGCTCTTTCGTTAGAATCGGAATACGCATTCGAGATCGATTGGGAATTGAAGCGATATCTTCGAACTTACGGGTTCGGTGTCGAGCTCATTGAAAATGAGCCGCTCCTTGACAAGTTGATAAAGTTTCTGGCATTGGCGAAAGACGTTTCCCTGAGCAAGGTTCTTTTGTTCGTGAATCTCAAGCTTTTTCTGTCGGAAAACGAGTTGAGAAAGTTCTACGAACAAGCTTTTTTCTCGGGGTTGAGCGTCCTGCTCATAGAAAACGTTCGTGATGGCGTATATTATGAGCAAGAGCGAAAGTACGTGATTGACCAGGACTTATTAGAGTCTTGGTAGGTGCTGCCACCAGGAATGAACATCCCTTTGCAGTGGGGATTATGCTCCAACGGTTTTGGAGCAGTGTCATCCTGGCTGGTAATCAAACTCCGAAGGGCGAGGGCGACCGCAAGTTCCGGTTTTGGAGCAGTGTCATCCTGGCTGGTAATCAAACATGGAACCACCAAACAAAGACCTACATGGATGTTTTGGAGCAGTGTCATCCTGGCTGGTAATCAAACCTCGCGCTTGAGCTGATTCGGCTTTATCTCGTTTTGGAGCAGTGTCATCCTGGCTGGTAATCAAACTTATCCTTAGGCCACGCCAAGCGCGAGAGCGTTTTGGAGCAGTGTCATCCTGGCTGGTAATCAAACAGGGAGTGGCATGAAACGGCGGCGAACGCCGTTTTGGAGCAGTGTCATCCTGGCTGGTAATCAAACCCGGCTCGTCTGGAACACGCCGTATGCCAAGTTTTGGAGCAGTGTCATCCTGGCTGGTAATCAAACTCCAGAATGCGACATTCGGACGCGGTTCTAGTTTTGGAGCAGTGTCATCCTGGCTGGTAATCAAACATTCCAGTCGGGGAAATCATCAGGCAAACCGTTTTGGAGCAGTGTCATCCTGGCTGGTAATCAAACCGCGCTTCTCTGCGCATTGGGCGGGTTTTTTGCGCTATCCCAAGCGAGGCAATTGTTCCCGAGGTGTCGCACGAAAAAGAAACCCCGCCGTGGCGGGGTGGGGAAGGTGGTGGTTTTCGGTAGCGTTACACCGCTAGTGCGTGGGCGCAGAACTCCGGGGATAGCTCGAGGTCGTATTTCTCGAAATGGTAGACGTCGCAGGTGTCCCACGTGAAGCCGCCGTCGCGGTACGCGCACCAGGATGCGTCGACTTCCTCGCCAGTGACCGCATCGTTGAAGTGTCCGGCTGCGACGGCCACGAGCGGGAACTTCTTCAAGAACGCGAGTATTTCGCCCTTGCGGTCGTTCGTGGCGGTCTTCATCGTCCCGCCGTGCTTGTAGTCTGATGTGTAGATGCGGTTCGTCATTTCGCCCTCGGGTGGAATGTCTTCATCATGCCCGTATTATCCCCTGGATACTCGCCGACCTCAAGGCCCCCGTCGGAAGTTTTGGAGCAGTGTCATCCTGGCTGGTAATCAAACCAACGAGAACCGCGAGCTCATTGACATGCGGTTTTGGAGCAGTGTCATCCTGGCTGGTAATCAAACTGGACGCTGCTCGAGTTCATATACCGAGAGGTTTTGGAGCAGTGTCATCCTGGCTGGTAATCAAACGGAATCGTTCGCATCGGTGGCACAGTATAAGTTTTGGAGCAGTGTCATCCTGGCTGGTAATCAAACCGCGAAGCTGTTCCTGAACTCGCTGTACGGGTTTTGGAGCAGTGTCATCCTGGCTGGTAATCAAACCTGGTTCGTCGGGGGCGGCGGCGAGAAGTCGTTTTGGAGCAGTGTCATCCTGGCTGGTAATCAAACCAATGCTTGTAGACCAGTGGTGATGGCTTCGTTTTGGAGCAGTGTCATCCTGGCTGGTAATCAAACCGCGAACGCGATCGCTTGAGCATCCATCGGGTTTTGGAGCAGTGTCATCCTGGCTGGTAATCAAACAGGACACCCAGTCGGTTTTCGCGGGCTGCAGTTTTGGAGCAGTGTCATCCTGGCTGGTAATCAAACGAAGAGTACGAGGCGAAGGTGAAGGAGCTGGTTTTGGAGCAGTGTCATCCTGGCTGGTAATCAAACCGATTCCAGCGGATGCAGCGCGATTACCCGTTTTGGAGCAGTGTCATCCTGGCTGGTAATCAAACAACCTTACGATAATAACACCTCCTACTATAGTTTTGGAGCAGTGTCATCCTGGCTGGTAATCAAACGCGCGTTGGCTCGTGCCGGCATCGAATCCCGTTTTGGAGCAGT
>CAJOIP010000006.1:54918-58252 GCA_905234785.1 uncultured Eggerthellaceae bacterium
TTGGAGCAGTGTCATCCTGGCTGGTAATCAAACTCTGGCGTATACACCAGAACACTTATCAGGGTTTTGGAGCAGTGTCATCCTGGCTGGTAATCAAACTCCAACGGCAGCTACAAGGACACCGGCCGGTTTTGGAGCAGTGTCATCCTGGCTGGTAATCAAACATCGGTTCGCCCCCTGCGGGGCCTTGTGAGGTTTTGGAGCAGTGTCATCCTGGCTGGTAATCAAACCAATGGGAATGCCCTCTTCAATCACCTTATGTTTTGGAGCAGTGTCATCCTGGCTGGTAATCAAACTACAACACGCCCTCCGCGCCGAGCGGATGCGGTTTTGGAGCAGTGTCATCCTGGCTGGTAATCAAACCGGCGTGCCGGCGCGGTTGTCGGACACGGTGTTTTGGAGCAGTGTCATCCTGGCTGGTAATCAAACCGAAAAAGTCCCACAGCTCGATTGGCGTTAGTTTTGGAGCAGTGTCATCCTGGCTGGTAATCAAACTGCGTCACACCATGAGGGGGCAAGCCCCCTGTTTTGGAGCAGTGTCATCCTGGCTGGTAATCAAACAGTAAAAGGGGGTGTGAAGATGGCGAAAGGAAAAAGCCAAGAAGAAGAGTTTGCAGAGAGAATAGAATCTGAGGCAAGAAGTACGCAAACCGTTACGAACGATGATTTGGTGTGTCGTGATTGTCAATATGCTTGGGTTGATGTTGACAAGTGCGAAATGTTTTTGGAACGAAAACCGAATCATGTTTTCTATGGTGGTGATTGCGAAGAAAAAGAAGAAACGGAGGCTTAGAAATGCCTAGTCCTAATTTTGTGGCAACTAATCCATTTGAGGCAACCAATCCATTGTATCGCGTTAACTGCGTAACCGTTGAGCAGACGGCTGGCGTTTTGGAGCAGTGTCATCCTGGCTGGTAATCAAACCGTGAAGGTCTTCTCCGCAGTTGCGCCCTGCGTGGCGTTGTCCACCGTGCTGGTGTTGTCGGGCATGATTCGCCCCTTTCCCCGCCTTTGGCGGTCGTCATTTCCGTGGGATGCCCCCACGTGGGTTTTGGAGCAGTGTCATCCTGGCTGGTAATCAAACTGGTACCGCGCCAACTGCGATGCCGCGGTTGCCCAAAGGCTGGCTATGGTGGAAGAGGCATCGAGTAGAAAGCAGCGTTGCCCCGCATGCGGAGGAATATCGTCGGGGTCATCGTGCGAGTACTGCGGATCGCCGTTAGATGTGCCGTAATCGGCGAATAGCGAAATGGCGAAGAAGAGAAGCGGCGCCCATGGCGCTTGTACGCGAGATTTACACGTTCTAATATGGAGCGCATAGCGTCTCCGCGAGCAAATTGAACAAAGGAGGCTGGAATCAATGGGCGAAAAAGTCTTGCCATCTGGCGATCGAGACAGCATGATCGTCGAAATCATCGAGAAAGCGATGACCGTACCGGGTGTGAAGGTTGACCGAAAGGACTTCCTTAACAAGTTCTTCGATTCGTCGGACCCAGAGAGGCGTGCGCGAATAATCGAAGTGGGCCCAGTCGAGGCGGGATGCAGCCGCGAGGAGCTACTCAGGCTTGCCAAGGGCCTCGTCAACAAGCGCACGCTGGAGTCCTCTAGCTTCTCGTTCGCTGCAGGCATCCCGGGGGGGATTGCAATGGCAGGGACCATCCCGGCGGATCTCCTGCAATACTACGGATTTGCGCTCAGGCTTGCCCAGGAGATCGCCTATCTCTACGGTGCGGAAGACCTTTGGAGCGACGACGGCATAGACTCGGACAAAGTGCTGGGTACGTTCATCGTATACCTAGGCACGATGTTCGGCGCGAGCGGCGCATCCGCTACTTTGAAAACCATGTCGTCGGCCTTGTCGCAGCAGGCGCTGAAGAAGATCCCGAACATGGCGCTTACCAAAACGTTCTACTATCCCATTGTGAAATCGATTGCCCAGTTCTTCGGCAAGAGTATGACCAAGGAGGTCTTCGCTAAGGGTGTTGCGAAGGCGATTCCCATCATCGGAGGCATTGCATCGGGCGGCCTAACGCTGGTATCGATGCGACCGATGGGCATGCGGCTTGTTTACTGCCTCGACGACGCCAAGTTCGACTACGCGGAAGAGGACCTCGAGCAGGACATCATCGAGATCAAGGAGGTCATAGCGGCCGAGGAAGAACGAGAGCGCGAGGTCGAGGAGAAGGCCGCGGAGAGCGGGCAAACTCCTGACGAGGCGCTTGAGAAGATGAAATCGCTCCTCGACGGCGGATTCATCGACAAGGCGGAGTACGAGGCGTTTGCGAAGAGGATCAAGCCCGAGTAGAGCCTTCCGAGTGTTCTTGCCTTTTGGTTCAAGGCTACTCGGACACGCGTTTTGGAGCAGTGTCATCCTGGCTGGTAATCAAACGGGATGGATGCCGCGCCCCCGCCAGTCGCGTTTTGGAGCAGTGTCATCCTGGCTGGTAATCAAACCGGAGCTGTATGATGGGGACGTGTCCGACCAGGCCAGGGAAGTGCTCAAGACGCTGCTGGCGCACGGCGATAAGATCAACGCGCCAGAGAATGCACTGCTTAAACGCCGATTGGGGCAGCTATGATTACCACATACGACATGATAGGAACGCCGGAGGCAGAAGCGACCTCCCGCCTGTCGTACTCGCAGGTCTTCCCGTTCATGTACAAAGCAGACCTGACCGACTGCCCTGATGACGTTCGCGCAATCCTGCGCGAGGTCGACCGCGAAATGGCGTACGATGACGACCACCCGCACGCGATAGAGAACTGGCGCGACTTGTAGCCGACCCCGTTTTGGAGCAGTGTCATCCTGGCTGGTAATCAAACGGCGGCAACGTCGATGCCGATACGATTTTCGTTTTGGAGCAGTGTCATCCTGGCTGGTAATCAAACGGCATCTGGCTTCACCACGACCACTTCCCAGTTTTGGAGCAGTGTCATCCTGGCTGGTAATCAAACACGTGGAGAGGGGGCGCATGTGAGCGACTGGTTTTGGAGCAGTGTCATCCTGGCTGGTAATCAAACCGACGATGCGGAAGATCCCGCCGTCGCGCAGTTTTGGAGCAGTGTCATCCTTGCTGGTAATCAAACACAGAAAGTGTCAATGAGAAGCAGCTTGAGTTTTGGAGCAGTGTCATCCTGGCTGGTAATCAAACCCCCGAGTTCCGCCTCACGAACTTCATAAAGTTTTGGAGCAGTGTCATCCTGGCTGGTAATCAAACCCATCGGCTCTGCTTGTAATACGAGCACGAGTTTTGGAGCAGTGTCATCCTGGCTGGTAATCAAACCGATGCGAAGGACTTCTACAACATCGAGTAGTTTTGGAGCAGTGTCATCC
>CAJOIP010000007.1 GCA_905234785.1 uncultured Eggerthellaceae bacterium
GACGACGTCGATGGAGTTGTCCTCGATGCCGATCTCGTCGAGCGCCTCGATGAAGCCCTTCTTGAACTCGACGTTGTCATAGCCCCACTTCTCGGCCATTTCGGCATGGAACTTCTCGGCGATGCCGAGCTGGTCCTCGTTCATGTCGACGCCGATGACCTTGCCGGTCGGACCGACGAGCTTGGAGGCCAGGTACACGTCGCGGCCGGTGCCGCAACCCAGGTCGAGCACCGTGCAACCCTCGAGCGCCGGGGGCAAGGGGCTTCCGCAGCCGTAGAAGCGCGAAGTCACGTCCTCGGGGATGTCCCCCAGGATGTCCTGGATGTAAGCCGGCATGCACTCGGGGCCGCATGCGCACGTGTTCGTGGCCATCTCGCCATGCTCTTTCATGCTGACGTTGCTGTAGTACTCTTTGATTTCCTCACGGGTAACTGCCATTGTTCGTTCCTTTCAGTCTTCCTTGTCGAAGGTCCCCAGATAAACGAACGCGCCCACTTCGGGGGCGCACAATGCTTGCGCCCAGAACGGGCGGCAAGGCAGCTATCGATTCCACGTCACATATCCTAGCAGATTACTGGGTTTTTACTGGACATGGCCTACCATTCATACATATCCTACATAATTGCTGGGATTTGCATGAGACGGGGCGGGTTCCCGGCTTGCGCTCCCCGAGCGGAGCGCAAGCCAAAGGCCCCGCCATCAAGCGGGGCCTTTCCGAGTTTCCAACCTTGAGAGGCTTGAGAGGCGCTGGGCTATTCCCAAACTTCCTCGGCCGAATACGGGATGTTGCCACAGCCGGGATACGGGCCGCCGTGCTTCTCGTTTTCGCCGCGCTCGCCGCCGGTGATCTCGAAGTACTTGCCCACGCGGGTATTCTCGACCATGGCGCAGGAGTTGCCGCACACGGACAGCGGCTCACCCTTCATGAAGCGATGATGGTCGTCGAGGTCGTAGTAATCCGGCGCACCCTCGATGCCGCCCTGATACGTCGCGTACTGATAGTACTGCTCGCAGAGGTCCTCCAGGATTCCGGGGATCTTGTAGCAGCGCATCGTGCGCACGAAGTACGTCCAGTCGGCGACCTCGGCCGGCTGCTCCTTCTTGTAAATCGCCGTGCACATGCAGCGGATGGTCGGCCAGCCGGCCAGCGCGCAGAAGCGACGGTAATCCTCGATGTACAGGGCGCCGGCCAAGCCGAGCTCCTTCATCTTGTCGGTCTTCACGGCTTCGGGCGTGCGGCGGTCGACGAAGATGTCGCTCATGTAGAACTCGCCGCCGAACTTCAGGACGCGGTAGATGGTGTTCAGCTGCGTCTGCGTATCCGGAGCGGTGCTGACCGCGCCGTTGGCGATGACCAGGTCGATGGAATCGGACTTGATGCCCAGGCCGTTCAGCGTCATGGGGCAGCCATGCACGATCTCGACGTTGTTCGCGCCGAGCTCTTCCTTGATCTCGTTGGCCTTCGCGACGAGGTCCTCATGATGCTCGACGCCGATGACGCGGCCGGTGGGACCGACGAGCTTGCCGGCGACGAACGCGTCGCGGCCGGCGCCGCATTCAAGCACGAGCACCGTGCAACCGTCCATCGCCAGAGGGAACGGATTGCCCCAATCAGGAGCGCCCTCGGAGGCCGCAGCGGGAATCTCGGCCAGAATGGAATCGATTGCAGCTTTCTGAATATCTGCCATAAGAAGAATCCTCTCTTGCGCCTGGCAGTGCGCAAAAGCGGGAACGTGCGGGTGTGGAATCGACAGCTCCCTTGCCAGGCGTTCGCTTTTCAGGTTTCAAAGGTTCATGCAGTCGGCCACCTGCATGCAGTGCAGAAGCCCAAAGGGGAGCACCCCCTTTGGGCTGTTTCGATCGTTAGTTGGACGGAGCCTCGTTGGCCTTGTTGGCATGCAGCGGCTCGAGCCAGAACATCCAGAGCAGGGCACCCACGATGCCGCCCACGATGGGGGCGATGACGTAGACGACCCACACGCCCGGCGCGAAGACGACGGACGGATCGGCGCCCATGACCAGCGACATGATGCGCGGCATGATGTCGCGGGCGGGGTTGAAGCCGGCGTCGGTCATCGGGCCGACGGTGCAGATGCCCATGGTGATGGTCAAGCCGATGAACAGCGGGAAGATAACGTCGCCGGGCTTGCCCACGTTGGCATCCTCAGTCATCGAGAAGATGATGATCAGCAGGATGCACAGGAAGATGCCCTCGCCGAGGGCGCCCTGCAGCACGTCGATGACCAGATGTCCGTTGTTCGGATACGGCTCGGCCCAGACGGTGAGGGCGGCGGCGTAGGTCGCCTGGTCGCCCAGGTCGGGCATGCCGGCCTGCAGCGCGGCCACCGTGGGGCCGAAGTACAGCCACAGGATGAAGGCCGCCACGAACGCGCCGAGGCACTGGCCGATGAGGTAGATTGGCAGCTCCTTCCACGGCAGGCGCTTGGCGATGCACATGGCGATGGAGACGGCCGGGTTGAAGTGCGCGCACGACAGGTTGCGCGTTGCGTAGATGGCGATGGCGATGGTAACGCCCCACACCATGCCTACTTGGAAGGGACCCGTGTGGGCCCCGGCGAGAACGGCGGTTGCCACAGCACCGATGCCAAAGAAACACATCAGGAAGGTGCCGAGGAACTCGCCGCTGAACGCCCTAGCTGGACTATTCATGCTTTTCTTGTTCCTTTCGCTCAAGTGACGATTTGGGTTCACAAGGCGCAGAACAAGCAAGCAGCGGTATAATTACCACTGCTCTCACCTAGAGCACGTCGGCGGATCCGCTCATTCGACGGTCCTCGCATGCTGGCCGGCATGCGTGTCACCGGAGCTGGTCCGCTGACATCTTCTCCGCCGCATGAGCGCGGGCAAACGCACCCGCACCGCGCCTTGCTAACCTAGCAAATTACTTCGTGTAATGTGCCAATATCATTTTATAAGGATACTAGACGTTGTCAATTACTTTATTAGTTCTTATAGGCTATTGGCAATTGTAAGCCAGCTATTACTTCAAGGGGAGACCAGCCAAAACAGGGCATCCTATTGCGCTACACGAGCGCGCCGCCGCATGAGCTGCCGAAACCGGCAGCGCAGCTGTAGCAGAGCGGGTTCGTGCGAACCTGGCGCGGCGGCAGCTGGCCCGCGAGCACATCGTCGATAGTCGCGTCGCGCGCCCCTTCCCCCTCGCCCACCTGAATGGGAAGGCCCAGCACGTGGTTCGGCTCGCAGTCGTACAGGCGGCCGTCGTAGTCGACGTTCACCATGTCGAGGCACATGAGCCGCGTGATGGCCATGGCGTTGAAGTTGTCGGCGAGCAGCGCCAGGTAATCGTCGAACATGCCCATGTCGAGCAAATCGGCGGCAAAGCGCCCGCACGCCCAGTTGTTGAACGCGAAGAGGCTGTCGAACTTCACGCCGAAATCGCGCTCGAGCACCTTGTGATACTGCGCCTCGATCATGTCTTGCGGCAGCGGCAGGAACGGACCCGCCACGTTGTACACGAGGTCGAGTTTGAGAAGTTTTCCCGCTTGACCGCTTCGCGGAGATCCTTCGACTCCGCGCTGCGCGCTTCGCTCAGGATGACAGGTTAAGGGAGCGTGCGCGCTTCGCTCAGGATGACAGGTTAAGGGAGCGTGCGCGCTCTGCTCGGGATGACAAGAACCCATGCCATAGCCTCGGGTATTTAGCTCGCGGATGCTGGCGATGGCGCGCTCGAACACGCGCGAACCGCGCTGGCTAGCCGTGCCCTTCGGGTCGTAGAACGGAAGCGACGCCACGATGTGCGGGCCCACTTCGGCGAACACGTCGAGGAAGCGCGCGTACTCGGGCTGCTGTTCCAGCGTCAGGTTCGTGCGCACGATGACGTCGCCGAGCTTGGCCGACTCGCGCAAGAACCACTCGAAGTCGGGATGCAGCTCGGGGCTGCCGCCCGTGATGTCCATGACCTCGAAGCCGCCGGCCGAAAACGCGTCGAGGCACTTCTGCAGCGTCTCGCGCGACATGGCCTCGGTGTTCTTGGGGCTGCATTCCAGATAGCAGTGGCGGCACGCCAGATTGCAGGCGTACGTGATGTTCACCTGCATGGTCGCCTGATGCTCGCGCGTCTGCAGCAGCGTCGGCTGGCCGACGCGCTCCTCGAACGTCAGGTAATCGGCCTGGTCGTAGGCATCCTGCAGCATCTTCAAGTCGACGGCGCGCTTACCGCGGCGCACCTCGAGCGCCTGCTGTGCGCGCTCGGCATTGAACGCGCCCCGATGAAGGCGCGGCTTCGACACCTCGAAGAACGCGCCGTAGCGCGACGCTTCCAGCATACGCGCCGTGTTGCCGCTAATGGCGCGGGGCTTGCCCTTCACGAAGCGCAAATTGCTGTCGAAATCGAAATAGCGCGGCATCTCGGGCATGCCGCCCAGATAGGTGGCGTGCTGGCCATAGTCTTCCTCGGTTTCCTCCAGCCCATCGCACTTGATGGCGCGAATGGTGCGGCTGCGGAAGCTCGTGAAGCCGACGCGCGTCTCGATGGCAAGGTCGCCCACGTACATGGGGTCGTCGACCGTCCACACGAAATGCGGCCAGCCCGCGCGGCGCATGAGCTGGCGGAAGTCCTCAGCGTACGTGGCGCCGCCCAGGCACTCGC
This sequence comes from uncultured Eggerthellaceae bacterium, assembly GCA_905234785.1. Taxonomy (GTDB): domain Bacteria; phylum Actinomycetota; class Coriobacteriia; order Coriobacteriales; family Eggerthellaceae; genus UBA9715. The sequence continues at coordinate 4,631 of CAJOIP010000007.1, forward strand.
TGTGCAAGATGGGGTCGTCGCGCAGCTCTTCGGGCAGGCGGCGGCTGGCGTACACGTCGCTGAAGTACAGCTCGCCGCCAGGCTTCAGCACCCGGTACACCTCGCTCATGACCATGTCCTTGAACGGGGACAGGTTCACCACGCAGTTGGAAACCACGAGGTCGATCGATTCGTCCTCGATTCCGCACCCGGCCAAGTCCTCGATGTAGCCTAGGCGGAATTCGACGTTGCTCTTTGCATGGCCGAAGCGCTCAGCCTGTTCCCGTTGGTAGCGCTTGGCCACTTCCAGCTGCTCGGGCGTCATGTCCACGCCGATGACGCGGCCGGTCTCGCCCACGAGTTTCGACAGCACGTACACGTCGCGCCCCGTGCCGCAGCCCAAATCGAGTACCGTGCAGCCTTCGAGCGCGGGCGGGATGGGCGAACCACAGCCGTAGAACCGCGCGATGATCTCGTCGGCGATGAGCGGCATGACGTCGAGCACGTACTTCGGGGGCGGCACCGCCTCGCAATGCGGCGCATTCGTGCCCAGGTCATCCGACCCGGACAGCGTGCGTCCGTAGTACTCGCGCACCTCGTCATGTATCGTCGTCAGTTCCATAACTCCTCCCATAGGGAAGATCGCCTGCAATAGCGAGCCATAATGTGTGCCGAATGACGTGCGTGTGAAGCGAATATCGTAGAAATCGTCTTCGAAATCCACTTTTCGCAGCGTAGCGAAGAAAAGTTAGTTCGAGGCGATTTCCAGATTGAGCGGAACACGCACGTCATTCGGCATATCTAGATGCTCGCCCACCATTGCGGCGGCCTTCGTCCGCAAACCCGAAGCACTCGGTGAAGATGACGCGGCACTTCAGGTTGTACTTGGCCTTGATGGCGTCCATGGCGTCTTCGGCGATGTCGCCGAACGTCTCGGATTCGCACACGGCGCGCGCGTTCACGACGATGGCGATGCCCGAGTACTCATGGTCGAGCTTGCGTTCGAATTCCAGGTCGTAGTCGATGCCCACGATCGAGCACTTCACGAAATCGTCGCCCTCGCCCGCCGCGAACAGTTTCAGGTGCGGCACGTTGCGCTTCGCCTCGATGAGGCCCTCGCGGATGGCCTCCATGAAGTCCTCGATGACGGCGTTGAAGTCGATGTTGCGCCCATCGCGCTCCTCGGCGAAGAAGCGGCGGTTGTACCAGCACATCTGCGCTTCTGCCGCATCGAATTCCTCGGAATCGGTGCCCAGGTCGCGCGGCTCGGCAGCCGCTTCGTGCGACAGCAGGTAATCGACCAGCTCGTCGATGCCCTCGCCCGTTCGCGCGGAGATGGCCATGACCGGGATATCCGGATACGCCTTGCGGATGAACGCCAAATCGGCTTTGCGTTCCTCGTCGCCGATGAGGTCGATCTTGTTCAGCACGATGACGTCGGCTTCGGCAAGCTGCGCGTTCAGCAAGAAGCGCATTTCCTCGGGCAGATGGATGTCCTCGCCTTCCGGCAGGATCATGCGCAGGCGCATCGGGTCGACCAGGCACACGAGCGGCAGCAGGTCGAACTTGCCGGGGTACTGCTCCTTCAGCGGCACGTACACGTGGTTGAGCGCGCCCACGCCGCAACCGGGGATGTCCGACACCACGATGCCCGCGCCGTCGTCGGCCAGGCGGTTGATGTGGTACACGAGGTCATCGGTTATATAGCAAATGCAATCGCCGGGAATCTCGTCGATGGGCACGTCGGCCGTGCGCGTGTAGTCGGCGTCGACCAGGTTCTTGGCGCCCAGGTCGTTGGCGATAATCGCCACATGGGAAGGCTCGCCTTCCTTCTGGTCGCGGGCATTGACGGCGCGGGCAAGCGCGATCATGGCCGTGGTCTTGCCCGACCCCAGAAACCCGCTGAAAATCATGTACTTCGTGTTCATGCGATCCCTTTCGGACAGAGGAACCAGTTTACCCCACCCAGCGCTTGTCGGCATGGGGCTGGAAGGACGCCTTCACTTCCTCGCCGGCACCGGGGAAATACGGGCATTCCGTGCGGCGGCATTCGGCATTGCGCTGGTAAAACGTGCACACGACCTCGTCGGGCAACTGCATGTTGGCGCCGAGCGTCATGTCAATGTAGGGCACCGCCGTGATGATGGACGTGTAGCCCGTGCGCTTGCAGCAGCGCGGGCCGCCCAGGTCGGCCAAGCGCCCCAAGATCATCGACGTCAGGCGCTGGCATTGCGCCCACGGCTCCTGCGTCATGGGCGTCGAACCGTTCAGCACGCTCATGGCCTGACCGGCCGAAACCGCTGCGCCGCACGTGCCCCAGAAGCCGCACGTGCCGCCCGGCACCTGCAGGCTGCGGCGCTTCAGCTCGGCAAGCGCGGCGTCTTTGTCGAGCGGCTCGCCCTTGGGGTTCTTGCCGCCCGCGTTCGCGTACGCCGTGATGAGCGACGCGCCGATGAGCGTGTGGTGCTCGGGGCCGTTCGGGTAAATCGACTTGTCGTTCATGGCCTCGTTGATGATCTCGATCGGGTCGGTGGAAGTCGATTTCGAGCACAGGCCCATGATGTAGTCGACGCCTTCGGAACGGTGGCAGTCGTTGCACACGTAATGGCCGTCCTGGCAGATGGAATGGCCGAATTCCTTCTTGCCGCAGATGTGGCACGCAACCTCCTGGGCCTCATCCCAGTACACCAGCGGCTCGCCGCACACCAGGCAGTTCGCCTTTCCTATCGACATGGCAGATCCTCTCTCTCGCGCGTCACACCGACGCTATTCCACATCCTTCGAATGCGTTGTCCGCAAAATACCCTACTTGGACGGGCATGCGCACGCCGCCAAGCGCAACGCAATGCCTAAACGCGTGCTCGCCCAGGTAGACCATCTCGTCGGGAAACGCCTGCAGCTGCAAGGCATTGCACCAATTGAACGCTTGCGCGCCGATATCGACCGCATGCTGCAGCGGCTCGCACGTCACGAGCTTCTTGCAGCCGGCAAACGCCTCGGCGCAGATGCCGTACGTGTTCGCGCCACCCGTCACGATTTCAAGCTTCGCGCATTGGCTGAACGCTCCATCGGGAATGACCTCGAGCGACGCAGGAACATGCACGCTCGCAAGCGATATGCAGTTGCGAAACGCCCGCGCGCCCAATTCGCGCAAGCCCTCTGGCAACACCACGCACTCGAGCGCCGAACACCCGATGAACGCCTCTTCGCCAATCGAAACCAACGTGGAGGGCAGCTCGATCGTGCGCAGAGCCTTCTGACGTGCGAACGCTCCGTCGGCAATGGCCGTCACGCCCTCGGGCACGACAACATGTTCGCCCACAGCACCTGCACAGCCCCTAACGGCGATATCTAACAGCTCCCCCAACACGACGACGCGCTACCTTACTCGCTCCATTTCACGGTCTTCCTGATGAGCAAGCTCACCAGGCAGTCGAGGATGGTCACCACGATTCCCACCATGATAATGCCCGCAACCACGTTGGTGTAGTTACCGTAGTTGGTGTAGTTGATGACGAAGTACCCCAGGCCGCTCGACGCGCCGTACATCTCGGCCATGACCAGCATGAGCATGGCGGCCGGCAGCTGCACCTTCAGGCCCGTGACGATGGTCGGGTACAGGTACGGCAACAGCACGCGGAAGATCATCGTGGGCGTGGAAAGCCCCATCATCTTGGCCGAATCGACAATGCGCCGGTCGAGCCCCTGCACGCGCAGGATCGTGTTCATGAGCGTGGGCCACAGTATTCCCAGGAAGATGACCATGACCGCCGCCGCGCGGAACGAGTGCAGCAGCATGACCAGGTACGGCGTGAACACGATGGCCGGCACCGGGGCCAGCACCTTGGCGATCGGGAACACCGTCTCGCGCACCTTCGGCAACCAGCCGACGAACAACCCGACGATCGTGGCGATGACGAGCGACGTGAGGAAGCCTTCGCACAGAAGCGTCATCGACGACACGACGTTGCGCGCCAGCTCGTCGGGGATGCGCGTGTACACCGCAAACACGTTCTCGGGAATGGGAACGAGCACCGGATGCGTGACCTTCAGGTCGGTCGCGGCGACTTCCCACGCGATGAACAGCACCCACATGACTGAGGCGATGTTGCATGTCGAGCGCTTCCGCCCGCCCGCCAGATAGCGCCAGAGAAACAGGCATTCCACGAGCACGACGGCCGCGTAGAACTCGGCCGAAGACTTCGGCACGACCTTCCCAGGCACCGCGATGGCGATGAGCGTTGCCACGAACAGCACGTTGGCGATGATGAAGGAGGGTTTCACGAGCCGTTCGTGTTTCTCGCGCTTGGCAAGCTCTTGCTGGGTTTCCGCCAAATCGGCCATTAGTCCTCCCTCCCTGTCTCGGTCGCCTCGAACAGCTCGAGCACCTCTTCTTTGATGGCGCGCATCGCCGGATCGTCTTCGGTGGCTGTGCGGTCGCGACCTGCTGGGAGGTCGAACGTCTTCACGATGTGCTTGGGTTCCATGAACACGATGCGGTCGGCCAAGATGAGCGCTTCGTCGATATCGTGCGTGACGAACACGGCCGTCTTGCAACACGAGCCTTCCCACAACTGCAGCAACATGTCCTGCAGGCGACGGCGGATCATGGGGTCGAGCGCGCCGAACGGCTCATCGAGCAACATGATGGGGGCGTCGATGGCAAGCGCGCGGGCAATTGCCACGCGCTGGCGCATACCGCCCGACAGCTGCGAGGGGTACCGGCTGGCCGCATCGGCGACGCCAACCTGTTCGAGCAGTTCACGCGCACGCGCCTCAGCCTCGGCCTTTCCCACTTGCTTGTTCGTCTGACGAAGGGCGAACACGACGTTCTTCAGCGCCGTCTGCCACGGGAACAACGAGTAGTTCTGGAATACGATGGAACGGTCGGGGCCGGGTCCTTCCACGGGCGCGCCATCGATGAGGATCTCGCCGCGTGTCGGGTGTTCGAGCCCGGCAATGAGGTTCAACATGGTCGACTTGCCGCAGCCCGAATGGCCGACGAGGCACAGGAACTCGCCGTCGCGGATCTCGAGGCTCACGTCCTCGAGCGCAAGATAGGTCTCGGTTGCGTCGACGTACGCATAATCGACGCCTTTGAATGATATCGAGGGCATTGCAGTCCTTAAAACACGGGTGCGCATGCGGCCAGGCAACCCAGCCGCATGCGCGCAAAAGGGAAGGAAACGCGAGGTTACACGCCGAGCGTGTTGTTCTTCTCGTACTTCTTCAAGAGGCCCTCGTAGAAGTCGGCGTTCTCGCCGCGGTCGATGAGCGTCTGCAGAGCCGTCTTGTAGATCGTGGAGTCCATGTGCTCGACGATGAGGTCCTCGTCGTCGTTCTCGATGTCGCCGTTGGCGATCATGTCGGCGTAGAACGCCTTCACGTCGTTCGTGCGCGGGTCCATCTCGAACTGCATGGCGGCCACGTAGTCGCCGTTGCCGTACGTGATGGCCGTGACGTAATCCTCGGGCTGGCCGGAATAGGCCATGATGTCCTTGATGACGCCTTCCTTGTCGTTGGCGATGTCGTACATCGCGCGGATGTTGGCGATCTCGAACTTCACGAGCGCGGACTTCTTCTCCTCGAATGCCGCGCGGTTGGTGGACTGACGGCAGCACGGGAACTCGTGACCGATGAGCTCCTGGGGCTGGAAGGCGATGGCGCACTTGCCGCCCTGCGTGGCGACGTAACCATAGCCGCTGTTCACGAAGCACATGTCGACTTCGCCGTTCTCGACGGCCGCGACTTCGGCCTGCGCACCCTCGAGCAGGATGAACGCGACGTCGGCGGTGCCGTTGTCGACTTCCTCGGCGCTGTTGCCGATCTTCAGGCCCTGTTCGCGCAGCCACGACTTCGTGACCATGTGACCGGTTTCCATACGGAAGCAGGCGATCTTCTTACCCTTGAAGTCCTCGGCTTTCTTGTAGTTGTCCTTGTTCTCGATGAGCGTGACGCATTCGGAGCCATTGGTCACGGTGCCGCCGAAGATGACGAGGTCGTCGCCCTGGCCCACGTACGTGCACGTGGGAATCGACCCGAACGGCAGCACGTCGACCGTGCCGTCGGAGAGCATCGGCATGGCCTCGGGGAAGCCGCCGGACACGACCTGCGTGTTCAGCGTCAGGTTCTCGTCGGCGTAGTAGCCGCGCTGGCTGGCGATGATAATGCAGGCGATCTTCGAGTCCTTACCGAGCAGAACGGCGTTGAGCTCTTCCATCTCATCGCTAATCTCGATAGCCGGAGCAGCAGCGCTGCTGGCCTCGGCGCTTGCGGATGCGCTGGAGGCGCTGGCCTGCGCGCTGCCGCCCGAGCTGGAGCAGCCCGCGAGCATTGCGCCCGCGCCGGCAACCGCGGCAACCGCCGCGCCGCCCGCGACGAACGATCGCCTGGAAACGTACGAATCGTGAAGTGACATGTCGATCCCCTTCCTCGTTGTTCGGCCCTGCGCCGAACGCTTTCAGCGCGACTATATCACCAAAATCGATAATTGACTATATCTATTACTTTACGTAGTCATATCATAGATAGCTACTAGGAAATACAGGGAAACGCATGCCGGGTATCGGCTCCACCGGCACATTGCTATACTAGGCGGGTTGCAATTTCTAACCCGAAAGAACCATGCCCGAAGTCGTACAGCTGCAAACCATCGACAACGTGAGAGACCTGGGCGGCATCGCCGTTGCGGGCAATCGCGCTGTGAAGCGGGGCTTGCTGTTCCGCGGCAGCGCACTCGCGGGGCTTTCCGATGGCGATGCCGAAGAGCTGTTCGTTCGCCGGGGCGTCGCGCGCGTCATCGACGTGCGCTGCGGATGGGAACGCGCCGAGAAGCCCGATGTCGACATTCCGGGCGTCGAGAACCTTCACATTCCCTTTTACGATTTGGATATCGTGGGCATCGAGTACACCGAGCCCGCCGAAGGCACGAAGGTCGTCGGCCGTGATGTCGCCTGCGACCCCGACCGCTTCTACCGCAAGCTCGCCAATCCGCTGACCGTCGGCCAAATGCGCCAGGCGGTTGCCGCCGCGTTCGAAAGCGCTGCTGCGGAAAAACCCGTGTACATGCATTGCAGCGGCGGGAAGGACCGCGCGGGCATTCTGGCGTTGCTCTTGCTGACAGTGCTCGGCGCAAGCCGCGAGGCCATTTTGGATGATTACCTGATTACCAACGTAGCTCGTGACAAGAACTACGAGCGCACGTTCCAGCGCTTCCTAAAGTTCGCCGAAGGGGACGAACAGCGCGCCCGCGAGCTTACCGAAGCGCATCGCGCCCGCCCCGAGAACCTCGCCGCCTTCTACGAGGCCGTCGACGAAGCATATGGCAGCATGGACGATTTCGTGCGCAACCAGCTCGGAATCGACGATTCCCTCCGCGAACAGCTGCGCACATCCTGCACCGAATAGTCGGGGCCATTCTGTCATTCAGAGCGCAAGCGAGGAATCTCCGCGAAGCGCCTATCGAGAAACCGCTTCTCGGAGATCCTTCGCTTACGCTCAGGATGACGAGAAAGAAAGCGCATTCCTACGAGAAGCATTGCTCGGCAACGAGGTGCATGAAGTCGTCTGAGAGGTAGATCGGGAGCTTGGCCGCGGTCTTGCTGGTCTGATGCGCCTGCGAATCCCTGCCATATTGAATGAGCGCACGGCAGCACCAGGTGACGCTGCGCAGCGCAGTCATGGCGCGATAGGCGCGGCACCTCGCATCGAAGTTGCCTCGCTCGAAGCGGCCGTCGACGGCGCGCCAGTAATCTTCCACGAACGCGCTTTCCTCGGCAGCCGTCATGATGCGCTCGCTGTCCCAGAACGTGGTCGTCGGCGCCGTGAAGTACGCGACGTCTTGCGCAGGTTCTCCGATGATGGCGCGTTCCCAGTCGATGAAAAAACCAGGGGCCGCGCTCAAAAGGCCATGACCTTCGCCCGCTTCCGCAGTTTCGGAAATGAGGAAGTGGGAGGGAAGCGGCTCGGTGTTGATGATGTGCGCGCAGTCAGCCGGGTTCACCGGCGTGTCGAGCATCGGCTTCGCAGCATCGATGAACCAGCGCGCCCACCTCGTGAGGCGCGCGTCCTCATACGCCGACGAGTAATACGTCTCGAACCGCTCGATGCACTCGTCGTACAAGGCTCGCAGCGGATCGCCTGGCCGGAATAGCGCGCAATCCTGGGCGACAGGAACAGCATGCACATCGGCCATGAGCTGCGCAACGCAACGCAAGTCGCCAGGGCGCAAGGCGTCGAGGTCAAGCTCGTCGCCTTCGCAAAAGCCAATGACCATCGCGCCTTTCTCGAACGTGGCAGACGGGCTGTCGAGGTACACGGGCTCAGGCGTGCATCCGCTGGGGGCAAGGGCCTTCAGCGCCGCGAACTCGTACGAAACCTGATCATCGTGAAATGGCTGCGAGATGACGTTCACGCGCAGCACGTACTTCCTGCCGCTCGCAGGCTCGACGAACCAGAAGTTGCGGTTGTGCTCGCCAGCGCCGAGGTACTGCGGCTCGAGCACCGTGCCTTCGGGCGCGCCAACGGCAGCACGCAGCTTCGCGTTATCGCGCAGGTATGCCGCAAATACGTCTTCCACTTTCAAACCGCCTTCGAATGAATCTTGCAATCAACCACCTCGAAGGTAATCGATTCTCGCGTTATGCCTGCTTCACGCCCTCGACGAAGACGGACGCGAACGCGCCTTCGAGCTGCTCGTCGGAATAGGCGGCGAGCACATCGGCGTAGCCTTTGCGCACGGCGCGCTCGCGCATGTGCTCGGCGCTTGACACGTCGAACGTGCGGATGCTGACATCGGCGAACCCCGCCTCGCGCATCATGGCCGCATACGACGCTTCCAGCAGCACGCCGGCACGGCAGCCGAGCAAGCGCGCCACCTCGATGCCGGCTTCGGCTTCGAATTCGGGCTTCAGCGTGATCATGTCCGCGACGATGAAGCGACCGCCCGGCTTCAGCACGCGGTATGCCTCGCGCAGCACGCGCGGCTTGTCCTCGCTGAGGTTGATGACGCAGTTCGACGTGATGACGTCGGCCAGGTTGTCGGGCAGCGGAATGTCCTCGATGAAGCCCTTCACGAACTCGACGTTGTCGGCGCCGGCCACGCGCTTGTTGTCATTGGCGAGCGCGAGCATCTCGTCGGTCATATCGAGGCCGTACACGCGGCCTTCTGGCCCCACCTCGGCTGCGGCGATTAGGCAGTCGATGCCGCCGCCGCTGCCCAAGTCGAGCACCGTCATGCCAGGCTGAAGCTGCACCTCGCCGAGCGGATTGCCGCAGCCTCGCGATGCCTTCAGCGCCGCGACGGGCAAGCCGTCCTTCACGTCTTCCGGATACAGCCGCGACTCATCGCCGCCGCAGCACGAGCAGCACGCGCCTTCGGCCGGCGCCGCCGTCTCCTGCGCAACTGCGCTTGCCACCTCGGCGTAGTGCTCTCGAATCTCCTCGCGCTGTTCCATGCGTCACCCTCGCTTTCTTCCTTTGGGCATATAGTAGCGCATGTCTAGCACGCCACGAGCCCAAAGGGAGACTCCCTTTTGGTTCAGCGCGAGCAAGGGCTTATACTATGGGGGTATTGGTCATCAATCGAAGCCTTTGCGGCGTGCGAAGGCGAACGACTTGGAAGGGAGCCGCGGGTCATCATGGGCGCTGACTCGACGTCGCAGGCAATCAAACGCATCCCGAACGCCTTGTCCGCCTTGCGCATCCCGCTTTCGCTGTCGTTGCTGCTGACGAGACCGTTTTCCACGTCGTTCTTCGCGCTTTACGTTGCTTGCGGGCTGACGGACGCCCTCGACGGGTTCTTCGCACGGAAGCTGCACGCGGAGTCGGCCCTGGGCGCCAAGCTCGACAGCATCGCGGATTTCACGTTCTTCACCGTGGTCCTGTACGTGTTCCTGACCGTCCTCAGCATTCCGCCGCTCATCGTCGCTTGGGCCCTGGCCATAGCGCTCATCCGGCTGGGAGGCCTGGTGGTGGCGGCCGTCAAGTTCCGGTCGTGGGCGGCACTGCACACGCATGCGTTTCGGGGAGTGGGCTTCGTGTTCTTCTGCTTCTCCCTGTTCTGCCTCGTGTTCGGCACGCTGGCGGCGGGAATCGCGCTGAACGCCCTCGGGACCCTGGCGACCGCCGAGGAGCTCTACATCAACGCGCACGCAAACTCCCTCGACCCCGATATCCGCAGCGCGCGCCAGCTGCCCAGCGCCTGACACGTGTGCATCGCAAGCGGCACGAACACGGCGATCGTGGCGACGTACAGCACTGCCAGCACCGTGGGAAAGCCACCACGATGGGGCCGGCTGCATACGACTGCATGGCCGTCCACCACGTAGCATTCGTCGGCCACCTGCATGCGTAACAAGGATGCGGTTCGCGATGAACCTCATATCGCTCACGTCTCAATCGGTTACGCAACTGCGAAACCGCAGGTCGCGCATAGCGTGACGGATGGTGTCGTGACTTCTTGCCTCACCGACTTTACGCTCGGAGCGTAGAATTCGACCGAGCGAGCGAAAGGCAATGCAATGGAAATCGGAGAGAAGATGCGCAAGCTGCGCACCGACTCGAACATGACGCAGGACGAGCTTGCCGCCAAGCTGCTCGTAACGCGCACGGCGGTGAGCAAGTGGGAGACCGGAAAGGGCTGGCCGGGCGTGGACAGCCTGAAGCTCATAGCCGACGAGTTCGGCGTCACCATCGACTCCCTCGTGAGCGACGAGGACGTGCAATCGAAGCGCGAGACCGAGAACCGGCAATCGCTGCGCCTGTATTTCGCCGCCTTGCGTGCGCCGTCGTTACGATGGTCGCGGCCGTCGTCGGCATGAGCGGCGTGTTTGCTCTGCCGCCCATCGTGGCGACCGTCTGCCGCTGGATAGCCGCCTGGGGCATGACCGGCGACGTCATGCTCGCCTTCGCGTTCTCCCGCGCAAACGAGCGCATGAGCAAGCGCCGCGTGATCGCCTCGCGCGTCGTGGTCGTCCTTATCGTGCTCGTCGTGGTGATGGGCTTCGTCGGCATGGCCGGCGCCATGGGCTAGGCGCCTGATTGCCTGTAGTTTGTTGCAGGCGGCCTTGCTTCTACCTCGGGTGCAAGAGTTCGAATCTCGAACATTGAGTGCACGAGATTGCGGGTCTTGCACCCGATTCTGGGTGTTTGCGGCATTTGGATCTAGCGTTTGCCCTGTTCGGCGATGTCGCTGCGCAAGCGCCCGGGTGCAAGAGTTCGAATCTCGAACATCGAGTGCTCGAGATTGCGGGTTCTGCACCCGGGCTCGGCGCAGATTGCGGGTCTTGCACCCGGGCTCGGCGCAGATTGCGGGTTCTGCGCCTAGACGCGCCGCTTATCGCGCGCCCTTGCGAGCGGCTTCCATGTCGGCGTTCAGCGCGTAGTTGTTCTTGTCGAGCTTCACCCTTGCGTATTCGTAATGCATCCTTCGGTTCCTTTCATACATTTCATACTTCGCATGGAATGGTAAACTGCGCGAATCAGCTGCTCAACCAACCAAAGGCGGCAATTCGAGATACCTCGTGTAAGGTTCTGTTGACAAATGCGATTGTCGATTGCAAAGCGGCAAAGGACCCTTTAAGCCTGCATGCGCCTCTTCTAGCTCTCGTACGCCTCGCGGGACAGGGCGAGCGCGGCCAGGGCGGCGTCGATGTCGTCGCGCGTCGTGTGGACGCCGATGCTGATGCGCCCCGTGCCGATGCGGCCCATGGCGGCGTGCAGCGGCAGCGCGCAATGGCCGCCCGAGCGGATGGCCACGCCGAGCTTGCCCAGGAACGCCGCGGTCTCGGCGGGCGCGACGCTGCGCACGGTGAACGACACGAGGCCGTTTTGGCCATCGGGCCGCGAATGGTCGCCCATCACCTTCACGCCGTCGATGCGCTCAAGGCCGCGCACGGCGTAACGCGTGAGCGCGGCGTCGTGGCGGGCGATGTCGTCCATGCCGAGCGCCTTCATGTAGTTGACGGCGGCCGCCCAGCCGATCGCCTGCGAAACCGGCGGCGTGCCGGGCTCGTACTGCAGCGCCTTCGGGCGCAGGTAGTACGACTGCACGCCCACGTGCGAAACCGTGCCGCCGCCACCCGTCAGCGGGTCCATCTCGTCGAACGCCCCAGGAGAGACCCACAGCGCCCCGATGCCCATGGGGCCATACGCCTTGTGCGCCGAGATGGCGACCCAGTCGGCGCCCAGCTCGTTCACGTCGATCGCCACATGCGGGAACGACTGCGCCGCGTCGACGAGCACGCGCGCACCGACCCCATGCGCGGCCGCGGCCATGTCCGCAACCGGCGCCATGATGCCGAACACGTTGCCGATATGCGCGAGGCACACGAGCTTCGGGCGCTGCTCGAGCAGCTTCGCGTACGCAGCCTGGTCGAGCCGGCCGTCGGCGTCGTAGGGCACGTATTCCACGCGCGCACCCTTGCGCTCGGCCAGCATGAGGAACGGCAGCGCGTTGGAATGATGGTCGGCCAGGCAGCACACGATGAGGTCGCCCTCGCCGATGTTGCGCTCGCCCCATGCCTGCGCGACCAGGCTCGTCGCCGTGCTCGTGTTCTGCGTGAAGACGACCTGCCGATAGTCGGCTCCGATGAAATCCTCGATCGTCGTGCGCGCGTCGCTGAACGAGAACGTCGCCTGCGCCGACAGCTCGTAGGCGCCGCGGTACACGTTCGCATTCTCGTGCGCATCGAAATCGTATTGCGCTTGCAGGGCGACATCGACCCGCTGGCTCGTCGCCGCCGAATCGAGGTAGGCCAGCTTGCCCGCATGCGCGCGGTCGTTCAGCAACGGGAAATCGAGCTTCGTGCGCTGGCCGAACGCATCGGCCCATGCAAGCTCGTCGCGTTCGCTTTCGGGAAGCGCCTCGGCGGCTTCCAGCACGTCGATCGCAGCCGCGACCAGCCGGGCGTCCGCCTCGCAAAGCGGTTCGGACTTGGTCGGCGCCAGCAGCGAACGCGCCTGGTTTGGCGAATGAAGCTCCTCGCCAGGGTGTTTGCGCGCGTACTTCGCCAACTGAACGGCTTCGAGCGCCGTCATGCTACACCCGTCGAGGAAGCCCGTCACCGCTGCGGGCGCCGCCTTCGCGGCTGCAAGCTTCTCCTCGCCGAACACGTGGTCGCGCAAGGCGACAAGCGGCACGCCCCCGCCCACCAAGGCGGGGTCGCGCGCTTCAAGACGGTCGAGGAACGGCCGGCTGACCCAGCAGGGCATGCGGCGCAGCCACTGGATCCACGACACGACCACTTCGGCCTCGGGGTGCTCGCGCGCATCGAGGCACAGCTCGTACAGGTGGTCGGAGGTGATGCGGCCCTGCGCCGCGTCCATGACGATCACGGCCTCGTACTCGTCGAGCAGCGAGTCGGCGACCGCCCGCATGGTCACGAGCAGCCCGTACGGCAAGTCGATCAGCTCGAAGTCGCCGGCATCGCGCGTCATGGGAATGGCCGCCGCCGGGTCGTATTCCATCGCCTGCACGAGCGTGTTGCCCTTGCGGCCGACGTTGCGCGTGGCCTCCATGGCCGCACGGGCCACCTCGGGCGTCGCCAGCACGATGGCCGCAGCCAAGCGCGCATGCTTGGCGGCCTCGATCGCCGCCGCCACGTCGGGGTCGCTTCCGTCGGCATTCTTCGAGAGCGCCAGCACGAACGCTATCGTGCGCCCGCAGGCCTCCTGCTTCTCCTCGGCCGAGCGCTTCGGCCTCTCGGGCGCCGCCTCAACTGGTTGATGATCTTCTCTCGCCATATGTCCTCCACCGAAAGCACGTTGCAATGTTGGTCGTAGTCTAATAAGCACTATACACGAGCAAGCAGAGAAATTCGCGCGACAGGCAAGCGAACCATCGCCGGCTTCGACAGCACCATGGGCGTCGTGGGCAAAAACGCCGGCGACGACTTGGCGCTGCTGTATCTTCTGGGGTTGTAAGGCGCCTCTAAGGTAAAGCGCCAAGCCCCAGCCGGAACCGCTCGACCTCCGCCGCCTGTTCCTTGCCGACCAGCATGTCCAAGAGCAGGGCGGCCACTTCTTCGGAAGCAGCGGGCCCCGTGCACGAGACGAGGTTGCCGTCGACGCAAACCCGCTCGTGAGTTGGAATGGCGCCGTAGCCGCGTAAGCAGGCAAGGTTGTCTTTGTTCGCCGAAAGCTCGTAGACGGTGGCGCGCCGTCCCTCAAGAGCGCCCGCTTCGCCGATCACGAACACGCCCACGCACAACGTGACGATGGGCTTGCCTTGCTCGTTCATCGCTCGGACGATGGAAAGCACGCGCTCATCGTAAAGCTCCTCGTAGCCACGGCTTTTGAAGCCTCCGGGCACGACCACCGCGTCGTAATCGGCCGGGTCCGCATCTTCCAAGGCGATGTCGGTTTCGTACACCGTTCCGAACCACCCGCGCACAACGGGCCGAAGCCCGGTAACAACCACGTTCACCTCGGCTAAATGCGGACGGTACTCGGTCCAACGCAGCGCCGACACAAGCACGCATGCCTCAGCGTCCTCGAACCCCTCGCCCAAAATCACCAGCACGTTCTTCGCGCTGGGCGCCTGATTTTCCCGTTCGTTGTTCCGCTCCATCGGCAAACCGCCTTTATTGCTAGTGGTCATAATCGAGTATCGGATATTGTGCCATATAATTGTGTTTCAGATTAACGCTGGAAGGAGCCGTGCTTTGAAGCTTTTGGACACCCCGCCGTGCGATCCGTTTTTCCTGGGTGAGCAGCCCGTTGTCGTCATCGAGATGTGGAATGGCCGCAAGATCCGCATTCAGCTTGACCCCACAGCAGCCCCCATCACGGTGGCGTATTTCCTCACGCTCGTGCAGGACGGTTTTTACGATTGCCTGAAATTCCACCGCGTCGTGCCGAACTTCATGATCCAGGGCGGCGACCCCTTGGGCACGGGCGACGGCGAGACCGACTGCTACATCAAGGGCGAATTCGCCGAGAACGGCGTCGCCAACCCCCTGCACCACACGCGGGGAGCCATCTCGATGGCGCGGCAAGAAGGCTGCGACACCGCATCGTGCCAGTTCTTCATCATGCTGCGCGACAACTACGGGCTCGACGGCCATTACGCCGCATTCGGGCACGTCATCGAGGGGATGGAAGCCGTCGACCAGGTGGCGGGCTTCCCCGTCGACGCGAACAGCGCCCCCACGGTCCCCGTCATCATGCGCCGCGTGTACGTGGAAGCGCGAAGCGCGCTAACCTGGGCAGCCCGCTTTGACGCGTCAGCTTAGGCGGTTTCGCCGCCGCAGCTGCTGCCGGCGCCGGCCGTGCAGCCGTAGCAATGGTTCGCGAACACGATGGGCCGCGCCGGCTGCTTCTCGCGGGCGAAGTCGAAGATGGTCTTTTCGCCGTCGATCTTCAGGCCCAGCGCCTGGTTGAAGTCGCAGTCGTACACGCTTCCTTCCCAGTCGACGCTGATCTGGTTGCGGCACATCATGCCCTCGGTCGTGGCCGGGTTGAACGCGTCGCGCAGGCGCACGAGGTATGTTTCCAGGTTGTCCTTGCGGTTCAGCGCTTCGGCGAACCGGCCGGACGGGTTGTTCGTGATGGCCACGAGGTTGCTGAAATGAACGCCGTGCATGGCGGTCAGCTTCGTGCGGTACTCGTTTTCGATGGCGGCCTGGGGCGGCGGGAACGTGGCGGAAGACGGGTTGAACACGAGCGTGATGGCGTGCGTGTCCCCATCGCCGTCATGGTCGCCGTAGCCCACGGCGTTCAGCATGCGCAAACCCTCGAGCGAGGCGTCGAACGCGCCATCGCCGCGCACCTTGTCGACGTTGCGCGCGCTGTAGAACGGCAGCGAGGCGAACAGCGCGGCGTCGATGTCGGCGTACAGCTGCGCGAAATGCGCGTACGCGGGGTCGGTCAGGATGCACAGGTTCGTGCGGCAGATGGGCTTCACGCCGCGTTTCTGCCACTCGTGCAGGAACCATTCCAGATCGGGGTGCATCTCGGGCGCGCCGCCCGTGATGTCGACCGACGTGAACCCGCCCTTCTCGTAGGCGTCGAGGCATGCCTGCATGGTCTTGCGGCTCATCATCTCGGTGCGGGTCGGGCTGCAGGCCAGGTGGCAATGGCGGCACGCCAGGTTGCACTTGTAGCCCACGTTCACCTGCAGCGTCGTCAGCGGGTCGTTCGTCAGCCGATGTTCCTCGGGCACCATCTCGATGAACGGCGGCACGCATTCCATCGCCTCTTCAACAGCCAGTTCGGCCATGTTATCCCTCTCTCTTGACCCTAGCGAAAGACATCGCGGGCGTTTTCATGTCACACAGCCGCCCTTCCGGCTTGCGGGGTGAATGCGATTCCGCAGCTAAGCGAGGCGGCGATTATCGTCACAGTTGTCCATATAAGCTTGCTGCCGAGCATGCGAGGACAAGCATTCGCCCCGCAAGCCGGAAGGGCGGCCCGCTGCTTTCTAAAACTCCTGCTCGCGGATGATCTTGAGCGCCTGCACCCCATGCGCAAGCGCGGCGCCGCCGCGGATGGCGTTGGTCACGTGGAACGCCTCGGCAATCTCGGCTTCGTCGCAGCCTTGCTGCAGGCAGCTGTTCGTGTAGGCGTCGATGCAGTAAGGGCACTGCACGGCGGCGGCCACGGCCAGCGCGATGAGCGACTTCTCACGTGCGGTCAGCGCGCCATCCTGGAACACCGAGCCGTAATAACCCATGTACTTTTCCCAGAGCTCAGGCGACATGGCGCCTACGCCATCGGCGGAGAAGTTGGCCAAGCCTGCGGGATCGTAATACGTTTCCATGCCTTGTCCTTTCACGAAAGCGGTATGACTCTATCGATTATAGGATAATGTCTTATATTAATGCAATCGACGCATGCCCGCCGCCGGCCACGTTATTCCCAATTCGTTGTTAGATGTTGTCTTATACTTATAAGAGTCTTACAATTAACTAGCTCCATCGAGGGGAAAGCAAACGGCGTAACCGCATGTCAGACGAGCAACAAT
This sequence comes from uncultured Eggerthellaceae bacterium, assembly GCA_905234785.1. Lineage (GTDB taxonomy): Bacteria > Actinomycetota > Coriobacteriia > Coriobacteriales > Eggerthellaceae > UBA9715. The sequence continues at coordinate 21,573 of CAJOIP010000007.1, forward strand.
CGATACACGGAAGCACGTCCGAGAAAGCCGCGCACCAGCATACGCGCGTGGTGAAGCAGCGTCGCCTGACCACGCCGTTCGAAGCGCTGAAAATGCTGCTGCCCATCGCGGCGGCAGTCATCTCGTACGGCATCACCATGAGCCTGCCGAACGTCTATCCCGAAGGCTACGAGATGTCGTACTGGCCGGCGTTCCTCATCATCATGCCGTGCATTTACGCCGTGTTCATGGTCATCGCCTGGTTCGTGCCGGCCATCCGCAACCGACTGGTGAACTGGTCATACCTGTTCGCCGCCGTGTTCTTCCTGCTCGAACTGCTCGACATCCTGACGCTGAAAACCGGCTACTTGCTGCTCCCCTTCGCGCCGAGCCCCGACCGCATCCTCATGGCGATTCCCAACAACGTCGACCAGTACATCGAGAACTTCTGCGCGTCGATGCTGCTGCTTGGCGAGGGCGTGTTCTGGGGGCTCGTCAGCGGATTCCTCACCGGCCTGCTCATGGGCTGGTCGAAGATCGCCAACTACTGGTTCGCGCCGGCGCTGAAAGTCATCGGCCCCGTGCCGTCGGCTGCGTGGCTGCCCATCGCGGTCGTGCTCATGCCCACCGCGCACCTGGCGGGTGTGCTGCTCATAGCGGTGTCCATCTGGTTCCCGCTGGCGCTCATGATGTCGTCGGCCATCCGGTCAACCGACACGCGCAAGATCGACGCTGCGCGCGTCATGGGCGCATCCGAGCCCTACATCCTGTTCCACGTGGCGCTGCCCGCTGCGGTGCCCAACATCTTCGACGCGCTGTTCATGGGCCTATCCTCCAGTTTCGGCGCGCTCATCATCTCCGAGCAGCTCGGCGTGAAGGCGGGCCTCGGCTGGTACATCAACTGGGCGAGCAGCTGGGGCGAGTACTACAAGGTGTTCGCCACCGTCGGCCTGTTCATCATCATCTTCTACGCGCTGATCAACATCCTGTTCAAGGTCCGCGACCGCGTCATGAAGTGGCAGCAATCGACGGTGAGGTGGTAGCGCATGGCCAAGAACCACATCATCGACCCCCGTCCCGACCTGCCGCTGTTCGAACGCGGCGAATCGCACACGCTCGTTGCGCGCGACATCGTGCAGACCTTCCTCGACGACGGCAACAACGAGGTGCGCGCCATCGAGGGTTTCTCGCTGGAAGTGTCCGGCGACGAGGTCGTGGGCATCATCGGCCCGTCGGGCTGCGGCAAGTCGACGTTCCTGCGCCTGGTCGTGGGCCTCGACGAGCCGCTGGCGGGCACGCTCGAATTCGACGGCGAGCCTATCACCGGCCCTGACGCGCAGCGGTCGATGGTCTTCCAAAATGCGAACCTCTTCGAGTGGCTTACGGTGGAAGACAACATCGCGTTCGGCCTGAAGGCCACAGGCTGCTACAAGGAGAAGTGCTACAAGATTCCGCGGCTCATCGAGATGATGGGCCTGCAGGGCTTCGAGAAGTCGTACCCATCGCAGATTTCCGGCGGCATGGCGTCGCGCTGCGGGCTGGCCCGCGCGTTCGTCATGAACCCGGGGCTCATCTGCTTCGACGAGCCGCTTTCGGCGCTCGACGCCTTCACGCGAGCCACGTTGCAGGACGAGATCATCAAGATGCAGCAGGCCGCGCACGCCTCCATCATCTTGGTGACGCACGACATCGAGGAAGCGGTGTACCTGTGCGACCGCGTCGTCGTCATGACCGAGCGCCCCGGCACGAACAAGGGCGAACTGGCAATCGACCTTCCCCACCCGCGCGACCGCGTGTCAGACGAGTTCGTGGAGAAGAGAAGGCAACTGCTCGAGCTGCTGAATAGGTAAATCGTCGCATGCGGGCGCACGGAGCGCGCCGCTGCGGGAGTAATTGGATAGGCCAAAACCAGCCGAAAGACTAGGGGCGGCTGGCGGACATAGGCAAAGGCCCCGTAAACGGGGAGGATAGGGAGAAAGGACAGACATGTCAAAAGACCTCACCATGACGCGCCGTAACCTGCTTCGCGCGGGCGGCGCACTGGCAGGCACGGCTGCGATGGCCGGCGTGCTGGCCGGCTGCTCGAACGGCTCTTCGTCCGCGAGCGGCTCCGCGAGCGGCTCGGCTTCGGCCGAGGCTTCCGCTTCGGGCTCTGCTTCGTCGAGCGCTGCGGCCAACAACAAGGTCATCCTGGGCTACTGGGGCGGCACCTGCGAGATGCCGATTTACGTCGGCTACGAAAACGGCTTCTTCGAGGAGGCCGGCCTCGACGTCGAGGTCATGAAGATCACCGAGGACGTGGCCCCGCTCATGGCCAACGGCGACCTCGACTGCTTCGAGCTGACGCCCGACAAGTTCAAGCCGATGGAGCAGGGCCTGGAATGCGTCATCATCGACTCGCTGCACTACGGCTGCCAACAGGGCGTCGCCTCCGCGGATTCCGGCATCACCAGCTTCAAGGACCTCGAGGGCAAGAAGGTTGCGGCCACCATCGGCTCGATTTCGCAGATCGTCCTGGCTGCCCAGATGAAGGAAGCCGGCCTCGACCCCGACAAGGTCGACTGGATGACCTACAAGAACGCCCAGATGCAGCAGGCGCTCGAGTCTGGCGAAATCGACGCCATGGCCGCGTACGACCCGTGGCCCGACATCATCCTGGAGAACGTGCCGGGTTCGGTGCGCTACTACTCCTGGACGTATGACGACGCCCTGAAGAACACGCTGTGCTGCTTCGTCGGCATGTCGACCAAGCGCCTGAAGGAGAACCCGGAGCTCGGCAAGATGCTCTCCGAGGGCTTCAAGAAGTCGGCCGACTGGATTCGCGCGAACCCCGAAGAAGCATGCGATTTGGCCATCAACGCCGGTTACGTGCCCGTCAACACCGACACGGGCTTCACGCGCGACATGATGATCCAGGAAGTCACCGACTACCGCTTCATCTCGGGCGACAAGAAGGTCATCGACGACAGCTTCATGCAAATCTGGAAGTGGATCGCCGCCGCCGGCGCCATGGAAGACGCCCCGGCCGACCTGGACAAATACATCATGGAGGACCTTTACTCCAAGATGGTGAACCTGCAGTTCTCGTAAGCGCCTCACGCGCTTCCCTTCCCAAAGGCATGCCCCGAGCAATCGGGGCATGCTGTCATGCAGTAAGGTGTTCGCATGAAAGATCTGGTACTCCATAGCCTGAAAATGCACAAGGTGCAGACCGTTTCGGTCACGTTGTCGGTTGCGCTTTCGGTTATGACGCTGTTCGCGCTCGTGCTGGTGTACGGCGGCGTGCAAGGCGGCGTGCAGCTGAACGCCGAGCGCAGCGGCGCGCAGATCATGGTCGTTCCGACCGAGGCGGCGGCAGAGCTTTCAGGCGAGGACCTTCTGTTCACCGGCGCTCCGGCGTCGTACTACTTAAGCGACGATGTCGCGCAGCGCATCGCGGGAACCGAGGGGGTCACGCGCATGAGCGCGCAGTTCTTCGGGCAAACGCTCGACGCCAGCTGCTGCTCGGTCGACACGGCCAGCCGGCTCATCGGCGTCGATTTCACGACCGATTGGACTATCCAGCCCTTCGCCCATATCGATATCCCCGACCACCTGGCAGCCGACGAGGTCATCGTCGGTGCAAGCACGGCGGGAAACGTCGGCGACGCGATCACGCTGCTCGACAACCAATACACGGTCGTCGACCGGCTTGAACCGAGCGGATCGGACCTCGATTTCTCGATTTTGCTCGACATCGACGTAGTTCGCGATATTTGCAGCGCATCGGAGGGCCTGGCTTATCTGTGGGACAAGTACGGCGACCCGCACGAGCTGGTTTCGTGCATCCTCGTCGACTACGAAGACGAATCGCAGTACAACCGCCTTATCACGCGCCTGGGCAATATCGACGGCGTCCGCGTGCTCGAGCGCTCAACGCTCGTCAGCGAGGCGCAAGGCCAGCTTGAAACCGTGTTCGCCATCCTGCTCGGCGCTGGCGTGCTCATGCTGATATCGACGCTCGCGCAGCTGTTCGCGCGGTTCTACTCGTGCGTGTGGGACCGCAAGAGCGAGCTGGCATTGTACCGCGCCATCGGCGCCAACCGCAGCCAGCTGCGCAAGCTCATCGGCGGCGAAGTGGCCGCCATCGTGGCCATCGGGTTGGTGGTGGGCCTCGTCCTGGGCGTCATCCTGTATCAGGCGCTCATCGGCATGCTGCAGAGCGGCACTGCCTTCCCGTTCGCAAGCTTGTCGATTGGCATGATGGTCATCGTGGGCGTGGCGTTTGCCGTCGTATTCGCGCTCATCGCGCTTGCGGCCATCGCCGTGCCCTTGTCGCAACTCGGGCGTCTGGAACCCTCGCTGGTCATGCAGCAAGGCGACATCGATTAGCGGAAGCGGGAGCATTCATGTACATCGAAGCGATTGATTTGGGGAAATCCTACGACGGCGCCGTCGTGATAGAGCATACGAGCTTCCGCGCTGACGAGGGCGAGTCCTTCGCGTTCTCGTCTCCTTCCGGTTCGGGAAAATCGACGCTGCTGTCGATGTTGGGCCTGTTGCTGGACCCGACGAGCGGCTCGGTCGTCGTCGACGGGCAAGAGGCGGGTGCGCTCTCCGACGATGCCCGCAGCGACTTGCGCTTGCGCACGTTCGGTTTCGTGTTTCAACACACGCAGCTCATCGGGTCGCTGCGCGCCTGGGAAAACGTCGCCACGCCGGCGCGGTTCGCGGCAAAGCTCGACTTCGACCCCGAAGAACGCGCCAAGCAGTTGCTGTGCGAACTCGGGCTCGAAGACAGGCAGAACCATTACCCCTTCCAGCTGAGCATCGGCCAGAAGCGCCGTGTGGCGTTGGCCCGCGCGCTCATCATGAAACCGCAGATCCTCATTGCCGACGAGCCGACCAACGACCTCGATTCGAGCAATGCGGCATCGGTCACCGAAGCCCTGTTCGGCCATGCGCAGCGTGGCGGCATCTTGCTGTATGCCACGCACGACCAGCAGCTGCTCGAACGCGCCACCCGCGTCATGCGCCTAAACGGCAAAGCCTTCGAGTTCTAGCTCGCGTTTGGCGCGGGCGATGTGGCGGCGCAGGTGGGCGTCGTCTTCGCCGTAGCCGCGGTTGCGCGGGTCGCAGCCCGCATCGACCCAGCGCACGCCCCCGATGCCGCCAATTGGCGCCGACTCGCCGCATGCGAGCCGCGTGCAGGCGGCGACGTAGCGCAAGAACCCCTTCAGCGGCGGCTTGCGGCCGAGCACGTCGGCGCCTTGCACCTGCGTCAGCCCGCACGCACCCATGCAGAACGGCTCGAATTCGGGGATGTCGCAGATGCGCTCGGACAACGCGAGCGCATCTGCGCCCTGCCAGACCGGCTCCACGCCGGTCATGAGGTCGAGGCCCGCCGCCTTCAGGTGGCGGATGGTACGGCGCCGGTCGATGGGCGCAATGTCGGTCCACTCCCCTTCGCCGAGGCGCAGCGCATGGTACGCGGCGTTTGCGCCGGCGTCTTTCAGCGCCTGGGCCTGCGCAAGCGTCAGGTCGCCGACGTTCGCCATGATGACCATGCCGTCCGACACGCTGACCCGCACGGCGCGGACCATGTCGAGGTACCGGTCGAAATCGAGCGCTGCCGTGGCCATGAGCGAGACGAGGTCGACCTGCTCGGCGTCGAACAGCTTCGCGTAGTGGACGATGCGCCCGATGGGCACTTCCACGCTGGCGGCGTCGTAGGAACCCTTGCCCACGTTCACCGCCGCGAACGAGCAGAAGCGGCAGTTCTTGGGGCATGCCGTGGAGTCGACGCCGATCTGCGCGTACACGCGGCCGCGCCCTTCGCATGCGCGCATGCCTATTGCCCGGGCGACCGCGCACACGTACGCGGCTTCGGGCGAATACGCGTCGAACTTCAGCAGGTGCACGATGTCGCCGCGCGAAGGCGCCTTGCCCCGCGCCGCGTCATCGGCTATCTTCTCCACCCGCTCGTCGAGCATGCACTTAGTCGAACCAGCCCTGGGACGGGCCCTGGCGCACTTCCCAGCCGCCGGCCTGGAACATCTTGCGCTGGTGCTGGATAGCAGCGCCGCGTCCGCCGTGCTCGGTGCGCGCGACGGTGTCGCGCGGGTTGGTGCCGACTTCGGCCCAGGCCAGGTTCGCGCCCGACGCGGCGGTCATCGCCGTGTTCGCCGAGCAGTTCAGCTTGTAGTCGAGGCCCGTGGCCAAACGGTAGATGGCGACCATGTTGGCATTGGCGACGTCGGTCAGCATGCCGCGGTCGAAGATCTTCGTGCCGGGAACGGCGATGCGACGGCCCACGCCCGACGTCATCGGGTTGCTGTTGATGCAGCGGAACGTCGCCTCGGTCAGCTCCTCGGGCGTGTGCTCGGGGCCGACCGGCTCGACGCAGGTCGACAGCTTCAGCCCCGCCTCGCGCATGTACTCGAACGTGCGCAGGCGGTTCTCCACGGGAATGGTCGTGTCGACGCCCTCGCGCATGCGCACGGCGTGGTAGGCGCCCTGCGCGCCGGCGGCCGCGAGGCGCTTCGCGCGCTCGAGCGTCATGTCCTCGGTGTTCACGAGCAGCGGCATGTCGGCGGGGATGACCTCGCGCACCGAACCGACCATGTCCTCGAGCTTCTCGAACTTGTAGCTGGCCGTGGTCAGCATGAGGATGAGGTTCGCGCCCTCCTCCACGTAGATCTTCGCGTATTCCAGCACGTCTTCCTTCGGAACCTCGTACACGCCCTTGCGCACGTCGTTCACCTTCGCGAACGAGCAGAACAGGCAGTCCTTCGGGCACGTGGTGGCGTTCAGGCCGATCTGCGCGTGAATCTCGGCGATGCCGTCGGTCGCCTGCATCGAGAGCTCTTGCCCGGCCCAGCGGATGTAGGCGGCTTCCTTGCTCGTCTCGGGCACCGAGTACAGTTCGCAGGTCTCGGCTTCGGTCAGGCCGTTGCCTTCCATCGCCTTTTCGACGATCTCGTAAATGCGGCTGTCGAACACTTGCATGGCGTTTCCCTCTCTCTTGTTGCCCTCTTAAATCGTGCGCTTCGGCAAATCGGCAGCAGCGGGGTTCGACTTCACGACCTGCACGATGCCGATGATGACCGCCACCGCGCAGAGCGCCCAGACGACCGTGGCCGTGGCGTGGCAATGCATCTCGGGCATGGCGCACAGGCCGATGCCGAACGACGCGGGCATGCACGCGGCGATGATGGCCACGGCGATGTAGCCGACGGCGGCCGCGCGGCGACCCGATTGGTCCTTGCAGGTGATGGCCATGAGCGCGATGACCACGCCGATGATGGGGATGAACGTGTCGGCCACGAACGTCCAGTGGCACTTCATGGGCGCGCTGTTGCCGTTGGCCAATTCCACCATGGCGTCGCAACCGCCCATGACGGCCGAAACGATGGCGATGGCCGCCATGACGACGGCCCCGATGACGCTGACGATGCTCCAAGCGGTTTTGCTCACGATTAACTCCTTGCATGATATGCTCTAGTAATGGTCTATGACATGATACCGCAATCCCCGTTTTGATGGGCGTGCGGGCGAAGCCTCGCCGCACGAGATTGAACGATTTGAGCAACGCGCATCGTCGATGGTTTGGAAGACGGGTTTCACCCGCCCCAAAGCCCCTTAGAACTTGTTGATGTCGGTTAGCTCGAAGCGCGGGATGCGGCGCAGCGAGATGACGCTCATGACGAAGGCGAGCACGGCGTTTCCGATGACGCCCACGATGGCGCCGACGATGGCGCCGACGATGACCGCGATGCCCGAATAGGCCAGGAAGCTGAGCGTGATCTCGCGCCCGCATCGAGCTCGTCTTGCATGGCGTTGGCGATGACGTTTTGAACCCCGCCGATTGCCTTGAGGTACTGGAGCATCGAGTTTTCCATGCGCGCCTCGCTCGCAATCGGTTACACAATTCACCATTGTTTAGCCAAAGACGAGCGAGCTTCATGGGACAAGGCGCCCTGCCCCATCTGAATCAGAGCATGCCATCCAAGGTGCGCCAGGCCAGCTCGGCGCACTTCACGCGGGCGGGCATGCGGCTGATGCTTTCCAGCTCGTAGGCCTCGTCGAGGTCTTCCCGCTCTTCCGGCGTCAGCTCCTCGCCCTGGATCATGCGGATGAACAGCTCGCTTAAGCGCTTGGCTTCCTCGACGGTTTCGCCGGTGATGAGCTCGGCCATGATGTCGGCGCTCGCCTGCGACACGGCGCAACCTTGCCCGGTGAACGCAGCTTCCTCGATGGTCTCGCCGTCGGCCGACAGGCGCAAGCGCAGCACCATCTCGTCGCCGCAGCTCGGGTTGATGCCCTCGTGCTCGTGCGTGAAGTCGGTGAGCTCGAACTTGTAATCCGGGTGCGCGTTATGCTCCATCAGCGCCGCGGTGTATACGTTTGCATTAGCCATGGAACATGCTCCAAACATGGTTCAGGCCATCGACCAAACGGTCGATGTCGGTCGAGTCGTTATAGAACGCAAGCGACGCGCGGCAGCATGAATCGATGCCCAGGTGCGCCAGCAGCGGCTGCGCGCAATGGTGGCCCGCGCGGATGGCGACGTTGTCCATGTCGAGGATGCTCGCCACGTCGTGCGGATGCACGGAGCACACGTTGAAGCTGACCACGCCGTGGTGCAGCGCCGGGTCGTCCGGGCCGATGAGGCGTATGAACTCGAGTTCGCCCAGGCGGCGCATGCACTGCGCCACGAGCGCCTGCTCGCGGGCGACCATGGCATCGAAGCCGACGCTCTCAACATAGGCGAGCGCCGCATCGAGCGCGTAGATGCCGGCGGCGTCCTGCGTGCCGGCCTCGAACTTCTCGGGCACGGGCGCCCAGGTGGCAGTCTGCTCGGTGACGGCGTCGATCATCTCGCCGCCCGTCAAAAACGGCGGCATGGCGTCGAGCAGCTCGTGGCGGCCCCACAGCACGCCGATGCCCATCGGGCCGAACACCTTGTGACCCGAAAACGCGAAGAAGTCGCATCCGAGGTCGGTGACGTCCACGGGGAAATGAGGCACCGACTGCGCGCCGTCCACGATCATGGTGGCGCCGACCTCGTGGGCGATCTTGCCCATGAGCTTCACGTCGTTCGCCACGCCGAGCACGTTCGACACGTGGATGCAGCTGACGATCTTCGTGCGCGGGCCGATCTTGGCGCGCATTACCTCCTCGGAGATGAGGCCCTGCTCGTCGGGATACATGTACACCAGCTTGGCGCCGGCCAGGCGGCACGCCTGCTGCCAGGGAATCAGGTTGGAATGATGCTCCATGACGGTGATGCACACCTCGTCGCCCGGGCCGAGCACCGTGGGCGCATACGCGATGGCCAGCAGGTTCAGCGCCTCGGACGTGTTGCGGCAGAACACGATGTCGCGCGCGTCTTTCTTGCCGGCCAGCCCGATGAAGCGGGCGATATGCGCACGCGAGGCGTTGATGGCCTCGGTGGCCTCGACCGACAGCTGGTACAAGCCGCGCAGGGCGTTCGCGTTCATGGTCTCGTAGAAGAACCTCTGCGCATCCAGCACGGCTTTCGGGCGCTGGGCGGTCGCCGCGCTGTCGAGGAACGCCAGGTCGGGGCGCTTCGCCAGCAGCGGGAAATCGCTCTTGTAAGGTGATGTGGCCAGCGCCGATGCGCGCGCGTTGCGGGTTTCCCACTCCGCACGGCCCGCGTCGGTCAGCATGTCGGCGCCATGCAGTTTCCTCGTGCCCATCGCTACTCCTCGAACAGGTCGGCGAAACCGGGGTTCAGGCGCTCGCCGTAACGGACGACGCTTTCACGGGCGGCGTCGGTCGTCGCGTCGATGGCCGCCTGCTCCACGATGGCGCTTGCGAACATGCTCTCCGCCGCCTGCTGCGACAAGCCGCGGCTGGCCAGGTAGAACAGCTGCTCCTCGCGGATGTGCCCGATGGTGGCGCCGTGGTTGCCCGCCACGTCGTCCTCGTTGCACAGGATGACGGGCACCGTCTTGTTGTGAACGCCCTCGTCGACGAGCAGCACGGTCTCGTTTTCAGAGCCCTCCGCGCCCTTGCAGCCGCGGATGAGGTCGATCGTGCCGCGCAGCGTCTTGCTGCTCGTCCCCGCCAACACGCCGTTGGCCTGCAGGTTGCACTTGGTCTTGGCGCCATGGTGGCGCAGCGAATAGTTGAAGTCGCGCTTCTGGTCGCTGTGGCCGAGGTAACGCGTATCCACGTCGATGCGGCTCGAATCGCCACGCAGGTCGCCTGCCAGGCCGGTGAACGACGCAGCGGCGCCGAGCACCGTCTGGCGCACCGCCACCTGCGCATTCTCGGCGGTGAACAGGCCCATGTCGTCGATGTCGGTGAAATCGCCGTCGACCGCCTGCGTGCGGTCGATTTCCACCCGCGCGCCCTCGTCGGCGAACACGCGCACCGTCGTGCCCGTGATGCCCGCCGATGCGCCGCTTTGACCAGGCGCGGTTGGCGCATCCACGACAAGCGACAGGTTCACGGCACTGTTCGCGTCGGCGATGACGTCGACCGCCGCGGCGCTGACGGCGCCGGGAACGGCGGAGACGACGACCTGGGCGTCGACCGACTGGCCCTCCTTGACGGCGACCACGATGCGGTCGCCGGCGGCATAGCGCAGATACGCGGCGGCTTCATCGCCCGTGCCGTGCTCGAACGCCACGGCGAGCGAGCGCGATTCCTCGATGGCATCGGCCGCGATCTGATACGCCGACTGGGCCGTGCCGCCATACGTGGCGTCGACCTCGGCGGCCACGTAGGCTTCGCGTTCGGCCAGCTCTTCGGCTGTCGGCGCAGGATGCGACTTCTCCCATTCCACCTGCGCATCGGCAAGCGCGTTCTCGAACTCGTCAGCCGCGCCCCGAGCCGCCCACGGCTCGGACACCTGCACGGCAGGCGCGATGGAAAGCCCTTCGGGCATCTCGATCTGCGTGTCGTTCATGTTCAGGAAATGCCAGGTGGCGGCTGGCATCGCGCTTGCGCGCTCGATGGTCACATGCGTGGTTTCCACCTATCCGATCGCCCCCTCCATCTCGAGTTTGATTAAGTTGTTCATCTCGACCGCGTATTCCAGCGGCAGCTCTTTCGAAATAGGCTCGGCGAAGCCGTTCACGATCATGGTGCGCGCCTCTTCTTCGGAAATGCCGCGGCTCATCAGGTAGAACACCTTGTCATCGCCGATGCGGCCGATGGTGGCCTCGTGCCCGATGTCGACGTTCTTGCAGCGGATGTCCATGGCCGGGATGGTGTCGGAACGGCTGCGGTCGTCGAGCATCAGCGACTGGCACGACACCGAGCAGCGCGACCCCTCGGCCGCCGGCGTGGCAACCACCGAGCTGCGGAACGTCTGGATGCCGCCGTCTTTCGAGATGCCCTTGGTCTCGATGCTCGCCGACGTGTCCTTCGCGGCCAGCACCACCTTGCAGCCGGTGTCGAGGTTCTGCCCGCGGCCTGCGAACGTGATGCCCGTGAAGCTGGCGCGCGCCTTGCGCCCAGCAAGGATGCTCATGGGGTACAGGTAGCCGACGTGGCTGCCGAACGAGCCCGAGATCCACTCGATTTCGCCTTCCTCGTCGCAACGGCAGCGCTTGGTGTTGAGGTTGTACATGTTCTTCGACCAGTTCTCGATGGTCGAGTAGCGCAGGTGCGCGCGCTTGCCGACGAACAGCTCGACCGCGCCAGCGTGCAGGTTGGCCACGTTGTACTTCGGGGCGCTGCAGCCTTCGATGAAGTGCAGGTCGGCGTCGTCTTCCACGATGATGAGCGTGTGCTCGAACTGGCCCGCGCCCTTCGCGTTCAGGCGGAAGTAGCTTTGCAGCGGGTAGTCGAGCTTCACGCCCTTGGGCACGTACACGAACGAGCCGCCCGACCAAACGGCGCCGTGCAGGGCCGCGAACTTGTGGTCGGTCGGCGGGATGAGCGTCATGAACTTCTCTTTGATCAGGTCGGCGTATTCGCCGTGTAGCGCTTCCTCAATGCCCGAGTACACGATGCCCATCTTCGCGGCGCTTTCCTGCATGGAGTGGTACACGAGCTCCGAGTCGTACTGCGCGCCGACGCCGGCCAGATAGCTGCGCTCGGCCTGCGGGATGCCCAGGCGGTCGAACGTGTCCTTGATGTTGTCGGGCACGCTTTCCCAGTCGGACTTCTGGTCGGTGTTTGGCTTCACGTACGTGACGATGTTGTCCATGTCGAGGCCGTCGATGGAAGGGCCCCAGTCGGACATGTCGATGCTGTTGAAGATCTCGAGCGACTTCAGGCGATGCTCGAGCATCCACGCGGGCTCGTCTTTGCGCTCGGAGATTTCGCGGACGATGTCGGGTGTCAGGCCCGCATCGAGCTTCTCTGCGTCAGCGTCGTCGTAGCGGAAATCGTACATGCTGCGGTCGACGTCATCGACCTGCGTGCGCTTCTTTCCCGACGCGGTGACGGTCGTCTTGGTTTCTGCCATGGCGCACCTACTTCGTATCAGGGCGCCCGGAGTGCGCCCCTTCGGAAGGGGAAATGGAGGCTTCGTAGCGCTCGAAGCCCTGCGCGTCGATTTCGTCGATGAGCTCGGCCGTGCCTTCGGCCACCATGTGGCCCGACACCATGACGTGCACGCGGTCAACGTTCAGGTGCTCGAGGATGCGCGTGTTGTGCGTGATGATGAGCAGGGTGCCGTCACATTGCTCGCGGTACAGCTCCATGCCGCGCGACACGACCGAAAGCGCGTCGACGTCGAGGCCCGAGTCGGTTTCGTCGAGGATGGCGAGCTTGGGCTGCAACAGCAGAAGCTGCAGCATCTCGACCTTCTTCTTCTCGCCGCCGGAAAAGCCCACGCCCAGCTCGCGGTCGAGATAGGCAGGGTCCATGTCGAGCGTTTCGGCGAGCGCCTGGGTCTTCTTGCGGAACTCCTTGTTCTTCATCTTCTCGCCGCGGCCTTCCATCATGGCGCGCAGGAAGCTGCGCAGCGGCACGCCGGGAATCTCGACCGGCGCCTGGAAGCTGAGGAACAGGCCCGCCTGGCTGCGCTTGTCGGGCGTGAGCTCGGTGATGTCGGCACCGTCGAATTCGATGTCGCCGCCGATCACCTCGTAAGCCGGGTTGCCCATGAGCACGTGGCCGAGCGTCGACTTGCCCGCGCCGTTCGGCCCCATGAGCACGTGAACTTCGCCCTGCGGAACCTGCAGGTCGATGTCGTGGAGGATCTGCTTGTCCTCGACAGCGGCCGACAAGCCGCGACAGCGCAGCAACACATTGCTTGTCATGATGGTTCTCCTTTATATAGCGGCGGACTCGTCTGAGGTTGCTGCCGGCTTTAGCGCAAAGGGATAACTCCCCTCGCGCGGGCGGCAACCCCCTGAATACCGCCTATCGTACTGTTCGGAGATAATCCTAGCATCTCCATGGGTTTTTGCAACGGGAATCTTCTCGCTTCGTATTATTCTCGGTGAGTGCTATACTCGTTCAAGCCAAGTTTTGCTCGCGTGCCTTCAAGGCTCATCCGTCGTGCAGCGGAGCGCGAGATCGTCGTCCTTGCACCGGGCGCTTCGGGGTGGCAGCCGTCGCGTCGACCAGCTGGAAAGGTGCGAGGTATGGGCAGCGCTTCCGAAAACTGCGCGAAGATCAAGGAAAACGAAACCGCCAAGGCGCTGGCCGAGGATTTGGGTATCGACAACCCGCTCATGGAATCGGACCAGGGACCCGCGCCCAAGGTGGGCGATGTCGGCGTCGTGAAATCGGTGAACACGAGCGTGCGCAAGGGCACGCGCAAGGCACCGGCCGAGGCGGGTTACATCGAGCTGACGGCCGATTACGGCGTGGCGGGTGACGCGCACGCCGGCGACTGGCACCGCCAGGTGTCGTTCTTGGCCGAAGAGTCAATCGACGTAGCGCGCGAACACGGCCTCGACGTGGGCTTCGGCGACTTCGCCGAGAACATCACCACGCAGGGCGTCAACATCAAGGGCATGCCGCTTGGCACGCTCGTGCAAGTCGGCACGGCGAAGGTCGAGATTTCGCAAATCGGCAAGATCTGCCACACGCGCTGCGCCATCTACTACCTGGCCGGCGACTGCATCTTCCCACGCGAGGGCATCTTCGGCTGGGTCGTGGAACCCGGCATCGTGCGCCCAGGCGACGAAATCCGCGTGCTCGAGCTCGGCAAGGGCGAAGTGCACCGCGCCCTTTCCGACAAGCCGCTGTAAGCGCCCGCAACATCTATTCCTTGCGAACCGTCGAGCGCTTCCAAACGCGCTCGTTATGAGGCTACTGGGCTAGGTGGCCTCATAAACGCATTGTCCTTGCTTACACACGGAGTCGATATCGCTGCATTTTGATAGCTTTCTCGAGTTTCATGCAGCCATATGAGGTCCGTGTGTATCGGTTTCACCATGCAAAGGGGGAATACGATACACATGTGCATCGTATTCATGCAGCAGGTTACACATGGAGCCAATATCGCTGCGTGAAATGCGAAAAAACCTGCAACAACGCCTGCGAAGGCGGCATGCCTGGGGGGACGTTAGCTGCGCTTGTCGATTTTGCGTGCGAGCCAGTCGCCCAGGGTCTGGAACACCTGCACGAGCACCACGCACAGGATGACCGCCGCCAGCATGACGTCGCCCTGGAAGCGCTGGTAACCGTAGCGGATGGCGATGTCGCCCAAACCGCCGGCGCCGACCGTGCCGGCCATGGCGGAATACCCGAACAGGTTCACGAACGTGATGGCCGCACCGCGCACGAGCGAGGGCAGCGATTCTTTCAGCATGACCTTCACCACGATCTGGAAATTGCTAGCACCGAAGCTGTGAGCAGCCTCGATAAGGCCCTTGTCCACTTCGGCGAGGCTCTGCTCGACGATGCGCGCGACGAAGGGCGCGGCGGCGACCGTCAGCGGCACGACGGCGCCCGGCACGCCGAGCGACGTGCCCACGACCAGGCGCGTGAACGGGATGATGGCCACGAGCAAGATGATGAACGGGATGGAGCGCCCGATGTTGATGATCCAGCCAAGCACGGTGTTCACCGCGCGGTTGGGGCGCAGGCCACCCGGCGCCGTGACGGCGAACCAAATGCCCAGCGGCAAGCCGATAACGTAGGCGAACAGGCACGACAGGATGGTCATGACGAGCGTGTCGACCGTGCCTTGGGCGAGCAGCGCGCCGTACTTGTCGAAGAACTCGGCCATTACGCGACCACCTCCTCGGAACAATCAATTTCCTCCGAGGAAAATGATTCGTCCGAATCGGGCGCCTTTTCGAAGCCCCAATCGAGCAGCTCGCGGGCGACCTTGCTCTGGGGGTTGGCGAACAGCTCGGCGGTCTCGCCCACTTCCACGATGTGGCCGGCGTCGATGACGGCCGTGCGGTTGCAGATGCGCTGCGCCACGGCGAGCGAATGCGTGATGACGACCATCGTCACGCCCAGCTCCTCGTTGATGCGCGCCAGCAAGTCGAGCACCTGTACGGTCGTGCGCGAGTCGAGCGCGCTCGTGGCCTCGTCGCAGAGCATGTAGCGCGGACGGTTTGCGAGCGCGCGGGCGATGGCCACGCGCTGTTGCTGGCCGCCGGACAGCTCGCTGGGGTAGCGCGACGCCTTGTCGTCGAGGCTGACGAGGCGCAGCAGCTCGTGCGCGCGTTCAGCGTTCTGGGCCTTGGGCTCGCGGCGAACCTCAAGCGGGAACATGACGTTCTGCAGCACCGTGCGCTGCTGGAACAAGCTGAAGTTCTGGAAGATCATGCCGATGTTGGCCCTCAGTTCGCGCAGCTGGCGGCCTTCGTAGTTGGTGATGTCGTCGCCGTCGATGACGATCTGGCCCTCGGTCGGCCGCTCGAGCAGGTTCAGCAAACGCACGAGCGTGGACTTGCCGGCGCCCGACTCGCCGATGATGCCGAAGATGTCGCCATCGTCGATTTTCAGGTTGATGTGGTCGAGGGCGCGGTGATCGCCATCGCTGGCGTGGTACACCTTCCCCACGTCTTTCAGTTCAATCATCGGCCTCTTCCCTTTCTCAACCTTTCTTTATCGCAACATGCGGGGCCGACGTATCGGCCCCGCACACGGCAATCCGTTGTGACTTGCTTGGTCTTTACAGTTTACACCGGGATGACTTCGCCGTTGTAGGTCTTGGTGATGTAGTCCTTGACCTCCTGTGACGAGACTGCATCGACGAGCGCCTTGGTCTTGTCGGTGTTCTCGTTGCCTTCCTTCACGACGATCACGTTCACGTACGGGGAGTCGCCGGCCTCGGTCAACAGGATGAGGTCGCTGCCGAGGTTGGCACCGAGCGCGTAGTTCGTGTTGATGACCGCGATGTCGACGTCCTGCAGGACGGTCGGGACGGTGGCAGCCTCAACCTCGACGAACTGCAGGTTCTTCGGGTTCGACTTGATGTCCTTCGGCGTGGCGGCAAGGTCGGTCGGATCGTTCAGCTCGATGAGGCCGGCGGTCTGCAGCAGCAGCAGCGCACGCGCCTCGTTGGTGGTGTCGTTCGGCACGGCGACCTGCGCGCCATCAGCCAAGTCGTCGAGCGAAGCGGTCTTGCCAGCGTAAATCCTCATGGGCTCGATGTGCACGCCGGCCACGTTCACCAGGTGCGTGCCCTGCTCGGCGTTGAAGTCGTCGAGGTACGGGATGTGCTGGAAGTAGTTGGCATCGAGCTCGCCGTCTTCGGTCGCCGTGTTCGGCAGCACGTAGTCGGTGAATTCGACGACCTCGAGCGTGTAGCCGGCCTCCTCGAGCAGCGGCGCGACGGCGTCGTTGAGGATCTCGGCATGCGGCGTCGGCGTGGCGCCCACCTTGATGACCTTGTCATCGGCCGTAGCTGCGCTGGACGTGCTTTCGCTGGCAGAGCTGGCGCTTGCGGAGCTACCCGAGCTGGAAGCGCTCGAGCTAGCCGAGTTTCCCCCGCATGCGGTCAGCCCGAACGCCAACACGACGCCGAGCGCAGCCACCAGGATGGCAGCAATTCTCTTGTTCTTCGCAACCTGCATAATGGTCCCCCTTCCATTTTGGGCCTCTTCAAGCCCGTGAAAATGTGCTGGGCGTTATTATGCCCAAATTGGGAAATCGCGCGCAAGGCCTGCTGTGTTGCACGTTTCTAATGCCCCGTTATCGATTATTCGGATAACCCGACTATCGGGTGTTTCGGCAATAGCCGGCCAGCGAACTATAAGGGGTTGCTGAGTTTGTTCAAATTAGATATTGCCTTTTGTTAGACAATGTCTTATATTCGAGAAGGTCTGAAGCACGGCGGGTTCCCTTCCCTCCACCAAATAAGGTCCCGCCACTTCTATAGCAACGGACCGCCGCGTCCCTCCTTCAAGCGGCGGTCCGTCCTTTTTCGCAAATCGATTCGGTAGAATATCACCAAGATTACTGGCGCCTGTTTCGTTCGGAGACACCATGGTTGAAACCCGCCGTGTCATGATCCCCCTGGCCCTGGCCCTGGCACTTGCCCTCGCCCTCGCATGCCTCGTTGCGCTTGGCGGATGCGTGGCGCAGGGGGCGAGTTCGCAGGCGGCTTCCGGCAACGGCCCCGAACAGAAGGACGTGAGCGTTATGGTACAGCTTCAGGTAACCACCACGCAATGCGACTATGCGGAGGTCGGAGAGCAGACGGGCCACGGCGGTTATGGCGAATACACCGAGGTCGCCGTTGAATCCGAAGGCTACGACGGACTGAAGGCGGCGCTTGAGAGCCGCAACAAGCAGGCCGCCACGGCGACTATCGACACGGTGCGCGACCACGCGAACGACCCGGACGCGCAGAGCACGACCGAAGGGCACGAGCTCGACGTGCTGCTCGGCGGCGTCGACAACACGGTGCAGGCGATCGACTTCATCAATTTCATCAGCCAGGCTGCCGTGACGCGCGCCGACAGCAACCTGACGTGCCTTCTGGAAACGAGCGTCTCCGAGATCGACGGCTGGGGCAAGAAGCTGAGCTTCGCCTCGCACGTCTACGACTCCGCCACGGGCAAGGAGCTCGCGCTTGGCGACCTTGTCACCGACACGGCGCAGCTGCCCGACCTCGTCGATGCGGCGATGCACGAGAAGTACTACTTCGAGGGCATGTTCGAAGAAAGCGAAGACGTGGCGCAAATCGTGCGCGGCAAGTTGGAAGACCCCGCGGCGAACGGCGCGCTGGCGTGGACGGCCGACTACCTGGGCATGAAGATCTATTTCGACAGCAGCGACCTCTCGCATGCCGACACGTACCAGGGCATGTACGTCTCGCTTCCCTACGACGAGCACCCCGAGCTGTTCGCCGACACGTGCAAGGCGCTTCCCGACGAGTTCATCGCGCAATTGGAATACGGCAAAACGTACGCGTTGCCCGGCGATGCGCAGGGGCGCTCGGTGCGCGTGACGCGCACCCACGACGATGACGCGCGTCCGCAGGGCCTGCTCGGCACGTCGCCCAACACGTCGAACGCGACCGCCGGCTGGATGTTCGCCGTCGAGGTCGGCATGGGGGAAGGCGCCGACTTCGCGCCGACGGGAGAAGCGGCGAACTATCCGTGGTTCTACGACATGCACCTCCAGGACTACATGCCGAGCCTCGTGCGCTCGGGCGGGAACTGGTACGTGTACGGGTTCGGGGACCGCAATTCCGAAAACTACCCGACCGCCGTGTTCAAGCTCGACGGCGAAGTGAAGCTGGTGAAGGAGTTCGAAGAGGGATTCGCGCCGAGCGCGCCGTACACGACCTGGGCGTTCCCGAGCAATCCGACTGCGGTCACCATGGCCGACCGCGATTGCCTGGCGAGCTACGACCGCATCCTGTTCGAGCGCGCGTGCTCGATTGACGGCGCCACCGGCCTGCCCGCGCCCGCGGCCGAGAGCTATCGGGCGCATACCAAGAACCAGGCGTACAAAATGCGCATGAGCGTAAGCGGCACGCTTGTCGGCAAAGACGGGCAGCTGGGCGACGCTGCGGTCATAGACGAGGGCGCCGTGTGCTTCCTCGAGGCGGGTTTGCGCTACAACTTCTACGACATGCGGTTGGAGGACGGGCGGCTCGTGCGCCTTGAATGCGACCCGCGCACGCGCAAGATCGACGGCCATTACACCGCCGACATCATGTCGATGGTGCCCGCCTACACGGCCGCTTCGGCGACGATCGAGTCGGGGCCGCGCCAGCGCACCGTGAACCAGCACGGCCGAGAAGTGCCGCTCGTGCCCGAGACTGGCAACCTCGTGGGCATGGGCGCCATCCTCGATTATGGCGGCACTCCCTGGTGGGTGGCCGAGGAATTCGTCGGCACGTGGAAGATGACCGAAGGCGACCGCGAGCTCATCGCCGGGCGGTATCCCGACGGGAAGGCGCCGGCTGACGGTTCGCTTGAAATCCGCGAGGACGGCACTTTCACGTTCGCGTTCGACGGGCGCACGTTCGAGGGATCGCTTGACGAAACGCGCGGCTGGGGCGTATACGCCGGCGGATCGATGACGCCGACCGACAGCGGCACCGAGCAGGACGTGTACTTCGATTATGCGAGCGATGACGACCATGCGTGGACGCATTTGGAATTCCACGTCGTCGGACTGCCCTACCCCCTGCACGAGCAATCCCCCGCCATCCTCTGCTTTCTCACACGCGTTTAGACGCGGGCGTAGGTGAGGGCGTAGACGGTTTCGCAGCCTGCGGCGAGAAGGGCGTCGGTGGCGGCGCATAATGTGGAACCAGTCGTGAAAACATCGTCGACGAGCAGGATGCGGGACGGCACGTCGCCCTCGAGCACTTTGAAGCGCCCGGCGAGGTTGGCAATGCGTTGCGCTCCGGAAAGCGCGCGCTGGTCGCGCGTTTTGGGACGCGCCAGGGTGTCCGCACACGGCATGCCAAGCTCGGCTGACACATCGTGGGCGATGAGGCTCGCGTGGTCGTACCCGCGACGGCGGTAGGCTGCGAGCGTCGCCGGCACATACGTCACGGCGTCGAAGCGCCAATCGGGCGGAACCATCTGCGCCATCGCCGACGCCATCACAGCCGAAAGGCGTTGCTCGCCCTGATCCTTGAACACGCGCACGACCCTGCCCGCCTCTTCGCCGAAGATCACAGCGCTCGCGCATGCTTCAAACGGAAGGCTCTTGCGCCCCAGACGGCCGAGGGCTATGGGATTGCAAACATCGCACTGCACGAACCCGAACGGCGACCCGCAGCGACGGCAGGCGCGCCACCAATCCACGCTGGGCAGCTGCGCAGCACAGCGCTCGCAGAGCACTTCGCCCAGCGCATCGCACAACGCGCAGCGCGTCGGCCATAGCGTCTCGGCCGCCACCTCCGCGGCGAACCGCAATGCCTGTCGAACCGTGCCCTGAAAATCGCCCATGGCGCCACGATACGCGTGCCCATCCGACAAACGAGCCACCGCAACCCGACGCACATGCGCCTAAAAACGACGAAAGCCCGACAGCTTTGCGCTGCCGGACCTTCGGTTTCCAACGGATTATCGACCGATTATCGCTCGGCGTTCGCTCCCGCAACGAGCGCGTCCGACGATTTGGCGTCGGCGAAATCTTCGGCCGACATGGCGATGGTGTGCGTGATCGGCTTCCACTCGGCCTTCTTCACCAGCGCGACCAGCGCGATGGGAATGTAGGTCAGCATGAAGAACGGGAACGTGAACATGTAGCGGATCTTCTTGCCCGTGGTGGAGCGGATGGAATCCCATTCCACGAACGTGGTCAGCACGCCGAACATGAACATGACCACGACGTAGCTGAGCACGCAAAACGCAAGCGACGATACCGACGAGGCCACCATGACGCCCGTCGACATGGCCCCCGTCAGGCCGAGCACCAGAATCGTGCCGTTGAACAGCACCGAGATGATCGTCAGCAGCATGGCCGGCGAAATGGTCATCAGCATGTCGTAGCACGCGAACTTGTGGCCCTTGGTCTGCGTGAAGATGCCGCGCACCAGCTGGCCGGCGTACTTGCCGAACACCTGGTAGAAGCCCTTCGCCCAGCGGAAGCGCTGGTTCCACGAATCGCGGAACGTGATGGGCTGCTCGTCGTAGAGCACCGCGGTCGGGCAGTACGAGATGCGCAGGCCGTCGATGATGCTCGAGGTGGAAAACTCGATGTCCTCGGTCAGCAGGTGCCACTTCCAGCCGCCGACCTTGTTGATGATCTCGGCGCTGATGAAGAATCCCGTGCCGGAGATGGCGCAGCTCGTGTTCAGGTTCAGGCGAGCCTGGCTGAGGAACTTCGCCTCGCGCAAAAACCACGTTGCGTAGCCGGCGGAAATCCAGTTCGAATCGTAGTTCTTCGAGTTGCGGTAGCTCGTCGACGCCATGGCGCCGTTGTCGAACGTCTTGTTCATCTCGCGGAAGTAGTTCACGTCAAGCACGTTGTCGGCGTCGAACACGAAGTAGGCCTCGTAACCACGGTCGGCGTAGCGCGAAAGGATGGTCTTGATCGCGAAGTCGAGCGCGTAGCCCTTGCCGATGAGCTCGTCGTTGAAGCGGCGGAACACCGTGGCGCCGGCCTCCTCGGCGATCTCGGCCGTGTTGTCGGTGCAGTTGTCGGCGATCACGAAGATGTCGATGAGTTCCTGCGGATAGTTCTGCACCTTGATGGAATGGATGAGGTTGCCGATGACGGCTGCCTCGTTACGCGCCGAGATGAGCACGGCGTACCGGTGGTTCTTGCTTGCCGTGAGCTCTTTGGGCTTGGTGGTCAGCACGTTGAACACGTAATACAGCTGATAGGCGAAACAAATGGTGAAAATCAGAAACACGCTGAAGTTGAAGACGTCGACAAACGACACCTGCGAGAAAAACTGGTCTACCACAGCTTCCTTCTTCTTACGCGCCGCCCCCTCGCGGCTCCCGGCGTTCAATATGGGGTGCCGGTCCTTCCCCATCCCACATGTTGTGTCCCTTACACAACAAAGCCCACGTATCGTGAGCCGCAGGGAATTATAGCGAGAGAGCCGAAATGCAAGCGCATATTTTTATTGACAAGTGGTAAATTCCCAGGTCAAACGCTGATTGTTGGGAAACGAGCAAACTATCTTCACCAAGCCCCCATAAATAATCGGGCGGCCCGCTCGTTGCAGGCCGCCCGGATTGCGAAAACCGTGGCACAACTGAAAGCGAGAAACTAGCTTCCGTCTGCGTAAAGGCCCGAGTACATGGTGTCGGACCCGCTGGTGAAATCTCCGGTGGAAGCGGACATCACGAACTCGTGCGAGCTGACGACCGCGCCGGCTGACGAGCCGATCTGCGTGCCGAAGATGGTGATGACGCCGATGCTCGTCTCGCACGTAACATCGATCGAGTTGCCCCAGACGCTTCCCTTGGCCACGTAGTCGATCTGCCCCACCGAGGGAAACTCGCCAGACCCTTCGAACGTGAACTCCTTGTCGGCGCACATGCCCGCGAATCGCGCGTCCTCGAGGTCGCCGACGTTCAGAACGCCGGCAATCGCCCCCTCGTTGCTCTTCAACGACAGCGTGCCGCGCCTGTGCAGTTTCGGCGTGTCGACCGCAACGTCGTACAGTCCGTCAATCATGCGATCCCCCTAGAACTTCCAGCTGTTCATGTAGGCGATTTGCTCCTCGGTGAGCTCGTCGATCTCCACGCCGAGCGTTTCCAGCTTCACCTTCGCCACGCCGTCGTCAATCTCGGCGGGCACGTCGTAGACCTTGTTTTCCAGCTCGCTTGCATGCTGGTACAGGTACTCTGCCGCAAGCGCCTGGTTCGCGAAGCTCATGTCCATGACGGAAGCCGGGTGCCCCTCGGCGCACGCCAGGTTCACGAGGCGGCCCTGCGCCAAAAGCACGATCTTGCGGCCGTCTTCGAGCGTGTACTCCTCGACGAGCGGCTTCAGCTCGACCTTGCCGGTGGAATGCTCCTCGAGCCAGCCGATGTTGATCTCGGAGTCGAAGTGCCCCGAATTGCAGAGTATCGCGCCGTCCTTCATGTTCTCGAACGCCGGCGCGTCGACGACCTTGCAGTCGCCGGTGACGGTGACCCACACGTCGCAGTATTTCGCCGCCTCTTCGGCCTTCATGACGCGGTAGCCCTCCATGTGGGCCTCGAGCGCCTTCAGGGGGTCGACCTCGCAGACGATGACGTCCATGCCCATGCCCTTCGCGCGCAGCGCCAGGCCGGACCCGCAGTGGCCGTAGCCCGAGATGACGATGGTGCGCCCGCACAGCAGCCGGTTCGTGGCGCGCACGATGCCGTCGAGGGTCGACTGGCCCGTGCCGTAGTGGTTGTCGAAGAAGTGCTTCGTGTTGGCGTCGTTGATGTTGAAGACGGGGTAGCCGAGCGCCCCTTCCGCGGCCATGGCGGCCAGGCGCACGACGCCGGTCGTAGTCTCCTCGGTGCCGCCGATGACGCCTGCGAGCTTCTCGCGGAAGCGCGTGTGCAGCGCGGTGTCGAGGTCGGCGCCGTCGTCCATGATGATCTGCGGGTCGGTGGCGACAACCGCGTCGATGTGGGCGTTGTAGGTGTCGGCGTCCTCGCCGGCCAGCGCGTACACGTCGATGCCGAAGTCGCGCACGAGCGATGCGGCCGTGTCGTCCTGCGTCGAGAGCGGGTTGCTCGCGCACAGCGTCACCTTCGCCCCGCTCGCCACGAGCGCGCGCATGAGGTTGGCGGTCTCGGTGGTGACGTGCATGCACGCGCCGATGCGCACGCCTTCCAGGGGCTTTTCGGCCTCGAAGCGCTCGCGGATGCGCGTGAGCACCGGCATGTCTCGCTCGGCCCAGAGTATGCGCGCCAGGCCCGCGTCCGCCAGGTTGATGTCCTTGATCTCATATGCCATGGAAATACCTCCGTGTACTAAAGGTCAGTGTGTGCAAGGGTACCACAATCCAGAATGAGGCACGAAAGGGGGCTTTCCGCCTTGTTCAGAACGTTGCCTTGTGGATCATCTCGCGCAGCAGGCGCGCCGAACGCTCGTTCATTTTGGGGATGTACGCATCCATGAGCTGCAGCATTTTTTCCTTATCGCCTGGCAGCAAGCCGTCGAATCGTATGATGTCGGAATCGTGCGAGCAGACGATTTTCGCCGGGCAGTCGAGATGCTCGATGAACGTGCGGATCTCCTGTGCCGCCTCGACCTCGCCAGCGGGCGACCAGCGTCCGGCGGCGATGTCTTCGGCAAGCGGCCACGTCTTCGTCGGCGTCAGCGTAACGATGAGGATGGTTCGCGGACGTGCGGCGCTAAACGCCTTGGCCGATGCCAGCGCGTTTTCGGTCCCCTTCCCCGCTCCGGCCAGGCCCGCCAGGTAGAAGAACGTGAAGTCGATGCCCGCCTTATGCAGGCGTTCGCCCTGTTCGACCAGGTCGGCGGCCGTCTGGCCCTTTTCCATGAAGGCCAGCACCTCGTCCCAGCCGCTCTCGGCGCCGATGGCCAGGTCGTTGACGCCGCGGGAAGCCAGCTCGGCAAGCTCGGAATCAGTTTTGCGCGCGATGTCCATGATGCGGCAGAACCCGCCGTAGCTGTTCACCGTGGGAATGCGCGCTTCCACGGCGTCGAAGATCTCGAGCAGCCGCTCGTTCGGCAGCGCGAGGGGATTTCCTCCCGTCAGGTATATGCGCCGCGTCAGCGCCGTGGCCGTGCGCGCGATCTCTTCGATGTCCTCGACGATTTCCTCCATGGGCGACGAGCGGAACGGCACGCCCGTGTAGATGTCGCAGAAGCGGCACTTCCCGTGCGTGCAGCCGTCCGACACCTGAAGCATCGGGCACATCATGTCCTGCGGCGGCCGATGTTGCGGCCGATTAATATGCGCCATCTCGCAACCCTTTCACGAACTAGTTCCAATACCCATTCTAACGTTCCAGGTTGGCGTAGTAAGTCAGCGAGGGCGTCTGTGGTGCCCAAGATTGGCTTGAGCCGCGAACGCCGCGCCCTTCGTGGCGCAAGCGAAGGCTCGAAAGACAAGTTGAATGCCACTGGCAGCCGCAGCGTTGGCATACTTCGCCGTTCGTAGAACGACGAAACAAAATAAGAAGCGCCGACATACCATGTAGGTGTGCCGGCGCTTCCTCTCCAAGAAGACGGTGAAGTTCGTCCCCTCCCAGAAACAAGCTTCACGTCATTGAAAAGGCGATTTCCGCTGACAGGCATTATAGCACCGTTCACCCTCGAAACAACGACAATTTTTAGCCCATTCACCTGCGTAAACGCATATTGGACCATGTGGCTCGCGCTAAAGCTCGCGGCGCGCCTCGATGGCCCGCGAAAGCGTGACCTCGTCGACGAAGTCGAGCTCGCCGCCGACGGGCATGCCGCTGGCCAGGCGCGACACCGTTATGTCGAGCGGCTTCACGAGGCGCGCGATGTAGGCCGCCGTGGTTTCGCCCTCCACGTTGGGGTTCGTGGCCAGGATGATTTCCCGTACGTCCTCCGACGCCAGCCGCCGAAGCAGGTCGGCGATGCGCAGCTCGTCGGGGCCGATGCCTTCCATAGGCGCCAACTCGCCGCCGAGCACGTGGTACAAGCCCGAGAATGCGCCCGTGCGCTCGATGGCCGCGATGTCGCGCGGTTCGGCCACCACGCAGATGACGCCCTCATCGCGCCTGTCCGATTGGCAGATTTCGCACAGGTCGTCCTCGGCGTAATTGAAGCAACGCGAGCAGAAATGCACTGTGCTCTTCACTTCGGTGATGGCCTCGGCAAGGCGCAGCACGGTGGCGCTGTCGGTGTTCATCATCCAGTACGCGATGCGCTGAGCCGACTTCGAGCCGATGCCGGGCAGCCGCTCGAGCTCGTCGAGCAGCTTCTGCAGTGCGGGAGCCTGGCTCATTGCGACCTCCTCGCGCTTCGCGGAGATCCCTCGCTTACGCTCGGGATGACACAGGGGGAAACCGGGATGACACAGGGGGAAACCGGGCTGACACGGGGGGAAACCGGGATGACATGGGGAAAAGCTGGCATGACAGCGAAAGCGGCTAGGGCAGGACGAGAGTTGCAGGGTATCTGGCTCATTAGAACAGCCCGGGAATGGACATACCGCCGGTCACGGAAGCAAGGCGCGCCTCGCCCTGTTCGGCCACGCCGCGCAGCGCCTCGTTCACGGCTGCGAGCACGAGGTCCTGCAGCATGTCGACGTCGTCAGGGTCGACCACTTCGGGCTTGATGGCAATCGACTGGATGGAGCCGTCGCCTGCTGCCGTGGCCTCGACCATGCCGCCGCCGACCGTTGCGGTGAACGTCATGTCCTTGATCTCTTCCTGCGCGCGTGCGAGCTCGAGCTGCATCTTCTGTGCTTGCTGCATCATCTGGTTCATGTCCATGGTGCGCTTCCTTTCGCTCTGTCATCCAAACAGCCTAAGGCCGTTTGGATGATGGTTTACTCGTCAACCTCGCTGAAGACCACGTTTCCGCCGAAACCCGCTTGCAGCATGGCCTCGATGTCGTCCACGCCGTCGGGGGTTGCGTTGTCGGTCGGCGACGGCGCCGTGGATGCATCTGGCTTCGCGGGCTCAAGGTCCTCGTAAGGAACGGGCTCATAGGGAATGTCCTCGTAGGGAACCTGGTCGTATGGAACCGGATCCGGCTCGGGTGTCGGCTGGGGCTCGGGCTGGGGCTCGGGCTGGGGCACAGGTTCAGGCTCAGGCTTCGGCTCGGCCTTGGCAACCGGTTGCGCAGCCGCGTTGCCGGCTTGCTCGTACGCGAACGGGACATCGGCACCCGCAGCCTTGCGCAGGGCGCCGGCCAGCGCGTCTTGCACGTCGGGCTTCTGCACCGCATTGAACGCGAATGCGCTTTCTGCCGGGAACACGACCTTCACCATGCCGGCCGCTTCGTCGAAACGCGCCTTCGTGCCCATGAACAGCACGCCATACGCTTGCTTTTCCTTCCTCACGGCCGCGAGCGCAGCTTGCCAGATGCGCTGCAGCGCCGCGGGGTTGGAAAGGGCGTCGAGCGCTGACGGCTGCGAACGGCCTGACGACCCCTGCGCGGCAACATCTCCCGTAGGGGCGCTCTCCGAGCGCCCGGCGTCGCTTGCGACGCCCTGGGACGGTTGCGACCCGAACGGGGTTGCAGCCTCGGCATATGCAGCAGCCTCCTCCGCGCGAGCCTCGCTCGCCGGGCGCACGGAGCGCGCCCCTACGGAATCGGCCGGAATGCGATCGGTCGCAGGAACGGGCTCGGGCGCAACGAATCGCGCCTCTGCGGATGCGGCCTGTTGCGCAGCAGCCGGCGCCTCGCTCACGACGTGCGCCACGGCCGAATAGCCCGACTCGAGCGCCTCGATGCGCTCGGCCAGCGCTTCCAGCGTCAAGTCGGAATCGGGGCGCACCATGCGCGTGAGCGCGATCTCGAACGCCAGACGCGGGTTCGACGTCGTCTTCAGCTCGGCGGTCAGGTCGCCCAGCACGCCGAGCAGGCGGCTGGCGCGGTCGGCGCCGAACCACTGCAGCTCGTTTGCAAGCTGGCGGCGCGTCGTTTCCGACACCTCGATCTCGGCGTCGTCGCCCACGAGCGCCATGACGTACAGGTTGCGCACGTGCTCGGCCATGTCGCGCACGAACTGGGCCAAATCGGCGCCGGTTTCCACATACGCAGCCACCCAGCGGAAGCAGCTCGCGATGTCGCGGCTGCCCACATGCGCCATGATCTCGGCCAAATCGCTGGAATCGATGGAACCGAGCAGGTACTCGGCTCCTTTCAGCGTCACCTTCCCGCCCTCGTAGGCGATGATCTGCTCGAGCGACGTCAGTGCGTTTCGCAGGCCGCCTTCGGCTCGCTGCGCGATGAGGTCGAGCGCCTCGCCTTCGAACTCGACGTCCTCGGCCATGCAGATGGCGCCGAGCCGCGACACCATGGTCTCGGGGGCGATACGGCGGAAGTCGAAGCGTTGGCAACGCGAGTGGATGGTCTCAGGGACCTTCTGCGGATCGGTCGTGCAGAGGATGAACACAACATGCGACGGCGGCTCTTCCAGCGTCTTCAACAGCGCGTTGAACGCGGCCGTCGACAGCATGTGGACCTCGTCGATGATATAGACCTTGTACCGCCCACGCGTCGGCGCGAACTGCACGCGGCTGATGATCTCCTCGCGGACGTTTTCCACGCCCGTACGGCTTGCCGCATCGAGCTCGTACACGTCGGGATGGGCGCCCTCGGCAATGAGCTCGCAGTCCTCGCATGTGCCGTCCGGGTCGGGCGTGGGCCCGCTTTGGCACAGCAGCGCCTTCGCCAACAGGCGGGCCGTGGTGGTCTTGCCCGTGCCGCGCGGCCCGCAGAACAGGTACGCGTGCGAAACCTTGTCCTGCGCGATGGCGTTCTTCAGCGTGCGTTCGATGGGCTCCTGCCCCACCACGTCCTCGAACACCTGCGGACGGTATTTGCGATACAGTGCTTCAGCCATATGCAAGCTCTCTTCTGATTCAAGCCAAATGGTGCTTCAAGTTCTTGATTGTATATCTTACCGAACCCGCGCCCAAGCGAAACTGGGGGCGTAGGTGCAGAACCCGCAATCTGGGGCACTTCGGGTGCAAGACCCGCAATCTGAAACAACTTCGGGTGCAGAACCCGCAATCTCGTGCATCGAATGTTCGAAATTGCGAGTCTTGAACCTGACCATTTTGGTGTTATTTATTGCGACCAGGGCAAACAATCTTGCAAAGAGCGCAACTTACCCGTTTTCGGGTGCAAAACCCGCAATCTGGAACATTCGTTGCTCGAGATTCAGGGTTTTGCACCTAGGCATTCCCTAAACCGCCAGATCTATGCCCAAGCGGAAGAACACGGCCCGATTTGCCGGGCGGGCAAGCATCCTACTTCTTGCGAGAAGCGAGCGCGCCCTTCACGGCGCCGATGATGGCGGGGAGCACCGACACCAGAATGATGGCCAGCACGATGGTGCTGAAGTGCTCCTGCACGAACGGCACGCTGCCGAAGAAGTAGCCCACCAGCACGAACAGCGACACCCAGCTGATGCCGCCGATGGCGTTGAACAGCGTGAACTTGCCGAAGTTCATGTGGCCGGTGCCCGCGATGAACGGCGCGAACGTGCGGAAGAACGGCATGAAGCGCGTGATGACGATGGTCAGGCCGCCCCACTTCTCGAAGAACTCGTCGAGCTTGCGCATGCGCTCGGGCGTGAGCGCCTTCACCTTGCCCGAGTCGATGATGCGGGCGCCGAAGAAGCGGGCGATCCAGTAGTTCGAGGTGTTGCCCAGAATCGCCGCCGCGTAGAACACGAGCAACGACGCGATGAGATTCAGCCCCTCGCCGTCGGGCAGGCCGTCGTACATGCCCGGATGCGAGAACACGCCGCACGCGAACAGCAGCGAGTCGCCCGGCAAAAACGGGAAGAACACGACGCCCGTCTCGATGAACACCACGAGGAACAGCGGGCAGTACACGAGCACGGGGCCGAGCGCGATGATCCACGCCGCGATGTAGGTGCGCGGATCTTTCAGGAAGCTGATGATGAATTCGATGAAACCCATGCGTTTTCCCATTGGCCACTTCGCGGAGATTCCTCGCTATGCTCGGAATGACAGGAAGCAATCAGTTAGCCCGTGACATGAAAAAGTGCCCCGAGAAGACTAGGACGCTCGTCAGAGGCCCCTTATGGCTGCTTCCTCCCGGACCTGACCAGGTTCGGGACGTGGCGCCGTCCTAGTCCTTTCGAGGCACTTACGTGCTGCATTGGCAGTATAGCGAATCGTCGCGCACTGCCCTGCCGATTCACATTTAATCCGTCACGCCGTCTTGGGTGCGGATGAGCTTGCGCTTGATCTTGCCGCCGATGGTCTTGGGCAGCTCGTCGGTGTACTCCACGATGCGCGGGTACTTGTAGGGCGCCGTCTCGTGCTTCACCCAGGTCTGCAGCTCGCGCGTCAGCTCGTCGGAGGGCTCCCAGCCGGCCGCGAGCACCACGGTCGCCTTCACGACCAGGCCGCGGATGGGGTCGGGCGCGGCGGTGACGGCGCATTCGATGACCGCGTCGTGCTTCACGAGCGCGCTTTCCACCTCGAACGGGCTGATGCGGTACCCCGAGCACTTGATGACGTCGTCATTGCGGCCGACGAAGCTGATGTAGCCCTGGCTGTCGCGCCAGGCCATGTCGTGCAGGTTGTAGTACTCGCCGCCGACCGCCTCGGCGGTTTCGTCGGGCATGCCGTAGTATCCCACGAACAGCCCGGGCGGGTATGCCTGCTTCAGGCTGGTCACGCACACGGCGCCCTCTTCGCCATCGGGCACCTCGTGGCCGTCGTCGTCGAGCAGGCGGATGTTCAGCAGCGGCGACGGCTTGCCGAGCGAGCCGGGATGCGGCTCGATCCACGGGAAGGTGGCGATGAGCACGGGGCCCTCGCTCTGGCCGAAGCCCTCGCGGATCTTCTTGCCCGTGAGCTTCTCCCACTTGATGGAAACCTCGGCGTTGAGCGGCTCGCCCGCCGTCGCGAAGTTCTGGATGCTGGAAAGGTCGTAGGCCGCCACGTCCTCCTGCAGCATGAAGCGGTACATCGTGGGCGGCGCGCAGAACGTGGTCAGCTGGTAGTCCTGCATGTGCTGCAGCAGCTTGGCGGGCACGAACTTGTCCATGTCGTAGGCGAAGATGGTGGCGCCGGCAATCCACTGGCCGTAGATCTTGCCCCAGCCGAACTTCGCCCAACCGCTGTCGGTGACCGACATGTGCAG
Source organism: uncultured Eggerthellaceae bacterium (assembly GCA_905234785.1). GTDB lineage: Bacteria > Actinomycetota > Coriobacteriia > Coriobacteriales > Eggerthellaceae > UBA9715. The sequence goes on from CAJOIP010000007.1 coordinate 52,137, forward strand.
GCAGTTCTCACGCACCTGCTGCCAGTACTTGGCGGTCAGGATGTGCCCGAGCGGGTGCGCGTAGTTGTGCATGACGGGCTTGGGGTTGCCGGTCGTGCCGCTCGTGAAGTAGATGAGCATGATGTCCTTGCTGGTGACGGCCTCGGGCGAGCCCGCCGTCGGGCGCTCCCACGTGTCGGGCTCGTCGGCGATGAGCTCGTCGAAGCTGAGCCAGCCTTCGCGAGTGCCCGCCACGCAGATGCGGTTCTCGATGGAGGGCGATGTGGGCAGCGCGCCTTCCACCTGCGAGCACACATAGTCGTCGGTGACGCAGACCATCATCTTCACGTTGCACTTGTTGGCACGGTACTCGATGTCGTGCGTCGTCAGCTGCAGCGACGCGGGAACCACCGTGGCGCCCAGCTTGCAGAGCGCGCTTGCGACCACCCAGTATTCCCAGCGGCGGCGCATGATGCACATGACGATATCGCCCTTGCCGATGCCGAGCTTCTTGAACGCGTGCGCCGTCTTGTTGGAAAGCCGGCTGATGTCGGTGAACGTGAACGTGCGCTCCTCGCCGGCGTCGTTGCACCACAGAAGGGCGCGCTTGTCGGGCTCGACGCGCGCCCACTCGTCCACGACGTCGTAGCCGAAGTTGAAGTCGTCGGGCACGTTGATGCGGAAGTTCACGTAGAAGTCCTCATAGGACTCGAATTCAACCCGCGGGCAGTACTTCTTCAGTATGTAATCCATAACGCTACTCCGCTATCACTGTGACGAATCGAGCAGGAACGTCGCTGCCGCACCGCTGGCTATGGGGAAGCTGCGGGTTGAAGTACACGCTATCGCCGGGGTTCAGCTCCATCTCGTCGTCGCCGATGTGCACGATGACGGTACCCTCGAGCACTAAATTAAACTCCTGGCCACCGTGGGTGACGAGCTTCGCGGGCTCGTCGGTCGGGTCGAGCACGACCTCGAGCGGCTGCATGATCTTGTCGCGGATGCGCCACGCCAAGTCGTCGTAGTGGTAGTCGGGGTAGCGGTCGACTTCCTTGCCCTCGCCGGCGCGCACCACCTGATAGGTGTCGAGCTTGGCGGCGGTGCCGGTCAGGATCTCGGTGAACTCCACGCCGAACTTGCGCGCCATGTGGTACACGGCCGAAATGGGCACGCCCGCGCCGGTCTCTTCCCAGCGCTTGTAGCGCTCGACGTCGACTTCCAAATCGGCGGCCATTTCCTCGACCGTCACATCGCACGCCTCGCGCAGCCCGCGCATGCGTTCGCCCACTTGCCTCAGTTCCTCGGCTTCGCTCGCCATGAATCGCTCCTATCTTTAAGTCGTTGCATTTCTAAGCCTTTTATCGAATGCTTATGGATGCAATGCAGATTCTGGCGGGCAGGGTTGCCGACATGTCATGTGA